>NZ_VICB01000042.1 GCF_006546835.1 Actinomyces johnsonii | reverse complement strand
CATTGGTGTGTTCCTTTCTGGTGATCTCCCCGGGTGGTTCCCGTGGGAGGGTGTGGGTGCGCGGGTGAATGTGTCTGCGCACCTTCCCCGGATTGGGGGAAGTCTGTGATGCGATGCCGGCGGCACCGGACTGCCAGAGTCACTCGCAAGAAAGATGAATCAGAAGCTGTGGTCCTGCGCGTTGCGATATCGCTGTTTGAATTAATAGCAGCGGCAAGAGGTCTTGAGTATTCCTCCGCAGTAGCCGCCCCGGTATCCGGAATATCTGCAGTGACGGTCGCACGGAGACTCATCGGTGGGGCAGTTGTATTCTGCTCCCTCGGTGGGTGCGTGCGTTTCTGAATGAAGAGCCTGCTCAAATGTCACATCCGCTAGAGCGGTGGAGCGGCGAACAAATCGTGGCATGGGGGCGGTCCTTTTTCATCTCTCGTGCAAGTGGTGCAAGGCGTTAGTGTGGCTGGTGATCTCTTCGCCTTGCCTTGGCTGATATGAGAAGACTACGGGGTGCCTGGTAATGCGAAAATACCCCGAAGGGCGGGATGTATGGAGGGGCGTCCTCCCTAAGGAGGACTCTGCAGATGTCTGGTGCGGGGTCTGGGAAACAAGCAGATGTGGGCTGTCAGATGCTCGGCATCTGACAGCCCACATTCAATATTCGTCCCGAGTTGCCTCGATGACTCGAGGCAACTCGGGATCTGTGCGGCTCAGTAGCAGTGGC
>NZ_VICB01000041.1:444-1183 GCF_006546835.1 Actinomyces johnsonii | reverse complement strand
CAACACCCCACACAACCACCCTCACCAGGGGGCGGCAAAGTCGATTCAGGTGATTAGCTAAACAAGCAGCCTGACGACTCGCTCTGGTGCGTCGGACCTGGACCACCTGAGCCGCCCCGAGGAAGACCGCCCAGGTGGGGGCCTCGACCGCTTTAATGGTGTGTCGCCCCCGCCGCCCGTGAGAGATGTCGACCGAGGAGGTGGACAGGACGTCCTTCCACGGCAGCTTCTTGAACGTCTTACGCACACCGGGCTGGTTGTTCTTGACGGTGAGTACGTGGTGAAGCGCCCTGGGTTTCGATTGGTGATTGACTTTATGGGAACTGTGTGGACGCGGGTGGGGTTGGGTGGTTGGTGGTGTGGTGGGTGAGGGTGCCTCCGATGGCGGCGGCTAGGTCGCGGGCGACGTGGTGCTGACCGGTGATGGGCATACGGGCCACGCCCTGGGGCAACCAATCCAGATCGGTGGGGTCCGGCGGTTCCCCCTGGGGGTGGAAGGTGATCCAGGTGATATGGATCCCGGCCTCCAACAACCCCCGCAACTCTCGGGAGACCATGGTGCGCTCATAGGACACGTTGGCCTCACCTGTGGCGTCGGTGATGATGAAGATGGAGCGCACGCCCTTGGCGGTGGTCAGACCCAAATGATCCACCCCCAACCGCAACCCCACCCGCACATAGGTGGTGTAGTCCTCGGTGCGCAGGTGAGGAACAAGGTTGGGGATGCGCCCAGCCTCGG
>NZ_VICB01000041.1:0-260 GCF_006546835.1 Actinomyces johnsonii | reverse complement strand
TCCGCACCTCACCCGCACTGGGATCCCGTTCCCAGGGATATCGCAGGCTCAGCAGACGATTGAGCCCGCGCTCCTGACGCCTGAACAGCCTGGGCGCCTTCTCCTCCACCTTACGACGCAAGGGTTCCTCCTGCGCCGGGTCTGCCTGGATCCTCTCGTCGACTGCCTCAGTGATGGGGTCCCACGGCTTGACGGCCTGTTGGGCTTGTTGGGTGAGTTGTTGGCGGGCTCCTCGGGCGGCGGCGGAGCCGACCTGCTCC
>NZ_VICB01000040.1 GCF_006546835.1 Actinomyces johnsonii | reverse complement strand
CGATCACCACACAAGGAACACCCACCACCATCGGCCATGTGAGCCCGTCGATCCAGCGCGTGGAGGTGTAGAAGACATGGAGGAAGACTGATATTGCAAGTAGGAAGTAAGCCGTGCCGCGTGGGTGGTTTCTGGCCAGGAGCATCGCGGCGATTCCGGATGGGATGGATGGGGCGATGATGCCTACGGGGTCTGGAATGGCCAGGGCGATCCAGCACAGGATGAGGCTGGTGGTGGCGCCGATGGCGGGGTAGCGCGAGGCGAGGGGGATGGATGCGGCTGCGGCGATGTTGACTGCGAGCACGCTCGGGGTCATGGCTCCTCCTAGGAGGGGCCAGATGCAGGCCAGGAAGAGTGCGATCGCCGCATGGAGCAGGTGGGTGCGTCGTGTGGGGCACCATGTGAAGGATGTCTGAGTGTCGAAGGCGGGGAAAGGCATGCTGACCGGTCTCGTTTCGAAGGGAAGTGGTGGGTGGGCTCTGAGGCGGGGTTACTGCGCTATGGAATGCCGGTGAGCCTCGGCCGGGGGCGCGGTGCCTGGTGTGGGGTGGAGGGGGATGG
>NZ_VICB01000039.1 GCF_006546835.1 Actinomyces johnsonii | reverse complement strand
GCATCATCGGCGACGAGGCCGTCCACCACTCCCCCGGCACCCACTCCGCGCCGCCTGCCCGCCCGGCCCAGCAGGCGCCCGTCGCTCCCGCTCAGGCGGCTCCTCCCGTACCACCGATGACGGCGCCGGCAACCCCAGCCGGCCCCGCTGCGGGATTCGACGCCGTGACGACCCCGGCCGGCCCCGTGCCGGTGCGTCGGGCCATCACCCCGGCAGCCGCACCGGAGTCCCGCCGCGCCTCCAGGGCGAGCGCCGCTCCCGTCGCCCCCGCGCCCCGTCCCGCCGCCGTCTACAGCGCCCGCCATGTCGCGGCTCCCAGCGCGACCCAGATGTTCGGCTTCGGGAGCCCCTACGCCACTGGAATGGAGGCCCGCTGATGCCTTCGCTCCTCGATCTGCGGCGAACAGTCGCGGCGTTCGTGGCCGTGGCCATGAGCGCAGCCCTCATCGCCTTCGCCTTCATCATCTCCGACTCCTTCCGTACTCAGACGCAGACCAGTGCGCGCGTATCCGTGGGCGATGCCGCCGTCGTTGTCCACGACGGCCGTGGTGCCAACAAAACTGAAAACGCCCTGGACGATGCTCTCCTCAACCGGGTCTCCGCCCTCGACGGTGTCGACTCCGCCCGCGGTGCCCACTGGGACATGCTGTGGCTCGATCTGCCCAAGCAGCTGAGCAACTCCGTCGGAGCCCAGGTCGCCGTACAAAGTGTCCCAACACTCAGCAAGTTCACTACGCTGAGCAGCGGTCGGCTCCCCGCAGCCACCGGCGAGGTGGCCATCGATTCCGAGCTCGCCGAGCAGCAGGGCCTGAGCGTCGGCGACACCATCCGCCTCAGGACCAAGGACGACGACGACGCCAAGGCCGTTCACTCGGCCCCCACGGTGGTCGGCATCATCTCCGCCGGGGCCGACAGCAAGGAGTCCGGCACCAGAACCGCTTACGTCACCACCGAGCAGCTCCAGGCGATGGGCGCGAGCATGGACTACCTCAGCCTGTATGTGAACGCGAAGCCGGGAACGGACACCGGCGCACTCCTCACCAAGGTGTCGGAGACCGTTCACGCGGTCCAGCCCGCCGCATCGGTTCAGAGCAGGGACGATGCTATCGCCCAACGCACCCAGGGGCAGACGGGCGGCACGACGATTGCAACCATCATCAACCTCCTAGCCCCGGTCTGCGCGGCCGTCGCCATCATCGTCATCGGAACCACCTTCAGCACCCTGGTGGCCCGTCAGACCCGCACGGTCGGTCTCATGCGCTGCATCGGCACAAGTCGCCGCCAGGTGATGCTCGCCGTTCTGCGCACCGGTCTCATCACCGGCCTGGCCGGCTCAATCCTGGGCGCGGCCCTTGGAACCGGTATTGGCGCCATCGCGGTGTCCTCGGGGACCTTCGCGGATCTCAAGGCGGATCAGCTCACCATCTCACCCGTGTCTCTCGGGCTCACCGTCGCCTTGGGGACGCTAGTCACCCTCATCGCCGTTCTGCGCCCCGCACGCACAGCCACCCGTATCTCACCGCTCGTGGCTCTCACCGGGCAGATTACGAGCACCAGGCAGGCCGGGCGCAGGCGGATATGGGCGGCCGTCACTGGAGTCGTCGTTGCTGTCATCGGCGCGGCCGTGGTCGCCCTCGGCGTTCAGGCATCCGATATCTTCATCACAGCATGTGGAAGCGCCGTCGTCGTCGTTGGCACCGTCCTCAGCCTTCCTCTGCTCGTCACCGCCATCATCGGCTTCATCGGCAGACTCAGTGGTGACACTCGATTCCCGGTGCTGCAGTTGGCTACACGTAACCTGGCCCGCAACTCCGGACGGTCCGCCGCAACCGCCGCCACGCTCTTCGTCTGCGTCCTGGTGGGATCGGCGCTCTTCGTCGGCCTGTCCTCTTTGAACGCCTCCTTCGACGCTATCCTCGGCCACAGCTCACCCGTGGACGCCAGAATCTTCGGGGTCACGCCGCAAACCGATACCGCGCAGCTGACGAAGCAGGTCAAAGCGGTCGACGGCATCAAGGACGTGACTTACGTTCCCTCCCTCGGCCTGACCCAGACTGTCGACGGAGAGTCGAAGGACATCAATGTCGACGTCATCGACACCGGCAATATCGCGCCTATTGCACGGTCCACCAGGGGCTTGGAAGGCCTCGATGACAAGACCCTCATTGTGGGCGGCATCTATAACATTCCAGACGGCTCCACAGTCACCCTGACCGGCGCTGCCGGCAGCGTTGAGCTGACAGCCCACGTCCAGGAGGGATGGGGAGCCGCGGTCAGCCCGGCAGTGGCGCAGCGCCTCAACGGCGATACCCCCACCAACGCCACCATGTGGGTTCGTTCTACCGGCAACTCCATGACATCCGCCACCGAGCACTCCCTCGTTGCGGCTGTCCGAGGTCAGACTCTGATGGTGCAGGGAAGCGCCGCCGCGACCGAACAGATGTCATCCATCATCATGCGAATGGCTCTGGTCGTTTGCCTGGTCCTGGGCGCCGCCCTGGTCATCGCCCTGTCCGGGCTGGCCAACACTACGGACGTCTCGGTTCTGGAGCGCATTCGAGAAATCGGAGTTCTACGCGCCACCGGCAGCCCTCGCTCGGAGATCAGGAACCTCATCGTGACCGAGGGAGTTCTCGTGGCGGCAGTAGGAGGAGGTCTTGGACTCGTCGTCGGAACTGTCCTGGGTTCATCGGGAACGCTTGCTCTCTCCAAAACTGCCGAAGGCATGACGCTGCACATCCCTCACCTCGCCCTGCTCGGTACTCTTGCCGCCACCCTGGTCGTCGGTGTACTGGCCTCACTGCGTCCAGCAGGCAGGGCCGCCTCGGTACCTCCGGTCATGGCGCTCTCCGAGGACTGATCGCGCAACGATGACGCCTGGAACTGCATCCGCACCCGTTGACAGTTTCTCCCGCACCTATACAAACCTCACATGAAGAAGGAGATCCTCATGGAACTGTTCTCCCGGCGTCGCAAATCGCTGAGTGACAGCAGATTCAATGACACCATGAATGCCGAGACGCGCATCCCCCTCGAAACAAGCGACTGTTTCGCCTGTCCCTTCAACGAGCAACAGTGCCACAACCACTGCTTGAGCACGGGATATCGCGGAGGATTCTGCGGAGGATTCGCCGCCGCCACATGTCGCTGCTACTGAATCCAATCACGTGCGGGGCCGTTTCCAGAAACTTCTGGAAACGGCTCCGCAGCTCATACATGGACGACACTCAACAACACCCCCAAAAGACAGCACAGGTCCGCACAAGAACACTTCCCCATTTCCGCAACCCCCCTTACGGATGACGGGAAGGAACATTTCCTACCTTCGGTGAATAGTCCTCCGCTAGTCACCTTCATAGAGTGACACCATCACCTCGGCGGCAGAGACATGCACCCCGCAGACTCAGACGCCACATCACAGGCTTCCCCCAATCCGGGGAAGGTGCGCAGACACATTCACCCGCGCACCCACACCCTCCCACGGGAACCACCCGGGGAGATCACCAGAAAGGAACACACCAATGGACAAGTTCACCCGCCGCACCGCTCCTCTGAGCGATGCCGACTCCGCCCAGGCCATCAGCTCCGAGACCCAGGCCCCCATCGAGGGCGCCGAAGGCTTCGGCTGCCCCAACGAGTACTCCTGCAACGCCCACTGCCGCGGCAACGGCTTCCGCGGCGGCTACTGCGACTCCTGGTTCCGCCTCCGCTGCCACTGCTACTGAGCCGCACACAACACGGGGCCTGTCCTGCGCCGTAGCAGCGACGCAAGACAGACCCCGCCTTCACCACGGGAAAGCAAGAACGCACTTTATCTCCCCCGGAACTCACTCCGGGGAGGACTACCAGAAAGGAACACACCAATG
>NZ_VICB01000038.1 GCF_006546835.1 Actinomyces johnsonii | reverse complement strand
GCTGGGCGATGTTGTTGGCGGTGAATCCGTATTCCTCGAACAGGGCGGTGCCGGCGGCGGAGGTGCCGTAGTGGTCGATGGAGATGATCTCGCCGGTGTCGCCGACGAGCTCGCGCCAGCCCATGGCGATGCCGGCCTCGATGGAGACCTTGGCGGTACCGGCCGGCAGCACCTGGTCCCGGTAGGAGGTGTCCTGCTGGGCGAACCACTCCAGGCAGGGGGCGGAGACCACCCGGGTGGGCGTGCCCTGCTCTTGGAGGATGTCTCGGGCGGCCACGGCCACGCCGACCTCGGAGCCGGTGGCGATCAGGACCACCTCGGGGGCGGTCTGGCCGCCGTCTGCGTCGGTGGCCTCGGCCAGGACGTAGGCGCCGCGGCGCACGCCCTCGGCCGCGGCGGTGGCGGAGGCGTTCACGGTGAGGTTCTGACGCGACAGGGCGATGCCGGCCGGCTGGTCCGGGCGGGCCAGGATCTCGGCCCACGCCGCGGCGGTCTCGTTGGCGTCCCCGGGGCGTACGACGGCCAGGCCCGGGATAGCGCGCAGGGAGGCCAGGTGCTCGATCGGCTGGTGGGTGGGGCCATCCTCGCCCACGCCGATGGAGTCGTGGGACCACACGAAGATCGAGCCGATGCCCATCAGCGCCGCCAGGCGCACGGCCGGGCGCATGTAGTCGGAGAACACCATGAAGGTGCCCCCGTAGGGGCGGGTGAGCCCGTCCAGGGCGATCCCGTTGAGGATCGAGCCCATGGCGTGCTCGCGCACACCGAAGTGGATGGTGCGCCCAAAGGGCCCGTCGCCGTCGGCCTGCGCCAGGGGAGCGGGCAAGAAGGAGGGCTCGCCCGCCATGGTCGTGTTGTTCGAGCCGGCCAGGTCCGCCGACCCGCCCCACAGCTCGGGTACCACGCCAGCCAACGCGGAGAGCACCTTGCCCGAGGCCGCACGGGTCGCCAGGCACTGGCCGACCTCCCAGGTCGGCAGGGCCGCCTGGAGGCCCTCGGGCAGGCGGTGGGCCTCAAGGCGCTCCAGCAGCGCGGCACCGTCGGGGTTGGCCTGCTGCCAGGCCGCGAAGCGCTCGTCCCAGACCGCCCGGGCGGCCCGGGTGTTCTCTGCGGCCCGGGCGCGGGCGTGGGTGACGACGTCGTCGGGAAGGATGAAGCTCTGCTCGGGATCCAGGCCCAGGGCCCGCTTGAGACCGGCGACCTCCTCACCCCCGAGCTTGGCGCCATGCGATGACTCCTGGCCCTGCTTGGTCGGTGAGGGCCAGGCGATGATCGTGTGCAGGCGGATCAGCGACGGGCGCTCGGTCTCAGCGCGAGCCGCCACGATCGCCTCGTGCAGCGCCTGGAGGTCCTCGACGTAGCCGTCGGGGCCGGTACGCCAGTCGACGTCGAGCACCTGCCACCCGTAGGCCTCGAAACGGGCCGAGGGGTCCTCGGTGAAGGCGATGTCCGTGTTGCCCTCGATGGAGATGTCATTGTCGTCGTAGATGGCGATGAGGTTGCCCAGCTGCTGGGTACCGGCCAGGGAGGCGGCCTCCGAGCTCACGCCCTCCTGCATGCAGCCGTCGCCGAGGACCGTGTAGACGAAATGGTCGAAGACCGACTCGCCCAGCGGGGCGCCGGCGTCGAGCAGCCCGTGCTCGCGGCGCGCGGCCATGGCCAGTCCCACCGCGTTGGCGAAGCCCGCCCCCAGCGGGCCGGTCGTGGTCTCGACGCCCGCCACCTCACCGAACTCCGGGTGACCCGGCAGGCCGGCCGGCGAGCGGAAGGCCGTGAAACCGCTCAGGTCGATGTCGTAGCCGGCCAGGAACAGCTGGATGTACTGCATCAGCGAGGCGTGCCCGATCGACAACACGAACCGGTCGCGCCCCAACCAGCCCGGGTCGAGCGGGTCGTGGACCATCTCGCGCTGGTAGAGCAGCCACGCCACCGACGCCAATGAGATCGGCGTACCGGGGTGGCCCGACCCCGCCTTTTCCACGGCATCAGCAGCCAGGGCCTTAGAAACCGCGATCGTCCGGCGGTCGAGATCGGTGAGCAGCGGCTCAGCACTCATAACTGAGG
>NZ_VICB01000037.1 GCF_006546835.1 Actinomyces johnsonii | reverse complement strand
ACGGCCTCGTCGCCGATGATGCGTCCGTCGCGTAGGCGGATGATGCGGTTGGTGGTGGCTGCGGCCTGTTCGTCGTGGGTGACCATGACGACGGTCTGGCCCAGGGTTTCGCACATGCGGGCGAGGGTCTGAAGCAGGTTGGCGGCTGAGGCGGTGTCCAGGGCACCGGTGGGCTCGTCGGCGAAGATGACCTTGGGGCGTCCCACGAGGGCGCGGGCCACGGCCACGCGCTGCTGCTGGCCCCCGGAGAGCTCGTTGGGGCGGTGGGTGAGGCGCTCGCTCAGGCCCAGGACCGAGATGACGGCGTCGTACCAGTCCTGGTCCGGCTTGCGGCGGGCCAGGCGCTGGGGCAGGAGGATGTTCTCCTCGGCGGTCAGGGTGGGCAGCAGGTTGAAGGACTGGAAGATGAAGCCGAGCTGGTCGCGGCGCACGGTGGTGAGCTGCTTGTCCTTCATGCCCGACAGGTCCTGTCCGGCGATGAAGACG
Source organism: Actinomyces johnsonii (assembly GCF_006546835.1). Taxonomy (GTDB): domain Bacteria; phylum Actinomycetota; class Actinomycetes; order Actinomycetales; family Actinomycetaceae; genus Actinomyces; species Actinomyces johnsonii. The sequence continues at coordinate 122 of NZ_VICB01000037.1, read as the reverse complement.
CTCCCGGAGGCGGGGGTGTCCAGGCCGGCCATGCAGTGCAGAAGCGTGGACTTACCCGAGCCCGAAGGCCCCATGATGGCCACGAACTCCCCTTCGGTGATGGTGAGGCTGACCGTGTCCAG
>NZ_VICB01000036.1 GCF_006546835.1 Actinomyces johnsonii | reverse complement strand
GCTGCTGGTTGGTTTAGGTGAGGGCTGCTAGTAGTGGGGCGTAGTGCTGGGTGGTGGCTTGGCGGTAGGCCTGGGCGTCTCCGTCGCGGGCGGCTTGGAGCATGGCTCGGTGGGCCTTGGCGGCGCTGAGCATGTCCTCGGGTCTGGGGGCGCCTAGGAGGGGGACGGTCAGGGTGTGGACTGCCCAGAACGCTTCGGTCAGGTGCAGGAAGAGGTGGTTGTCCAGGGGTTCGAGCATCCGCATGTGAAAGCGGCGGTCCTGTTCGGTGAAGAGTTCGCCCTTTTGGGCGTGGGTGTCCATCTGCGCCACGATTTGGTCGAGTTCGGTGTCTTGGCGGTTCTTCCAGGCTTGGGTGACGGGTTCGGCTAGTGCGTTGTCGAGGGTGATGCGGACTTCGACGATGTCGCGCAGTCCGCGGTGGTCGTCTCCGGGGTTGAGTAGGCCTCTGAAGACGAGGGACTCGACCATGGGGCGCATGGAGACTCTGCCGACGAACATGCCGTGTCCGTGGCGGACTTCGACGATGTCGAGGGCGACCAGGGTGCGTACGGCCTCGCGCACGGAGGAGCGGGACACGCCCAGATCGGTGCACAGCTGCGACTCGGTCGGCAAAGCATCCCC
>NZ_VICB01000035.1:20218-20469 GCF_006546835.1 Actinomyces johnsonii | reverse complement strand
GGAGCAGGTCGGCTCCGCCGCCTCCCGAGGAGCCCGCCAACAACTCACCCAACAAGCCCAACAGGCCGTCAAGCCGTGGGACCCCATCACTGAGGCAGTCGACGAGAGGATCCAGGCAGACCCCCGCTGGGAAGAGAAACTACGCCGCGAGCAGGAAGGAACAGCACCCAAGCTGTTCATGCGCCATGAGATGACTGATCATCTGTTGACTTTGCCGCGTGATCGTCGGCCCAGTGCGGGTGAGGTGCGGA
>NZ_VICB01000035.1:0-20115 GCF_006546835.1 Actinomyces johnsonii | reverse complement strand
CCGAGGCTGGGCGCATCCCCAAACTCGTCCCCCAAGTACGCACCGAGAACTTCATCACACATGTGCGGGTGGCGTTGCGGTTGGGGGTGGATCATTTGGGTCTGACCACCGCCAAGGGCGTGCGCTCCATCTTCATCATCACCGACGCCAAGGGCGGGACCTACTCATCCTATGAGCGCACCATGGTCTCCCGAGAGTTGCGGGGGTTGTTGGAGGCCGGGATCCATATCACCTGGATCACCTTCCACCCCCAGGGGGAACCGCCGGACCCCACCGATCTGGATTGGTTGCCCCAGGGCGTGGTCCATATGCCCATCACCGGTCAGCACCACGTCGCCCGCGACCTAGCCGCCGCCATCGGAGGCACCCTCATCCACCACACCACCAACCACCCAACCCCGTCTACGTCCGGGCAGTTCTCGTAAGCCGATCACCGGTCCAGTCATGGTTGCTTCACATGATGAAACCATCATGTGAAGCAACCATGCTGTCACCATATTGCAGTACTCTGCGTCCTTCGAGAAAGAGCTTTAACCGGCTGAGGCGACGGATACCGCCTTGACTTTCCAGGTTCCTCCGTCCTGGGTCATCTCGTACTGCATGGTGGTTCTTCTGTTCTTCCAGGAGGGTGGCAGGGAGGTCTCGCTGAGGGAATTGCCGGACGTGTCGGTGACGGTAGTGGTGGTGGTGCAGGCCAGAACCATGGACTCGTCCCCCCACCCCGGTGGTCGGGTGCACTTGTCAATGGTGACTTTGGCAGCTAGAGAGGCGCCCTTGGCGTGGGCGTCGTTCCAGGCGGCACCCGCGGAGGTGTTCTTGCGGGAGGCGGCGGAGTAGTCCTCGACCGAGTAGGCCTTCATCTGCTCGATCCAGGCGTCGACGTCGGTCTGGGTGGTGGAGTCCTTGTTAGCGTCGACGTTGAGGTAACCGGTGACGGCCGTGATGGCTTCGTCGGGAATGGGAAGGGAGGTGGCCCCGTTCCCCTGGGCGGGTCCGACTCCGGTGGCCGCGCTGGAGGCCCATTCCTTCAAGGATGGCTCACTGGGAGTCGGTGTTGGAGCGGCGGTGCTGGCGGTCCCCTGAGAGCCGGCGGCCTGAGTGGCTGCGGCAGCAGCGGGGGACTGGTCGGTGGATGGAGTGGTCGGTGCCGCAGTGCGGGTGGAGGTGCAGGCCGAGCAGGTGGCGGCCAGGGCCAGGAGCAGTGCTGCGGCCATGGGGCGGATGTTCCAAGTGTTCATGGGCTCCTCCTCGTATATCAGGTCATCCGTTGAGTCCGCCGGTGCGTCCCCAGGAGGTCCACGCACGGCCGACGTCCCCGAAACCGATGTCCTTCTCCTGCTCGGCCGGACCGTTGTTCCACGAAGCCTGGAAGTATTTGGGGGCGCCATCAACCTCTCCGGCATAGATGGCGACGTGCTCACTGCCGAAGAAGACGATATCGCCGGGTTGGGCCTGTGGCGGGACATTGGTGCCTCCACCAGAGGTGTAGACCCAACCTTGGCTCTTGTAATAGTCCTCCTGGGCTCCCGAGAAATGGGGCAGGGAGACCTGGCCGTCGGTGGCATGGTAGACGGAGTAGAGGACGAGGCCGGAGCAGTCGAAGCCGCTAACGCCAGGCCACTTGTTGGTTCCCGTGGTGGGTCCGTTGGTATCTCCGCCGCCCCATTGGTAGGGGAAGTGGTCCTGGGCATAGGCATTCTCCAGGATCTTCTTGGCAACTCCGGTGGCATTTCCTACGGAGCGACCTCCTGATTTACCGCAGTTGGACTTCCGGCTGGAGCCGTTGCCAGACCCGGAGCCGCCGCCCCCGCTCGCCTCGTTCCCCGAGGAGCCGATGAGGGAGGTGAGCTCGGGGGTCATATTGATGGCCGGAGCGTCGGCGTTGGCGTTGTAGTAGGCCTCGGCATCATTCCAGAAGTCCTGCGCCTGGCCGACGGTTCCAGCTGCCGCCCCTTGGACGGCCTGGACGGCGGAGTTGACCTCGCTACCGCTGAGGGAGCCGTGCGCGTTCCACACATCGGTCTTGCCCTTAAGACCGCCGTCGCCGTGAATGCCGATGAAGAAGACGGTGGCCTGGTACTGAGGAGTCATCATCGTGGTGATGAGCTTGTCGGTGTCGTCGTAGGAGCCGGGCCACCAGTAGGCCACTCGCTGCTGGAAGATGCCGACGGAGTCGTGTTCGCTCCCCTTGCCGCCGTTGGGCTTTTCCATCGATTTCTTGGCGATGTTGAGATAGTGATCGGCACCTTCGGCCGGCCACTGCCCAGCATCGTCTTCTGGGCCGTGGACGCCGTCATTGGCGAGGTTGCGTAGGCTGGACTCCTTCTGGGCGGTGACCAGTGCGATCTTGATGCCGACATCGCTGATCCCCAGGCCTTTTCCGACCCCGATGATGGTGCGGACGTTGCTGTTGATGTCCTGGTCGGTGGAGGTTCCCGCATTCGAGGAGCCGGTCTGGCCCGATACGGTGGTGGAGCACCCATTGCCACCGTCACCGCCCATTTTCTCATTGTTCTCCATCTGAGCGCTCTGCACGCCGCCGATTCCGGCGGCGCCGATGACCGCGACCCCGGCAATGGTGATGATGAGAATGGGGGTCAGGAGCAGAACCAGGGCCAGGATAATCAGGCCGCCGATCTTACCTTTGCCGCTGTCGATGACGTGGGAGATCTGGACCTTGCTCACGTTGTCTCCTGCGTACTGGTCGATGTCGGCGAGGACGCCTTTCGAAGAGGCCAGGAGGCCAGCGAGGCGCCATCGAAGGCGATGAGGCGGTCCTGAGTGTTGGGGGTCCCGACAGGGGTGATGGCGCCGCTGGTGACGGTGGCTCCAGAGTCCAGGTCGATGACGGCTGAGCCCTTGGCGGCGGTCTGATAGGCAGCCCCGTCGAGAACGGCCGCGACCGGGTCGGTGACGGTGACGGTCTTGCCCTGGTAGATCCAGGCCGCGGCCCCCCACGTACTCCACGTCCCCCCGGTGACGGGGCGGCGCTGTGGGGTCTTGACGTCAGCGGTTACCTTGGCGACCGTGGTCGCCGACGTGGTCCAGGCGACGGTGAGGGAGGACCAGGATGCTGCCGCGATGGACTGGGTCAGAGTGACCGCCTTCGGCGTTCCCTGTCCGCAGTCGGGCAGGAGGTGACCGTCGAGTGTTAGGGCGCCGGACTCGTTGAGGAGAAGGTAGTGGCCGGTGGTGGTGGCCGCCAGTGGGGTGCCGAGGGACTGAAGGGGGGTCAGGTAGGGGACGGTGCCTCCAGTGAGAGTCAGGGTCCTGAGCGTTCCGTCGACGGCGATGGCCAGTAACCCAGTGGCCCCCAGGCGGGCATCGGTGACGGTTTCGCTCAGGCGCGGGCTGGTACTGGTGGCGTCCCAGATGGTCAGAGTGGTGGCTGACTTGTCGAAGGCGGCGATCAGGTCGGCTGTGCCCGCGGCGATCCAGGCCAGGTCCACCGAGGCGGGATCGGTGGTGGTCAGGGTGGTGCGCCACCCGTCGGTACCGTCAGGCGATACGGCGGTCAGAGTCGCGGACTCCTTGGCGGAGGTGATGGCCAGGACCCCCAGTCTCGGGTGGTAATCGGTGATGCGGGCACCGGCCAGGTCGACATGCCAGGCAGGAGCGGAGGCGAGGGTCGCCAGGGGGGCGGAGGATGCAGGCGTGGTCTTCCCCGAGCCTCCTGAGGTTTTCGTGCACCCGGTCAGAGCGAGCCCGGCCGCGGTCGCGGCCGTCAGGAGTGCGCGTCGGGTCAGCATGAGTCGGGCGTCCTCGGGGGCAGAGTCGGTTCGGGGTACGGCGGAGAGATGGCCGATACTGGGATCAGGGGATGACGTCGGGAGGAGTGACAGGATCTGTCGGGGTGGACTCGGCGGTGTCCTGGTCGGGCAGGGCGGCCCGCTTGGCGCGGATGGACTTGATGTCCAGGCCCGGCAGCTCGACGACGGTACCGGCGACTTGCTGAGGCCTGACCTTTCCTCCAGAGGCCATGAACCGGGTGTAGCCCTTGGGCGGGTCGCGGTGCAGGTCGGCGAGCATTTCCTCACGGGAGGCGTAGGGCTTGGCCAGCTCTCTCATGTCCCTGGCCGCAGCGGCGTCGGCCTCGCGCCAGTAGTCCTCCTGGTCCGTCGTGGCGTTGCGGGGGTAGGCGAAGCCGTCGGGGGCCACGATGCGGTGCTCCTCCATGTAGTAGCCCTCGGGCAGGAGCTCTCCGGTGTAGGGGTTAACGATACGTCTTGCCTTGCTGCTCATTGTCCTTGGTCCTTCCTTGTAGCGGCTTTCAGGTGGTGATGGTGTCCGTGGTGGAGGCCCATACGTCGGGAGTCACGTCCTGCATCTGGATGACGGTACGGGTCGCGGTGGTGCCGTCGGCTCGCCGGTAGGGGACGTTCTCCTGGACGGATACGGGCAGGAGATAGCGGTTGCGGGAAATGAGGTGGGTAGCATCGGAGCCTTTGGAATCTGAGCCTCCCAGGTAGACGCCGGCAGCGGTCTTGATCTCCATGATGACTTCGGAGTCGTTGTCCTTGCTGACGACTTCCCCCATGTCCAGTGATCCGACCATGTATCCCTGAACGGCGTAGGCGTCCTCACCCCGCTGGATCATCTTCCGGGCCTTGGCGATCTTCTGCCTCGGAGTCTTTCCCGGCATCCCGGTCAGATCTGCTGCGACGTAGACGGTGTGCTCGCGGGTATTGGCGCGCTCGGCGACGCGGATGGTCAAGTCGATGTCCTGCTGGCGGCGCTGGAGGTTCTTGGGCATCCGGCGGGGGTCTCCGTCCGCATGGCGCAGGTGGGTGTTGAGCATCCCGATCGTGGTTTCCCGGGACCCCTCGTCACGAAGAGCGGCCAGAGACTTGCTGCGCGCCATGGAAGCGTGCTCGAAGGTGCGATTGCGATCAGCTGATCGCGCGCGCCGGGAGTATCCGGACGCCGACCGCACTTGGTGGGCCTCCTTGAAGGAGGAGCGGGTCCTGGGTGAGACGTTGTCGGTGATGGTGCGCGGAATGAGGGCGTGGGCCTCGAAGGACCTGCGGGAGGTGCTCTGGGCGGCGGCCGTATCGATGGCGAGGTTCTCCTGGTAGGCGGCGGTCTCCTTGGCGGCCGCCTGAGCATCGAGCGCCTCCGCGGCAGTCTCCTGGGCCTGCTCAGATGTGGCATTGAGGCCCAGGCGGGGCATGGTACGGGGCATCAGGAGTCCTTCGGTTTTCCTTCCAGGTGGCCTGATCAGCAGGGTAGTCGGTGGGACTCACTGCTCCAGCGGCGGAGTGGGGGAGCAGTGGTCTACAGGGATGGAGAAGCGGGTGGGACATAGGACCACGGGCGGGGGCTGGATCTCCCCGGACAGGGGGCGCCCCGGTCCGGTGGTGGGTAGGTCGATGACTTCCCTACCGTCTGCGGCAGTGAGGATCTGGTGGGCGTGGCCGCAGACCTCCCCGATCTGCTCCTTGTCCCAGGGATCGCTCAGTGTGGTGGGGGAGGCGGTGACGGCGTCGTCGAGGTAATCTAGGTCGGTCAGGGTGATGGTGACGGTCTGGTCGTCCTGGTCGGCCGCGACCAGGCCGGGTTGGACATCGGCATGGTGGATGAGCATCACGGCGCGCACGGGCAGTCCTCCCAGTGCTTGGGAAACGGCTCGGGCAGCCCACAGAATCTGGATGATGGATTCAGTGAGGTCGCGCAGGCCCCCACGGGAGTCCTGTGCGGCGAAGCGCCCATGAAGGTAGCCCACACCAACGGGATTGGTGGGACCTCCGTAGACCTTGGTGTCCACGACGACGATCCCGGTGGGACCGATGATGAGGTGGTCGATATTGGCGGTGCGGGCTCCGGGCAGAGCTAGGTCGTGCATGACCCTGTATCCCCGGGGCAGGTGGGCTAAGGCCACTCCCGAGGCCAACTCGGCTGCCAGGCCCTCTTGTTTGATAGCGACCTGCCTGGCAGTGGGGGAGTCGGTTCCCACGACCTTGGCCAGGGTGGCGCGCATCGGCTCGGCCCGCCCGTTTCCGCGACGGGTGGTCGCCCGTTCCCAGCGCAGGGCGGCCCGCAGGGGCAGATCCGGAGGCGGAGGGGTGGTGGCCTTGCGCGGGTGGGCTCCTCTGAGCCGCTGGACGCACCAGGCCAGGTAGACGGCCCAGGCGGCGGTGAGGACGCACACGGCCAGGGTCCCGGCGGCCAGAGCACAGGCAGCAGTGGCGGCGGCGATGGCGGCCCGCATGGAGGTGTGGCGCCAGGTCCGCAGCCAGATGTCCATAGCTGCACCGCAGGCGATGGCGCACACCGTGGCGGCCAGCCCCCACCAGGAAGTGCAGGCCAGAGCGGCCGACCCCCACCACGGCGGATCATCCGCCAGACGGGGGTGTGCAGTACGGTGGGCAATCCACCATTCCCCGACCGTCGCCGTGACGGCGACCAGGGGAGCCCACCACGCCCCGGCCAGGATCGCGCCCGCAGTACCGGCGGCGGCCATGACGCCCCAGGTGATCCACAGAGACCTGCGGTGGGATCTCGGGCTGTAACCGGGGTCCAGGGCGGAGGCAAGGGTCTGGTCGCGCCAGGTGCGCAGGGACAACCCAGCCCGGCGCACGTGGGCCAGAGTGATGGGGGAGATCACGTTGAACCGCCCTGGGTGGTAACGGTGATGGCCGTGATCCTATTGTCCTCGACTGTCATCTCCCAGCGGGCTCCGTCCAGGGTGGCGCCGACGCCGGTATCGGTGGGCTTCCAGGCGGTGGGCATCTGGGTACCGATCTCCTTGAGGGCTGTGGGCAGGTCGGTCGGCGAAGGGGTCTGCGTGCGCCCGTCGACGCTCAATGCAGTGGAGGGGGCCAGGGTCTGGAGCTCCTGGCCTGCCTTAGTGACGTCCTTGGGGCTGCAGTAGTTCATAGCAGCGTCATTCAGGCAGCCCACAGCCCAGGTCAGGGAGTCGGCCACATCGGTGCTGCGGTGGGAGGCGCTGAACTCCTTCTCCTGACGTCCGGCCTGGTGGCGCAAGACCATCAGGGTGGCGGCGCAGGCGATAAGGAAGATGACAACAAGTACCCCCACGCCGATCATGGTGAGTTTCCATGTCCGTAGGGCGGAGGCGACCGGGCGACGCAAGGGGATCCCGGGTCTCAACACAGATTTCAACGCATCCACCACAGGTCTCGAGCCAATCCCACAAGGGTGCGGGCCGTGGAGTGGGTGCGGGCGGCGACAACCAGGAAGGCGGCTCCGACAGCAGCCAGGGTGGGCCAGGGAGCGTACTGGAGCATCCCGTGAAGGGTGGCGAGCAGGGTGACGGCGCCGCAGAGAATGCTGGCCAACCAGGCCCAGGCGATAGTGCGCCAGGCGGGGGTGCGAGTGGGGAAGTAAGCAGCCGATACCGAAGCGAGCAGGCCGGTAGATATTCCCGCGATCATACCGATGTCCTGCATATTGGGGTAGGCGCACAGGGGGGCCCAAGCGGGTATGAGGGAGACCATCCAGGCCATGGCCGTCAGGATCGTGGAGACGGCGCTCCACAGGCGCCGAACTCGGATAAGGGTGCGGGCGGCCAGCAGCGTCGGACGGCTCATCTGCCGTCGGGGAGCGGGGGCTGTGTGTGCGGGCACGCTGGCCCCTCCTTCCTGTCGCGGAGATGCAGAGCTTTCAGCGGGAGGATAGGGAGACCACCTGCCAAGAGGATCCGTCCTCGTTGGGCGCGAGGTTAATGGTCACCATGGGGTAGACGACACGTTTGGGGACGCCGTCCATGCTGACCGTCTGCTGAACCGGAACCACCACTCGGGCTCCCGATAGGTCCGGGGACACCCATACCGCCGGGGCCCGCCCGGGATAGACCCGGGCGGTGGAGGTCACGTGGGCGGACTGCACGGCAGGCCAGGTCTCACTCGCCCCGGCCTCCAGGGAGGTCTTGAGGTCGGGCCCCATCAACGCTCCGCTCTTAGTCACCGCCGTGGAAATGGATTCCACCCAGGCGGCCTGCCCGCTATTGACCGAGTAGGTGGCGTAGACGGGGGCCACCTGCTCGGCGATGGGTTTGACGACCTTCTCGGCAGCGGCGATGGCCTCCTTTTCCTTGTCGCTGAGAGGCCGGTCCTGGCCCTCTTCCTGGGAAGTAGCGGTGGGGGAGGATGAGGCGGTGTCAGTAACACTTCCCGGGTCATCGCTGTCTTTGGCACGCAGGAAGATGTGCCGAGAGTCGGAGGACTGGGCGACAGTTCCGGGAGCGTTGTCCCCCAGGACGTTGGGGTCGGCCAGTACCGATTCCCGCCAGGCCTCCCGCTGAACGGTGGTGCCATCCTGCGGCGGCTCTGTCATCAGCGCCATCTGGGTGCCGTCGGCCGTAACCGTCACATTCGAGGCGCTGGTCCGAGATGCGGTGGCGTTGAGCATGGTCAGAGAGGCCACCACGGTCAGCACCCCGGTGAGGGTCAGGCTGCGTACGAGCCTTTTGCCGCGGTGAGTGCGCGTGGTCGAGGTGGGCTTGATCTCCACGGGGCTCTTCCTTCCCTACAGGTCACCGAACCCGCCCTTGATGTCTTTGAACCCGGGGCGGGAGGCGTAATCGGCGGCTGTGAAGACATCCTTAGCGCGAGCGTTGCGCGATAATCCAGCCAACTCGAAAGCCTTGCTGTTCGCCGTACCGAGGGACACCTCAGTGTTAACGGTATTCACCAACGTCCCACCAGCAGTACGGATGTCATCGATAGTGGAGGCCGGGTTAGCCAGAACTGTATTGAGATTATGCAAAGCCTTACCGGATGGAGAGTCCTGGAAATCCTCAGACAAAGACATCTCCATAGCCTTCATTGTCGTGCGGTAATCCCCCCATTCCGCAGGGTTTTCTGGGGGCTGCCAGACAGCAGCCATAGAGGCAGCGTCCACAATCGTATCCGCCGACCTTGCCGCCAATTCACTGCCATCCTTGGCATGTGCACCAACGACCACAGAAGGCAATTCTCCACTATTTTGAATTGCCGCAGACAGATGACTCAATGCATTATTGTATCCCTGCTCATCTCCTGAAGTGATAGCGCCAACCGCAGCCTGCAAAGGAGCGGCAGCAGGATGGCGAACATCAAGATTTCCTAGAATATTTTCACCATCACCGTACACATTTTTTGTGGGATTAAGAACCATATCCATCAAAGCTTGAGGGTTTGCGGCAGCTTCTTCTGCTTTGATATCAGCAAACGCCTCCAAATCACCTCCTTGCCGAATATGACCAGTCAACTGCTTATTGAGGGGGGATAGTGATTGATCGGCATCGCCAATCAATTCTCCCCAACGTTCTCGAGCCTGTTCATATCGAGCAAGAGTAGCTGCAGCAGCTGGAATATTGTTAGCATCTCCATCGGCGATTGCAGAAATCATTTCCGCATTATTTTTTACATACTTAGAATCTGGGGCCATACTTTCATTAGTGGGCATCCCTTCCAGAAACTGGCTACTGGATTGATCCATACCACCCTGAACAGCGTTTCCATACTGAGTTATAGTACCTTTCCCTTTATTAGCAGCAGCAACTTGGGCAGTCATATCTTTGATGATTTCACCCGTAGCCTCGTTGGTCCTGCGGTTGTTCACGGGGGACTGCACCGAGTGAGGGGACACGGCCGTGCCGATGGTCCGGTCGGAACTTGGGTACCCGATGGCCTGGCCGTGCTCCCGCAGGGTCTTCGGATCGGTAGTGGGGGTACGTCCCAGTGCTCGATGCTGTTTACCTGTGGCCCGGGGGCCCAGGGGGGTTGGTTTACGTCCTGGCCCTTGCGCAGACTCATGCAGGTAGTTGGCGGTCTGAGCGATGGGATCTTTGGCCATGCGCTCTTTGTCCTCCTTGGAGGGAGGCTTCATGGCCGAGGAGACCAGATCGGAAGCACTGAGGGCCTTGCTGGCCATCTGCCCCATCCTGCCGGGAAGGAGGTTGGGGAGGTGACCGCGAGCCGATGGGTTGGTCAGAATCGCCTTGGCGCTCTTGAGCGTGGCCCCCTTCAGGCCCCCGCTGGCGGCAATCGCCCCCTTGGCGACCTTCGCTCCTGCGGCGACGGCCTGCATGCCAGTCGCTCCGGTGGCCGAGAAGCCCACGGCGCCCAGGGCCGCACCACCTGTGGCCGCCGCCGCCCCAGCCAGGGCTGCGGCTTTAGCCGCAGTCTTGGCCGCTGTCACGGGAGCCCTGGCGGTGCTGTGGACGATGGAGGCGTCCCCGGCGATGGCCGCCTTAGCGATCTTGCGGGCGATGAGCGCCAGCAGCCACAGCGAGGACCCCAGGATGAGAATCATCATCGGCTTGATGATCGCCGGGATTCCGGAGGACAGGATGATCGCAGCCACCATGTAGGACAGAATCACCAGGGAGGCAACGGCGCCAACCTGCTTCATGACTGAGGAGAAGAACTCCCCAAAGTAGGCCTTAGCAAATCTCTGCCTCTTCTCATCACCGAAGGAGGCAATACCGATGAAGACCACCGAGAAGATGAGAAGCCAGTACATCAGGGCCTTCTGCAGGGCGACGTAGAAAGCCACAGGCAGGCACACGACCATCACCAGGATCGCCCCCAGGGCACCAGTCATAATGGTGCTTCCGGTCGCGGGCCAGCTACTCCCCTTGTAGTAGTTGATCCAGGCAGCGTTAGAATCATTGGGAGTGCATGAACCGTTGAACATCCACTTGTTCTGCTGAAGGTCGGACGTACCCCCGCCAGTCCATCCCCTCTTCTGACTTTTGTCCATGTTGTCGCCGCAGAGGACTCCAACATCGGCCAGTTGAGGAACGGCTTGCCATGCGATTACAGACTTACTGCCCGCGATATCTCCATCAACCTCCGGGTCCCACCCCTCAGTCCACGCATCCGTCTTGGTATCTTTGCCGTCGAAAGCGTAGGAGCGGCTGTTCCAGGCCTCCACCCCGGCCAGGACGATCAGACCATCCCCGTCAACCGTGTTCTTACTGGCCATACCGATGTGGTTGGCGTTGAGAAGGCGATTCTGCCAGGCTTTGGCATTACCATCACCGTTGGCAGCAGACTCAGTCATTTCAGACCCCATTTGAGCCGTCGACCAGGTGGCCAGGGGAATCCCCTTCCACAAGGAGTTATTGATAGCCGCCGCAGGCTTGGCCGTTTTATTCTTAGCCCCGCTCGCCTGACCGTAGGCGATATTGGTCCCATTGTCTCCCGTGGACGCAGAGGCAACCGGAGGGAACATGCTGTCGGCAATCTGGCTGGTCACGGTTCCGACGGCGCCGGAGACAATCTTGTCGGATGAATTGACGATCTTCTGCAGGGCTCCCGAGTTCCCGTTGGCTCCCCAGTAAACGAATCCGGCGCAGACGAGGGCGTAAACGCCGGCAGCTGTGACCTTTCCTACCCTTTCTCGATACTTGACGAAGGCGTAAAGGGTGCCGAAGGGGGCCAGAATCGTCACGATCGGCTTCATCACCTGGGACAGGGCGATGAACAGCGGGGACAGCAGAGTTGAGAAGAACGTCCCCAGAATCGACCCTAGAGCAAGGTTGACCATGAGCATGGTCAGTGCGACGGGAAGGTAGACGAACATCGTCAGGGCGATGTTGTACAGCCCGGGAATATATCGGGCGATGAGGTCTCCGCACCCGGTCCCATACGAGTGCAGCTTGAGCGCCGAGAACCCGTATCGGTAGTAGCTGGCGTCAATAGCGCTTTTATCTGCGTAGCCGCCGTGCACGTCAGGGAGGACGGTCTTCTGAGCATCGATATTATCGGCAGAGAATGCGTTCAGGCCGAAAGCCCCGTCCAGTCCGCCGAAGGAGTTCGACGGAGTGACCACATCGTTGGGCGAGCAGAAGTTGACAATCTTCGAGACCGCATCGTCCACGATCCAGGCGTGAGCGGTGGTGGCGCCGATAGCTCCCGCGGCGACCAGGACGATGGACAGCACCGCGATCATCCGAACCGCCTTGGCCGTCAGGCGGCGGCTGCGCGACGGGGTGTACTGGGCGCGGACCAGGTCTCCCAGGGCGGTAGTGGGGACCGTGAGGGCGGGAGTGGCGACCACTGGATTCCTCCTGATGTGTGTGCCGGGGGAGTGTATCTACGCACCCCCTGCTGACCATCCGGTCGGCCGCCGGTCGGGGGTCTACCGGCAGCGCATCCCCCTCAGGCAGCCTGGGCCATGGCCTCGGTCCGGAAGATCTCCAGGACGCTGGTGTCCCAGAAGTCGACGAAGACCCTGGCCAGGCGCCCAAATCCGTCGCGGAAGATGAACTCACCCTTGTTCAGGTGCATAATCGTCTCGACGTTCGCGGTGGTCTTCTCGATGCCCAGTAGGTCGCAGGAGGCCTCCGCCTCGGTCTCCTCGGTGGACCAGCCGATCCAGACGCAGGCCAGGGAGGAAGCGGATAGGTCCTTGGCGGACTGGGACATCTGCCGTACGGCGCAACGGCGCGAGCGGCCCATGCGCCGCAGCCAGTCGACCAGGGCGTCGGCCCGCTTGGTGCGTTTGATGACGTGCCACTCGTCGAAGGTGGCGGACTTCTGCACAGGAATGGGCAGCCGGGACAGCAGGGAGCGGATGTAGTCCACCATCATGGCGGCGATGGTGTCGCCGACGACGGTGGTGGGAGTCTGCTCCTCACCGGGGTCGGTGGTCTTGAGCTTCATGGCCACGAAGATGGTCAGCACGCCCTCCTCGACGTCCAGGGACCCTCCCTGGTTGGGATCGAGGAACAGCAGGCGCCCCATGGAGTCGCGGGCGATGGCCTCGTACTGTCGAAGGAGGTCCTCGACGGCGTCGATGAAGTTCTCCTTCTTTTCCTCGCGCCGGAAGGGGGGAAGGTTGATCTCCTCCCTCCAGTCACGCAGTACCGCCAGGATCCCCTGCATGGTGGGGGCGACCTGCGTGGTCTTCTCAGCCTCGATGACCGCGGAGACGGCCTGGTCGATCACTCCACGGTAGGTAATCGCCGCGGGGTTCTCGTTGCTGGTCTGTTCGCGGGCCAGCAGGCGCAGAACCTCACGGGCGCTGGACTCACGGCTGTCGATGAGGTTGTCCGGGTCGTACTCGGCGACGGTAAAGGCGTCCAGGGAGATGGAGACCTTGGGGTCTCCCAGGTCGATCAGGCGCACCTTGTCCGGGTCGAGCATGAGTTCACGGGCGCTGTTGAACAGGGGGCGGAAGTCTCCCTTGGGGTCCCACACGTACTGCGTGACCCCGCGCAGGGCGTCCTCGTGGACGGGTTTGAGTCCCCGGGAGACGGTGTTGTGGGTGGGTAGCAGCCGCGTGCCCGCCAGGTAGAGGTGGTCGGAGGAGTCGACCGTAATGCATCGCATGGGCACCGATGGGACGGGCTCGATAGCGATCAGGCGGCGGCTGGTGGAGCCAGTGGCGCGAATGCGCCCTGGGGAGGTGACCACGCCGGTGGCGGTGGCGGCGGCGAGGGTGGCCAGAGCTTCCACGACGTCGTCATCGGCGGCCAGGCCCTCAGGATCACCCAAAACCGCTTCCAGGAGGAGGCGGCGGTCATGCTCCGGCCACGTGAGGGCCGACTCCACGTCGGCCGAGGAGGCGCTGCCGGCGGTGACTAGCCGGGCCAGGGCCAGAACATCAGAGGCGCCCGGCCTCCCCACGGTCTCAGGCAGGGTCAACGGATCTGCCAGGGGCAGGTTCAGGGCGCGCCCCTCATCGAGGAGGGTGCGGGCCTTCTGCGCGGTGATGGTGATCCCGCAGGCACTGATATCCACGCCGCGGTCCTCCAGGACCTCCCGGCACAGATCCCGCATCCTGAACTGTCCCGATCCATCGGATCGGAGGCGCTCCGAGGCCCTGAGGTAGTCCTCTGCGCGCTGACTGTCCCCAGCTAGGGTCGCCAGCTGCTCGGGCGTGGTGGTGTCCTCGGGGTCACTGCTCGTCAGCAGGCTGCTCAGGGCGCCATCGGGCTCGTTCTGGTCGAGGACGGGCCAGGAGAGCGCGTCGGGGCCCATGAAGGTCCATCGGTGCTCGGGGTCGCACACCTGAGTAGTGCCGTCGTCGAAGACCATGCGCAGGGCCGGGGCGTCCTCCTTGATGGGGGACAGGCGGGTGACTGCGGTGGGGCCGTGGGTCGACCAGATGCGGTCACCGACCCGTAGATCCCCCATCGTGGTCCAAGTCCCATCCTCGCGCAGGATGGGGGTGATCAAGGGAAGTCTTTTACCGGCTCCCGGGGAGGCGACCACACCCTCGGTGGGGGCCTTGCCCTGTCCATCGACCACGGAGAAGAGGTTGAAGAAGAAGGGCCGGCCGCGCTTGAGATTCCCGGAGGAGTCGACCTCCAGGCTGTAGCCCTGATAGTCGCCGGGGATGTCGACGCTGTTGCCGATGGCCTGGCTCAGCCAGGGCTGGCAAGCCGCGAAGAACTGGGTGTCGGTGCGGTGGAACCAGTCGTCCAGGGTCACCGGGGCCCCGGGGAAGGACTGGAAGTAAAGCTCCCGCTGGTCCTTGTCGGGGCAGACGAGCTCGAAGTGGATGGCGTTGTAGTGCTGGATGAGCGAAGAGATCCGGTCCAGAAGGGTCTCTCGGTCGTCGGCGTAGACAGACATGACCGCCTGCCAGTAGACCATCGGGGACTTGTTCATCGCCATCTGGGTGCGGGTCTGGTCCAGCTGGGCGTGCTGAGTGGCGGTCACGGAGTCCTGAGCACCGACGTCGGCGGCTTCGTCGAGCTGGGCCTCGGCGGTCTCCGTGGCCTTGTCGAGTTGGCGCTCGACGGCGGCGGCGCCGATGACCTCGAAATGGAGGTTGATGTCGACGGGGAAGTCCGTCTTGGAGGCGAAGTCCAGCCAGTTCGCGTCGTAGCGCACCGCCTGCGGGATGGAGGCGATGGGGAGGAAGGCGACGTAGGAGGTTCCCGCACCCGTGGGGCCATCCACGCGCAGGCCGTAGTAGCGCCTCCTGTTGATGATCCCCAAGGGGATCTCCTCGGTGTAGGACGACAACGCCGTGCGCCAGGCCCCCGCGCCCCACTCCTGCTCGTCGGAGGGAGACACGTCCGGGGTCGGCAATCCGGGCATGTCCTGGTGGCGCACCACCCACTCCAGCTCGCGACGGGTGACGGGCTGGGCCTGGAGCCATGTCGATGACAAAGTCCGGCGCAGGTTGGCGGCCTGGGGCTCCCAGTAGGAGACCTCCTCCTTGTCAGGCTGGGAATCGTCCATGCCCGCTCCGGCCAGAACTAAATCGACGACCTGATTAACGATCTTGGTGACCCCGGTACCGCCCCGGGAGCCCTGCCGTACGAAGAGGTAGGTCTCGGGCTGGGAGAAGGAGGACGCCTCGATGTTCCTGCGGGCCTCGCGCACATAAGCCTGATAGCCGGAGGTGAGATTGGGGTTGTATTTGCTCGTCGGGTCCAGGATCTGGGTCTCCCACTCGTCCATGGACACCACGCGGTTGGTCACCAGGATCTGGCCGGCGTTCTCCTTCTCCTTGGGCAGGTCCTTAGCGAAGACCTTCTGAGCCGACCGGTAGTACTCCTGGCGGGCTCGGGCCGAGAGGAACCCAGAGGACTTGGTGGGGATCCTCATGCCGGTCCAGGCCCCGTCCCGAGTCAGGAAGAAGGAGTCGTTGCTGAAGACGATGGGCAACCGGCACGGGCCCGCATCGCTCTTGGATACCAGGCGCGCGTCGTCCTCATTCCTGATCTCCTTGAGGGCCCGGGCCCGTCGGGTGGCCTGTGACAGGACGGTGGACAGGAAACCGGTAGCGGACAACGTAGGCGCCTTTCTTCTTGCTTCAAGTCTTCGACGGGGGCCTCACAGGCCGGTGACGCCCGAGGCGTCGGTATGGCGCAGCTCGTAGTCGTCCTTCTCCGATACGGCGTCGCGTTCGGCCCGGGCCCGTTCGTCGGCTAGGTGCTGGCGGGACACGCTTTGCTGGGCGGAGGCCAGATCGGTGACGGTCCCGGTGAACCGCCTCTCGATGCTCTCCCGGGTCAGAAGCAGGTCCGTGGAGAACTCCTCGGAGAACTCCTCGGCGGGTTCCCACACGATCCAATCGTGGCGCATCGGCCCCTCGCGGTGGATGGTGGGGGTGTCGATGGGGCGCCCGCGCCGGTAGACCTTGTCATCGAAAGTGAATCGCATCAGGGAGCGCAGGTATCCGCCGATGGTCTTACCGTGGGGCATGGGTGCGATCATGCGCTGGGCCACGATCACTGGCGGAGCGAAGAGAACAAAGGCCATGAGTCCCAGGTTGCTCAGGGGACTCAGGCGCATGGCTGCCGACAGGGGGGCGACGACGATGGCGTAGACGAAGAACATGACCACCAGAGTGATCAGGCCGGTCCCCAGCTGGGCGTAGGTCAGCCCGCCGCGCAGGGGGATGGTGAAGTCACCGAACTTGCGCACGCGCTTACGGATCGCGAACACGCTGTCGTAGGACATGCCGATCAGGCCCTGGGCCATGAGGTCATCGCCGTCCTCGTCCTTAGCCATTCTCCTGCACCTTCCGGATCCGCTGCCGCCACGGGACGAGCGCTGGTGAATCCGTCGTCGGACTGCTCGTCGGGATGGTTCCTCCCCACCCGTTCATTGGAAGAAGGGCGGGCCCGTATCCATTGCCGGTTACGGACTCGCCCTGTACCTCCAGTGGGCTCAGCCTCCCATGAGGCCGGGAAGAGCGTTCGCGACGTTGGTGATCACCGTTCCCACGGCTGTACCCACCGACGTCATCACGGCCGTGTCCTTGGCCGCGATCACGATGCCGCCACCGATGATGACACCGATGGCCATGCCGGGCCGCTTGGTCTTGGCCCACACCATGAGGGCCAAGACACCAGAGACCACACTAACTATTCCAACGAACGTCATGGAGAGCTCCTAGTTTTCGATCGGGAGAGTGACGTTGTGACCTCCGCACTGTATCCACACCATCGCCGTTGCAGGGCTTCGCAAGGAGAAGAGGGCCGTCTACAGGGTCGGTTCGAGACTCGAGGGCAACCTTCCGCCCGTTCGACGGAGTCTTACTGCAACATGGGTCGCAGCCGCGACCGTCTCATCTTCTGACGGGGGAGGGGCCGCAGACGAGCTCGTCAGGAGCAAGATCCAGCAGGTGGCGCAGCTCGGAGGGCGGCCACCACAGCAGAGCGTCGGGCGGATCCCAGTCGGCGGGAGCCCGTACACCCTCGGTGCGACGCCTCTGAGCCAGTTCCGTCCCCAAAGGGTTGAGCCGGCTCGAGTAGGAGCGCCAGTAGACGACGACGTCCTGGGCCACGCCTCGGTCAATGAGCCCCTCGGCGTCATCGGGTAGGTCGGGACCGATGACGGCCTCGACGTCGGTACGGCCCCACCCCATGGTTTCCAGAGATTGCAGGCGCCCCCAGGTCAGGGCCGCGGGGACCCTGGGGGAGTCGACCTGCTCAATCGTCAAGCCGTAGGCCATCCCGGGCCCCGTGGTGATATCCACCCACACGGGCAGGTGCGTGCGCAGAGCGCCGGGCCGCAGATCGAGGGTCCGCTCGATGTCCTCCACCAGGCATCCATCCAGAGTCAGGAGCTGGATACGCTCCTTGAAGTCGTCAACGGCGACGAGATTGTTGATCCGCGCAACCTGGTGGGAGCTCAAGGAACTCAGGAGCCTCTGGGTGGAGGGGCTCATCGGGGTGTCCGGGTCGGCCAGGACGCACCGGATGGTCTCATCATCGGTGCCCAGGCTGTAGGCGATCTGATTGACAGTTAGTCCCTGGGACAGCAGCCAGGTTAGGTTTCCGTGCACCGAGGGGTGTCCTGCGCCCCTCTCCGGACGAACTTCAGAGACTTCCTTCATCAGAGCTCCTCGGAACACTCGGGCACAGGACCACCCTCACGGACCATCCGCACCCGCTTCAGGCAACACATGATCAGCCATCATTTCCTGTGCATTCTAGATTTGAACATGCGGACAGCGAGGCGGAGGGCATCGCTTTCTACCGTGTATGGCTCCTGTCGACCTCGATCACGGTGATGGAGTCCTCGTAGACGCTCCAGGCCAGCAACAAACACTTGAGAGTGAGTACGGACATGAACAGTACGGCGAGCCACCATGGATAGACGGTGAAGTCGCAGGTGCCGATCAGCTCTCCGAGCGCTCCGCAGGTGTTGGGGACGGGTTCGCCGGCGTGATCCCACGCCACCCACGCCGTCCAACAGCTTCCGGCGGCCAGGACAAGGGGCAAGGACCAGGCCATGGGGATGCGCATACGGATCAGGGCCGGCAAGACCAGGGTCAGACATCCCGCCAGGGGAAGCTGCCAGGCCAGACGACTTGCACCATAAGACAGTCCCAGGTTCTCCCCCCATCGGGCACCGAGGAACAGAACCAGGGAGATGAAGACGAAACCGATGCAGGTGGTGAAGGCCCGACGGCGCGTCAGTGGTGAACAGCGGCGCACCGATGAACTCTTCTCCAGTTCTCGGCTCTCGCCTGAGGACCATGGCATCCGCCGAACCGGCTCGGATTCATAGGGCTCCTGCTGCCAAGAGGGCGCACCAGGATGGACGGGAGGAGGCACGACGGGTATCTCAGCGGTATCCCCGTCCCGGTTCACGGGATAGATCGAGGTCACGTCCACTCACCACCCACGTGCAGAAGTGTCCACGAGCGCACGGATCTGGACGTGACAGCGACAGATCTTTCAGCGCTCATAATCGGCACACTACAGGCGCATGCCCCGCCCCAACCGACGAGTAACGGGACGAGGAGTCTTAACCGATCCTTCGAGGCATCACTCCCCCCAGGACCCCGGCCGAGGGGTTGGGTGGTTGGTGGTGTGGTGGGTGAGGGTGCCTCCGATGGCGGCGGCTAGGTCGCGGGCGACGTGGTGCTGGCCGGTGATGGGCATGCGGGCCACGCCCTGGGGTAACCAATCCAGATCGGTGGGAGGCGGGGCCTGATGGTCCTGCCCGCCCTGGGGGTGGAAGGTGATCCAGGTGATATGGATCCCGGCCTCCAACAACCCCCGCAGATCCCGGGAGATAGCCGAGTGATCATAGGGCGAATACTTATCCCATCCGTCGGTGATGATGAAGATGGAGCGCACGCCCTTGGCGGTGGTCAGACCCAAATGATCCACCCCCAACCGCAATGCCAGACGCAGGTTGCCGGTGTAGCCCTCGGTGCGTACTTGGGGGACGCGGTTGGGGATGCGCCCAGCCTCGGTCAACGCCCCACCACCAGCGGTCAGGGCATCAGCCCTACCGCCCAGGGCCCCCACCGCACGAGCCACAGCCCACACGATCCCCTCGATAGGCCTACGAACCCACCCCATCTCCCTACCCGCGTTGGTGATGATGAGGGTGTGGATGGTCGGCGAGGGGGTATGGGCGTAGACCTGCCTGCGCCACGGCCTGGCCGTGGGAACCTGCCCCATCTGGATCTGAGCCCGACGCTGGACCATATCCCGACCCGACATCCGACCCGGAGGACGATCGAAAGCCACCTTGGCCTTGTCCCGCTCACGGAAACTCGCCCGACGCAACGCCCCCTCCAACTCATGAAACATCCGCACCTCACCCGCACTGGGCCGACGATCACGCGGCAAAGTCAACAGATCGTTCTTCCCACCCTCACGACGCCTGAACAGCTTGAGCGCCTTCTCCTCCACCTTACGGTTCAGGCTTGCCTCCTGCTTCGGGTCAGGGGGGACCTCCTCATGCGGGGAGAAGGGGATGTGAATAGCCTTCGGCATGCTCTGTTGGGCTTGTTGGGTGAGTTGTTGGCGGGCTCCTCGGGCGGCGGCGGAGCCGACCTGCTCCATGAGCACCTTCATGGAGTCCCACCACTCCAGAACCGGCCCCACACCCACCACACCACCAGAACCACCACCAGCACCGGTACCGGTTGAACCAGCAGCAGCATCACCGTCACCACCATCGTCCTCACCGGCAGCGCCAGCACCACCGGCGGCACCGGCGCTGGCGGTGGAGGATGAGTCCTGGCCCCGATCCCGGCCCTGCCCCTGGCCCTGGTTCTTCTCCTGATCCTGGTTCTGGTTCTGGTCGCTCTGATCCGACTGCCCCTGCCCCTGGCCCTGGTTCTGGTTCTGGTTCTGGTCGTGGGGGGCCCGCGGGGCCCTCAGACCATGAGTCCGCGCCGCACACGGATCAGTGAACACCGCATACCCCGGAACATCACCCACAACCCCCACCA
>NZ_VICB01000034.1:280-826 GCF_006546835.1 Actinomyces johnsonii | reverse complement strand
ACATCACCCACAACCCCCACCAACCGCTCCCCCAAACCCACCAAACCCTGCGTATCCCCATCAACCAAACCCAAAACCCCAGCACACACCCCCTCAAGCTCACCAACACACCCAGCACCCAAAACCCCCACCACCTCCTCACGCACACCACGCACATCCCCCACCCGCAACACACCCGAACACACCCGACCCAACACACTCACACCCACATACGCAGCACCCCACCGCCGATCACCCCCACCCGGAAGCGACCACAACAACGCCGACGCCCGCAAATACGGAGCATCCCACGGCCGATCCCCCAAATACACCGCCTCACACCGCACCTCCTCCAACAACAAAGCAGCCGCCACCACCGGCCACGAAACCCCCTCCAACACCCCCACATCCACACGCGTATGACGAAGATGCGCACTCACATGCGCCAACCCACCAGGCACCGTCGGATGAGCCCTACGCCCCGCAGGACACAAAGGATTCACATCCCCACCAACCCCCACCAACAACGGCCCCAAACACACATGCAAACCACCCACACCACCACCA
>NZ_VICB01000034.1:0-220 GCF_006546835.1 Actinomyces johnsonii | reverse complement strand
CGGCGGCGGTGGTGGACGGCAGAGCCTCAACATGCCCACCCAAACCACCCACCGAACCCAAACGCTCCACCACCACCAACGACCGATCCAACCAACACCACGCACCCCACTCCCGCTCCCGCTCCCCATGAACAAACAACGGCACATCCCTACGCCCCGACATAAACGGCACCCCACGAGCCAAACGCCCACCCACAACACCCAACCCACCAGACACCAC
>NZ_VICB01000033.1:560-808 GCF_006546835.1 Actinomyces johnsonii | reverse complement strand
GTACCAGCGGGCCATCGACGCCGACCCCACCAACGCCAATATCCTCGGTGCCTACGCCACCTTCCTCAAGAACATCCGGGGCGACATGGGCCAGGCCGAGCAGATGTACCAGCGGGCCATCGACGCCGACCCCACCAACGCCAGAAACCTCGGTGCCTACGCCACCTTCCTCAAGAACATCCGGGGCGACATGGGCCAGGCCGAGCAGATGTACCAGCGGGCCATCGACGCCGACCCCACCAACGCCA
>NZ_VICB01000033.1:0-480 GCF_006546835.1 Actinomyces johnsonii | reverse complement strand
CCTCGGTGCCTACGCCACCTTCCTCGAGAACATCCGGGGCGACATGGGCCAGGCCGAGCAGATGTACCAGCGGGCCATCGACGCCGACCCCACCAACGCCAACATCCTCGGTGCCTACGCCACCTTCCTGCACACCGTCCGCGGCGACATGGACCAGGCCGAGCAGATGTACCAGCGGGCCATCACAGCCGACCCCACCAACGCCAACATCCTCGGTGCCTACGCCACCTTCCTGCACATTGTCCGCCGCGACATGGGCCAGGCCGAGCAGATGTACCAGCGGGCCATCGACGCCGACCCCCACCACGCCAATATCCTCGCCAGTTACGCCGCCTTCCTGCACACCGTCCGCGGCGACATGGGCCAGGCCGAGCAGCTGTACCAGCGGGCCATCGACGCCGACCCCCACCACGCCAATATCCTCGGTGCCTACGCCACCTTCCTCGAGAACATCCGGGGCGACATGGGCCAGGCCGAGCA
>NZ_VICB01000032.1 GCF_006546835.1 Actinomyces johnsonii | reverse complement strand
CTGTAAGAATGCAGTTGGCCCGGGGCCGCTGGTTGGCGGTTCCGGGCCGACTGTGTGGTGTGTGCTCGGTGGTGTCCTACTCTCCCGCACCCTGGCGGGTGCAGTACCATCGGCGCTGTCAGGCTTAGCTTCCGGGTTCGGGATGGGTGCCGGGCGTTTCCCTGTCGCTGTGACCACCGAGACGATTGTGCGGGTAGTGCAAGAATCACTCGATAACTCGATTTGGTTGTGTGGCTGCCCCCCCCACGCGCGTGTCGTGTCGCATACGCGTCGCGTGTGTGCGTGTTGGTTGGGTTGGGTTGGTTGTGGACCGTATAGTGGACGCTCGCCTTCTGTTCCTGCCCCCCCCACCCACTTACTGTAACCATTTACTGTGCCGCTCACGCGGTGGTTGTGGTGGTGGGGGTTGTTGTTTGTGTCGGCCTATTAGTACCAGTCAGCTCCAACCGTTACCGGTCTTCCACTTCCGGCCTATCAACCCAGTGGTCTGCTGGGGGCCTGTCAAGGAGCCGGAGCCCCTTGTGGAGACCTTGTCTTGAAGATGGTTTCCCGCTTAGATGCTTTCAGCGGTTACCCGTCCCGAACGTAGCCAACCAGCCGTGCCCCGGGCGGGACAACTGGCACACCAGAGGTTCGTCCGTCCCGGTCCTCTCGTACTAGGGACAGGCCTTCTCAAGTCTCCTGCGCGCGCAGAGGATAGGGACCGAACTGTCTCACGACGTTCTAAACCCAGCTCGCGTACCGCTTTAATGGGCGAACAGCCCAACCCTTGGGACCTGCTCCAGCCCCAGGATGCGACGAGCCGACATCGAGGTGCCAAACCATGCCGTCGATATGGACTCTTGGGCAGGATCAGCCTGTTATCCCCGGGGTACCTTTTATCCGTTGAGCGACGACCCACCCACACGGGATCGCCGGATCACTAGTTCCTACTTTCGTACCTGCTCGACCCGTCGGTCTCACAGTCAAGCTCCCTTGTGCACTTACACTCAACACCTGGTTGCCGACCAGGCTGAGGGAACCTTTGAGCGCCTCCGTTACACTTTAGGAGGCAACCGCCCCAGTTAAACTACCCACCAGGCACTGTCCCTGACCCGGATCACGGGCCCAGGTTCAGGCGCACGCCATAACCAGAGTGGTATTTCAAGGACGACTCCACCACCACTGGCGTGACAGCTTCAACGTCTCCCACCTATCCTGCACAAGCTATAGCGGGCGCCAATACCAAGCTATAGTAAAGGTCCCGGGGTCTTTCCGTCCTTCTGCGCGAAACGAGCATCTTTACTCGTACTGCAATTTCGCCGAGCTCATGGTCGAGACAGCGGGGAAGTCGTTACGCCATTCGTGCAGGTCGGAACTTACCCGACAAGGAATTTCGCTACCTTAGGATGGTTATAGTTACCACCGCCGTTTACTGGGGCTTAAATTCACCACTTCACCCCACAAGAGGGTTGATGGTTCCTCTTAACCTTCCAGCACCGGGCAGGCGTCAGTCCGTATACATCGCCTTACGGCTTCGCACGGACCTGTGTTTTTAGTAAACAGTCGCTTCCCCCTGGTCTCTGCGGCCCACCCCCCTAGCCCGCAAAACGGGGCTTCAAAGGATAGGGCCCCCCTTCTCCCGAAGTTACGGGGGCATTTTGCCGAGTTCCTTAACCATGATTCACTCGTGCGCCTAGGCATACTCTGCCCGACCACCTGTGTCGGTTTAGGGTACGGGCGGCTAGCACCATCGCGTCGAGGCTTTTCTCGGCACCCCAGGATCACCCTGATATCCCCCACCAAATGTGGGGTCACCATCACGCCTCACCCCCACCCAACCACATGGGCTGCCCCCCGGATTTACCTAGGAGACGGGCTGCGCGCTTGAACGGACCAAGCCATCAGATCCGCCGGGCTACCACTGTGCGTCACCCCTGTTAACACGCTTGCCTACCTGCACGGAGGACCCCCAGACCCCACCACCACAACCACACCACCCCCCGAAAGGAGTAGGCGCGGCTATTATGGCGGCCGGGCGTGGGTTAGCACCCGCGCGTCAGCATGGGCGGTGCTTCGCCGGTACGGGAATATCAACCCGTCATCCATCGACTACGCCTGTCGGCCTCGCCTTAGGTCCCGACTCACCCAGGGCGGACTAGCCTGGCCCTGGAACCCTTGGTCATTCGGCGCTAGGGCTTCTCACCCTAGTATCGCTACTCATGCCTGCATTCTCACTCCCGCACCGTCCACCAGCAGTCACCCACAGGCTTCCCCCAGTGCAGGACGCTCCCCTACCACCCACAACCCCTGCCACCACCCAACACGTGGGAAGATGAAAGGAACACGCTGCAGGTCCGCGGCTTCGGCGGTGTGCTTGAGCCCCGCTACATTGTCGGCGCACGATCACTTGACCAGTGAGCTATTACGCACTCTTTCAAGGATGGCTGCTTCTAAGCCAACCTCCTGGTTGTCTGCGCGACCGCACATCCTTTCCCACTTAGCACACGCTTAGGGGCCTTAGCCGGCGATCCGGGCTGTTTCCCTCTCGACCACGGAGCTTATCCCCCGCAGTCTCACTGCCGCACTAACCCAGACGGCATTCGGAGTTTGGTTGACGTCAGTAACCCTGTGGGGCCCATCAGCCACCCAGTAGCTCTACCTCCGCCGGGCAACACACGACGCTGCACCTAAATGCATTTCGGGGAGAACCAGCTATCACGGAGTTTGATTGGCCTTTCACCCCTACCCACAGCTCATCCCCCCAGTTTTCAACCTAGGTGGGTTCGGTCCTCCACACGCTCTTACACGTGCTTCAACCTGGCCATGGGTAGATCACCCCGCTTCGGGTCCAGAACGCGCCACTCACTCGCCCTCTTCGGACTCGCTCTCGCTACGACTACCCCACACGGGTTAACCTCGCGACACGCCACTGACTCGCAGGCTCATTCTTCAAAAGGCACGCCACCACCCCCCACACACAACAGTGCGCGAAGAGCTCTGACGGCTTGCAAGCGCCCGGTTTCAGGTACTATTTCACTCCCCTCCCGGGGTACTTTTCACCATTCCCTCACGGTACTATCCACTATCGGTCATCAGGAAGTATTCAGGCAGCCAAGTGGTCTTGGCAGATTCACACAGGATTCCACGAGCCCCGTGCTACTCGGGCACCACCCCAAACACACACCAACCAGTTCCGCCTACGGGGGTATCACCCACTACGCCACGCCTTCCCAGACGATTCAGCTACCAGCCAGCAATGCGCCAGGCCTCCGGCAGAAGACCAACAGAACAGCCCCACAACCCCGCACACGCAACCCCTGCCGAGTATCACACGCACACGGTTTAACCATCATCCGCTTTCGCTCGCCACTACTCACGGAATATCTTCTCCTACGGGTACTAAGATGTTTCACTTCCCCGCGTCACCCCCCACACCCTATACAATTCAGATGCAGGTGACACGACATAACTCGTGCCGGGTCCCCCCATTCGGAAACCCTCGGATCACAGCCCGCCAGCCGGCTCCCCGAGGAATATCGCAGGCCACCACGTCCTTCATCGGCCCCTGATGCCAAGGCATCCACCGAACGCTCAAAAAAACAAACAACAAACACGACAAAACACACAGACAACAAAGCCCGCATGCCACAATCACAGAAACAATACAGTAATAATGCTCGCGTCCACTATACAGTTCACAACCAACCCACCCACACCCACAACCCCACCCCACAACAGCGAAGCAGAACCACAGGCCAGGCAACCAGGGCGCACTACCCCAGAACCCCGACAGCATGCCACCCCCACACACAAAACACGCAAGGGACACCCACCACCAGCAGACCACCACGACCACAACAGCCGCAACGGCCCACCACCACAGCGGGCGTGTTTCCTACACCAAACAACACGCGGCAACCAGCCACCCCGCACAACCGCGCAGGACAACCAGCCACCGCCTCCGCAGGAGCAGCCCCCCAGTCGGCCCAGGCCCATCAACAGCCCAGACAACCACAACCAGGAAGCCACCCCCACACAATACCTATCCTTAGAAAGGAGGTGATCCAGCCGCACCTTCCGGTACGGCTACCTTGTTACGACTTCGTCCCAATCACCAGCCCCACCTTCGACCGCTCCCCATAAGGCCACGGGCTTCGGGTGTTGCCGACTTTCATGACGTGACGGGCGGTGTGTACAAGGCCCGAGAACGTATTCACCGCAGCGTTGCTGATCTGCGATTACTAGCGACTCCAACTTCACGGTGTCGAGTTGCAGACACCGATCCGAACTGAGACCGGCTTTAAGGGATTCGCTCCACCTCACGGCATCGCAGCCCTCTGTACCGGCCATTGTAGCATGCGTGAAGCCCAAGACATAAGGGGCATGATGATTTGACGTCATCCCCACCCTCCTCCGAGTTGACCCCGGCAGTCTCCCGCGAGTCCCCACCACAACGTGCTGGCAACACGGGACAGGGGTTGCGCTCGTTGCGGGACTTAACCCAACATCTCACGACACGAGCTGACGACAACCATGCACCACCTGTGAACCGGCCCCCACAAAGGAAGGAAACCCCGTCTCCGGAGCCGACCGGCACATGTCAAGCCTTGGTAAGGTTCTTCGCGTTGCATCGAATTAATCCGCATGCTCCGCCGCTTGTGCGGGCCCCCGTCAATTCCTTTGAGTTTTAGCCTTGCGGCCGTACTCCCCAGGCGGGGCACTTAATGCGTTAGCTACGGCGCGGAAGAACCCGGAAAAGGCCCCCCACACCTAGTGCCCAACGTTTACGGCGTGGACTACCAGGGTATCTAATCCTGTTCGCTCCCCACGCTTTCGCTCCTCAGCGTCAGTAACGGCCCAGAGACCCGCCTTCGCCACCGGTGTTCTTCCTGATATCTGCGCATTCCACCGCTACACCAGGAGTTCCAGCCTCCCCTACCGCACTCAAGCCGGCCCGTACCCACCGCAAGCCCCCAGTTAAGCCAGAGGATTTCACGACAGACGCGACCAGCCGCCTACGAGCTCTTTACGCCCAATAATTCCGGACAACGCTCGCGCCCTACGTATTACCGCGGCTGCTGGCACGTAGTTAGCCGGCGCTTCTTATCCAGCTACCGTCAACCCACCCACACAGGAGCAGGCCTGCTTCACTGGCGAAAGAGGTTCACAACCCGAAGGCCTCCATCCCTCACGCGGCGTCGCTGCATCAGGCTTGCGCCCATTGTGCAATATTCCCCACTGCTGCCTCCCGCAGGAGTCTGGGCCGTGTCTCAGTCCCAGTGTGGCCGTCCACCCTCTCAGGCCGGCTACCCGTCACCGCCTTGGTAGGCCATCACCCCACCAACAAGCTGATAGGCCGCGAGCCCATCCCCCACCGAAAACACCCAAAGGCGCAATCTTTCCCAAACCCGCCATGCGACAGACCCGGAATACCCCGTATTAGCCCCACTTTCATGAGGTTATCCAGAAGAAGAGGGCAGGTTACTCACGTGTTACTCACCCGTTCGCCACTCATCCACACCCACCAAAAAGGCAAGCGCTTCACCGTTCGACTTGCATGTGTTAAGCACGCCGCCAGCGTTCGTCCTGAGCCAGGATCAAACTCTCCAAACAAAACCAACAAAACCCCAACCAAACAGCCAGAGCAACAGTCAGTACAAAGCCCAGAAAACCAGACCA
>NZ_VICB01000031.1 GCF_006546835.1 Actinomyces johnsonii | reverse complement strand
GTCCGGGACAGCCTGAGCAGCCTGATCGTCCGGGACAGCCTGAGCAGGGGCAGGACCATCCCCAGGTCGTTCCGGGAGGGCAGGCGACCCCCACGCCGGGAAACGGTGATGGGGCGAGACAGACTCCCAATCCGCAGCCCGGTGGTTCTCCCGCGGATGTCAATGCGACCAACCCGGTGCCGCAGTTGCCGGTTCCTCAGTTCCCCAGCAGAGGCGCAGATCCCTCGGCCGCCCTGAATACCGGGGGTTCTCCGGCGCAGCGCTCCAATCCCGGGGGCGCTTCGGAGAGATCCAGAGGTTCGGCGCCCGCGTCTCCGAACCCGCTCGCCCTGGGAACGGTGAACAGGCCCTCCGCACCGGAGCAGGATCCCGACCCCACAACGCCTCGCCCCGCGTCTCCGAGCGCTACCCCGCGGCCGTCGACGACGGCCGGCCCTCGCAAGTCGCCGTCGGCATCGAGCTCACCGACTCCCAGTAAGACTCCGGTGACTAGCGATCAGGATGACGCCCGGGCTTCCGGTGGGCACAAAGAGGCCGACGATGGCGAGGGCTGGGGACTGTGGCCGTGGATCATCACCCCGCTGGCTCTTGGCGGTACGGGTGCCGCTGTGGCCGCCGGTGTGGCCAGCCGTAAGCGCCACACCACCAGGACGGGGATCTGATTCGGCTGGTGACGCACCCTTTTTGATCCCAAGTAGCTGATCATTTGTGATCAAAGAGGGTGCGGAGAGGGCCATTGTCCGGTATCGCCGCCTCCTGCTGCGTCCCACTCCGCTTTGAAGCATTCCGTCCGGCCTCGGTACCTCCAGGAGGAACGCGTGCACGATCTTCTTCTCTTCTCCAATCCCTGGGGTCCCACCATCGTCACCCTCATCGTCCTCGTCGTCATAGCCGCCCCCACCCTGGCGCTGACCCGTGCCTACCGTCGCGCAGTCACTCGCCGTCTCGCCGTCACCGAGGATCTCGAGGCCAGGACAGTCCTGACCGAGGGTCTGACCCGGGCCTGGAGTGTCACTGCCAAAACGGTCGCCATCACCGCAGTCGTCGCGACACTGTCCACCATCTTCCCGGCTGCCGCCACCAGGAGCTGGGGAATTGGTGCGTTCGTGCTGGTCACCGCCGCGGGCAGTGCCTGGTGGTGGAGGACACGGATGGTGTGGACCCGTGAATGCGAGTACCTCATGGGCCCCGAGGATTGATCCCCGACCTTTCGGAGCCACGGAGATGCAAACCCTCCTTTCCCGCCTGCGGGGCATCCACCGGTCGGTCAGCGCCTACGCTGAAACCATAAGAGCGATCTGCTGACCAGGAGGCGACTGACCGATGTTCGGCGACGACGACGAGGCCAAGGTCGACCGCGTCATGTCCGAGTACTCCTATCGGCGGGAGAGCGATGACATGTGGGACAACCTCATCCTCTACCTGTTCTACGCGGCGGTTGCCGTCGTGGGGATCCTCGCCCTCCTGGGGTGGCTCGACCACCAGCTGGGATGGCACATGAAGGACCAGTTCGTCGCCTGGCTCAAGGGAGCGGTGCAGATCAAGGCGATGAGCGCCGGGTGCTCAGTCCTGCCCTGAAATATTCACGCCGCGCCTCACCGGGGGCGTAGCCACACCCACTCTGCAGGGATCAGGCTGCCGCCCGTGTAATGGCCGATGGGCCCGCGCATCGGATCCGGCGTGGGGACGCCCTCTATGGCATCTACGAGGAGCTTCGCCACATCTTTCTGTGTATCGATGTTGATGACGGTGACCTCCTTGGGGAGGTATGGCGACGGGTAAATTAAATACTCCCCAATAATTATGGGGGGTCTGAAGGTGAGGAGTATGATCCTTACTCCTTGCTCAATAAGCTGAGTCATGTACTTGTATGTCATCCATTTATGGCTGCTTTCGCTTGTTTCCTCGTTGATGATAAATAGTATTTTGGTGCCGTGGGAGTTATTGAGGTTGAGGTGTTCTACCCCTATCCGTATTCCTACTTCGACCCTTCCTTTCATAGTGATCCAGTCAGGGAATTCGGGAACTTTTTGCGGCGGCGTTTCTTCGGTAAGAGTGATTGGGCCTGGAATGATTCCAGTAGTGAATGCCGCGCTGCGCCCGCCGGCGGCGTGGATCGCGTGGGAGAGCGCCCAAATGATCGCCGCCGTAGGCCTTGACATGCCCGGGTCCGTGGCCGCGAGGATGAGGGCGCTGATGGTGGGGGTGGGGACACGAGTGCGGACCTGACGCTGCCAGGGCCTGGCGGTAGGTGCCCTCCCCAGATGGATCTGGGCCTGGCGCTGCATCATGTCGCGACCCGACATGCGTCCCGGGGGTCTATCGAAGGATGTCTTGGTCTTGTCTCGCTCCTGGAATACGATTCTCTGCAGGCTCGCCTCGAGATCGTGGCGCATGCGCTCCTCGCCCGGGGTTGGGTTGCGTGAATCGATAGCTAATGAGTGTGCGAAGTTCCCCTCATCGTCTCGACGGAAAACCTCTCGACGAATTCCCGGATATGCGAGGTCTAGTGCCTTCTCGGAATTTTTGCACTCCTCCGGAGTTTCTCCCATTAAGGGGTAGTTGCCCCAATTCCAATCGATGTATTTTTTAGGTCCGCTGGCTCCTCGGTCAAATATTTTCTTGTAAGGAGCAGCCTCGGGGTCATCCCATTCTACTCGAAGATCTAGCGGATTTGGCGTCGGCTTGCATCCGTGTAGGTGTATTTGTTTTTTGTAGCTTTTAATTTTGTGTGCGCCTGAAATATCGTATTTCATAGCATGTGTTTGTGATTTGGGGTCATATGTTCCTCTGAGTCTTTCGAAACTTGATTTTAGGAGCTGTTTTTGCTGTTCCAGGTAGAACTGTTTCCGAGCGTAGTCTTCACTTCTGTTGAAGGTTCTAGTCGACGGAAAGAAGGAGGAGAACGGGATGCCGGAGCGATCGGGGCGTTCACGGCCCGAGGGGCTGGTTCCCCCCATTTCCCCTCCTGAGATCCTGGTGACCAGATCCATTCCCCCAACGTGTTGGTCATATTGCGCTCCGCCTTCTGATGCGGAGAAGTCGATCCAGTCCTCCCAGTCCCCCGTCAGCTGTCCTCCGCCGCCGAGCGCGCCCGTCTGCTGCCCCTCCAGGCCCGCGCCTCCCTGCCGGAGGGGAGGCTGTGGAGGGATGAGGTGATGGGTGCGCTCGGCGCAGGGGTCGGTGAGGATCAGATGCTCGTTTGCTGTGGGGACCGCTTTAGCCCATGTGGTGGCCAGGGCGATCAGTCCTCTAGTGTCCCCGTCGGGTAGGCGCAGTGCCCGGGTCCATATCGTTTCGAGGTGGTCGAGCTGCTGGGGTGTCAGGGCGGAGTTCACCATGGCTCGCACTGTTTCGACCTTGTGCGCCTTGAAGGTCCCTGTGGGTGCGCGACCCAGGATGGTCAGGGCCAGGTGCGCGGCCCTCCATTGCGGATCGGTGCTCTCGGGCAGGGAGCTCAGCAGTGACGCGGCGCTCAGGTAAGGCGCATCCCAGGGCCTGTGGGTCAGGTAGGCGGCCTCGCAGCGGATTTCCTCCAACATGGTCGCCGCGGCGATAACGGGCCATGCCTGAGCATCCAGTAGAGCAGTGTCGATGCGGGTGTGGCGCAAGTGAGCGCTGACGTGGGCCAGGGCTCCGGGTACGGCGGGATAGGCCAGGCGCCCCTCCGGATTGAGGGGATTGACCTTCCAGGGATCGACCTCCTGTAGGAGAGAGGGCAGGCAGACGTGCATTCCCCGGGCCGTCAGATCTTCGATCTGGTCTTCGACATGGCCCTCGGCGTGACTCTTCTTGGTGGCGCGTCCTGGGAGGTTGGGTGCTTCGCCACGGGAGTCGGCGGAGTCGATTGGAGCGAGTCGGCTCAGGGTCACCAGGGGGCGATCCAGCCAGCACCAGGCGCCTTTGCGATCCTCTTTGTGAAGAATCAAGGGGATGTCCTGCCTGCCCGACATGAACGGCACCCCTCGGGACAGGCGCGTTCCCACCTGCACCAGCCCCGCCTCGTCGTCGGGGAGTCCGTGCTCGGAGAGGTCTATAACGGGGGGATCCGACCAGTCGTTGTCGGTGGAATCGCCGCCTTCGGGTGGAGGCTCGGGAATGGCTGGTTGCCGGTTGGGCATGGTGGGGCCTTCGGTGAGCGGGTGCGGCATCTGGTTGTCAGCTGTTTCGGCTTATTCTGCTTGGTATGAGTTCTGGATGGGTACTGACTCTGACGCCCCCCGCCGCGCGCGCCGGGGCCGAGAGGCTGGGACTGGGCCCTGATGGCTTCATGGAGCTGACCGGTGAGATCCTGTCCGTCTGCGATGTGGGGGCGCGTGTGGGCAGCATGAGGGACTCCGAGAGGGACCGGCTCCCCGAGTGGTTCTTCATCCTCCAGGACCTTCCCTCTACCGGAGTCGTCATCCCGGAGGTTCATGTGCCCATGACGCTGGAGGTGGCTCTGGCCTGCGCCGAGCGCGGGGTTGAGGTGGATGCCTGGCTGGTGTCGTTCCAGGAGGCTCTGCGCGTGGTGTGGGGGAGCGGTGTGAGGGTGTTCCTGGACCGGGTCGGTCGGGGGCGCTCCTGAGTCCTGCGGGGCTCTACAGGGCTGAGGCGCCCCCCGACCTCGGCTGGACCGCTTCCGGGGCTGCCGCGGGGTCTATCCCTCGGCGCTCGTGCCGCTGTCCGTGGGGGCGGTCGTCTGGTCGCCGCTGCCGGTTGTCGCGCCTTCGTTGGGGGTTTGCGGCGTCGGTTGCTCATTGCCGTAGGGGACGGGGGAGTCCGATGCCTCCGGTGCCGGGATCTGGGCGGTGGATCCGGATACGGACTGGTAGGCGGGCACTGGTTCGGAAGCGACCAGCCACTTCGTTCCCACGTGCTTCATTTGCATCTCGTAGGTGACTGTTCGTGTTGACGTGGATCCGGTCACCGTCCAGGTGACTTCGACGGTGGCCAGGGCGGTGTCCGCCTTCCCCTTGTTATCGACCAGGAGCTTGACGTCGCCGATGGTGGGGGGTGGGGTGGACTCCATGGCTCCCCCCAGGCCGACCGTGGTGAACCCGTCGACCGTGTATTGGGCGAGGGTGGCGTCTTCGGAGGCGGCCCAGGCTGCGAAGAATGAGGGGTAGAAATCGGCTGCAAGGGTGTTGGCGGTGTCGTCGTCCTCCTTGGCGTCGGACTTGACCGATGGGAGCTTGGGCAGGCCCGTGCGCGCTGCGCAGGCCGTCGGCGTGGGGAGGGCGGACAGCGTGAAGGCCCATGTGGTGTCGGTGCCGTATGTGCTGGGTTTGTAGGCGAAGGTGGGCACGGCCATGCATCCCCATTTCCCCTCGGAGGTCTGGTAGGCGGCCGTGACGACGGCGTGAGAGCCGTCGATGATGCGGGGCTGGGGGTTGACGGAGACGAACGCCACCTGCTGGTGCCCTTTGCCGTTCCATCCCGCCATTTCGTCCATCCCGGAGGAAAGGAACTGGCTGACCTGGTTGGCGTAGTCGTCGCGTGAGGCCTCGTCGTAGGTTCCCATGACGCGGACGACCTGTCCGGCCCACTGGACCGCCTGTCCCGAGGGGAACCCGGCTCCCTGTTTCTCGAGCTGATTGGCGACCTCTGCGGATACGTCGTTCTTCGTGACCGATTGGGATGCGATGATCAGGGACAGCATGGAGAAAGCCGTCGTGGCCGCAACCAGCGCGAGGAGGAAGACCGCGTACTTACGCCTGCCGCCGTAGATCTGGGCGCGTCGTAGCGTGGAGGACAGGGACGATTTGCCGTCCTTGCCATCCTTGTTCTTCGAGGCGGGGGTGAAGAAGCGCTTGATCGCGCCTGCCAGACCGTTCTCCTGTCCGTCCTTCTCGCCGTCCTCCTCTCTCGTGTTCCGGATTTCTTGGGCGGGCTCCTGCTTCTTCTTGCGGAAGAATCCGGTCTTCTTCTCCTTCTTCCCGGGGGCGGGTTGCTGGGGCATGGGCTGCTGCTGGGGCGCGCCCTGCTGCTGGAGGTATGCCATGGCCGCGGCGAGTGCTGCGGGGTCGATCTGCGAGGGGTCGGGTCCTCCGTGCGGGGGCGTGCTTGCGGGGGGCTGGGTCATGGCTTCCCTTTTCTCGTCTTGCGGTCGTCTCCTGACCACTGCCGCGGTTCTTGGGCGTGCTCAGTCGTCGTCGACGACTGGCGCCCACGGTGAGGCCGGTGGGTGGTTCTGCTGGACGGGTCTGCTGGATCCATCCTGGACCGGTTCATTGCCGGCGGCAGTGGCGGTGGTAGCAGCGGTGGCCTTAGGGCGCGGTGGGACTGGCGGCGGACTGCCGGCGCGCCTGGAGGTGGAGAACCTGGGAGCCGGGGTGTAGGAGGTGCCGTCCTCCTCCTGGCCGGGGTGATCGTACGAGGGATCCAGGGAGGCGAAGCCGTCGTAATCCCACTGCTCGGGCGGTGCCGGACGGTCGGGCGGCTCGGGTGGCGCAGGTTGCTCTGATGCGGGGTTCGTGGCGGGTGCCGGTGCGGTGGGCAGTGGTGTCCAGACGGCGTTTGTGACGGCGGCGTTATTGGGTGTGGCGTTCGTCAGATGGTTCTCCTGTGCCGTGTTGGCGGCCTCGAGCATCACCGAGGGTGGGACGATGGCGACGATGGGAATGTCGTAGTTGAAGTATTTCTCCCAGCCTTTGCGCAGTCGTGGATGGTCGGTCCACTGCCTTGGTGTGGCGGGGACTCTGTGATTGGGGTCGACTTCCAGATTGGGGATGGATCGGAACCAGATGTAGGCCTGGTGGTTGGGGAGGTTCTGGAACTCTCCGGGGTCGACGAGGGGGTGCCCGGGTTCGACGGTGCGCTGCTTGCTCCGTCCGATCGTCTGCTTCTCCCCTCCGACGGCTGCCGATGCCTCTCCCTGGCGTTTTTCGACCTCGATGAGACCGAATCCGGAATTGGCGGAGAGCTGCTCGGCGGAGGCGATGTCGTCGCTGCGCAGGGCGATGATGGTGGAGGCGTTCCCCAGGATCGCGGTTTGGACGCTCTGGGGCCAGGCCGATAGCTGTTGGGTAGCGAGCCATACCCACATGCGGGCCTCTCGGGCCTGTTTCAGGAGGGTCTCGACGACGACCGCTTTGTCTCCCAGGGCGGAGGCCTCGTCGATGAGTATGACCATGGGTTCTCCTCCGGTCGTTCCTCGCATGCGTACCTGCATGACGGAGGTGAGGTGCTGGAGGATGAGCGTGCCTACTCCCTTGACGACGGATTCGTTGGCCGCGGAGATGGACACGTATCCGATCGCGCCCGAGGCGCTGATCTGGGTGGGGTCGAAGACGGTTCGTCCGGGGTGGTGGCTGGTTGTGCTGAGGTTGGGGGCCAGCGGGTCCGCGATGTTCTGGAGCTGGGACTTCAGACCGGCGAGGTCCTTGTCCGTGATCGTGTGTCCGATGGCCCGGGTGAGGTGGTCGGCCGCGGGGGCGTTGGTACGGGAGACCTTCTTGATGGCTGATTTGGCTTCGGCGGTGCTGCACATGCGCAGGAGGAAGTCCATGGTGGACTCGCCGTTGCTGAGACCGGTGTGTTCCAGGAGGCGAAAGCAGAAGCGCAGCCATCCCTGTGCGACGCTGGTGTAGTAGGAGGCTGCGCCTTCGGTTGTC
The DNA here is from genome assembly GCF_006546835.1 of Actinomyces johnsonii. GTDB lineage: Bacteria > Actinomycetota > Actinomycetes > Actinomycetales > Actinomycetaceae > Actinomyces > Actinomyces johnsonii. The sequence goes on along the minus strand of NZ_VICB01000031.1, from coordinate 17,787 downwards.
ATGTCGAAGCACGACAGCAGCATGGATGCCTTCTCCTCGGGGGTTCCGGCCCAGTTGAACGGTTCGTAGAAGGCGGGTTCCTCCCCGGGCACCGGGGTGCCGACCTGAAGGGCGATGAATGGCTTTCCCGCCGCGAGGGCGGCGGCCCTGACCGCTTCGCGGGTCTTGGCCGAGGCCTTGAAATCGACGACGATGCTTCCCCATCCGCCTCCGACGACGGGGTAGTAGATGACCGGGTAGGAGGCCACGGTCTTGCCGGAGCCGGTGGCTCCAACGATGACTCCATGGCCGAGCTCATCGGCGGGGCGCTCCACGATTTGGCCGGCGCGATACCCCTCCCACGGCAGAGAGTGCCCTTCGACGTAGCCGAATCTGACGTAGAGGCCGGATGGGGGCGTACCAGCGCGTCTTGTGAACATCTTCGGTTTCATGCTGGTTTCTGCTCCTTTCCTATTCCGTGGCGTCCTGGATGTCGGCGGTCGCGAGCTCGTCGCGGGCGGCCTGCTTGGATCGTTCGAGGGAGCGCAACCCTGTTCTGGGCGCTTGGAGGAACTTCTCCTGGGACAGGTCGATGCCTGCGCCGCGTCCGAGTGCGAGCAGTCCGCCGATGACCAGACCGGGGGCGGAGTACCAGGTTGATCCGATCAGCCAGATGAATAGGGCCAGGGGCCAGTTCGGGGTTCCGCGCAGGGCGTGTCCGAGTGCGACGAACATCGATCCGAAGGGGATGACTCCCACTGCCGCCGAGGCCGCCCATAGCAGGATTCCGATGACGAGCGCGATCAGGGGGCGCCGTTTCCAGGTGTCGTTGTTTCGTAGGAATATCAGGGGCAGGCCCGCTGCGATGGCCGCGCCCGGAGGACACAGGACGAACAGGACCAGGATCATCGGTGTGATCGACTTCCAGGATGTGAATGGTCTTGTCGTCATCTCCCGGATCGCGAATCGTTCCACTCTCCGGTACGGGTAGGCGTTGAGCATCAGTGGGCCCTTCCGTTGGAGGGTGTCGATGCGCTCTGCATGGTCTGCTCCATGCGCAGAGCGCCGAGCATTCTCTTTCCCACGGCCGAGGGCTCGCCTTTGCTGTTGAGCAGGGGGGAACCGTCCAGGCCGATGCCGGGAAGCCCCACCCATGAGGTGGTTCGTCTCAGATAGCCGTCTTGCTGTTCCCGCGGCGGAGGCTCTCCCCAGTGCTGGACCGTCTCCACGAGCGTGGGCGTCGTCGAGGTGTCTGCTATCTCCCCGGCTTTGAGAAGGTCGGTGTAGGCCTGACGCACCCGGTTCCGGATCGGTGCGCGATCGCACAGATACCAGATGGCGTCAACGTGTGGGTCCTCGGTGTAGGTCAGCAGCTTCTCCCTGTAGTCGCGTATCGGTCGCGACATGACTCGTTCCACCTCGATGGCGGTGAAGGATACGCGGCCGGAGGAGCTGGTATGCAATATGGCCAGGTCCGGGCGCTTCGATCGGGGCAGCCCGTCTCGCTCCTGTCCGGTGCGCTTGGCCTTGAATAGGGATGTGGGGACCTCCTGGGTAAGGCCGTCGCGGAATGTCTGTCCTGATGTGGTCTCTCTTTCCGAGAGAATGGTGAGCCCGAATAACGACTCGATCTGGAACCCGATGTCTGCGGAGTCCCATACGTGCCCGGCCTTAAGAACCGATGGCTCTGTGGCGATGCTGTAAGGGGCGTGCATGTACTCCTTACCGGTCCTCGTCAGCCACCACCCGGTGGTGACACGTCCTGGTTCCCAGGATCTGAGACGGGTGACGAGTCCTTCTTTGAATCCGGGGATCTCGACCTTGGAAAGACGCGACATCCGGGTTCTCAGGTTCGACAGGTATGTCGAGGCTTTTTGTCCTTTCGAGCCGTCGGGCATGGGATTGAGGGGGGCTCCCTTGGGAAGCCTGTCGTTGGACATCATGACGGCCCATGCGGCCCATCCCTTGTCCATTCGTCCGAGGTGCTCATCGGTGAGTGAGTACCAGCGGGCGATCCACTCGAGATGCCGGTGGTCGCGGTGCGTGATCGTCATTCCTCGGCGTCGGCCGCCGACGGTCGTCATCATTCCGGGTGTGTCCAACTGCGTTTCTCCGTCGTCCTGCCCTGGGGTGCGGCCTGTGCGTCCCGGTGCGCCTTCGGAGGGCTGCACCTGTCGAGATCGTAGTGGCCGTACCGCGACGAGGGGGCGCTGTGCGGCATGCGGGGTGCATACGGCGGGACGTGCGCGCCCTTGCGCCAGGTTCTACGCCAGGGGCCATGCCGGGGCCTACGCCGGTGCCTCATGGGTGGGTAAGGTTCGCCTAAGTGTGCGGCCATCTGTTGGTGCTGCTGGAAAGGAGAGGGTCTGACGGCCCGTACCAGCGGCGCAGTTTCCCATGGGTTCCTGTTTGCGTCCGCCCCTTCTCCCACTTCTGCCGGTCGGCGGGCCTCGCTGTTGAGTCCGGTGTTCGATTCTTCCTGGTGCGGTCACTCCGACCGGCGCTCCCTCGGATCCAGGATCTCGCTTCGACCTTCAGTTCGTGCGCGCTGGGATCAGGTGATCGTCCCGTTCGCGACGGCGATCTGCCTCGCGCCCGGTTTATTTCAATTAAAAGGACTTGTCAGTGATGGTCCGGTTAATTTGCGTTGGTTCTTAATGCGGGTGTTAGGGGTTGTTTATACCTCTTTTGTGGGCGCTGGTGGGTGAGCAATGTGCTCGCATAGGGTGTGTTGGGGTTTGTGGGAATCTTTTTTGTGGAGTTTCATGGAGTGTGATCGTGTTTTATGGGATTTTACTGTGCATTAGGGAGTGTTGGTTTCTTGGCGATTTTTTGTTACTGTTGTGGCGGTGTTACTCTGTTGGAATTGGAAGTGTATGTGGGATAGGTGATTTGCGTCGTCTTCGGAATGATTTGCCGATTAGCTGGGTGGCTGTGGCCATTTGTGTGTATCACCTGGGCTCTGTTTCTCTGCAGTGTCTCGGCTGCGTGACGGATTGACGGGGTTGGCAGAGGTTCCACCCCTACCAATCCCGTTTTCGGTGGTTGATCGGTTCTGTCTAACCCGTCCAGCCGAGCCCCTCCCCTCCCACTCTTCTTCCTGCTCTTTTTCATATTTGCCGTGTTGGTGTGGTGAGGTTATTCTGTGTTGGTTTGTTGTGTTGATTGTCGACGCCGCGGGGTTCTATCGAGATGAGAAGTGGTGTGTTGGATGTTGTCGCGACGCTGGGTGCGGTGGCTTCTCATCGTCGTGGGATTGATCTCGGGCTCACTGCCGCGGTCCTGTTCTGGATCGTGGTGTGGGGCGGCTTCATGGTGGGGGTCGGGTGGTTCGTGTTCGGGGTTCTGCCCCGTTTGGGGCGTCGTGGTGCTCGTGCGGTGCAGGTGGGGGTGACGACTGCTGCCGCTGCGAAGGGGAAGTCGGTTGGGGCGGGGTATGCGCCTGCGTTCGGCCAGCCCAGGACGGGGCAGTGGGTGGATGCGCACCCGTTGGGGCGCTGTCCTCGAAGGGCACCCAGGCACGGGTCAGACGGGTTGTGCCAGTACTGTTCGTGGGCGCGTATTTCGGGGGTTCCCGGGCCGTGGGGGAGGGGGATGGCGATTGTCTCGCCCGCGGGGTGGGATGCTTATATCGAGAGAGTTTTGGATGTTACGGGAACACCTTGGTTGGACGGTACTCGGGATGCCTGGGGTGTGCCCAGAGTGATGCCTGGGGAGCTGGGGTGGGAGGAGGAGTCTTCCTGGCTGGCGCAGGTTGAGGCTGCCGGTGGGCAGGTCTTCTGGCCCGTGGGTGGATGAGGGAGCTCTTCGGGGCGTGCGCTCTGTTCGCCGGTTCGGGGTGGTGTTGCATAAACGACCGGTTTAGGACGTGTTGTTCCTGGTCGGTGACACGCCGACTGCTGTGTGTTCAAAAGCCGTGTTCAAAATACTCTCCACGTCCGTTGTGAGGAGCCGTGCCCGTGCATCATGGGAGCGTGGTCATCATCGGATACGCCCGCGTCAGTACGCGAGAGCAGCAGCTCGCGATGCAGATCGATGCTCTGAAGAGTGCCGGTTGCACCAAGATTCTTACCGATGTGGCGTCCGGGGCTGTCTCGGCTCGGCCTGGTCTCGACCTGGCTCTCGACGCCCTCGGAGAAGGCGACACTCTTGTTGTGTGGCGTCTTGATCGTCTTGGTCGTTCTCTTTCCCATCTGGTGTCGACGGTCGACGACCTCGCCGCTCGGGGCGTTTTCCTGCGCAGTCTGCATGAGGCCATTGATACGACGACTGCGGCGGGGCGTCTGACTTTCGCTATCTTCGCTTCCTTGGCCGAGTTCGAGCGCGAGCTCATCACTGAGCGCACTATCGCCGGTCTTGAGGCTGCTAGGGCCAGAGGCGCTCCTATCGGTCGCCCTACCGTGTGGACCCCGGAGAAGGATGCCGCGGCCACTGCGATGCTCTCCAGTGGGGCTACGGTCACCCAGATGGCCAAGGCCCTTGGGGTCTCCCGAGCCACTATCTACCGACACGTCATTCCGGATCGGTAACGCTCGGTGTGCCCTGCGGACTCTTCTACAAGAGGTACCTAGATCCTTTCGCTCAGGAGCTCCACCGGGACGGCCCGTGCATCCAGGTCAAGGGACATCAAGGGTCTGACGGAGGCGTCTGTGGTGGTCGTGGTTGCGTCAGGGGTGGCGCCGTCTCGGCGACAATCGTTGCTCCGCGGGGTCCGGTACCAGCGTGTTGGAGACGATCTCATCGTCCTACTGGGCGAACAGAACCACATCCATGACATCATGATTCTATGGAGTCGTCATCTGTTGCACCCTTTGAATACGGGTGGTTGTTATGGCCTGGATCCTGCTGATAGTGGCGGCCCTGGCTGCGGCGGCGAGTGTCGATGGTCCCTCGCTTGGGTACAAGGCCGCTTCGGTTGCGATCATGCTGGGAGCCTGCGCTGCCTCCGTTTATCTGGCGGACGGACCGCTGTGGGGGCCGGTGGTCGCTGCTGCTGTTGGAGCTGGTACGGGCTTGATCGTCTCCGCGCTTATCGGGGGCTCCTCGTCGGGCCGGGGATCGTCGCGGGGCTGATACGGCCAAGGTACTTCGGGGGCGCGCCTTCGGCGCCTCCATGCTCTCCTTAGGACGTGGGCTCGGTCGTTCCCGCATGGTGGTGCCGGTGCGGGTGCCCTAGGGTGGTTGCGGACCTGTTGTCGAAGCCCCCTTAACCTCTTGTTCCTCATACGGGGGTGGATTGGAGCGGATCGTGGCGAACGGATTCGGCGGCTTGCCGTCCTGGGCGAGGGGAGGGCGGGCTTCCGGTGCCCAGAATGCGGGGGCTCCCGCTCCTGCGTTCCAGGGGAATCCCGCGTTCCAGAACAATCCTGCCTTCCAGGGGAATCCCGCATTTCAGAACAATCCTGCGTTCCAGGGGAATCCTGCGTTCCAGGGGATGCAGACTCCTGCTCCAGGGCCGGTTCCGGCTGTTCCCGACACGGAGATTTGGGGCGACGACACTCCGGTGTTCCACGACCAGGGATCAGTCGTGCTCTCCGAGTGCGGGCCGCAGAAGCGCCCTAACGGGGAGACCTATTTCCCTCGTCGTATCGGTAACTACGAGGACGTGGCCTGGATGCGTCACTGTCGCCAGGAGCGTCAGCACATTCTGTTCTTCGGGCCTCCCGGGACTGGGAAATCGGCCTTGTCGGACGCGTCCTTTCCCGACGGCTTCGAGATGCTCGTGTGTACGGCAGACACCACCGAGGCCGACATCGTCGGCGGCTACATCCAGGATCCCTCCAACCCGATGACCTTCCTGTGGGCCAACGGACCTTTCCTGCGGTCCCTGGAGAGAGGGGTCCCCTTCATCATCGAGGAGATCGCACTGGCTGACCCCCGTGTGCTCTCCGTGGTCTATCCGGCAATGGACGGGCGCTCCTACGTCGAGGTCCCCTCCAACCCATCGCTAGGGAAGATCCCGGTCCCCACGGGATGGAACGTGGTGGCCTCCTACAATCCGGACGTCCCCGGGGCATCTATGAGCGACGCTCTTCTGGACCGCTTCGATCACAACGTCGAGGTAACCACCGACTGGGATCTGGCCGCCGGTCTGGGCGTAGACGCCTCGATCATTCGAGTCGCCCAGGATCTTGACCAGCGGCGCCGCTCAGGGGAGATCGGCTGGTCCCCGCAGTTGCGCTCCTTATTGTCCTACCGTGATGCGGCGGCGAGCTTCGGCCACCAGTACGCCCTGTCCAATCTGGTCTCCAAAACACCGAAGATGTACAGGCCGGTTGTCGTTTCCGCCATCGAGCGGGTATTCCCCGGCAAGGCCGCGGTACGGGACAAGAACGGCGGATCTGAGCCGATCCTCCTGGGACTGGGACCCCGTTACAGCTGACCCCCTGTCATGATGCCGAGGCGGTATCGTCCGACGGATTCCGGGGCTAATTGGTCAGTGGGAGCCGGTTAGGGCCCGTCGCCCCGACGTCCGTCGGCTGGTCGGGTCTCTGCGCCTGTAAGGTTCTGACTATGAGCGCCGAGAGGTCTGTCACAGCTATCTCTACGCCTGCTGCACTTGTGGACGCGCATGCCCGTGAGCGTGAGGCCCTGGGGGATCTCGTGCCCGAGCTGCTGGTGATGAGGGATCGTGAACGGGGCTCCACGGGATCTACGTTCTACGCCGCCACCCTGGCCGCGCTGGTGGACCACCGGTGGCCGGTCACTGCGCTGGCTCGGATCGTCGGCGAGGACTACGCGAGTATTCAAGGGCGCCTGGCCGACCCTGGTGCCCGCCCCGGGCTTCTTCCCGTCAACACGGTCGTGCCCGACTACCCCGAGCAGATTCTCATGGACATGCGGGCTGCGCGGAGGGGGCCGCTCATGAACCCGGCGGTGGCCGACTTCGTGCGTCGCCTGGACTCCGTGGTCAACGGGAACCGTGACCGTTTCTCGAGATTCGGGGGCCGGGAGGAACTGTTCGACACGCTTGCCGGTACCTACACACGTGACGGCCTGCTCGGGATTGGGGCGGAGGCCATCCGTCGCGAGTACGACCGGGGTGTCGCCAAAAGCGCTCTGGTCAACGGCCTGGGACGGACCTACACCGCCCTGGGAAGGCGCATGAGGATGCGTCTCGAACCCGTTAACGGATGGGTCATCCTCCACGGCCCCGAGGATGACCCCGAAGAGTTGCGGCGTCGCTACGTGTTCCGGCGGGATGCGGCCGACTATCGCGGGAGGACGAGCGCTCCGCGCGTCCCGGGGAGGCCGGTGCGCCTCGATGAGGTCCCCACATCCCCCTACCCCGCTGGCAGCGACCCCTTCCGGATGATGCGGGCCGGCGCCTGTTAGTTTCCCGCGCACCAACGGGGCCACCCGGTCGATTCCGCTTCCGGGACGATCACCGATGTCATCGTCCTTCATAGAGAGAATCTCTGACATCGGAAGATCGAAGTACTATAGTTTTTCCATTTCACAGTACCATGGTGTCATCATGTGATGATACTGATCATGTGGCTCTTGACAGTTCCGGGGTGCCTCGAGTCTCCTGACCGCGCCGGGGTGATTCCCTGTCGACGGGCTCTGTAGATCGTGCTGCGGACGAAGGGGTCAGCTGATGGTCCCGTCCTCGGCGAGGGTGAGGCCGTGGTACTCCAAGAGCTTGTGGGTGGCGGCCTTCTGGTCATCGGTCGTCGGGTCGCCGGCCATGGCGGTGATGGCTCTCTCCATCCAGTCGCGCAGGCTGGTTCCGGCCTCTTTCGCCTTGCGGATGGCTACTGAGGTGATGGTGGGGTCGATGCGCACGGTGAGCGCATCCCGGGGCGGTTTGGAGGGGACGTGCCCCGACCTGTCCAGGGTGATGCCGTAGCGCTTCGGGTTGAGCACCATGTCCTCGCGGATGGGCTGGGGGTAGGGCGGGACGATGCTCTTACGGGGAGCCTTGTCCAGCCCTCCAGCCAGGTGGGCGTCGAGCGACAGGTTGATCCATCGGGATCGCAAGAGGGGTAGACCCGCGTCGATCCAGTCGGCCCTGCGGGCCCTGTCGACCTTCTCCTGGGTGGAGAGGGGCCAGCTGATCGACTGATGGATGGCCGTCTCGTTGCGTTCGCGGCTAATACCGGCGGCGAAGATGGACGTCCTCGTCTGCGGGTCCCAGGAGGCGGCCTCCTCGAGGGTGAGGACGATGAAGTCGTCCAGGCTCATGCCGCCCGCGGCGGCCTCGGAGCGCGCCGCCCGGTAGATAGAGGACTGAATGTTCGCGCTGATGCGCGTCCGTTCCCCGTGGGGCGTCGGGGTTCTGGAATCGTCCGTGGTGGTACGCATTGCGAGAGGCCTTCGCTGGGTGGTGGATGAGGGGGCTGTTCCCCCTTATTTCCCTTATCGGGACAGGTTACACCAGTTTTGCTCATAAAGAGTCAACCATTTAGGTGTAAACCGTGTATGCACTTAGTTTGCTGTTTTGTTATGTGCGAGCTGAGTGTCGATCGCGGTCCACACGGCGTTGAAGGATGCTTCCGAACCCTGCACGCCCTGCCTGTTGAGGGCGGTTCGGGCCTGAACGCTGCCGGGGGCTGCCAGGATGATGGCCACGAGCTTGCTCTCGGAGGTGGTGACGGTGATCCTCGCCTGATCGGTGAGGTTCCCGTCGGTCCCGGCAATCGGCGCCCATGAGGCAACCAGGCCGGCGGACCTGGCCCGTGCCCCTACCTCCCTGTAGATTCCGGCGGCCCCGGCGCGGTTGAGCGGGTGGGTGTCGAGGTAGTCCTGACCGAACCGTCCGTGCTCGGAGGGGTCGGGGGAGGGACCAGTGTGATCGGGGCAGTACAGGGCACCGTTCCTCGGGCATGTGTAGTCCCCTTCGGCCCGGCAACCGTTATAGGTGCATCGGGGTGATCCAGAGAGGGATGCCGGCGCATCCCCGGCGTGCGGGAGGGGCGCCCAGTCGTCGGGGGAGGTGTCGTCATCGTTGCCAACGGGTCGGGGAGTCGAGGGGAGTGCGTCCTCGGGCTGTTCCCATGCATCGGGGACTCCGTTGTTGTCGAGGTCCTCCATAGCTGCGATGCGCACGCGGGCGGCGTCGCCATCGAAGATACCGGCTCCCGGCTGCCGGTTGCGGGGCAGGTATCTGTCGAGCGTGCCGGTGTTACTGCTCCCTCCGAACCAGTACGCCTGGAATCTCTTGACGGGTTGTCCCGTGGCCATCTGCACGTAGCAGCGTCCCGGGATGGGGCGCTCGATCACCTCGCCGCTGGGGGAGGCGGATCTGCGGGTGGTGGGCATGTAGGGCATCTCGCTGCCGGCGACGCTGAAGAACCCCTTGCAGGCGACGTCGTCGAGGCGCCCGGCCATGATGCGTACAGGCGCCATGCGGACGCGGGTGGAGCCGATCTCGGTCATCTTGGCCTCCTGAGAGATGATGATGACGTGGATGCCGACGTTCCTGGCCTTGCGCTCCCACAGACTGGTCATGAACAGGATGTGCGCCCGGGCTGCGTTGTCCCGCTTGATCTGCTCCGCCTCCCGGCCCTGAGCGGTCTCCTTGCCGGTGTGGTCGAGGAACTCGTCGAGGACGACGAGCACGGGCGAGAGCCGGTGGGCGGCCTTGACCGCGTCGGGCAGCTCCAACCAGTTGGAGCAGTCGCTGTAGGAGGCCAGGACCTCCTGCCTGCGCCTGTGCTCGTCCTCGATGAGGTCGCAGTGTGAGGCCATGACCTCGAATCCGCTAATGTCATCGCCCTCGGCATTGGTCCCATCGGCGTTGCCTCGGGAGCACAGGACTCCGGGGCGACCCGCCCATCTGCTGGCCAGGGGCCCCTTGGGATCCAGGATGTGGGCGCTGCCGTGGAGGGTGGGGTCCCACGGCATCGTCTTGAGGATGTTCTGGGCGATGATCGGCTCGATGGCGGTGGTCTTCCCCGCACCGGTCGCCCCGACCACCAGCGCGTGGTTGGAGGGGTTGACCAGATCCAGTCGCTGGACGCTGTCGGGGTGATCGATCGACTCTCCGATGTAGAAGCCCATGGGGTTGTCGTTGTCGACATCGCCGTTCCATATCGCTGAGACCGGGTAGCGGGCGGGGCTGACGATGGCCCCGGATCCGTTCGGCTTGCGGGCGACGTGCCAGCCGGAGCGTCGTGGGTACTTGGCGGTCAGGTTGGCCTCGAACTCGGTCCACGCCTTGTTGTCCGTTACCGACAGGTCGCCGGGGGCCATGACCTCGAAGACCCTGGGGATGATCGGGGTCCCGTCCCTGGTGGTGTCCCACTCGGTGACCCTGACCGCCTTCCACCCGGTCGTCAGATTCAGCCAGGTGGCCAGGCTCATCAGGGCCCCCTTGGTGCGTGGGTAGTGAAGGGTGGCGGCGGCGATCCGGCGAATTCCCTCGGCGGCTCCCCGCTGCATCCGGGTCAGGAACCTCTGCCGTCCCCCGATCACGCCCCACCACACGGCCACCGGGACCAGGGACCCCGCGGGCCGCAGCCACCCGCCCGGGGCCACGGGGGAGAAGGGCAGGAGCACGACGGCCGTAAGGGCCAGTGCGGTGACGGCCCACTGCGCGTATCTCCACCACCGGTTGTCTCGGTAGATGATCGCGTCCGCCCAGCCCCGGGCGCGCCCGGAGATCAGTGGCGGCAGGAGGGGACGGGCCTTGGCCCTGGCCTCCTTGGCCCCGGCGCCCTTGGCGCGTGCGCGCTGGTAGCGCACCACCTGGATGATCGGGTGGGAGACGGGCACGACCAGCAGGGAGGCGATCCACACGGTCAGTCCGGGGCGACCGATTACATAGGCGGGGGCCAGAACCAGTGCAGCGGCGCACAGCACCCATACCGCGGGAATGAGGGTCATCGCGATCCAGCGCTGACGCGCCCGCTTACCCTCTTCGGCCCCATCCGTTCCAGTGCCCGCGACCTGACGGGATGCCGCCTTTGTTTTACTCAGGAGGGGGAGGGTGCGCATGTTCTCCACAGTAGGGCACCCCCGAGACCTCTTATCCGGTGCCGCTGCAGGGATCGCGCTAGCGGGAGCGCGCGCTTGGATAGGGTCGAATCCGCTCGGTCCGCCAGGGACCACGAGGAAGGGGACCTCCGACATGATGGGCTACGGCCACGCCGCTATGGGGGCGGCCGGTTTTCTCGCTCTGACCTCGTCCAGTTCCCTGGCGCTGGGGATCGCGCCCCAGCCCTTGCCCGTCGTGGCCACCGGCGCCCTCCTGACCGCCGGTGCAGCCCTGCTGCCCGACCTCGACCACCACGATGGCACGATCGCCAGATCCGTGCCCGCTGTTCGGATCCTTGGGGTCACCTTCGTGCCCAGCCCCACCCAGGCGATGGCCGCCCGTATCGAGCGGGCTTCCGGCGGTCACCGCCACCTGACCCACTCCCTGGTCGGGATCGGCGCCGCCACCGCGGCCGCGGCCGGCTTGACCCTCCTGCACCTGCCGGCCGCCTGGGCCGCGGCACTGGCCAATCGCGCGGGATGGGTGCTGAGCCCCGAGCAGATCGGCCGCGGTCGCGGTGTCGACGTCGGCGTCGTCCTGGCAGCGGCCCTCCTGACCGCCTTCGCCGCCAAGGCCCTGCGCATGACCAAGATGGCCGGTAACGACGTCGGGGCGGTGCTCATGCGCACCTGGGTTGGACCCTGGGTGGCGGGGGCGCTAGTGGGCGTCTACACCGGCATTTTCCTTGACACCAACCGCTTCGTCCTCCTGCCCGTAGTCGTGGCCCTAGGAACCTTCATCCACTGCCTTGGAGATACCCTGACCACTCAGGGGGTCGCCTGGCTCCAGCCCTGGCACGGCCCGGCTCCCGCGTCCGTGTACGTCGCGGCCGGAAGACGGATTCCCTCCCCGGGCGCTGCCGGGTCGCCGAAGACGCGACCGGCCCGCGCGCGTGCGGTGTTCACACGGGCCGCCGCACGAGCGGTGTCGCGATGCTGGCCGCCCAACGGCTACATCCGGCTTCCGATCCTGGGGACGGCCGGCTCCAGGCGCGAGCACGTACTGAACATCGCACTGGTGAGCTACTCCATGTGGCTCCTGGCCCACGAGGCTTTCGCCCTCTGGGCTCCCGGAGCGACCGCCTACGTCATCTGACGCCGGCGACGTCGCCCCCCTCGGCCGCGCCCGTCCTCCTCCCGATCAGCGCAGGGACCTGAGCAGCGGCAGGCGCTCCTCGATTGCGCGGGCCTGGTTGGGGGCCAGACGGTAGGTCAGGGCCCACCTGCCCCGACGCAGGCAATTGCCATCGAGCATCAGCGAAACCCTCGAGTGCTCCCACCCCACCCCCAGGCGCTCCAGGTCCCGGTACAGACTGGACACGGGCACCCGATTACGCGTGAGATAGGTGTGGACATGGGCCGCGCGCCACCTCCAGATCGGTGAGAACGAGCCGGATATGAACTCCCCGCCCCTGTCATGGCGCACCGTCTCCCCCCGCCCACGGGCTAGCGCCAGGGACCGTCCGGGCGACTCGTCGGCCCGCAGCCCCAGGAGGTTCCAGTTGCAGCCCAGCATCCGGCGGGCGCAGGCCTCCGGCTCCTCGATCAGCACCCGGTGCAGCGACCTGGACGACCTCTGCTTGCCACCGGTGGGCCGGCCGGTGAGGAACCCCTCCTGCTCGAAGAGGGAGACGGCGTCGGGGACGGCCGGAATCCTTACGATCCCGCCCCATTCCTCCTGCGCCCGCTCCATCCACCTGAGTGTCTGGGGAAACTCCGCCCCGCTGTCGTAGAACACCAGGGGCGTGGATGGATCCACTCGGCGGACCAGGTGGGCCACCACGGTGGAGTCCTTGCCCCCGGAGAGGGCCACCCATGCCCCCGGATGGTCGGCCATCCACGCCTCGATGGACTCCATCGCCTGCTCGACCAGGCCGCCCAGATCCACCATCCGTCCCCGACGTGAGCCCAGGGGCGCCGCGATCTTGCCCGATCGGCTTACAGCATCCACGGATCGTCCTCCGTCGGATCGCTGGGAATTGGAACGGCCAGGCCGGTCACGTGAGCCGTCTGCGGCGGGCGCAGGCCCCATATCCCCTCCTCCCAGCCTTCGCTCGCTCCCCACTTGGTGGCGCATTCGACCGGAACCGGGCGCAGGAGGGCTCCGGAGGAATCGACATGGATCCAGCCCTGCCAGTCCCGCCGGGGCAGATCCACCGTCTCGACCCGCCAGGAGTGGACCATTCCCTCGCCCGATCCGCGGGCCTTGCCCAGAGCGACTACCGGGGCTAGCAGGCGCATCATCAGGTCGGGGTCTCCGACCGCCCTCCACTGCAGGAACCCCCACCCGCGTACCTCGTGCGGGGTCATCCGGTCTTTGTAGGCGGTCTTGGACGCCAGCATCACCGGCCACGGGCGGGCCGCGGCGCGCCCGATCCACGAGCTGTCCATCACCCGCGTCCGCCGCCGGTGCCCCACCAGGTCGGCCATGTCCGGGTCTACCATGACGCAGGATGCGGCCCAGTGCCACCCTGCCTCCCCGCCCGGGCAGATGGCCACCGGAAGCGGCAGATCCGTCTCCTTGTCCACGGGATCCTCCCCCTGGGCCTGCAGAACCCGCATCACACGGGTGGCCAGCAGCCCGGCCAGGTCCAGGCCGGGCTCGTCCATCGCCACCCCCAGTGGGGCGGTGCAGGAGACCACCAGCGGTCCCCAGCCAGGTGCAAGCCCGGTCAGAGCCACGACAGCGCTTCCGACGTCGCCGCAGGATCGTCCAGCATGGCGCGGCGCCAACTGCCCCGCTCCGGCTCGCGGGCCCGCCCCATCACGTCGGTCACCGTGCGCTCGTAGGAAGCCTCGACGTCTCCCAGACCCCTGCCCCTGCCCCCGCCCAGACGGGCGCGGTCGCACCACACGCGCATCAGGTCCTCCAGGCAGTCTGCCTCGTCCGCAGTCAGGTCCTCGCCCACCACCCGGTGCCACAGGGTTGTGCCCGCCGCCAGCGTCTCAACCTCGAAACGCATCGGCGAGATATCGGCAACGCCCGCGTCCTGCGGCGACCCGACCAGGGCCGCGATACTCGAGACGTCGGATCCCACCGTGTACCCCTCGCGCTCCATGAGCTCGTACACCGACGGCCACCGCCGACCGTCGCCGGTCAGCCTCTCGCGATCCGGTCCGGGAAGCAGGTGCAGGGTCTCCCGGCCAACCGGGATGGCCTTAGAGACCATCAGCCGGCCAGCCATCATCCGGCCCCCGCCGACAACCCCCATCAGTCCCAATAACGGGATCCGTTCGCGCAGACGCGCCTGCCTGTCGCCGGTGAGCACTTCGCGGGCTGTGCGCGTCTCGGTCAGTACACCCCCCTGGGCCAGAGCCGTGACCACGTTGAACGGCAACGGCCCCCCTCCCAGGGCCTCATGGACCATCGCCGCCCCCAGACGCCGCATCCGCCCTCTGATCACAGCCCCGGAGACGATCGGGACCCCGATCACCTCGCCATCGGCGGTAACCACGTTCTCCCGGCGCAGCACGTGCACTCTTCCCCCGCCGTCGCCGACGTGCGATATCGACGAGCGCGCCACCAGCGTCCCCGTGTACGTCACCGTCCTCATAGGAGGTCCCCTCCATTGGTGAAAACCGTGTCCCGGACCCGCTCTGCGGCCGCCTCCCGCCGAGTGCGCACCCACATCCGCGTCCGATCCACCAGGTCCGGAGCCCACTCATCCAGGACCCGCAGCACCCGGGAGTCCCTCACCGGGGGCACCAGCAGCCCGGGACGCACCAGCAGGTTCTTCTCATGCAGCAGGCCCGAGGCCCCCAGGGGAACACCCCCCATCGTGTCGACGAACTTGCACCACCAGTCCACCACCGTTCCCGACATGGCGGATCCGCGCACGGCGTCTCCGAACGCGCCCCAGTAGCGCTCCAGGCGCTCCCCGGCCCACACGTCGCGGTTCATCGTCAGATGGGCGAGCATCAGCAGGCGCTCGGCCACCGCCTCAGCGGGGTCCTCCAGGGGCAAGTAGGGGGACTGGTCCACCAGCCCCTGCACCGTTGTCAGGCCCCACCGGGCCCGAGGGGTCTCATCACCTGTCATCGCTTCCCCGCCCGATTGACTTCGACGACGACCGCGCCCGCTGCGCCTCGGGTCGCCCTGATCATCACGCCCGCCCACTGCGAGGCCATCCACGGCCTCCACACCCTCCAGGCGGCGCGGACCCGGGACCGTTCCTCGGCACCCAGCCCGGACAGCACCGCCCCGGGAGCGTCCCTCGCGACCAGGTCGCGCTCCCCGGCCCCCATCTGCCGGATGAACCCGCCTGCCCTCGCAGCCCGGGCCTGAGCCGGTCCCCAGCGCAGCTCCCCGGCGTCCGAAACCACGCACCCCCAGGCGGCAAACGGCAGAACGCTCTTGCGTCCCCCCACCGGCACCACCAGGCACTCCGAGGTCCTCAACGGCCCGGCCCGGAGCCGATCTGCCGCCTGACTCCACTCCCACTGGCCCACGCCCCCGCCCGCCGTCAGGTGCAGACGCCTGCGGCGCAAGTCCCCGGGACTGACCAGCGCCCAAGCGCACGGCGCGCACACGAGCCTGCGACCCGCGGCGACGTCGGTGCGGATCAGGTCCCAGGAGGAGAACCGCCGGGAGACCACCCCCAGGGCCTCCCACACCTCCGCGCGCCTTCCACAGGCACCGCATGCCCCCTCCACCGGGTCACCATTAGGCCTCCAATCGCCGCCAATGCGCCCATAAGCGACCAGGACCGGTGACATCATGGAACGGGCTCCTCACAGCAAGCTCGGAAAACCGAGGCGATATGCGCTCTGACCATGTGCGCAACAATCGGCAAGCGCTCCAAGCGTATGCTCCTTTTCAGTGGAAAACCCAGGAATCAGGAAGGACTCGGCCCTACGCCCCGGGCCCACCTCACCATGAGCACCACCCTCGACGACCTCCAGGACCGGTGGCCGGTCTTCTCCAGCATCCTTGTCGATTACTTCGCAGCCAGCCCAGGTGCCCGCCGGGGGCGCAAGGGCGACGATGCGACCTTCCTGACCCGCTTCTCCGCCGTCGGCGGCGAGAAATCCCCCGAATTCAACGGTCTGCACGCCGAGCTCACCGGCCTGATCCAGCGCCCCGGCGAGGCCAGCGACCTGCTCAACCTCACCTTCGGGTACGTCGACGCCGCCGGCAGCCCCGACCGCTCCCATCCCGGCTACATCGACCGCCCCCAGGCCAGATCTCTGATCACCGGCCTCCTGTCCGACCTCTACACCACTGACGAGGAGGGAGACGGCGCCGACGAGGAGGAGGGACTGGCCGGTTTCGTCGACGTCCGCGCCCAGGCCTTTGACGAGTACCGCCGTTACACGCTTTTCCACCTGCCCGCCAAGACGCCCGGACGACTTCCCCCCTGGGCATCCCGCCACGGGAGCCGGGCGCTGGCGGGAATGGCAGTCCCGGCCCCAGTCGCCGCCGCCGTCGGCGCCGCCCTGGCAGCCGCCGGGTGGGGCATCTCCCAGGGACTGCAGTCATTGAACATGCCCGACGGCGTCGTCCTGCCCCTGTCATGGCCCTTCCTTCTGGGAGGGCTGGGGCTGCTCATTTGGGCGGTCTCGGCAATGCTCCTAGTCCGTTCCTCGATCATCAACCCGCCTACCGAAGAGGATGATGAGGAGGAGAAGGAAACCGCC
Source organism: Actinomyces johnsonii (assembly GCF_006546835.1). Lineage (GTDB taxonomy): Bacteria > Actinomycetota > Actinomycetes > Actinomycetales > Actinomycetaceae > Actinomyces > Actinomyces johnsonii. The sequence goes on along the minus strand of NZ_VICB01000031.1, from coordinate 1,191 downwards.
GAGAAGAAGCGGGCCAAGAGCAAGGCTCGCCGCAACATCCTGCGGAACCTGCGTTCCTAGAGCCGTCCGCGGCATCCCGGCCGCGGCGCTCCCCACTCGTTGCGTGCACGACAGGAGGACCGACAAGATGATTGCGGTGATCATCCCCGCCCCGGCCCAGATACCTGCCCCCGACCCCGCCACCGTCATCACCGGGGCTCTGGTGTCCGCTGTCGCGGTCATCCCCCTGCTTTCTGTCGTGGGCGGCCTCGCCCTCATCCTGACCCGGTGGGTGAGCGACCAGCGCACTCCTGTGCCCGCTCCCGCGAGGCGACGCCTCCTCCTGGCCGTCTCCGCCTGGGGCGCGGCCACCGTCGTATCGACCTGCATTGCCACTCAGAACGGCTTCAGCACCCCGGGCGGTGTGCTCCTGGCCGCCCTGGCCCTGTGGTCCGTCTACGCCTCGGCACGCACCGGGTACCTCCTTTGCGCTGCACGCCAGGAGAATCAGGGGCTTCTCCATCTCCAAGGAGCCCCCCGGCAACCCGGTGCTCCTGCGGTGCCCGACGCCGTCGTCGAGTCGCTGCGTCCCGCTCCAGGGCAGTCGAGGCCACGCCGCCCGGGACGGTTCTCCCGACGCCGATAATAGTCACCTCCGGTAGGCGGGTACTGCCTCCTAGAGACCTCCCATGCGGCCCTGGCGCATCTGACGGCCCACGTACTCCTTGATGTCGAAGTCCGTGATGATGAGACCGGCATTGCGCGCCTGCATGAGCACCTCCGCGGCCATGATCTCGTCACCCCGGCTCATCAGGTCGGCGTACCGGGCGAGCCACGGATCCTTCTGAGCCTGCTCGATGAGCTTGTCCCGCTCCGCGTTCCGGCCTCGGGCGACTACGGCCGCACGACGCCTGGCCATGAAGATCCGAGCGCCCGTCCTCCCCCCATAGAAGCTCCTACTGAGCAGGTACCAGGCCAGAGCCGCGGGAATGGCCAGGGGGAGCGACATCATGACGCTCGCCACCGGGTAGGTGATGTAGACGCCCCCGTTGTAATGACTCGCATCGCCCGCGGCCGCCCACAGCCCCATGAGGGCCGCCACAGTCATGATCGCGCCGGCGATTCCCAGCGGTACCAGCTTCGAAGGGGGTTTGATCTTCATCAAATCCGATTCCGGCTTCCATTCGGGCAAGGGTGGTTGTGTGGGGTGTT
>NZ_VICB01000030.1:2679-4733 GCF_006546835.1 Actinomyces johnsonii | reverse complement strand
CGCTCACGCTCAGCCGCTCAGCCGCTCACAGGTGATCAGTGATGTCGGTGGCCACTGCTAGGGTGGCTGTGCTGGCGGGATTCCAGGGGCTGCTATGTGTTGACCCCGCGTGAGCGGGGATGATCCGATGGAGATCTTCTTCATGGTCCTCGGAACGGCGTTGACCCCGCGTGAGCGGGGATGATCCGCGACGGCCGTGAGCGCCATGCTCCACATCTGCGTTGACCCCGCGTGAGCGGGGATGATCCTCGTGGGGGGAGGCGCGGTGACATCCTGTGGGTGTTGACCCCGCGTGAGCGGGGGTGCCCTTTTGGGCTGGGAAGCCGCTCAGGGGCGCTGTGAGCGTCTCTGAGCGGCTTCCCTCGTTATGTGTGCCCCGTCCTGGCTCCTAGGGGGTTTCGGGGCGTCTACGTGGCTGTGAGCGTCTCTGAGCGGCTTTCTCCGTTGCGCGTGCTCATGCTTGAGTGCGTCGACGTCGTAGCCTTCCTCGGCTTCGCGGGTCCAGGCCCGCAGCTGCTCGTCAGTCATGTGTACCGGCATGCCGGATACCGTAAACGGCTTTGCTAAGTGTTTTTGGGGCGTCTGAGGTCGCTGCGGTAGCCCCGTCCGACGCGGTGGGTGGTCCAGTAGTCGATGGTGGTGGGTGTCCAGCCGCGGATCTGTCGGCCGCCCTGCCCGTCGGTGATGATGACGTCCGGCGGGGGCAGGAGTCCTTTGCGGGTGTAGGAGGCGAGAGTGCCCGAGCTCAGGCCGACGCGTTGGGCGAAGCCGGCCAAACTTAAGTATTCCCGGGGGGGCTTCTTATTGGGGGTGGTCATCGTGTTCCTTCCTGGTGCTCCTGGGGTGTGGGCGCGGGCCCTCCCGCCCGCGCCCACACCCCAGGCTCCGCTTTTGGTGGTTGAGGGTGGTGGGGGGTGGCCCCGCGGTTTCCCGTGGGGCCACCTTGGCCTCACTTGCGGTGGCGGCCGTGTCCGGGCTTGAGCATCTGCCACAGCTGGATGACTGCTACGATGGATCCCGGGAGAGTGAGAACTACGCTTGCTAGGCCGATCAGTTCTCCGATCGTCATCACGATCACCTCCTCCCTGTTTAGTTGTTGAACCCCCTGGTGGTTGTACCCCGGGGGGTTCTTCATTTGTTGGGAGGGGTTCCTCCCAACCACCTATAACGTTACCGGTTTGAGTGGTGATTGTCAAGTGGTTTTGGGTTGATTTTCCGGGGTTTTTGCCTCCCCTCTCTTGGGGCCCCTCCGCCCGCGCCCGTTCTTCTGTTCCTTTTCTGTGGTGTTTTCGGTGGGGGTGAATGGAGTTGGCCGCCAGAAGTGTTTCTGGCGGCCAGTTCTATTTTGGCGTGGGGTGGGTGCATCGTGGTCGATATGGCCTGCTACGCTGGGGATAGGTTCGCGATGATGTCTACGGTCATCATGCTGACCTCCTCTCGAACCCCCCGGGGGCATCCGGGGGGTTCCCAAGTGTTTGCCCCCGTGTATGCGGGGGTGCCTTAGTGGCGGGAAGCCCTCTTCCAGAAGCGCCTACAGCGCTCCTGGAAGAGGGCTTCTGTCGTTGTGTACCCGGGGGGTCAGTTTTTGGGACGTCTCAGATCAGTTCTGCGCCCCTGTCCGAGGCGGTGGGTGGCCCAATAGTCGATGGTGGCGGGTGTCCAGCCGCGGATCTGTCGGCCGCCTTCTCCCTCGGCGATGATGACGTCTGGGGGCGGGAGGAGGCCTTTGCGGCCGTATGAGGCGATGGTGCCGGGGGCGAGGCCGACGCGCCGGGCGAAAGCAGCCACTCCCAGGTACCGCTTGGGTTGGGGTGTGGTCATTGGGGATCCTCCTGCTGTTCGCGGCGCTGGTTGACGATGGCGGCGACGACCCCAGAAATGTTGATGGCGCTCATGGTGCCCATGAGGAGGGCCCACCAGTGCCATGAGACGGCTAGCAGCACGACCGCCTGGATACCGGTGGCGACGGCCGTGAGCGCCATGCTCCACATCTGCATGCGAGTGGTCATCGTGGTTTCCTTCCTGGTGCTCTCTCCTGGGGTGTGGGCGCGGGC
>NZ_VICB01000030.1:0-2642 GCF_006546835.1 Actinomyces johnsonii | reverse complement strand
TGGCCTCACTTGCGGTGGCGGCCGTGCCCGGACTTGAGGGTCCGGTAGAGGGTGATCGCTGCTACGATCGTGTTCGGGAGGCCCATCGCCGTTGTGGTGATGAGCGCGATGATGGCGGTAATTTCAGTGATGGCCATCGTGATTCCTTCCCGAGCCCCTTCCGGTTGCCGCCGGAAGGGGCTCAATTCTGTTGTGCTCAGAAACTAATTCCCAGCTCGGGAGGGAGGTCCCCTGCCTGATACCCATAACTCTACTTTTAGTTAAGGCTAGTGTCAAGTGGTTTTGGGTTGATTTTCTGGGGTTTCTGCCTCACCCACCCTTGGGGCCCCTCCCCTCTTCCTCCTTCTCCGCCCCTGTTCGCGCTCTTGGTTGCTGATATTGGGGGTGTCGGGGGCGTTGCTGGCGTCCTTGGTGTGCCTTGATTGTGGGTTGACCTGCGGTTATTGCATAAAAGGCTTGCAAGATGTGAGCAATTTTGTTATAATTAAGGTGTGAACAGGAATAATTGTTCAATAATTTAATGGAGGTAACCGAGATGTTTAGTGGACGTGAGGAGTTTAAGGGGGGTTTGGAGGTTTCCCGTACGGAGAGCGTGGCGCGGTCGTATGGTCGTCGTGGGCGGCTCGTGGGGCGGGTCGAGACGGTGACTGTGACGACGGTCGAGAGAGCACCCGAAAAGCGATGCTGGGGGGCGCTGGCGCTCAAGGGGGCTGGGTTGGTGGTTTTTTGGGCGGTGACCAATCCCGATAAGGTGCTGGATCTGTTGGCCGCTTTAGTTCGTTTTCTGGGGCTGTAGGAGAAGGTAGGGGGTGACGGGAATATCCCCGTCGCCCCTACCCCACCCCCTCAGAGACGCGCCCCCTCCCCTCCCGCTCATTCCCGGGCGCTTTCCCCGCGCGTTTTTCGGGTGTGCTGCGGTGGGCTGTATTGCTGCTGGTAGGGGCAGGTTTCGGGTGGTGCCGGGTGGTGTGCCCGGTGTCACGCCCTGGGTTACGCGCGCCCTTACGCCAACCCCTACGCGGAGGGTTACGCGCAGCCTTACGCAAAGGGTTACGCAAAGGGTTACGCTGGGGGTTACGCCGGGCCCTATGCCCAGGGGTACGCCCAGCATCACGCCGGAGAGTTATGGGTGGGTAAGGTTTACCTAAGTTATTGGGTGTGCTGTTGGTTTTGCTGGGAAAAGTGGACATAGGAATGCCTCCCCGTCGCGGGCAGCAATCGTGAAGGGAGGCGGTGACATCCTGTGGGTGTCAGGTCGAGGACTGCGGGTCCTCGTGGGTGTCGGCTGCTGTGGCGGCCTGTGCTGCTGCGCGGTCTCTGCGGGCGCGGCGGGCGCGTCGTCGGACGGTGTCGACGTGGAGACCGAAATGCGCGGCGGTCTGGGTCCAGGAATGCCCCTCATCGTCGTGGTAGACGAGGATCGCCTCACGCTCACTGGCTTTCTTGGTGAGCCACTCATCACGAGGCAGCGACGTGTGACGACGGATCGTGGCGATGCTTAGACCGGTTTTCTCAGAGAGTCCTCTAATGCTTTCTTTCCCACGATCGATACGCTTATACGTTGCCATTGAGAGCCTCCTGGATAATATTGGCACTTTTCTTTTGACGTGTTGGTCCGCTTATTTTTGCTCGTGTGGATTGGATTTTTGAGAATTCTGTCGGGGTGAATCTTTTCCAGATCCATTTGGCGATGGATCTGGATAGGTGGTGTATCTCCATGGCAGGCAGGGGCGTTCTGCCTTCGTTTTCTAGGGCGTGGTTGAGCATGGTGGCTCTGGCCTCGACGATCTGGGCCCAGGTCTCGGGGTCGTCGGTCCAGTAGCGGCGGATGGCGCGGTATCCCCAGGATCGGGTGCGGTCGAAGATGTCGACGTTGCGGCCGATCCCGGAGGATTTGCGTGGTCTGGGGTCGTCCCAGGCGGGCAGTGCGCCGAGTGCCTCCAGGGGGCTGGCGAGGTCGCGCAGACTGTAGGTCGGGATGGTCTCGTGGTCCTGGTCCCACAGGGTGTGCCGGTGTGGGCCAGGGTGGATGGGATTTCGGGTGATGCGGCCGGTGTAGGCAGTGTCGGCCCCCAAGACGTCGGTCAGGCCGGTCTCGATGCGGGCCAGGAGGCGGACGGGGCGGCGTCGGGCGGCGTCGGTCAGGCAGACGGGGGCGGTGAGTGCCCATCCGAGATGTCCGGTCCCGACGGGGCCTCGTCGTCGGACAGCCCAGGACTCGTGGGGCAGGCCGAGCAGGGTGGTCAGGCCCTCGACCTCCGTGGTGTCAACGTCCACGATCACCAAGCTCTTCTTGACAAGGGGGTTGGCCTCGATGAGGGGGTCAGTAAGGGCCTCATCTCGCGGCCGCCGACGGTAGGGGCCCGATTTTTCACGGCCGCTGAGGGGGCGTCTCGGCAGCCATGCGGCCTCCCATGAGGCGGCACGGGGGTTTTTCGGCGTCATACGGCCACTCTAACATGTTGCCCTGGGATATGTAGGTCTTAACCCATATCCGATACTTCAGGTTTTTGGTGACCTGGCTCACAGGGGGTTGCAGGGGGGCTTGGGCCGCCCCCTGCACGCCGGCCCGGGTATTTGAACTGTCCCCGCTTTCGCTCCCCTCCGGGGCCGGGCCCCTCCGCTCACGCTCAGCCGCTCAC
>NZ_VICB01000029.1 GCF_006546835.1 Actinomyces johnsonii | reverse complement strand
AACACCACCTGACCCCACCGTGCGGTTCTGCACGGAACGTCACGCCTGCTTGAACTCGGCTCAGTACCGCTCCAACCACTCCGCAGGATGTCTCTTCGGCTGATAGCTCGCGGGAGGTGAGACCGTCCACCCCATCTCTCGGAGGACCTCTGCGGCAAGATCACCGGAAGACCGAACGATGGCTTTTGTCTGCTCCATTCTCCAACGGGCCCGGGCCCGATCAAGTTCCTGGCGCGCCTGAGGAGGATGGTCGACTCCAAGCTCCTCGATCAGCATTGTCAGGAAGTCCTCCAGTGCGGGTCGCAGCCGCGGACCGCCAACAGGGAAGTGGATGTCAGAGATCTGGGGAGTCTTCTCAGCGCCTCCCCGCTTCTTGACCGTCTTTCGTCCGCTGCCATGACCATCGCGGGACATCATGAAAGTCCAGGCGTCACGATGCGCATGAATGTGAAGGTGCGAGCAAGGAACATTTGCCAGAGGACGACGCCGGTAGTCAAGACGAGCAAGCCACTCGCCTCCACCATGGGGTCTCAGGCCGAACATCGAGCCCTCGATGATCATGTAGGGATGCTGTGTCGATATCGAACAGGTGTAAGACACGACTAGATCGAGGAGTTTCTTGCCACCGATGGACAGGACGACAGGAGCCTTCTCCTGCGGATGAACAGCTGCCTTCCAAGGGTCCTCTCCTGCGACGTCGACCTGGAACTCAGGCGCTGCCGGGCAAATCGCACGCACTGTACGAGTCAGCCCCTCCGCAAAACGGAAGGTCTGCTCATCCGCCCCGGTGATCACTTGCCAAGGAGGAACATCAAGCTGTGGTACTCGGAGAACAGCTTGAGGTCGTCCGACGGGTACTCACCGGTGTACTCCTGGGCGAGTGCAGCATCAACACTGCCGAACCGACGCTCGAGTGCGCTGACGACAGCCCTCTCTCGTGCCTCAAGCTCGGCCTGCGAGAAATGCTTGACGACTCCACGTGACGGGATAAGGGCAGTGGACATATGACTGCCTCCTTCCGTGGTCGTATACGCACTGTAGCGCATCGCTACGGCACAAACCGTGCCCTCCTCACGGACGATCAGCGATCGGGTCTCAACCAGGAGAAACCGCCCCGTCCCCGAACTGCACGAACCGGGGGTCCTACTGACCGACACCTGTCTGCACTGCACGAACCCCCGAGAGTCAGGCAGTACACCCGTCTCTCACCCAGTGACGCCCAGCCCTCGAGCAGTACGGGCACCCCGCAGTGTCGGCGTCAGAACGTCAGAGACGGAGAGGGCCCGCCGGGCAACTCGTGGTTGCTTCGGCGGGCCCTCCCGTGGTGGCGGTAGCGCTGGGATTCGAACCCAGGGTGGCTATGAACCACACAGACTTTCGAGATCTGCACCTTCGGCCGCTCGGACACGCTACCTCGCTCAAGAGGTTACACGGACGGCGGCCCGGGCCCCAACGCGGCGTCCTGCGGTATCAGTCACGACCGACGTCCGCCCTTCCTCAGCGGCGGTCGGCGAAGAATGCCGTCAGGAGGGCCTGGGACTCTTGGGCCCGCAGGCCGGCGCGCACCTCGACCTGATGGTTGGCCCGGGTGTCGCGCACGACGTCGCGCACCGAGCCGCAGGCCCCGGTCCTCGGCTCCCAGGCCCCCAGCACTAGCCGGGTCACGCGGGCCAGGACGATGGCGCCGGCGCACATGGTGCACGGCTCAAGGGTCACCACGAGGGTGCAGCCGTCCAGGTGGGAGTCGCCCAGGGCGGCGCCGGCGGCGCGCAGGGCGCGGATCTCGGCGTGCGCCGTCGGGTCGTGCTCGGTCTGGCGGGCGTTGGCGCCCTCGGCCACAACAGCCCCCTCCGGCGAGAGGATGACGGCGCCCACCGGTACCTCCCCCGCACGGCCCGCCGAGCGGGCCAGCTCCAGGGCGCGCACCATGGCGGCATCCAGCGACTGTGCAGAGGGTGAAGACATCACAGCCCCAAGGATGACAGACCCGGAATCCGGGAGGCGCCGGCCCCCGCCCGCACCGCGTTCAGTCTTCTGCATCACTCCGACGTCAGCGGGAATACATAACGGATACATCACCTCCGTTATAGGCTCCATATGAGACGTACGGCCCTGGGCTGATCTCCCAGTTGCCGTATCTTGGCACCGCCCCATGTCCCCTCAATTCCAATACGAAGTGAGTCCCCATGAAGAACGGAGCAGGTCGGTGAGCCGGTCCCCCGAAACGAGCGAGCAGAGCGAGCCCGCAGCAGACGAGCCCTCAGACCGCTCATCCCATTCCTCTGAGCACATCGCCCCATCCGAGGCACCATCCGAGGCATCGTCCGAGACGCCATCCGCCGCCCAGCTCGACAAGCAGTCCCTCAACCCGGTGGTCTTCTTCGTGTCGGCCACCATCATCGCCATCGTCGCCCTGGCCGCGATCTTCGCCCCCAAGATCGTCAACGACGCCTTCAGCACGGCCGTAACCTGGACGAGCCGCTGGTTCGGGTCCTTCTACATCCTCCTCATCACGGCCGCACTCATCTTCATCCTGGCGCTGGCCTTCTCCCGGTTCGGGCGGATCCGCCTGGGTCCGGACAACTCGACGCCGGACTTCTCCACCTTCGCCTGGACGGCCATGCTCTTCGCCGCCGGTATCGGAACCGAGATCCTGTTCTTCGCCGTCGCCGAGCCGGTCGACCAGTACATGCACCCGCCCACTGGGGACGGGCAGACCATCCAGGCCGCCCGCGACGCAATCGTCCTGTCCCTGTTCCACTACGGCATCTCCGGCTGGGGCCTGTACGCACTAGTAGGTCTGTCCATGGCCTACTTCGCCTACCGACGCCGCGACACCCTCACGCTGCGCTCCACCCTGCGCCCACTACTGGGACGGCACACCGAGGGCGTCATCGGAGACATCGTCGACGCCGCAGCACTGGTCGGCGGGGTCTTCGGAATCGCCGCTTCGCTGGGCGTCGGCGTCGTCCAGCTCAACGTGGCCCTCAACATCCTGTTCGGGCTGCCACAGGGCTTCCCCACCCAGATCGGGCTGACCGCCCTGGCCGTCATCATGGCGACGGTCTCGGCCGTCTCGGGCGTCGACCGCGGCGTGCGCGTCCTGTCCACCATCAACGTGCTGCTGGCCATCGGCCTGGCCCTGTGGGTGCTCATCACCGGCGATGCCGCTTTCCTCATCGACGCGCTCGTGGGCTCCATAGGAGACTTCTTCACCCGCTTCCCGCTGCTGACGCTGGAGACCTACGCCTACAACCGGCCCGATGAGTGGCTCAATGCCTGGACCCTGTTCTTCTGGGCCTGGTGGATCGCCTGGGCGGCCTTCGTGGGCATGTTCCTGGCCCGCATCTCGCGCGGCCGCACCATCCGCCAGTTCGTGCTCGGCAGCCTCCTGCTGCCCTTCTGCTACATCCTCATGTGGGTGGCCATCTTCGGCAATCACGCCCTCGACCTGGTCATCCGCGGCAACGGCGAATTCCGGGACCTCACCCTGGACCAGCCCGAGCAGGGCCTGTACTGGATGCTGGAGCACCTGCCGGGCCAGAAGATCCTCATCGCACTGGCCCTGTTCATCGGCATCCTCTTCTACGTCACCAGCGCCGACTCCGGCGCCCTGGTCATGGCCAACCTCTCCAGCCGCATCCGCTCGGCGCGCCAGGACGCCGCCGCCTGGCTGCGGATTTTCTGGGCCGCCCTGACCGGGATCCTGACCATCGCCATGCTCGTGGCCGGCGGCATCCCCATCCTCCAGCAGGCCACGATCGTCATGGCGCTGCCCTTCTCCGGAGTGCTCATCCTCATCATGTACACCCTGTGGCGATCCCTGAGCACCGAAGACTCCTACAACCAGGCCCTGTCCATCGCCAACCGTAATCGTGCCCTCGGTTTCAACGGGACGGCCGCCGGCCTGGAGCAGACGCCCTGGCGCGAGCGCCTGGTCCACACCCTCAACTCCGTCTCCCCCGACGAGGCCAGCCACGCCCTCGAGCGGCGCATCGTGCCGGCCATGGAAGCGGTGGCCACCGAACTGCGCAAGGAGAACGTCTCCGCCGAGGTCTTCGTCGAGGGCCCCGAGGCGCAAGACCCCGACGACGAGCGCACCTTCCTAGGACGGGCCAGCCTGGTCGTCTCCGCCGCCCCGGCCACGACGGAGAGCGGCGAGGAGCAGTCCAGCTCCATCGACTCCTTCCGATACGTCGTGCGCATGGTGGTCACACCCGTACCCTCCTACGGCTTCGCCGTCCACGAGGCCGACGACCTCACGGTGCGCCTCGAAGTGCGCCCGCACAGCGGCGGCCAGGGCTACGACGTCGTCGACTGGAACTCCGACCAAGTGGCCCACGATGTGCTCGACCACTACGAGCGCTGGCTGGAGTACGTGGGCACCTCCGAGAAGACCGAGTCCCGGTTCTCACGCCGGTTCTAAATTCGCCCCGGTAGAGACATTCGACGCCGCCGGGGGAANNTCCCCCGGCGGCGTCGAATGTTTCCGCTCATGTGATAGGCCCCCAGTAGGAAGAGGGCGGGAGGGTTAGTCCTCCTCGACCGTGAAGGAGGCGAGGCGCTCCTGGAAGGCAGGGTCGTAGTGGTCCACAACACCCCGTCCCTCGTCGAGGGCCGCGATGGTCTGCAGGTCGGCGTCGTCGAGCTGGAAGTCGGTGACGTCGAGGTTGGTGACCATGCGCTCGCGGTGGACCGTCTTGGGGATGACGATGATGCCCAGCTGGATGAGGTAGCGCAGCGCCACCTGGGCGGCGGTCTTGCCGTACTTCTCGCCGACGGCGGTGAGCACCGGGTGGGTGAAGATGTTGTTGCGGCCCTGGGCCAACGGTCCCCAGGACTCCAGGGCGGTGCCGTACTTGGCGTACCAGGCGCGGTTGTCGGCCTGCTGATTGAAGACGTGGGTCTCCATCTGGTTGACGGCCGGAGGCACCTCGACGTGCTGCGCCAGGTCCACGAAGCGATCGGGGAAGAAGTTGGAGACGCCGATGGCGCGGACCTTGCCGGCGGCCAGGGCCTTCTCCATGGCGCGGTAGGTGCCGTAGTAATCGCCGAAGGGCTGGTGGACTAAGAGCAGGTCGATGTAGTCGGTGCGCAGGCGGCGCAGGGAGCCGTCGATGGAGCGAGCGGCGCGCTCGTCCCCGGCGTTGGAGAACCACACCTTGGTGGTCACGAAGACGTCTTCGCGGGGCAGCCCACAGGCGGCGACGGCGGCTCCCACGCCCTCCTCGTTGCGGTAGGCCTGAGCGGTGTCGACGTGGCGGTAGCCGACCTCGAAGGCCTCGAGCACGGCCCGCTCGGTCTCCTCCGGTGGGGTCAGGAAGACGCCGTAGCCGATCTGCGGGATGTCGACGCCGTTGTTGAGAGTGATGGTGGGGGCGGAGTCAATGGCCATGAGTTCTCCTTCAATCTCCTTCAAAGCGGTCGGTGCGGGCAACCTAGCCCCGCAGGCGGGTGCGACGTCAGCCCCTTTCGCGCCCGGCCCAACCGGCGCGTCGGCGGGATCAGTCGGCGGGGCCGGCGGCGAAGCTCAGTCGCGGGCGCGCAGCACCTGCCTCAGGGCCTGCTCGCCCGCGAGTGCCCCGGCGCGGGCGGAGACGACGACGGCCAGACAGGTGGTCGCCAGGGTCGCCGCGCACACGAGGCCCAGCGTCGTCCAGGGGAAGTCCGCCAGAATGCCGACCAGGGACCGGTGCAGAGCCTCGGACAGGAGGACGGCCGTGCCCACGGTGACGAGCAGGCCGAGGATGGTTGCAGCGGCGGCATGGAGAAATCCCTCGAGGACCTCGATAACCAGGACGTCGCGCTCCATGGCTCCGGCGGCGCGCAGGAGGGCGGCGTCACGGCGACGTCGGCCCGCGCTCATGGCGATGACGGCCACGCCCCCGGTCCAGGACACGAGGAAGGGCAACCCGAACACGGAGGAGAATGCGTCGGCGCTCACGTCGGGGGAGACCGAGGCCGGACCGAAGGCGATGGCGACCAGCCCGATTGTCACCACGAAGGGTAGGACGGTGGCCGCCGAGCGGCGCGTCTCCAGGGCGCAGGTGCGTCCGGCGACGTGCCAGGCGACGCCGGGGCTCGGGATGAGGGCGGAGAGCAGGCGCTCCAGCACCGGACTGAGCCAGCTGCACAGGATGCACACGAGGATCAGTCCGCTCAGGGCGCCGCCGAAGACCGCCATGAAGATGTCTTCCCCATTCGTCCCGTTGCGGATGACGAGGAACTCGGCAGCCCACCCTGCCGCGGCGGCAGCGGCCCAGAGCAGCCGCAGAAGGCCTTTGAGGACTCGTCCCGCGCTCCAATGTGCTCTCTGCCCGCCCGACCCGCGCAGCAGCAGGGCCTCCGGGGTGCGCGAGGCACGTTTGGCGGCGCCCCGACCGCCCATGACAAGGGTGCCGGCGCTGATGATCGCGGTCCAGATAAGGTCGGCGGGTTTCCACTGAGGCACCGCGCCGGGCAGGGCGGCCCCGTCGGAGATGAGCCGGTGCATCATGAACCGGCTGATGGGCAGGCTCAACGGCACCGCGGCGAGAGAGGCGAGCGTCCCGAGGGCGAGGAGCTGGCCCTGGATGACCAGGCGAACCATCGAGGGGCTCATGCCCAGGGCCTTCCACAGCCCGTGGTCGCGCTCTCGCTGGGAGACCGCGAGGTTGCTAGTGGAGGACAGGACGGCCACGGCGGCGAAGACGACCCCAATGATGATGATGCCTGAGACGGATTCGGCCCCATCGATCATTGTGGGGTCTCCAGCAGCCTCCGCAGCAGCGAAGGCACCATGAGCGACCCGGAACTGGCCAGCGACGGCAGAGGCGGCCACGACGGCGACGACGGCGGTCCACGCCCAGGAGCCGGCGTGGTGGCGCAGGTCGGACAGGAGCAGAAGGATCATCGGGAGCCTCCGGCACCGCGGGCGGACAGGACGGCGGCGGAGATGGCGGCGGGGTCGCCCCCGGGCAGGGAGGCGACGAGGCGGCCGGCGTCCATGACGAGGACGTGCTGGGCCCGGGCGGCAGCTGCGGCGTCGTGCGTCACCATGAGGACAGTGGCCGGTTGATGCACGGGGGAAGAGAACTCAGCTGGGGCGGGCACGGCGCTAGGCACAGCACCGGGGCCTCCGGCGAGCTCGGCGAGCCAGTCGAGGACGGTCGCGGCGGCGGCGACGTCGAGGGCGGCCGTGGGCTCATCGGCGAAGACAATGTCGGGACGGGAGGCCAGGACGCGGGCGATGGCCACGCGCTGGCGCTCGCCGCCGCTCATCTGGTGAGGCAGGTGGCGGGCCTGCTCGCTCAGACCCACACGCTCAAGGGCGTCGTCGACGGCAGTGCGGCTCAGGGGTCTGCGGCGCAGGCGACCGGGCAGGGCGACGTTGTCGCGCGCGGACAGGGAGGTGACGAGGTTGTCGTCCTGGAAGACGAAGCCGACGTGCCGGGCCCGGAAGCGGGCAGCGGGCCGGGGGCGAAGCGAGCTCGTCCGGGTGCCGAGGAGCTGGACGGTGCCGGCAGTGGGGATGTCGAGCCCGGCGATGCACTGCAGGAGGGTTGACTTGCCGCAGCCGGAGGCGCCGACCAGGGCGGTGAAGCTACCGGCGGGCAGGGCGAGGTCGACACCGTTGAGCGCGGTGACGTCGGCGTTGCGGCGCCCTTGGACGCGGAAGACGCGGGTGAGTCCGGCTACCTCGATGGCCGGCGGTGCCTGCGGCCCCTGATTGTCGGCACTGACTGTGGCGGGACGGTCCTGGCGACGGATCATGACAGGCCCCAAACCCCTGCGACCGCAACGACGAGCCAGGTGAGGACGGATACTGCTCGGCTTCCCGTCAGGATCCCCAGTCCCCATCGCGCGACCAGCCTCCTCAGCCAGGGTCCCATGATGGTCAGCAGCGCGGCCAGGATCGAGGGCAGCCAGGTCCGCACGCCGGCGCCGCTCATCCTGGCGAGCAGCTGACGCGACTCCACCAGGAGGTCGTGCACCCAGGCCGCCGCTCCCCCACCCGGCGTGGCCACCCCCAGCAGCTGCGTCAGCTGCCGTCCGACGATGACGATCAGCAGCGCCAGCACCAGGGCCTCGGCGCCCACCGCCACGTACCAGCGCGTGTAGGCCCGATGCCGTTCATGGATCCGCACCTTATCGGAGTCCGTTGGCAGCGCCGGCTCGTCGAATCCCGCCCCGAACACCTCGGTACCGGCGGAGGCCTGGAAGCGGGTGGATGTGCGGGCCGTCCCCGAAGAGGCGGGGCCGAAGGCGTCGCAGGCGACGGCTGCAGTGCATGGAAGGAACGGGTCGAGGCTCATGTGCACCAGTTCACTCGCGACCGGCCGCCATCGCACTGGTGCTCGCCCCCGTCTTCGTATCCGGCTAACCCCACCTCGCTCCACCGGAGCGTCCACCACTTCAGGGGTGCCAGCACCACCCCGGGGTGCCAGCACGGGGGCCAGCACGAGTGCGTCCCGTCCCTGAGCCGGTTAGCGTCGTCGGCATGATCTCTGTGCCACCCGGCGTTTCATCCGTCGAGCGCCGTCCCGCCTGGTATCGCCGACGACGTCGGTGGATCGGCATCATCGGATGGGAGTTCCTGCACGCCGCGTTGTGGATACCGTCGATTCCCCTCCTCATCCCCGTCATTCTGCTGTTCCATCTCACGGTACCGCTAAGGGCGTCGCTGGAGCGCATCGTTGCGCGTCGCATAGGGGTGGAGGCCCCCTCCGGTCGGAAGAAGGGGGAGCGCAAGACCCCGTGGCTGCTGGCGCGCGTCGCTCACGTGGAGTTCTGGCGGCAGGACCTGCCCCTGTGCCTGGGAGGCCTGGCGCTGACCACGGCATCGTTCTTCATCAGCGGGTTCTTCGGGGCCTTGGCCGTCACCAGCATCCTGGCGCCCTTCATGGCCTCTCCCGAGGCGCCCATCACGCTTCATCTGGGCATCCAGGAGGTGACGGTGACCGAGCCGCAGAACGCCTGGCCGCTGGTGCCGGCTGGGCTGGTCAGCCTTATCCCCGCCTTTGGGGCGCTCCTGGGCTTCGGAATACTGCGGCTGCTGTTAGTGGAAGCACTGTCGGGTGAGCGCAAAAGGCAGCGCCTGGAGCAGCTGACCGCCGAGGTCGGCCACCTCACGGCCAGCCGAGCCACCCTCATGGACGCCTTCGAGGCCGAGCGCACCCGCATCGAGCGGGACCTGCACGACGGCGCCCAGCAGGACCTCGTCGCCCTCACCATGAGTCTGGGCGGGCTGCGCCTGGCCGCCGAGTCCCTGCCAGACGACGAGGCCACAACCACGTCCCGGACCGCGCTGCTAAAAGGGATCGACACGGCGCAGGACCGCGCCGAGACGGCCCTGCGGGACCTGCGCGAGACCGTGCGCGGTATCCGTCCGGCGGTCCTGTCCGAGCGCGGCCTGGCACCGGCGCTGAAGGACCTGACAGGCCGGGCACCGCTGCCGACCAGCATCGTCGTCGACGCCGAGGAGGCTGACCTGGCCCAGATCTCGCAGCCTGTGGCAACGGTCGTCTACTTCGCGGTGGCCGAGGCGCTGACGAACGCCGCCAAGCACGCCCGAGCCGAGAGCGCGACAATCACGCTGCGCTGCACGGGCACGGGGCTGAGCACCGTCGTAACTGACGAAGGACGCGGCGGGGCGGACCCCGAGCGGGAGAATGCCACCGGGCTGCGGGGCATGGCGCAGCGGGTGGAGTCCATCGGCGGGCGGCTGAAGGTCAGCTCCCCCGAGGGCGCCGGGACGCGGCTGACGATCACGGCGCCGCTGACCCCACCGTGGGGCACGGACGATCCGGAGGATGACCGGGAGCGTGAGCAGCCTGGACAGGCCCCGTAACCATCACCCACACCCGACCATCCGTCTGAGGCAGGATGTGCCCATGAGGATCCTGCTCGCCGACGACGCCGCCCTCCTGCGCGAGGGTCTGGCAGGGCTTCTGACCACCGCCGGGCACAAGGTCGTGGCGCAGGTGGCCGATGCCGACGCGCTGCGCACCGAGGTCGAGCGCCTGGCCGCCGCCGGGGAACTGCCCGACATCGTCGTCACCGACGTGCGAATGCCACCGACGGGCACGGATGACGGACTGCGCGCCGCCATCGACCTGCGCCGGGCCCACCCGGGTCTGCCGGTGGTGGTGCTGAGCGCTTACGTGGCCGGGCCCTACGTGCAGGACCTGCTCGAGGAGACTGAGTCCCCGGCGTCCCCGGCCGGGTCCGGCGGCGCCGTGGGCTACCTGCTCAAGGAGCGCGTGGGGCGGGTGGCGGACTTCCTACACTCGCTCGACGTCGTCGTGGGCGGCGGAGTGGTCATCGACCCGGAGGTGGTCTCCCACCTCATGAAGGCGGCGCGGGCCGCCGGTTCCAGGGCCGGTGGGGCTGCGGAGACCACGGCAGGCCCAGCAGCGGTTGCCCCTACCGCACCGTCCGGTTTTCAGACGCCGGCGCCGATCGGGACGGTCTCCCCGTCGACGCCGTCGGGCGGAATCGCGAGCGCAGTGCCGGGCGGAGCGGGCCTGGACCGGCTGACGCGGCGCGAGCAGGAGGTGCTCGAGCTCATGGCGCAGGGGCTGTCGAACGCCCAGATCGCCGAGCGACTGGTGCTCTCCGACGGTGCGGTGGCCAAGCACGTGGCGAACATTTTCCGGGGGCTGGACCTGCAGCCGGGCGAGGAGAACCGGCGCGTGCGGGCAGTTCTGGCCTGGCTGCACGCCCGCGCCTGAGCCTGGCCGCACAGCGCAGTGGTCACGGAGGCCGAAACGGCCCTCACGGCGTACCTGATGTCCAAATCGGAGACAAAGAAGCCGACGCGGTCTTCAGACCTCCGACAGAACCGCGGAATCATGCGGTTCTTATCTGACACCTTGAACCCGTTTCGGGTCTTTGTCACCGATTTGGACACGAAGTGACCAGCACTGCGGAACTTCGACGGGGATTCCGACGCCGGCCGCCTCCCGATCACTGAGGTGGCATGGTCACGCAGTGGGCGCAGACGCCGCCGGCGCGGCGTTGGGGCGGTGTATGCCCGGCTGCGGCATTAGGCTGTCTCCATGCGCCTCCACGTTGCCGACCACCCCCTCATCGACCACAAGCTCTCCGTCCTGCGCGACGAGAAGACGCCGTCGGCGGTCTTCCGTCAGCTGGTGGACGAGCTCGTCACCCTGCTCGCCTACGAGGCCACCCGCGAGGTGCGCACCGAGGAGGTGGAGATCCGCACCCCTGTGGCGCTGGCGCAGTGCCGCCGTCTGGCCGACCCGCGGCCGATCGTCGTGCCGATCCTGCGCGCGGGCCTGGGGATGCTGGAGGGTATGACGCGTCTGCTGCCCACCGCGGAGGTCGGCTTCCTGGGGATGAAGCGCGACGAGGACACCCTGGAGGTGGAGACCTACGCCAACCGTCTGCCCGACGACCTCTCGGGCCGCCAGTGCTTCGTCATCGACCCCATGCTGGCCACCGGGCACACCCTCGTGGCGGCCATCGACTACCTGCTCGAGCGCGGGGCGCGCGACGTCACCGCGCTGTGCCTCATCGCCGCCCCCGAGGGGGTCAGGACGCTAGAGGAGGCGGTCGGCGAGCGGGCGAACGTCACGGTCGTGACCGCCGGCGTCGACGAGCGGCTCAACGAGCACGCCTACATCGTGCCCGGGCTCGGCGACGCCGGGGACCGTCTCTACGGCATCGTCGACTGAGCCGGCGGCCCCCTCTATCGGATCGCGGCTCTAGTCCGACGCGGAGCCGGGCGCGCGGAGCCGGGCGCCGGTGGTCCGATTCGGCGACCTCGGGCCCTGGATTTCGTTAGGCTCGGGAGACATGACGACGGGGCACTCACCATCTTCCGGAGATTACGATGCCACGATGGCGGCCAGCAGATTCGCCTCGCCGCAAGACCTTGAGCGAATCGCGCAGGCCCGCCCCGACCTGCACTCGATCCTGGCGGCGAACCCGTCGATCCCGCCCCAGGTCCTCTCGGTGCTGGAGCGCTCCGACGATGACGTGGTCCAGGAGATTCTGGCGCGACGGACTGGGCAGGGTGCGAGCCAATCCGCCGGAATGACACCGCCCGCATGGCCGGGGCAGCCGCAGATTCCCGGCCAGATCGATGCGATGGCGCCAACAATGGCGGTGGCGCCCCAGCCGCAGCAGGCCTCTGGATACGGGGCGGCGCCCCAGGGCTACGATGGCGCTCCGCCGACGGCGCCCGGCGCCATGGCTCCGGGCGCCGCACCTCAGGGTTACGGATACGGGACGGGCGCCGGGCCCCAGCCAAGTCCCTTGCCACAGGATTCCTCTCAGGCGGCTCAACCCGTTGCTTTGCCGCCACCGTCCCAGCACTACTCGGCTCCGTCGATGCAGTCGGCGGCGCAGCCCATGGAGCAGCAGCCCGCGATGCCGCCCGGAGTACCGGCTGGAGCGCCGCCGGGATATATGCAAGGGCAGAGCCAGATCACGGCTCCGGCGTACGGCGCACCGATGTATGCGCCGACGATTCAGCCCCCGAAAAGACGGGGTCTCAAGGTACTCGCAATCGTTCTGCCGATCGTTCTGCTTCTGACCGGGGGCGGTGTGGCCGCCTGGTACTTCTTCGGATCGTCGAGCACGTCAGTAGTCACTTTCAGGACCTCTCTAATAGACTCTTGGGCCCAGGGCGCACAGGAGTCGTGGAGCGTCGACGTCGCCTCCGACGCCGAACCGTACGTTATTGGCGATTATTTCCTGACCTATGAGAAGTCGAGTAACACACTCACCGGATACTCGTCGCTGGACAAGGGGATGGAAGAGTCATGGCGCGTCGAGCTCGCCGACGACGTCTACCAGTCCTCCTACTCCTCTTTTTCCCCTTCATTTCAGAACTGGGGAAACAGCAGACTCATCTATCGTCATCAGATGATCGACCTGAAAACCGGAGAGGAGAGCTCTCCCCCATGGGGCAAGGAGGACTCCGCCGTAATCGCCGGCGGCGTAGCAGTCAGCTGCAACTCCGACGACCGCTGTACCGCCTGGGAATCGCCGAGTAAAAAACGATGGAGCAAAACCATCAAGGGAGCGAAAGAGTTTGCAAAGCAATCCGCTGTGTCGAACACGGAGATCCTTATGCGGGGAGGAAAGGAGTACACCGCCTTCTGCAACATCGTGATCGACCTCAGGACCGGCGACACGATACACCTGGGAAAGAAGGGCGAAGTCTCAAAGGACACGGCCGTTGTCTACATTAAAGACGGATGGTTGCTCTACAGTAAAGACGAAACCTCATCAGAGGACAATCTGAAATGGAATGTCACCGTATATGACACTCAGGGAAGCAAAAAGAGCAGCTACACAATAAAGCCCTCCGAGAGTAAGGATCCGGTATTTCCGAACAACACCCTCCTTACAGCCGAACAACATCAAAAATACTTCAGTGAACGAGAATACGATGAAGCCCCTCTGACGATCTCCAGAGACAGCTCCGGCGGCTGCATCTCAAAACTCACCCCTAAGAACGGTCAGTCATTCTCCGCTCCCACGTCCACCAAGCACAGCTCCAGCAGTGATGATGACGATGCCCCATGCCCGACGTACGCCTCGATCTCCTCACAAGGAAGCATTGCAAGCCTCACCGCCTGGGAACACAGCGACCCTAATTCTGCGCTTCTTCTCATGAACACCAGAACTGGAAAGGAGATCAAATTCAAAGAAATCGACTGGAAGAGCGGAGACTCGCTCATCATGGCAGAATATGATCTCATCATCGGTTATGATAAGGAGCACGGGAAGGCCATCGGCTTCAAGCCCGAGTCATAACCCAGCACCGCCCGGCACCCCGAATCCCGAGTAGACGGGTATCCGCGAGCGGGCCCCGGCGAGGCCGTCTTTACCACCTCGACGACCGTTCCGACAGCCCCTCATCGGCGTATCCGAGGTCGACAGGTCCCCATGGCTCGATTCGCGCCCTCACACCGTAAACTCCGGTAGGCTTCGAAGCTATGACAACGGGGTACCCTCCTTCTTCAGGCGACAACGACGCGACCATCGCGGCAGATGGATTCGCCCCTTCTCACGATCTTCAACGTATCGCGGCCACCCGCCCCGACTTGCACCCGATCCTGGCCGTGAACCCGGCGACGCCGCAGTCCGTCCTCGACCTGCTGGCGCATTCCGACAACGTTGCCGTCAAGGAGGCTTTGGCACGGCGGTCCAGACAGGGGACGGCCCAGACGGATGAGGCTGCACCTCCGGCGCAGTCGCAGGCCTCGGAGCAGATTGACACCATGGCACCGACGATGGCGGTGGGGGCGGCGCGGCCGCAGCAGTCCACCGGTTATGGGAGTGCGCCCCAGGGATACGGCACGGTGACTGGGGCCCCGGGGTCAACGGACATCGCGCAGCCGCCCGGCGCCGACAGGCCGACTTCGCAACCGTCTGTCCCTTCTGCTTCCCCTGTGGCGCAGCCGGGACCCCAACAAACGGGCTCCATCGGATACCCGGCGATGAATCAGCCCGCCATGGGAGCGCCGCCCGGGCAGCCGGCCTTCAATGGCCCACCGGTGCAAGCAGCACCGGCACTGCGTCCGAAGCGACGGCGCGGAGCCACGGCGGTAGCGGTCTTCCTCCCCATCATCCTGGTCCTCGCCGCAACCGGTGGGGCGTGCTGGTACTTCTTCGGACCATCGGACACGAAGATCATCAACCGGCACATCGAGTTGTCGGACGACTGGAAGGACGGCTCCGTCAAGAAGTGGGACGCCGACGTCGCGGCCAGCGCGACGCCGCTGGTTGTCGGTGACCACTTCCTCACCTACGAGAGTTCGAACCACACTCTGACTGCCTACACGATCGCCGACAGCGGGATGACGAAGGCGTGGGACCTCGAGGTCGGGGGCGACAGTTCGGACCCCTCCACCTCGTTCGAGTCGGCGGCGTACTCGTGGGGTGATGACAAGGTTGTTTACGGGCCGACGATCATCGATCTGAGCTCGGGTAAGCAAGGTTCTGTACCGTGGAGCGAGAGCCAGTCGGCCATCATCGCCGACGGAATAGCCATCAGCTGCGACACCGAAAATCAGTGCACAGCATGGGAGTCCCCTCAGAAGAAGAAGTGGACCATCACCATCCCAGCCGAGGACGGGGTAAACTTCTCGTCAATGCGAGGCAATGTGAATGTTGTGACGCACAAGAAGCACAAGTACATCACCATCAATAACGTCGTCCTCGACCTTGCCGACGGCAAGACCAAGGTGCTTGGCGGGGACAAAGCGAAAGCGACGACCAACACCGACTACGCCGAAGATGGTTGGGTGGTCTACGAGAAAAATGCTCTTAACCCGGGCCCCGACGACCCATGGAGTGTCGTCGAGTACGATCTCGACGGAAAGCAATTGTCAGCTTACTTCGTGGACCCAAAGAAAGAAGAAAGCCCTCTCATTTATCCCGAACATTACCTTCTGACAATTAAGCAGATCCACGCATACCATAAGAAGAACGAGTCGCCCGCCCCCATGACGGGTCTTCGAGACTCAGGGTCCTCCTGCATCAATATGCTTGTCCCCAAGGTTGGAAAAAGCTTCACGATCCCCAATCTGGAGAAGAAGAAGGAGAACGAGGCTTTCTGCGCCTCCGGCGCCACACTCTCTCCAAAGAAGAAGGCGGTCAAACTCAAGGCACAAGCACAGGTCGATCCGAATGCCTTCCTTTATCTCATGGACGTCAAAAGGGAGAAACAGGTCGAATTTGCCGGGATTTTCTGGGAGAGAGGTGATTCTCTGATCGTCGTCAAACCTGACCTCATCATCGGCTACATGCGCGACCTGGGGAAGGCCCGCGGCTACAAGCCTGAACTGTGATCAGGTCGGCCTCGCACCCGTCTCCGAACCTCAGCGGAGACATTCCACGCGGCCGGATACTCCCCCGGTGGGGTCTGGTGGTGGATG
>NZ_VICB01000028.1 GCF_006546835.1 Actinomyces johnsonii | reverse complement strand
CGATCACCACACAAGGAACACCGAAAGTCGCTGTTTGGATCAGCCCTAAGTACCACGTTGATGCTGCTGAGAGGTGTACCAACGTCGTCGCGAAGGCGAGGACGTAGATCATGTCGCGTCGTAGGCCTCGGCCCAGGAGCATGATGCAAAGCCCCCACGGCAGTAACAAGGCTATACCGCCTAAATCGTATGGGGAGTTGGCGGCGAACCAGGCGACAGCCAGGCTTGCGGCTGCTCCTGCGGCAGGAAGCCGGGATGCCAGGGGCAGGCAGGCCAGGCTCATGGCGGTGACCAGGAGCGCGGAAGGAGTAAGTGGGACGCCTATAGTCACCGGTGAGGTGCTGAGGAGCAAGACGGCAACTCCTGTGTGGAGCAGGTGGGTGCGTCGTGTGGGGCGCCATGTGACGGATATCTGGCTGTCGAAGGCAAGAAAAGACATACTGACCGCTCTCGGATCGGGCGAACTCAGTATCATTCTTCCATGCGGACAGATGCTCCCTCGAATAGTTTAAGCAGCAACAATAGCTCGGAGAAGATCCGGGTCATCGTCGTCGATGACGACCCCTTTGTCCTGCAGGCCCTCAGGGCCTACCTGAGCGAAGCGCAGGAGATCGAGGTGCTCAGCACCTTCGGGTCTGCAACGGATGCTTTCAGCTTCCTGCAGAACTACCGGGTCGACGTGCTCATCACCGATGTGCGGATGCCGGGAATGGATGGTCTTCAGCTCCTCACCAAGGTCAAGCAGGGGATACCGGGGGTCGCCGTCATCGTCCTCACTTCCTTCGATGACGATGAGGCCATGCGGACTGCGCTGGATCGAAAGGCCAACGGCTTCCTCCTCAAGGACTCCTCGGCGGAGGAGGTGATCCGGGCCGTCATCGCCGCTCATAACGGCGGAACGACGATCTCCCCGGCCACCACCTCCCGCCTCGTCTCCCAGTACCTGCGCCCCGTTCCGAGCTCGCGCCCCGGTGTCACCGAGGCGGAGCAAGCTGTGCTGGATTTCCTATGCGAGGGCTATTCCAACGCTGAGATCGCGGATCGCCTCTTCATCTCCGAGGCCACGGTCAAGAGCCATGTCTCCCACCTCATGAAGAAGTACGGGGTGACCTCGCGCCTCAAGCTGGTTGTCGCCATTCATCAGGAGAGGTGAAGGTTCTCCTCTCCGCTGAGCGGCTCCGGTCGGCTGCTCACCTGGGGAGCCGGAGCGCGCCTGCCCCGTACCAGGTGTTGCCTCCGCCTGTGATGGGTTCGCATGCCAGAGCCTGCTTCTCGCTCGGGCACGAGATCGGGGTCGCCGACGTCGTCAGCTGCTTTTTGACGTCACCCGCCGGTACCCCGCGAGACCTGAGCTCCGCCGCCGCGGCCGCCACCTGGGGCGCCGCGTATGACGTCCCGCTCTGGTACCAGTAGTACCTGCAGGAACCCCCTCCTGAGGGACAGTCGCTCAGGACCTCGTCGGTTCGGGGAGAGCCGTCGTCGTTGAGCGCACCCGCCTGACGGAGCCTGTCCGCCGATACCGTGGTGAGGATTCCCGACTCCGGCCCCTGGAGCACAGCATCGCCCGGCCCTGCCAGAGGCGGCTCGCCCCCGAATGCGACGATGTCGAGTGCGGCGCCCACATTGGAGTAGCTGCTCCGAGCACCCTTTTCGGCGATGGCCCCAACGGTGATGACGTCGTCGGACTGGGCGGGCATGGTGACGCACTGATCGGTGACGGGACGTACTCCCTGACCGGACCAGCCCGAGCTGTACGGGTCCGATGTGCCGTGGTCGAGATCGTAGGCCTCGTTGCCGGCGGCGGCCACGAGGACCACCCCGTGATCGGCGGCGTACTTCAGCGCCGAAGTCACCTTCTCCAGGTCCGTTTTCTGCTGTGCCCGCTGCTCGGCCGTGTCGGCGGGCGCGTTGTCGCAGTAGCGGAACCAGGGGTCGACGGTGAAGCTCATGACGAGGACGCTGAGATGCGCGTCCGCCCCGTACCGGATCGCCTGGCTGACGGCGTCGGCGGAGAAAGTGCCCGTCCGGTCCCCGGCCTTGAGACTGACGATCCTGGCCCCCGGAGCGGCCCCGACGATGCCGTGCCCGTCCACGGCTGCCGCGACGATCCCGGCGACGGAGGTCCCGTGACCGAAGCCGTCATGGCCGGGATCGTCGCAGGCTGTGTCTCCGTTGCAGGAGCCCCCCGACAGGAAGGATTTGCTGTTGGCGGAGTCGTATGCGGCGGCCAGCTCGGGGTGGGAGGCGTCGACGCCGGTATCGATGATGCCCACGGAAGCGCCTTTGCCAGTGGAGGGGGAGCCCGGGCGGTCCTGCCAGCTGAGGTACCACTGTTTGGACTGGAAGGGATCGCCCGGAAGCAGTGAGCCGTTAGAAGATGAATCGGCCGAGGCGGCGCCGGCCGTCGTGCTCCCCGCGCCCAGGAGGAGGAACAGCGTAGCGCAGGCGGCCAGTGCCCTCCTGCGAAGACGAGGCGCACGAGCGGGTGCCGCGATGCTCACCATCGGGCCACCTCCTCGTAGAGCTTGCGAACGGGGGCGAGAGTTAAGATCACTGACCCGTTGTGCTCGATCCAGGATAGGAAGCCCGCTTCGCCGTTGTACGGAACGCGCTCCCTGCCCACGACGAGGTCGACCGCGTGTCCACGACGGCGCGCGGCGGTCACCAGGGCCGCATCCTTCTCGATGTCTCCGGACAGGGCATCGCCGTACTTCTTCAGGAGGTCGCGCAGTGCCAGGAGGTCGGCCTCAACCGAGTCGCGGTTCTCCGTGGAGGGCTGATCGGTGCGGGGAATCCACCCCGTCATTCCGGGCTCGTCCCGGGAGGCCAGGACGATCTGGATGGAATCCTTGATATCGGAGCGTTTGATTCGGCTCATGATGGTGTTCCTTAGGCGGTGGCTGGTTACTGGTGGTGGGACTGCTGAGGGGACTGGATGTGCTCACTCATCCAGTTCTCCTCCAGGCGACGGCGATCCACGATCGACTGCCGGGAGCTGAAGACGTGGCCCTCGCCGGGGAAGACGGACAGGGTGACGTCGGCGTTTGCGACCAGGAGGTTCTCGTACAGGTAGAGCGACTGCTCGGGAGTCGTCGCCGAGTTTTCATCGGAGTCCCCGCAGGTCAGCAAGAAGGGGATATCCCGGTGCGCGCGAGTGCTGGGAAGGATGGTCATCATGCTGTACAGGCTGGGATCGGAGGCGGCGGTGCGCCGGTCGTGCTCGAATCCCGACGGCGTCGCATACCGGTCATATGCGCCGCTGCGCAGGAGCACCCCCCTGGGGGAGGACATACCGCGCAGCACCGAGACGGCCGCGAGCGCCGCGCCGAAGCTGTGGCCACCCAGGAAAGGCGGGATTGGGGAATCCGGCAGCTCGGAGGAGATCACCCCCAGGGCGGCCTCCCAGGCCTGGTGCAGCTCGGCCAGGATGTCCTCTGCGCGGACCTCGGCCAGCGCCTGGTAATCGATACCCACTCGAACTACCGGGCGCGAGCCCGCGTGGCACCACCGGACGCTGTCCGGCTGCAGCGAGCCCAGGTCGATGAGGGCGGGCTCGGAGGCCTCGATCGGCAGTGCCCAGGAGCTGTCGAACCAGACTAGCGGGACCGATCCGCGTGTCGACTCGGTCAGGGTGATGTCGACCGAACGCTCGGGAAGGATTCGGGTGATCACGGTTCCGGAGATGTTGCCGGCGGGATCCTCCGACGAGGGGCACCACAGAATGGGGGACGAGGAGGTCTGAGGGGCGCCGGATGCTTCGGCTGCCCCGCCGATACCCACCAGCCGGTGGGAGCCGTCGGCGGTGATGACCTGGACGTTGTCGTCGGCCCCGCCGGGAAGGATGCGGTCGATCGGGCTGTCGCTGGTCCAGGAGCCCCCGGCCCACCGCAGGACGTGGGGTGCGCCGAGCTCGACCCATACCCCGGTCAGTCCGGGGACCCCCGTGTAGTGGCTGACGCCGTCAGCGACGGTGGCAATCACCGAACCGTCCTCGGCGGAGTAGGAGATCGTCTCATCGACCAGGCGCTCGGTGAAGATCACTACGCTGCGCCCGCCCAGGGAGCGGTGGGCCACCGATCCGCGGGGCAGATCGCCGATCAGGGATACCGACGACGATGCGCCTTCCCGGTCTTCCCCACTCCTCCCGTCGTGGAGATCGACGAGGTAGTGGGGGACGTGGTCCTCCCGCATGAAGGCGGCCAGTTCCTCGGGCGTGCTGGCCACTCCGATGAGGAAGGGGGAGCCGGCCTCGAGGAGGACCACCGAGCCCTGAGGCACCCCGGGAAGCGGTGCGTCGTCGAGCATGACGGTGCACAGTGAGGAGGTGAAGAACTCCTCCACTAGGGCGTCCGGCCACAGCTCGGCGTCGCCGCTGTGACGAGTGACGACCTCGGAGGGCTGGTACTCCTGACGCAGCCACACAACGTGGTCCCCGAAGTGCCACAGGCGGGTCGAGCCGGCCGGGTTGGGGCGAAGGCCCAGAAGGGAACGCGTACTAGTTCCCCACCGGGATGCGGTGGTACCGATCTCGTCGCAGGCACTGACCTCGACGCGCCCGTCGTCCTGCCAGGTGGACAGGACCCAGCCCCGCGGTCCGAAAGGCAGGGGCAGCCCGTCACCGCGCTCGGAGAAGAGGAATGGGTGGCCGGCGCTGACGGTTCCCAGGTAGCCGTGCGGCACCGGGGAGGAGACGACGTCGCCGGACTGCCGGTCGTAGGTGACCCCCCGGTAACGGAGCAGGTCCATGCGCGTCCTGGGGGAGGTGCGGAAGACCGGGGCCTCCAGTACTGCTCTGGTGCCAGTGCGATGGTCCACCAGCGTGTGGATGCTGAGCCGGTTGATTCCTTCTCTCTGGTGCTCGATGGGAAGGGGGGTGACCGTCGCGCTCATGCGGGCACTCCTTTCTCTACTCGGGCGAGGGCCGGTGTGGGCACCTCGCGGAGCCTGCCGAATTCCATGCGGTAGGCCCGGTCGGTTGCGGCGAAGAGGCGGGCGTCGTGGGTGGTGACGACGATGCAGTGGTCGCGTTTGAGGTCGAGTAGCGTGGCGATGAGACGATCGGTGGACTCGTCGTCGAGGGCTGCTGTGGGTTCATCGAGCAGGAGCACTCGCGGGTTGAGGGCGAGGGTCCGTGCGATCGCCAGGCGGGCGCGCTCTCCTCCGCTGATGCGTGCCCCGCGTTCCCCGAGCATCGTGCTCGTCCCGGAGCGGTCCCCCAGACGTGACAGGTCGAGTCCGACTCTGCTGCACAGTTCGTGGATTCTGGCCTCGCTGATGCCGGGGCAGACCGCCTCGAAGTTCTCCTTGAGGGTGCCGCTGCGGAAGAACGGCTCCTGGGGGCAGTACTGAACGATGCTGTTCCAGGCCTCGGTACCAGTGACTACCGGGGAGAATCCGGCGACGGTGATGCTGCCCTGAGAGGGGTGGTTGGCCCCGGCGATCAGGCTGAGGAGGGTCGACTTCCCGCTTCCGGATGGGCCGACGATGGCGACGATCTCTCCGCAGCGGGCGGTGAGGCTGACCGAGTCGAGAAGCACGGTGCTGCTTGCCCCGGTGGCGACCGAGTAGTCGGTCTCCCTGACCAGGAGCGCTCCGCCGTTGGGGACGTCGACCGGTACCGGGGGAGCCTCGTACCACTCCTCCTGCGATTCGAGGAAGTCGCTCACGCGAGACAGCGCGGCCCATGACGTTGCTAGCCCCGTGCGAACCCCGGACGCCGCCTGGAGCGGGGCATAGAGCTGGGGAGTGAGAGCGGCCAGAGCGGCCAGGGCCCCGGGAGTCATGTCCCCCTGGACCACGGAGTATCCGCCGATGACGAGCACGGCCACGGTTCCCAGGGCGCCGACGAGGTCCATTGACGAGGAGAAGGCGCTATCCAGGGTGATCATGCGAGTGTAGGAGGCGCGTACACCGGCAGCCGTCTCCTCGGCCCGACGCCGGTCCGTGGGGATATCGGCCGCCGTGCGGGAGAAGAGGTGGCCGGTGACGCCGACGCGCTCCACCACGGTGCCGCTGAAGACGGACATGGCGTCGAGCATGCGGTCGGTGGTCGTGCTGAGCATCCGGGAGACCCGTTCAGTGGGCAGGGCCAGAATCACTGCCAGTCCGAGGACCACCAGGGTGATGGTGAAGGACCGGCTCCACATGATGCTCAGCAGGATCCCCAGCCGGGCAATGAGGCCGAGGGCCTGTGGCAGGATGGTGGAGACGAAGGACTGCGCTTGGGCGGTGTCGTTCGTGATCTGTGAGAGCAGGGAACCTCCCGGCGCCGCGCTGACGGTGGATGAGGACAGCCGGGTCAGCTTGTCGAGCATGAGGACCCGCAGGCGCTCCTGGAAGCGCTGCCCGGTGAACGCCGTCATACGCTGCGAGGCCACGCTGACCGCCGTGCTGGCGACGGCTGCGCCGGTGGCCAGAAGGCCTGGCAGGAGAATGCCCGCCGTCGAGGGGTTCTGGGGCAGGCTGTCGATGATGCGCTGGAGCATCAGCGGGGAGACCGTGCTCAGACCTGCCTGAGCGGCGACGAGGAGTGCCGCGATGATAATGGAGGGGGTGGAGGCTCGCAGTGCCCGGCCGCATGACGAGGCCAGGACACGCCGCGCGGAGGTCAGGCCTGAAGGGCGAGCTGCCGAGTGCGCCATGACTGAAGCACCTCCCTGCACTCACCTAGGCCCGACTGAACGTGGGCGTCGGACGGATCGGCAGAGCTCATCGAGACGACGGCGGGATAGGCGGAGACATCGACTCCGGCCTCACGAAGCGAGGCGATCTGCTCGGAGTCGCGGTCCACCCACAGAATGGTCCCGTCGAGCTCGGAGTCGTCGACGTCGTGGTTCTCCATCACCTTGAGCGCGGAGCACGCGGTGCATGTCGGAGACAGAACGATGAGGAGCTGATCGTGATTCGTGTCGTCGACCTCGATACGGGTCAGCCGGTTCCACAGCTGCATCGCGACGGTCATCACGACGGCCGAGGCCAGTGCCACCACGAGGCGGAGAGGCCGGGGGCTCGTGATCTCTTCGCTGCTGACCACACTGGCCAGCAGGGCGGCGGCGGTCAGGACGCAACCCCAGATGTGGACGGGACCGACTTTCATGCCCTCGATGCCGAAGCAGCCGCATTCCTGGCCCTTAAGCGTTGTGGCCCCGACCACGAATCCGGCGTAGATGACGGCGAGAAGGAGGGAGGCGATCTGATAACCCGGAACAGCCAGCGCGATGGCGGACACGACGATCTCAGCGGCGATGACGAAGTTGCTCGAGAGGTGGAAGCGCAGGAAATTCGCGCCCTCCGGCCAGGCGAGGCGGGTGCGGGCGGCTGCCCAGATCTTCGCTCCCGCGGTCCCCAGGAGGACCCCGGTCGCTCCTCCGATAAGTAGTGTGACGAATAGGCTGTTCATAATGACCTCTCCTGAGCACTGGTGGTGGAATCTGAATCGATGATGATGCCGGACTCAATAGCGGACTCGATGATGGGTGAAAGTGGGATCGGATTGGTGGAATGGAGGGCCTCGTCAAGGAGAGCCCCGTTCTCTTCATCCAGTTCATGGATGGAGAGGCGATGGAGGTCGGCGATTGTCCATCCTCCGTTCTCCAGGTGTGTCAGGGTCATTCCGTCAGCGAGCCTCCAGCGCTCAGCCATGAGGTCACCCACCTTTCTGTCTCTACGGTCTTTTTCACGTCCGGTGCGTACTTTTGCCGAAGGAAGGGGTCTTTTCCGATCAAGGTCATTCCGTCGACGTCGATGCAGCCTTGGGCGGCGAGGGAGCCGTCGGCCAGCTCCTCCTGCCAGGAGGTCCACATCTCGGCGGCCTCCTTGACGGCGCGCAGCCGGGCTGCGGCGTGGTCGTTGACGGGCTCTTTCCCGAATCTGCGGAACAGTGCGGCGTCGTGGGTGCGAATGCCGTTCCGGACCTCCATGGAGCGCTGTTCGAAAGGGACCTGGGCGAAGGCGCCAATAACGACGGGGTCGTGGGCCGGGCGGTACGGCGTGTCCGATGATGGCGATGAGTCGCTGGAGGTCGTCCACAGGAGCTGGGCCACCCGCGGCGGGAGTCCCCTGAGAGCCTCCTCCCATGAGGACAGTGACACGATCCTTGCGACATCGATCATCTGAATTGCGTCAATGCTGAGCCACTGGGGCTCGGGCTCTACGATGATCGGTTCTGAGGCCTCCGAAGCGTGCTCGTGCTCATGTGAGTCCGACTTGTCCTTCTTAGATAGCAGCCGCTGGAAGAATCCCCCGCCTTGGGTATCTTTCTTCGCTTCGCTCGGAATGGAGCCGACGAGGTCCCGAATGCCCCGTGCGTCGATGTCGCTCGCCCCGGTCTCGGATGGTGCCGAGGCCCCGTCCGCAGTGGGCGCCGTGAGAGCATTGAGATAGCGCAGGATGATGTCGTCAACGGGTGATGATGCCGAGGAGAAGGGGCCGGTGGCAGAGGCGTTCCGTCGCAGGGCCTGGGTCAGTACCTCTTCGGCGGTCTCGAGACTGATGACGCCGGTGCTGTACTGCTCGGGCTGCAGGGTCTGAATCGAGTCGTTGGCAAGTCGTGTTCCGGGAGCCCGATGAAGGACCTCGGTGAAGAGCGACTGCCCGAAGGGCGGCCTGACGTCTGCGATGCGGGCGAGGACAAACCGGAGGGAGGCGGACGTGTGCTTGTCGGCGAGCGCGTCCTCATCAACCTGCTCCCAGGTTCCTGCGCGGTTGATGAGTAGTTGGTTGCTGCCGGCCCAAGGGGTATCATGGTGACTCATTGGTGTGAACCTTGATCTGGGTGACTGGATTGAGGACGGGGCCTGTCTTGCGTCGCTGCTACGGCGCAGGACAGGCCCCGTGTTGTGTGCGGCTCAGTAGCAGTGGC
>NZ_VICB01000027.1 GCF_006546835.1 Actinomyces johnsonii | reverse complement strand
CACCCAACCCACCAGACACCACGACAGGATCCACCCGCCCGTCAGACTCCATGACGACCTCCGCATCTGATACCACAACACCGTGAACTGACAGACCTATGGTATCGAGATTTCATGTAGGTGGAGCAGTGCCGAGTCGGCGGTCCGCTTCGTCCTGGTGCGCCCGCTAGGGTAGAGGCACTTACATTCCGTGCGCGCGCCTTCGCCCGCACCCGGGGGTGGGGTTCCGGCACGGCCGGGGCCCCACCCCTTCCGGCCATCCACTCCTGCACAACACCATGAGTAAATTCGCCCTGCCCATTCCGGAGATGCCCCCCAGTACCCCGGATCTTTTTGAGGACCTCTCCTCCGAGCTTGTCCGCTCGGCCAGGGAACAGGCCATGCAGGCTCTCATTCTCGCCGACATCACCCGCCTGCCCACCCCGGCTTGCCAGGCCCTGACCGACGCCGTCTGGTTGGGCGAGTGGGCCGCTGACCAGCCTGTCGCCTACCCGGCCTCCCCCCACGCCGTCGCCGCCCGTCGCGCGTGGCGCAACGACATGCCCATGACGGCGTCCCTGCTTACCCACTCCGGGTATCTCCCCCACCTTGACCCCCTGCCGGAGCCCGACCGGTCCATGATCAGCGCCCACCCAGCCCCGGAGGGATGGAGTCATCCGGATTGGGAGATAGCCGCGGCCATCTACACGCTTGCCACGACCCTGCGCTCCGGCCTCAGGAGCTGGGGCGACGCCCCCATGGCTGCCGAGGCCGCGGCGGCCCGCTGGGGCAGGCGCTCGACGATCGCCCAGGCCGTCCTGGACACCATTGCCACGCTCCCCCACCACCAGAGCGTCATCATGTCCCACGGGCACAACGCCCGCTGGCAGACCATCGTCGAGGGTGGGCTCCCGCGGGAGGGGCGCGATGATCCTCCGCGATAGAGCAGCGGTTCTGCGCTACTGTGAAGCGGTGTCACGCCAGAGCAGCAAGCAGAGCATCAGGCCGCGAGACGGCGCCATCCTCCACGCGAATATCGATCCCGCTCTCATCGAGCACCTAGATCGAGCCCGGGCGATGGTGGGGGGCGTCACCCGCACGCGTTATATCTCAGAGCTTCTGACGCAGAGCATGTCGGAGGTCGATGAGCAGGGCGTTCCCACGTGGTGGGACACCGCTCCCCGGCAGCAGGCCCTCCCTCTGGGGAAGAACTAGGAGTGTTGTCTCGCAAAGCAGACAACAGTCATGTATGGTGGGGCCATGTCAATTCAGTCCATCTCATCCCGTGCACCGTTGTACGTGAACCTGGGCCCAGATCTTTCAGCGCGTCTGGATCAGGTGAGAAAGACGATCGGCGTATCCCGTACACGCTATATCGAGGAGCTCCTGCGCCGCGATATGTGCATGGTCGACAGACAGGGAGTGCCCAGCTGGTGGGATCGCGCTGATCTGCCAGAACCGTTCCCGACGGCGATCCATGCCGCTTGATAACTAAATAGATAAAGCGATGTGGCCCGGTCCCTGCCGGGGACCGGGCCACATTCAAGCCTTCGAGCCGCCCAACGCCTAGCAAGCAACGCGACTCGCAACCAACTCTCCAGCCACACAGGGGCCACCACGAGAACGAGGACCAAGAGGACCACGAACATGAGAACCACCACGAGAACGAGGACCACGAAGGCAACGGGGCTCGTAAACAAAAGGAGGTCTATGAGGTGAAACCTATGGGGCATATGAAAGTTTTTCCCTCAAAACCAGAGGCACTGGCAATGAAAGGAAGGGTGCCAACAATGAACTGCCGTCAAGAAGGACCGAGAGAACAAGAAGATCGGACCAGGATCACGGTGCTCTCAACAAGATCAAGATGCTCGCATCAAGATCGATGTGGTCAAACCATCAAGAAGCTCAAGGTGGTCTGATCCCATGGTAGCAGAGGTTGTCTCTGGTTGCACTCCCCGTTCAGTTACGGCTGTGTCGCGGACCGGTACGGGCGCGCCGCGTCGTCGACGCGTGAGCCGCCGGGCCGAGACCAGCACCCTGGTGGTGGCCGCTGCGGTTCCCGAGGGGTGCGGGGTCGCCTCCTCGCAGAGGGAGTGGCTGATGGCGGTGGAGCGGGCCGTGGATCGGGAGTCGTGGTACGACTCCCGGCGTCGCTCGGTGCTGCTGTGGGCCCGCGAGGTTGCATCGCACGTCGATATTTCCTCGATGACGACGAGGTACACCACATCTGACGTGCTGCGCGCCACGGGGCGGCGCTCGTCGACGACGATGAAGTCGTATCGGCGGTGGGCCGAGTCCCGAGGACTCTTGGCCGAGGTGGCGCCGGGAAGATCGGGGGTGTGGGCCCCGGCTTCCACCAATGCCTCCACCAGGCCCGATGGGACCGTGGTGGTCTCCAATGACGCGGCGGTCAGGGTTCTGCTTATCCCTCTGTCCGAGGCCGAGGAGATCCGCTCCCTTGCAGCGTGTGGAGGAAAACTGCCCCCCTCCCCATGTATGGGTAGAAATAGATCCCCGCGCGCACACGCGAAAGGTTCCATCAACAACTTCGAGCCGCTACGCGGCACTGAAACCCATCGCCTGGCCGCGGTGCGGCCAGATCAATGGCTTCCAGCCAATCGATGGCGCCCATGGTGGAAACGTGCCGTCACGAAAAGCAAGGACGAAGCAGTAGTTGCTTCCGCACGTCTACTTGCCGAAGACGTTCCTACCCTTCGAAGCACGACTGATCGATGGGTAGCCCACGTGATACGCCCCTTCGTCGCAGCTGGGTGGACCGTCGCCGATCTGCAGGAAGCCATTGACCAACGGCCCGACGGTCGTTCATGGACCTACGACCTGCGGGAAGTGCGTCGGGCCGAGTACTGGCTCAAGTACCGCCTGGACGCTTGGATCGATCACGGGACCGTGCTGCCCTCAGCCCGCCAGAAACGGGCGGCCGAGCATAAACGGGTAATGCTCAGGCGGGAGCGGGCCATCGCTCAGGCCGAAGCCGAGCGGCGCCGAATCGACTCAATCCCTCGCTCGCGCCTTCTGGCGGGGCGTCTCAAAGCCCGGCGTGCGTTGCTTGACGTTGCCGACTCCCGACGTCGGCCTGCTGCCCAAAAGGCCGTCGATGAGCTCGCCGCCGAGCTCGAGGCCACCCTGGCCGCCGAGAGCGCTGCCAGGGAGTTCCTGACTGAATCACTTCATGACATCATAACAGCTCCATCCCATGAGACTTCGACTCCGTAGCATCATCGAGTCGTTGCATCCGCTTTTCTGGGTGAGCAGCAGAGGAGGTGGACTCGCTTGGAACCAGCCCCTCCCCCGCTGTCAGTCAGCTCATGATGTATAGCCGGGTCAACTCGATCAGATCCCTGATGACCATGACGAGTGCGATGACGACCTCGCGTCAGGGCGGCCTCCCAGAACCGCCAAGTCGCTGTCAGAGAGGTTTGTTTTTCTTCGTCTCTTCTCCTTCGCGATGCGACTCGGAATCCCGCAGAAGATTTCATAATACTTAAAAGTCAGTAAAGCACAATATTTATATATCTCTATACCAAAATATCATAATACTGTGATGTCATAATTTTACTGCCTGCTGATGTTTGCTCAGGGATCCGGATGGTGCGCCTATACGGTTCCGTGACGCGGTGGTGCTGTTATGTAAGAGATTCGTGGTACTATGACGTTGTGAGGATCTCGGTTGTGAATACCAAGGGTGGCGTCGGTAAGACGACGACGTCGATGATGCTGGCTATGGCCGCGCACCGAGCCGGTCATGATGTCGAAGTCTGGGACGCCGACCCCCAGGGATCGGCCACTTTGTGGGCGATGACTTCCGAGGACGCGGGCGAGCCGCTTCCGTTCGAGGTTCGCGCCGCTAACGTCGCCCAGCTCAGACGTGTGGAGAGCAGTGGCAGGGTGCCCGATGCCGACATGATCATTATCGACACCCCTCCCGGTGATCCCGCGGTGGTGCAGGCCGCGATCGATGTCGCGGACTTGGTGGTGATCCCCACGCTCGCCTCCGGGCTGGATATCCAACGGGTGTGGCCGACGCTGGAGGCTTCCGCGCACCGTCACCGGGCCGTCCTACTGACGAGTGCTGAGCCGAGGACTCGCGCCCATACTGCCGTCGTCGACGTCCTGGCCGCGGAGGGGGAGCCTCTGTTCTCGACGGTGATCCCGCGTCGCCAGGGGGTGCGTGCGGCTTTCGGGACTGCGCCCAGGGAACTGTTCAGGTACGACGAGCTTCTCAAGGAGATCGAGGAGGTCATGAGATGACTGGTGGGAAGAAGAAGGACGACTCTCTGGCCGGGGCCATGAGACCGCGTCGCGAGGCGGCCCGGCCCGTGTCGGAGACCTTCAAGCGTCCCGGGGTGGTGGAGGGGGAGACCCTGCAGACTTCCGTGCGCCTGCCCCTGGACTTGCATAAGCGGGCCCGCTACTACTCGATCGACAGCGGAATATCCCTCAACCTCCTGATCGTCGAGGGACTGCAGATGAGACTCGACCGGGAAGAGTAGCGCGGGCCCACTTCCTCGCTGCTACGCATCACGATATTTGCATATTTTCGTATGGTGGGGCCGTAGTGTCATGACACTACGGCCCCACCATACGAAAATGCTTTCGCTGCGCGCCGAGTTCACTTGGATTCCTTACCCGGCTTGGTGACGACGTCGCCGTCGGTGGTGGTCATCCGGACTTTACCTGCGGGCCAGGTAGTCGATCCCTCGACCGGTTTACCGACGTCGGGCGGGGAGTCGCCCTTACTGGCCTTGATGTAACGATGCTCGTAGTAACCCGTGGCGGTCTCGCACTGCTTCTGCTCGGCTCGGTGACCAGTGCGGGTGTCGACGCACAGGTCCTTGTACTCCTGGGTGACGACATAGGGCCAGATCATCAGGGTCGCGACCGAGGCTGCTGCTACCGCGCCCGCGGCCCAGGTCAGAATGCGCCTGGGGGTCCAGGGACGTCGGGCTCTGGAAGAGGTGAATGAGAAAACCCGTTTCGTCCCCTTCTCATGCCGGGTGCGCTCGGGAATGGTGGCGTGGAAGGACGGAGTGCGGGGGATATAGCGCAGAAGATCCTGTGACGCTCCGGTCCGGATACGCTCGTCCTCGCTCAGCTGGGTCACCGGCAGATCCGTGGTGGGGGCCAGGGCGAGGGAGGTCGGACGGGAGGCGAGCATGAGGGAGCGGTTGTCTAGTGCCAGCGGCTCCCCGGTTCCCTGCAGGCGCTCCTGAAGGGTTCCGGGTCTTCTCCTACGTTTGGGCAGCAGGTCCTCGGGAAGGTTCCCGGGCTCTCGAACCTTGCTCTTCTCCTCCTGGGAGGTATCGGCATAGAACGCCTCGGCCGCCTCTACCGCATCGGGAGCCGGTGATGATGGAGGGGAGAAGGTGAAGAGGTCTCCCAGGGAGCCGGCGTGCGGGGTCCGGTGCCCCTTGGCCCTGCTTCTGTGTCTTCTGCGGGTCCGGCGGCCCGCGGTGGTCGTGCCGAACAGATCCTCTGCGCTCAAAGTGGGATCGGTCTCTTTATGAGGCACCTTCTCGGTGGCCGATGGCACCTTGTCGCTCCGGAAAATCGGAACATCCTCGGCGGGGGGAGCGGAAGGCTCTCTGGGAGGATGACCAGGATTCGGAACCCGCCTCTGCGGCGATGCCGTGGGAGCGATGGAAGGCGGGATACTCGCGGGCGAAACGGCGTGTGCTGGCCGGGATCTGGGCATGATGCTGGGGGGCAAAGCCGGGACGTTTCCGGAGCGCCGCGTGAAGAGAGACGGGGTGAGGGTGTTTCCCGCAAGGACATTGGTACGGGTGCTCTCATAGCCGTCTGCGCGCTCGTCGGTGACGCTCACGGGCAGGAATCCCCCCTTGGGAAGGTTCGCCGCCTGCGCGGAGACGAGGGACAGCGCGGCGGCGAAGGCATCCTCTGTGGGGCCGGTGACCGCTCGGCCGTTGAGGGTGACTCCCCGGGCGGTGAGGTTGATGCGGACGGTGGTAGTGGTGCCGCTGCCTGCTGCACGAGACATCTGCTGCCGTCTCCCTCCCCTGATCCGCTGTGTCGTGCCGGCGCCAGCCTAGAGGCGGAACGGGCAGGCGGTATGACCGGGGGGAGCAGGGGAGGGCCTACAGAAGTCGACCTCTCTGCGAATCGAGCTCCGGTAAAAATTCCCCAGGTACCCGGGTACCTCGGGTAGTCCACCCCATTCGTGCAGACCGATTATGTGTTGCTCGGGGTGGAACGCGCAGATAGCCTCCTGAGATAACGCCGGAATTACGGAGCCTGTTCCTGTGCGCCCAGAGTATGACCAGGGGTTCGGGTACCGGTCCTACCACCATCAGAATCGAGCCCATCCCTATGTCCTCCCCGGACGTGCTCACACGCACCTACACAGCGATCGTCCATCCTCGGGACGCTGAGCGCCGTCTCGAGCGCCAGGTGCGCACCGTCAGCCGCGGCGCGGCTGCCTGCGTTCCACTGCTGACCCGTGCCGTGGCTCATCGCGCGTCCGGCCCCGAATGGATCGGTGCATGGAGGACAGCGGTGGGGGAGGACGCACCCCGGCTGGCGTCTCTGATCACCGCTTCCTGGGTCGGTGTCGAGATCAACCCGCCGCTGTCGGCGTGCCTGCCCGGGGGCAGCCGTCAGGCTGAGGAGATCGTCTCGACCAACCTGCGTCATCTGGGGCTCGATGAGGACGAGATCTCCAGATTCGTGTCCGACCAAGTCGTTACCCGTTCTCCCGTCCTGACCGACGGCGCAGTATGGGTCAGTTACCTGCCCGATGATCTCTCGTCGGGGGAGACCGTGGGCTGGGAGAAGCTCGACGAGCGTCTGACAGGGCTTCCTTCGCGGGCGCCCTCGGGGGCGCTGAGCATCCCCTGCGCCAACGTCATGTCGCGCGGCATGGGACAGGGGGATAAGACCGACCCCGTCGCCGTCGCTCATCGGGCGGGAGCCCTCCTGGAGGCCCTGGAGGACACCGGTCTGACCACTCTGGGGGACCTGGCCGGGCGACTCCTTCCCGATCCGGAACCCGGATTGTCAACGGGAAAGGCCCTCGAGCTGTGGCTCTCCCAGGGGCTGTCGGGACGTGCACCCGCCCCCGTCCTGCTGTTGCGATCCGGGACGTCCGATACATCCCTGGACGAGGCGGGGCGCGAAGGGGGCTGCTCCCTGCGCAGGGCGCTGACGACCAAGACCCGGCAGTGGTCCACGACCTGGAACAAGCGCGCCGCCGAGGTCAGGGCCGCGAACGACGGCGCCCTGGTGGCGGGGACCCGAATCGGCCGGGCCGTCTGCGCCGCCACCTCCATGCCCTACTCCTCCGGCCCCTACACGGACGTGCTCATCAATGCTGCTCAGGGGCTGGCCTCGCACCGTCAGCGCCTGCACGCCCGCTCCCGCCAATGGGCGCGGGCAGCGTCGGAGCTGAGCAGAGCCGAGGCTGCCGCTGATAGCGCAATCCTGGCCGCTCTGGACGCTGCGGCCGCGGACGGCGGCTGTGAGATCACCCCCTATGGGCCCGTCCTGTCCCATCAACGTCGACAGGAGCTGGCGGCCCTTGTAGCCGACCTCCTCGAAAACGGTTCCCACGAGTGCACCGCTCCCCGCTCGACCGGGCGGGGAAGCACCCGCAACTGGCTGGAATGCTGGCTCATCGACCATTCCCGCCTGTGGGAGTCCGATGGGGGAACCGGCCTGGGGCTAGCACTAGGCGTCCACGCCGCCCGCACCCACCTGGCCGGGTTGGGGATCCCCGTCTTCGAGCGCCCAGATCCGGTTTCCAATCCGGTAACCCCTACCTACTCCCGTGGCCGGTGGCGCGGCCGGGTGCGCCCCGACGGGACCGTGACCATGACCGTGACCGACGATGACAGCCGAACCGGCTATACCACTATCGCCCTAGGATGGTCATCTCGCCGTATCACCCGCGCTCTCGACCTGTCCCTCAGGAAGGAACCGCGCACCGGCGGAGCCTCGCCTCAGGTAGACACCACCAGCCTCATAGAGGCCGAGAGTGGGGCCGTGGAGACCATCCCGACAACCAGCCTCAGGGCCGCGGCGTTCACCATCGCCCCTGAGAACCGAGGACAGCGCACCTCCTGGAGGATGCGCCTGCTCATCGGCCGGCCTCCTTCCCCCGCCACCGGACCGGCAGATGGGGAGGACATCACGGTCATGGGGGTCGCACTGAGTACCCGCAAGGATGCGACATGGACGACATGGCACACTCTTCCTGGGGTGCGTGCGTCTGAAGGTATCGACGTCTTGCCCAAGGATCCCGGAGGGGGAGTACCCCGACCAGCTCGTCGAATCTCCGCTGCCGGATGCGGACCGGTTGAGTTCGCCCACCCAGTCCACGAGGGCACCATCCGTCTCGGCGATCCCCAGGGGGACCGGGCCACCGAGGACCATGACCAGGCCGCTCTGGGGATACGGGACGTACTGACCGGTCTGCTAACCCCCGGACCTCCTCGAACTGGTTCCCGACGCACCTCCCTGGTGGCATGGTCCACCCGGACCCTGCGGGCCGCCCTGACGGCGCAGAGAACCCTTGTCGACTTCATCTCCACCACCGATCAGGGCCGGGCCCGAACCCTTCTGCAGACCCTGGACAGCCAATGGCCCCTGTCCGACGATGAACGTGCCTCCAAACCCTCATCCGTCTGGGGGCGGCGCCGTGCCGCCGTCAATCAGGCCATCGCCGCCAAAGGACGCTCCCTCCTTCCCGGAGGTGGGCAGGGACTGTCCCTCGAGCGCGCCGCCGAGCTCGATGAGCACCTGGAGCTCATGCATGCTGCCGCTACCGCCCCCACTCCTCGCAGCCACCGCGCCGTGCGCCGCGCCCCCGACGGACTCGGAGCCGCCATCGCCGCCCGCCGCGATCGACTACGCGCAGCGTGGGCGCGCGAGCTCGCCTCCCGTATCGTCACGACCGCCCTGAGCCAGGACGCCGCCGTCATCTCCCTGGCATCCCCGGCCGAGAGCGAAGGACGTCTGCCGGCTCATGCGCACAAAGACGTGCTGCGGCATGTGCGCAGCCTCGCCCGAGAGCACAGCATCCGCGTCATCACCGTCAAGGCCCCCTCCCGGACCCACCCCATCACCGACGCGCCCCTGCCCCTGGTCGTCGCCGCCGTCCCCGTCGAACAGGCCATTCGCATCTATCGCAGCGACCCTACCTGGAGACGCCTTGCGGCCGCCGCCGCGGTCAACCCGACAGCCCACCCCCTCACCGCCCAGGCGCAGAAGGTTCTCGCATCCTTGGACGCCGAGCAGCGCTCGGCCGAGGACAGGAGGACTTGGGTCCTCAACACCAAGAACCTCACCCTCCACCTGCCCCACCCCCGCGGGAGTCACCTTGCGGCCGTCGCCGTCTACGAGCGCATAGGGGACGACTCCACCTCTCAATCGCCGTCGGCAGCGCTGAGGGAGGCGGGCGGTTTGCGCCTCCCTGGTCTGCAGGACCGCGACGTTGTTGTTGCCTCCCACGCGGCCAGGAAGGGGATCCGGCTCCAGATGGCCGCGGGACGCCCTTGCAGGGATGATTCCCTGCTTGAACGCTTCTAAGGTCTTCCTCCAGGATCATTCAGGTGATTCAGGGGCAGGGCCCGGTAGCCTCGCGCCCATGGGCCACCTCCGGTGTCCCAGTATCTCCGGGCCGTTGTCGTGGAAGGCGTCCCGCCCCGCACCCCGGGAACCCGATGGGCGGACGCGAGGACGCGGCGCCCGGACCCCCGCATCCGCGAGGGGACGACGACCCTCGCCACCAGGGTCCACCACGGGCCCAGTCGGGCTGAGCGCCCGGCCGGGCCCGCGATCGGTTTGTCCTGTCCGGGCTGTTGCGAGCGCCCCACCTGCGTCTACCCTGGGGCGCGCCCAACGGTACGAAGCCGGATCGGAGAAGCCCTGAGTGAGCGCTGCACGATTCCTCCCCTATGCCGCCAGCCTCCTGCTGGACTTTGCCTACGCGATCATCGCTGTCTGCGCTCTCAGCCGGAACACCTGGGCCAGCCCTCTGAGAACGCTCGCCTGTCTGCTCCTGTGCGTCCTGCTGGTGGCTTCCACCTGGTGGCAATCGCGTTTGGAGGCCCCTAGTGGTGCAATCCAGCGCTCATGCGTGATCGCAGCCGCAGGATCTGCGCTCTGCGTCATCGGCTCCCTGGTTCTCTCATCGTGGGCGGTCGTCTCGGCCGGAGCGACCCTCATGGCGGCCGGGTGCGTCGGTGCGGTCCACGCCTGGGTGCGGCGCGACCAGCCGGATTCCCACGTGCCCGGCAGCCCTCATAGGCAGCACTGAAACAGCAAGCCGATCCTATGTATCCACCGCCCTAGTAGACTCCTTGCCCATGACCGATCGTCTCCGGTGACATGCGCGCCGGAGTTCGGTTGTCAGTAAGGGCGCCAGAGGAAAGGAAAGGCTCAGGACGTGAACGCCGTCGACTCAGTTCCCCTTGACGACGAAGCCGTCACCAACGCCTTCACCGATTTCGACGTCATCGACATGCGCGTCCAGAACGACCTGTCGATCCGCATCGACGAGGACGCCGTCACCTCCGTCGAGCAGGTCAACACCGTCTACAACAGGGACCGCTCCGACGGCGACCAGATTGTTCTGAACCCTGCGATGGCCGGAATGATCGCCGCCATGGCCTACGCAGGTCGGATCTACGAGGACGGCGACCTGGTCCCCCTGCGCGCGGTCGACCCCACCGGAACCTACTGGTTCGTCGTGCGCGCCCAGTTCAACGCCAGCCTGCGCGATCCGGACGGGGAGCGTAACTACCGCTCCGTTCCGGAATCCGTGGCCGCCGAGCTCATCTCCGATGTCGACTACGAACGACTGGGCCTCAACGAGACTCTAGGTCCTCGAAGCAGCGGAACTCCATCGGTGGTCCCATCGGCTCCCTCGCACCAGGAAGAACCCGTCAGCGCCGAGGAGCTCCCGGATCGTCCCGGTGAACCCATCGCCCCAGCGGCCGTCTCGCCGCTCCCGGCGCAGGAATCCGTCTGGAGCGACAGCCGATCAGACCCCGCGTCGGCATCTCCTGCTTCCTCGTCTGTGGTGGATGACAGCCCCGGTGGGTCGTGGGGTGGGTGGTCGGCGTCCCAGGATGAGTCGTCCACTGTGCCCGTGCCGGTGGCTCCTGCAGGTGGGAGTGGCGGTGCCGGTGCCTGGTCCGTCCCGGTGTCGGAGGATCCCCGGTCTCCTGCTCGTTTCCAGTCCTCTCAGTCTGCTCAGTCTGCTCAATCTGCTCAGTCTGTTTGGTCGGCGCCTTCGGCTCAGTCTGCTCCGGCCGTCCCTGCTCCGGATGGGCGGGAGCCGGTGGTGCCGTGGGGGAGTGATAGTGCTGTTTCGGGTCCTGAGGCCGGGGGTGGCAGTGAGGATGCGGTTCCGACGGCTCCTGTGTCGGTGCGTTCTGTGTCGGGTCAGGATGGGGTAGGGGCGCAGGCCCCCGCCTACGGGGTGAATGGCCCATCACCTGCTCAGGTTCCGGCGCAACCGTTCGCACATCCCCCTTCGCAAGGTTTGGGTGGGAATCCCTTCCCTCCTCCCGAGACCCGTCAGGAAACGCCTCAGGACCGCCCCCCGTCGACCCCGCAGGGCTACTGGCCCCAACCCGTTCCCGCCGCCCAGTGGGACAACAACCCGGTCCAGGCGCAGGGGCCGGGTGGGGCTCAGGAGATCCCGCCGCTTCAAGCAGACGGCAACCAGCTCCACCCCTCTACTGGCGCAGGGGCCGGGTGGGGCTCAGGAGATCCCGCCGCCCAGACGATCCCGCAGGCCACCGTTTCGTCGGGACCGGTATTCCCAACCGTCCCCGGCCCCCTACCTATGGGACAGGAGCGTGAAGGAGACATCCTGCCCAGCGTCTCAGGGCAGGGGAAACCGGAGAGTAGTAGCAGAAAATTGCGGATCTCTCGTCGCGCAGTCCTGTACACGGGAGGAGCCGCCGCAGGGCTCGTTGTTGCGGCCGTGGCGGCCAGGGCTCTCCAGAGGCGTCTCTCCGCATCCCCCACGCCGTCGGCCTCCAGCACCACCGACCAAGCTACCCAAGGACCTCGCCCCAAAGGCGGATCCGTCTCCCTGCCGGCGAAGACC
The DNA here is from genome assembly GCF_006546835.1 of Actinomyces johnsonii. Taxonomy (GTDB): domain Bacteria; phylum Actinomycetota; class Actinomycetes; order Actinomycetales; family Actinomycetaceae; genus Actinomyces; species Actinomyces johnsonii. The sequence goes on along the minus strand of NZ_VICB01000027.1, from coordinate 1,834 downwards.
TCTCCCGAACCCCTCTCCGAGAAAGCCGTTTGGACTCAGAGGATCAAGGAATCCACTTCGCCCCTCGCCGTCAGTTCCGGTGCCCTGGTACTGACTCCCGACTCCAAGATGGCGGCGATCGGGGAGGACGGGACAACCGCCTCCAGCATTGATGTTCCGGGCAATGCGCAGGCACTGATCCTGGGAACCTGGTCTGGCAACCCTGCGGTATGGGTCGACTGCCAGGACAAGATCCTGTGTGTTCCCCTCACCGGGCTGTCCCTGGGGAGCCCCACGAGCGTGGACGTCCTCGCCGGTTCCACCGTGACTTGGGTCGGAGGCTCTCCCCTGATGACTCTGCCCAGTGCCCAGGCCGCGGGCGTTGATGCCCAGGGGTCCTACACCGTCGACGTCCCCAGCGGATATGTCGCCACCACAGCCGATGACAAGGGTCTGCTCATGCTCGATGGAGCCGGGCACTGGAAACTCGTCTCACGATCGGGGCCGCTCAGCGAGGGGCTCGTGAGCGGCCCCAAGGACGCGTCGTTGACACTCATTCGCACCCTGACCACCAGCCAGGTGCTCCTGGGATGGTCGAACAGGAGCGTGACCGTATTCGATATCGCTGGCAAGGAGACCAAGGCATCCATCGACTCCGTCGACGCCTCCGCGATGTCCGGTGAAGGGCTCAACGAGTTCGCCGGTACCGGTATCTGGGCGCTGAGCACCCTCGTCATCAACACGGAGAAATCGACGATCTCAAAGGCCCAGTTCCCTCCCATCACCTATGACCGCGCTTATCTGTACGGCCATGTGGAGAACGGAGAGGCATGGGTCTACACCACCATGGCCGCGGTCTCGGGCAATCCCTTGTCCATCGCGTCGAACTCCCCTGCCATCCCCTGGGGAGGAAGTGACGCCCTGTCTTATGCCGTCGACACCTCCGACAGCGGATGGGCCGTCTACGCGCTCAAGCACTAGACCATCGCGCCAGGATTGACGAGTTCCACGTTCTGCAGAAGCAGCGGATATCCCCATGGCTGCTAGATTGCGAAACAGTAAACCCCGACCCGACCCTCCCCAGGAGCTGACCCAGCATGAAGTCCTCATCGATTAGGCGTAAAGGAAGTGCAGTCGCCTTTACCGCAGTTGCCGTTGCGGCCACAGCACTTCCCTCCATGGCCTACGCGGAGGAGGCGCCCGCTCCCGAAGCAGAACGTCCTGTCGCCACGCCGGCGGACAACACTCCGGACAAGGACAAGAAGGACGAGGGGCAAGGGCCCCGCGGTCCCAAGCACAGGAAAGAAGATCCCGAGGAGGACTCCCCGAAGGACGCCGATCGGGACGCCGAAACGCCCGGGAGGCCACAGGGCGGCGCCCAGGAGGACCGCCGGGAGAATCGGGATGTCGGTGAGGACGAACCGGGCACTCCCGATGACCGAGCAGCGGAACGCGGCGCCGAAGACCAGGAGAACCCCGCTCCCGCCCCGGATGAGGGGCGAGATGGGGACCAGGACGATCCCGCTCCTGGCGATGAGCGCGAGAGGGACCAAGAGGACAAGCGCATCGTCGCTGAGGACAAGACCGCAGAGATCCAGCAGGGGTCGAAGGCCACGATCGACATCGCTGGCGACAACAAGGACGTTCAAGTCAGCATCGTCGGTCCGACCACCGTCGATCAGGGAACCTGGAGCGTTGATAACGGCAAGATCACCTTCACCCCGGCCAAGGACTTCGTTGGCGACGTGAGCACTCCCTACAGGGTGACGAACCCCGATGGGACCACGAGCGAAGCCAGAATCAAGGTAACTGTCAAGCCCAAGGAACAAATCGAGCCTGAGCAGCCTGATCGTCC
>NZ_VICB01000026.1 GCF_006546835.1 Actinomyces johnsonii | reverse complement strand
CGGCATCAGCAGCCAGGGCCTTGGAAACCGCGATCGTCCGGCGGTCGAGATCGGTGAGCAGCGGCTCAGCACTCATAACTGAAGACTCCTTACTACGTCTTGGGAACAAGATAATGATGCTGGCTGTCGCAGGATTCTCTCAGGAATCCTGCGACAGCCTTCGATGGTCGATTTCACATCGCGCTAGTTTCGCACATCACCATCTCAGGCAACCGTGACATGCACATCATTGGACACAATCGAATCTACGACTTCAGTCTGCTCGAAGATATCTCCAGATATCCCTACTAGGTGGTTGGAAATCGAGTTGTTGAAGAAGTTGACAATAGGCCCAATAAAGAACCCCATGATGATGGTACCCAAGGCGACGACGCCCAGCGAAAACTGGAATCCAGTGAGGACCAGTGCAAGAACTATCATCCCTTCGAGAATGAAACAGATCTGTGTGAAGTTGTGGATCACCGCCACCGTCAGTTCGAGCAGCTGGACGACGCGTCGAGGAACTGAAGCATGCCGTGCAGCCCTCATTTGCCACCGCATTTCGGGCGCACCGCACGTCGGCTCCCAACTCCCCCATTCAATTTTCCGCGAGCACTACCGGCACCGACCGATACCCGACCCCCATACGATCGATCCCCATGTCAATGAGGCGCAGGAAGTGGGCTTTGTCGCGGATCGAGCCCGAGCCCTTGACCTTGGCTCGACCTGCCGCACACTCTTGCATCAGCGCAACCATCTCATCGAAGGCACCGGTACGTTCACCGTGCTTTGGCGCACCCGTGTAGAAGCCAGTGGAGGTTTTGATGTAGTCACTACCCGCAGCGATTGCCGCCTCGGCTGCGGAGCGGATTTCGTCGTCAGTGAGCGCATCCGTCTCGAAGATAGTCTTGACGATCACCCCCTTGGCGTGGCAAACATCGACCACCGCCCTGATGTCCTCAGCGACCTTCTCGATCTCACCATCGCGCAGCCAACCGTAGTTCATGACGATGTCAAGGTCCTCGATTGGGTACTCGAGAGCAACTTCGGCCTGAGCGACCTTTGAACGTGTGCTCGAGGTTCCGAACGGGAAGTCGATGACGACGCAGATGCCCGTGTTGGTGCCTTCAACAATGGGGAGAACCGTCTCGATATAGGCCGGGTTGATGCACACCGTCTTGCAGCGAAGATCAGCGGCAGTCCGAGCTTCGCGCTTGACGTCCTGCGTAGTGAACTCAGGCTTGAGGACGGAGTAGTCGATGTAGGCCGCAAGTTCATCTCGTGTCATCTCAGAGGCCGGCTTGATGGGTCGCATGATGTCCTCTTTCTCTTTGCGTCTTGATCTGGCCCATAGAGCGGCAGAGCATCAGTTCGCTCCGCCGACAACCACTGTACCTGTATATACGACATGTGCGACAGGCTGGATTTTATGATGTGCATCACATCACGGTCTGCCTTCACTCCAAGAGCACAGACAGCTACCGCACAATCAGGACAACTCACAGCGGTCACCAACTAGAGCTGGCGACACCTACCTTCAAGCCCAAACTCGCGCGCTCACAACGATGTATATACGTGTGCAAGTACAGTTGTACTGAACCGACCGATTCCTTGGCGCTGTCCAGGTAGGCGGCGTTACGTGAGATGAGCGTCAGCGCGGCGTCACGGCACCAAGGGTGTCGATCGCCCACCGGGTACCGAGATACGCCGTCTCGGTGTTTTCAACCGGGACGCCATTGCTGTCCGAGACCGTTCGTGTCTCAACGAGCAGTGCGGCAGGGGCTTCTACCTGCAGCAGGTTGCACTCCTCCGACGTCGCCAGCCGAGCAGTGACCACACCACGGGTTTGGGCCAGCGTCGCACCGAGATCGAGCAGAGCGGCGTGCAACGACCCGGCGGACAGGTCCCGGTCTAGGACCGCTCGATACTTCTCCTCCGAGAGGTGAACGCGTTCCCTGGCCACTGGGACACCGTCAGCGCAACGGATCCGGTCAATAGCGATCAAGGTCGACTTGGGGTCCAGCCCGAGTTCTCTCGCTTCAGAGGGGCGAACCACCAGGCTCATATCGAGAACAATCGAGCTGGCGACCATGCCCCGTGCTGCGATCTCCTCGGTGAAGGAGCGCAGCACAGCCTCTCTGCGGTGCAGCTGGGGGTCAGCGACGAAACTGCCGACACCACGGCGCCGCTCGATCTTCCCGCTCTCGCGCAGCTTCTCGAGCGCGTGGCGGGCCGTCATCCTGCTGACGTTGAACTTAGTTGCCAGCTGGGACTCCGACGGCAGCAAGGTCCCCGCAGGCAGTCGGGAGCACTCCTCTACGAGCCATTCCCCGATCTCCTGATAACGCGGTTGGATTTGCTCCTCACCGATTTCGCCTGCTGGCATGAGCGCTCCCGTTCACAACACCGTTTCGCAAGGAGTATAGGGGGACAACAGACGTCGGCCGGTCACCACGGTGGTGACCGGCCGACGTGTTATGTCTCAGGGCGTTGCGCTCAGCGCGCTACCCGGCTCAGGCGTTGGGGCGCTTGCCGTGGTTGGCGCTGGACTTCGCACGTGCACGACGCTTACGACCGCGCTTGCTCATGACTGCCTCCTCGTGTCTGGACTTGCCCCACGAGGGGGCACGGAACGCCGCCGATTGTCGCACAAGGCGAGTTGGCCCGGCCAGTCTCATGCCATGCATTCACCGGTGAAGGCGACCACACACCGCTGCGGGCGACTCGGCACCGACCACGAACGGATAGAACCGGACCTCGGGACGAAACGTCTCAGTCACCCTCCACGCGAATGGTTCGTGAGGACTCGACGCGGGACTCCACGACGCGCACGACCCGCCCGGAGGAGGTCGTCGTCGCAGACCGGGTCGTCGACGTCGTCGTCACGCTCACCTCGGTGGCCCGCAGCGTCGACAGGCGACCCAGAACCCGGGCGCGCAGCTCGGGAGGGGCCTGCTCGGCGCAGCGCGAGCGCAGGATCTCGCGCAGGTGGGTCTCGGCGTCGGCGATGCGCGAGCAGTACGGGCAGGCGGCCACGTGCTGGGCGAGGCGCTCGGTGAGGTCGGCGGTGCACTCCCGGTCGAGGAAGGCCTCCAGGTGGGCGCGGGCCTCGGCGCAGGAGCAGTCCCGGGTTCCGGTCGCCGTCTCGGCCGTCTTGGGAGCCTTGGCGGACTCAGCGCTCTTCTCGCCGCTCGCTCCCGGTTCCATGTGATCGCTCATTTCTCCTCCTCCCCGTAGCCGTACTCGCGGGCGTAGTCGGCCAGCAGCTCGCGCAGCTGGCGGCGTCCCCGGTGCAGTCTGGACATGACGGTCCCGATCGGCGTGTCCATGATCTCGGCGATCTCCTTGTAGGAGAAGCCCTCCACGTCCGCCAGGTAGACGGCCAGGCGCCGGTCCTCGGTGAGCTGGCCCAGGGCCTCCTTGATGTCGGAGTCCGGCAGGGCGTCCAGGGCGAGGTTCTCGGCGCTGGGCAGCCCCACCGAGTCGTGGGAGGCGGCCCGGTGCAGTTGCCAGTCCTCGACCGCGTCCGCGTCGGACTGGAGCGGCTCGCGCTGCTTCTTGCGGTAGGAGTTGATGAAGGTGTTGGTCAGAATCCGGTAGAGCCAGGCCTTGAGGTTGGTGCCGGGCCGGTACTGGTGGAATGAGCCGAAGGCCTTGGCGTAGGCGTCCTGCACGAGGTCCTCGGCGTCCGCCCGGTTGCGGGTCATGCGCAGAGCGGCGCCGTAGAGCTGGTCCAGGTAGGGCAGGGCCTCGGCCTCGAAGCGGGCGGCCCGGGCCGCCTCGTCCTCGTCGGCCGGGGCCCGGTCGAGGCCGTCGGCGGAGTCGTCCGGGTCGATCACCTCAGCCAAGGCGATCTCGTCTGCGTGGTCGTCGATGTCCGTCATCGCCCACGAGCCTAGCCCGAGCCGGGCCTCCCGGGCGTCATCAGGACCCAGGGGGCCGGTTATAGTGCCGGACCGGGCCGGGGCGGGAGCGGGGTGGCCCGGCCGGCTGACCATACGGATCGCTGCGGGGCCGCCGGGTCCACCGAGCCGGTCGTCGCGCCCGCGCGGGCCGCTCGTCGGGGAGCACCGGCGACGAGCGGTCCTGCTCGACGTCGGCGCGGTCGGCTGCTGAGTGCTCATGTCCTGAGCAACAGGGCGGTGCCCCGGATTCATTCCCCGTCCGCGCTCAGCGAGGCGCGCACCACGTTCGAGCTGCGATATCGCTGGCCCGAGCCGCTCGCGTACGCCAGGATGGGGGCATGAACATTCTGCGCTCCTTCGCCCGCCCGATGCTCGCTGCACCCTTCATCGTCGATGGGCTCGACGCCCTCGTGCGCCCCTCGCGCCACGTGGAGAAGTTCGAGAAGGTCGCCCCCACCCTGGAGCGCGCCGGGCTGCCGCCGGTGCTCGCCTCCGACGCCCGTCTGCTCACCCGCGCCTCGGGTGCCGTCAGCCTCCTGGCCGGGCTGGGGCTGGCCGCCGGCCGGGCCCCCCGCACGAACGCCACGATCCTGGCGGCGCTCAATGTTCCGCTCACGGTCGTCAACAACCCCGTGTGGGCGGTCAAAGGGACCAAGGCCCGCAAGGAGGCGCTCTCGGGCCTGCTGCGCGGGGCCGCCGTGGGCGCCGGGCTCGCGCTGGCCACCGTCGACCGCCAGGGCAAGCCATCCCTGGCGTGGCGGATGCGCAACTCCCGGCAGCAGCGCGAGGCGATCCAGGCCGCTCGGGAGACGGTCCGCCAGCGCTACGTGACCGCCTGAGGCCCTCCTCCAGGGCCAGGGCCGATTCTCGCCCCGACTCCGACATCGCCGTCACCTGGACGTCACAGGTGACGGCTAGCCTCGACTCGTCCACTCCACCCCACCATGCGCAGACACGTCATCGACACGCAGGGAGCACCCATGACCGTCCCGTCCGCCCGTCCGGCCCAGGCAAACCAATCGCCCCAGTCAGAATGGGCCGCGCAGCCCGATGTCATCTACACCTGGACCGACGAGGCGCCAATGCTGGCGACCCACTCCTTCCTGCCGATCGTGCGGGGCTTCGCACAGCGGGCGGGTGTGAGCGTGGGCACCGCGGACATCTCGCTGGCGGGTCGCATCCTGGCCGCCTTCTCCCTGGCCGACGACGACCTGGCCCGCCTGGGCGAGCTCACCCAGTCTCCTGCGGCCACGATCATCAAGCTGCCCAACATCTCCGCCTCTCTGCCCCAGCTCAAAGCCGCCATTGCCGAACTGCAAGCCCTGGGCTACGAGGTCCCGGACTACCCCGACTCCCCCGGCACGCCCGCTGAGCGGGAGGCGCGCGCCGCCTACGACGCCGTCAAGGGCAGTGCCGTCAACCCCGTCCTGCGCGAGGGCAATTCCGACCGGCGCGCCCCGGCGGCCGTCAAGGCCTACGCCCGCTCCCACCCGCACTCGATGGGGGCCTGGTCGCCCGAGTCGCGCACACGCGTGGCCACGATGGGGGCCGGCGACTTCCGGCACAACGAGCGCAGCGTCGTCATCCCCGAGGCCGGCACCCTGCAGATCCGGCTGCGCCCGGCAGGTGGCGGGGCTCCCGTCATCCTGCGGGAGTCTTTGCCGGTGAGCGCCGGTGAGGTCGTGGACGCCACCTTCATGAGCGCCGTCGCCCTGGACGAGTTCCTCACCCGGCAGGTGGCCGCGGCCAAGGATGAGGACCTGCTGCTGTCGGTGCACCTGAAGGCCACGATGATGAAGGTCTCCGACCCGATCATCTTCGGCCACGCGGTGCGCGCCGCCCTGCCGGGCGTCTTCTCCACCTACGGGCAGGTACTGGCCGAGGCCGGCCTGCGCGCCGAGGACGGGCTGGCCTCGATCCTGGCGGGCCTGGAGGGTTTGGCCCAGGGAGAGGAGATCCGTACCGCCATCGAGGCCGAGCTCGCAGCCGGACCGCGCCTGTCCATGGTGGACTCCGACCGCGGCATCACGAACCTGCACGTGCCCAGCGATGTCATCATCGACGCCTCCATGCCCGCCATGATCCGGGCCGGCGGCCATCTGTGGGGGCCGGACGGCAAGACCGCGGACACGATCGCCGTCATCCCGGACTCCTCCTACGCCGGGGTCTACCAGGCCGTCATCGAGGACTGCCGCACCCACGGGGCCCTGGACCCGGCCACCATGGGCTCGGTGCCTAACGTGGGTCTCATGGCCCGCAAGGCCGAGGAGTACGGCAGCCACGACAAGACCTTCCTCATCCCGGCCGACGGCACCGTCGAGGTCGTCCTGGTCGAGGGCGCGGGCGCCGAGCCCGGTGCGGTGCTGCTGTCCCACGAGGTGGCCGCCGGCGACATCTGGCGGGCCTGCACCACCCAGGACGCCCCCATCCGCGACTGGGTGCACCTGGCGGTCACGCGGGCCCGGGCCACCGGCGCCCCGGCCGTATTCTGGCTGGACCCCGAGCGCGGCCACGACGCCGTCCTCATCGACCTGGTTCGCCGCTACCTGGCCGATGAGGACACCGAGGGCCTGGACATCCGCGTCCTGGACCCGGTGGCGGCCACGCGCCTGTCCCTGGAGCGCGCCCGCCGCGGCGAGGACACGATCTCGGTGACCGGCAACGTCCTGCGCGACTACAACACGGACCTCTTCCCCATCCTGGAGGTGGGCACGAGCGCCAAGATGCTCTCGGTGGTTCCGCTAATGAACGGCGGCGGCCTGTACGAGACCGGGGCCGGGGGTTCGGCCCCCAAGCACGTGCGCCAGCTGCTCGAGGAGGACTACCTGCGCTGGGACTCCCTGGGCGAGTTCCTGGCCCTGGCCGAGGCCTTCCACCACGTGGCCCAGGTCAGTGGCAACGAGCGCGCCGAGGTCCTGGCCGACGCCCTGGAGGCCGCCACGGCCCGGCTGCTGGAGGATAACCGCTCGCCGGCGCGCCGCCTGGGGCAGATCGACAACCGCGGCTCGCACGCCTGGCTGGCCCTGTACTGGGCCGGTGAGCTGGCCGCACAGGAGACCAGCCCGGAGCTCGCCGCCGTCTTCGCCCCGATCGCCCAGCAGCTCGAGGCCTTCAATGACACGATCCAAGCCGAGCTGCTGGCCGTCCAGGGCTCGCCGGTGGACATTGGCGGCTACTACCGTCCCGATGAGGCCCTGACCGACGCCGTCATGCGTCCCTCGACAACCCTCAACGCCGTCATCGAGGCGCTGTCATGACTGACCGCCCCGGCGCCGGCTCGGACGGCTCGAACGAGCCGTGGCGGGCGCCGGTGGCGGCGGGGGCGCTGGACGCCGCCGTGGAGCTGCCGGGGTCGAAGTCGCTCAGTGCACGGGCTCTGCTGCTGGCCGCCGTCGCCGACGCGCCGACGACGCTCAGCGGGCTCCTGCGCTCGCGCGACACCGAGCTCATGCTCGCCGCTCTGAGCGCGCTCGGCGCCCGCTTCGAGGACCTCAACGACTCCGGCACGCAGCTGCGCGTCACGCCGGCTCCCCTGCCGCTGCGCGTGCAGGCCGGCCCCGACGGCGTCGGCCGTATCGACGTCGGCCTGGCCGGGACCGTCATGCGCTTCGTGCCCGCACTGGCCGCGCTGGCCGACGCCCCGGTCGTCTTCGACGGGGACAAGGCCGCCCGGCGCCGCCCCATGGCGCCACTGATCGACGCGCTGGCCGCCCTGGGCGCGGAGGTGACCCACCTCGGTGAGCCCGGCTTCCTGCCCTTCCGCATCGGCCCCGGCGACGGCGCACTCCTGAAAGCCCAGAACGCCCGGGTGGCGGTCGACGGTTCGGCCTCCTCCCAGTTCGTCTCCGCCCTCCTGCTCCTGGGAGCCCTCCTGCCCGGTGGCCTGGAGCTCACCCCCACCGGGCCGGTGCCCTCGCTGACGCATGTGGCCATGACGGTGGCGACGCTGCGCGAGCGGGGCATCGCCGTCGACGAGCCCGCTCCCGGGGCCGGCGACGGCGAGCGCACCTGGCGGGTCCACCCCGGCCGCCCTCGCGGCGGGCAGGTGGCGATCGAGCCGGACCTGTCCAACGCCGGTCCCTTCCTGGCGGCCGCCCTCGTGGCCGGCGGCCGGGTGAGCGTCCCCCACTGGCCGGCGGCCACGACCCAGGCCGGTGACGCCTGGCGCGAGCTCCTGCCCCGCCTGGGCGGCGAAGTGACGCTCTCGGGTGACCTGCTCACGGCTCGCGGTACCGGGCGGCTGACCTGCCTCGAGGCGGACCTGTCCGACGTCGGAGAGCTCGTCCCCACGGTGGCGGCCCTGGCGGCCCTCGCCGGGGCGCAGGGCCACGCCAGCACCCTCACCGGCATCGCGCATCTGCGCGGGCACGAGACCGACCGCCTGGCGGCCCTGGCCACCGAGATCCGTCTCCTGGGCGGGGACGCCGAGGAGACCGCCGATGGACTCGCCATCCGCCCCGCCCCGCTGCACGGCGCCGCTCTGCACTCCTATGCCGACCACCGGATGGCCACCTTCGCCGCCATCATCGGCCTGGGCGTGGACGGAGTGAGCCTGGACGACGTCGGGTGCACCTCCAAGACGCTGCCCGGCTTCGTGGGCCTGTGGACCGCCATGCTCGCCACCGCGGCCGAAGAACATGGCACCGCACCGGGCGCTGAGCCGGGCGTCCCGGGAGATCGCGCCTGATGGCCCGCCGCGACATCGGCACCGACGACCCCCGGGTGCGGGTCCGCCCCGGCAGGGGCTCGCGCCCCCGCACCAAGCAACGCCCCAGCCACGCCGACGCGGTCCTGGGCATGGTCACCCGCATCGACCGCGGCCACTACCGCATCCGCCTGGATGACCCCGATCTCACCGAGGACTCCGGCGGCGACATCACCGCCATGAAGGCCCGCGAGCTCGGTCGGGGCAAGGTCGTCGTCGGCGACCGGGTCGCCGTCGTCGGGGACACCAGCGGACGTACCGGGACCCTGGCCCGCATGGTGCGCATCGAGGAGCGCACCACCCTGCTGCGCCGCAGCGCCGAGGACGGCGACGCCGCCGGCACCGAGCGGGCGATCGTCGCCAACGCCGACCTGCTCGTCATCGTCACCGCCGTGGCCGACCCCGAGCCGCGCCCGCGGATGATCGACCGCTACCTCGTCGCCGCCTACGACGCCGGCATGGAGCCGCTCATCGTGCTCACCAAGACCGACCTGGCCGACGCCGCCCCCCTGACGGACCTCTACAGCCCCCTGGGGGTACGCTGCCTGGCCACGCACCTGCCCCACGGCTCCGACACCCAGCCCCCCGAGGCCGGCGGTGCGGACGAGCGACCCGGCGACGGCGTCGAGGCGGTTCGCCAGGCGCTTACCGGCGCCGTCTCGGTGCTCGTGGGCCACTCCGGGGTCGGCAAGTCCACGCTCATCAACGCGATCGTGCCCGGTGCCGACCGAGCCACCGGCCGCGTCAACGAGGTCACCGGCCGCGGCCGTCACACCTCCACCAGCCTCCAGGCCCTCGCCCTGCCCGGCGGCGGCTGGGTCATCGACACTCCCGGAGTGCGCTCCTTCGGGGTCTCCCACGTAGGCAGCGCCGACGTCCTGCGCGGCTTCCCGGACCTGGCGGCCGTGGCCGAGGACTGCCCGCGCGGGTGCACCCACGAGGACGGCGTCGTCGACTGCGCCCTGGATACGTGGACGAGCGAGCCGGCCGAGCCGGGCGGCCCGGCCGCCCCCGAAGGGCGGCGCGAGCGGGTCGACTCCTTCCGCCGCCTACTGGCGCCCTCACTGGAGGCTGAGGATCCCACCAAGCCCTGAACAACCTCCCATCGCAGAGCGGTGGCTCTGCGCGAGCGCTCTCGGGGGCGGTCCACAGCGGCTCGGGCCGGCCCCGGTGGGCCGGCACCCGCCGCCGTCGGCAGGTTGTCCCGGAGGAGAACCGGCCACCCGCCGTGGTACACACATGGGCGTGACCACATCCAGCCCCCACCTACGTTGCGCCTCACCGGACGACCTCGACGCCGGGCGCCTCCTCGGCGTCGCCCTGTGGGACGCCCCCAATCCCGCCGGCGCAGACAGCTCGGACCACACGGCCACCCCGACCAGCCCCGCCAATCCCGCCGGCCCGCTCGGCCCCCACGGCGAGCCACCGGCCGGACTCGACCTGGAACTTCTGGGGAACGCGTGGGAGCTGTGCCTGCTCGACGGCACCATGTGCGAGGCCGAGCGCCCCGCCGAGCCCCACTGGTACCTATACATGATCGCCGTCGCCCCGGGCGCCCGCGGCACCGGTACCGGGGCCGCGCTCCTGCGCAGAGGCCTGGAGCGAGTGGACACCCAGGGGACGGTCGCCCATCTGGAGGCCACGACGCGCCGGGCGGCGTCCTTCTATGGGCGTCACGGTTTCGTCGATAGCGCGATCCTTAACTCTGAGGGCCGTCTGCCCGACTATTGGGCCATGACCCGACCGAAACGGCGCCAGCACTGAGTTTTTTCACGCTTCAACCTTCCCACTATTGGACACCGTGTGCTAAAACTCACATCACAGAGCCGTTGCAGGATTCAACTACAAGCCGATTTTGACGGTTCCCACAAGCGAAAGCGCGTTAGTCTCATGACATGCACAACCGTCCGATCCCTTCACTCCCACGTCCCGCCCTGGGCGATCTGTCCGCGCGCGCCAATCTCTCAGCGGCGCGCCGGCGCGTCCTGGAGGTCGTGGAGGCTTCAAACGACGCAATGACGGCCGTTCAGGTCGCCAACGCACTCAACCTGCACCACAACACCGTCCGTGAACACCTCGACGCCCTGGTCGACGCCGGGTTCGTCACGGTGTCCACCAAGCCGACCGGCAAGCGGGGCCGCCCGGCCCTGCGCTACGCCTCGACGGCCCCCGACCCCCAGCAGATGGTCGACGCCTACCTGCTGCTGCTCGACGCGATCGCCGACACCCTGGGCGAGGGCGAGGACGCCCACGCCACCGCCCTGGAGATCGGTCGCCGCTGGGCCGAGCTGACCCCGGGAACGGTTGCCGAGCCGACCATCGACGGCGAGGAGGTGGACCGGGTCACCGCCCTCATCCCCTACCTCGCGGTCATGGGCTTCGCCCCAGAGGTCTCCGGCGACACCGTCGTCCTGCGCTCCTGTCCGCTGGTCACCCGCAACCACAGGCCGCGCGACCTGGTGTGCACCATGCACGAGGGATTCCTGCGGGCCGTCGTCGGCCCCGACCCGGCGTCCTACGAGCGCATCAAGTTCCTGCCCAACGGGCCTGACGGCTGCCAGATCACCCCGGCCCAGCCGCCCCAGGAGGACACGGAGCTGAAGATCGTCCACGCCGACGTCGCCTGAGCCGCGCTGCTCCGTCGACCTCCATCATCTGTCCAATCACCAACCACTACTAAGATCGCGAGACTTCGGCCCCGGGCACAGGCGCCCGGGGCCGAGTCGTGCTCGGGGCGGTTCCCCAAGGCGCGGTCTCGGCTCAGGCGGTGACCTCCAGGACGCCGTGAGCGCCCTTCTCCATGTCGGCGAAGGAGTGGGACACGAACACGTAGTGGCCCGGCTCGGAGGCGACGCACTCGACGAAGCCGCCCTGGGCCGGGTGCAGGCCGAGGGCCTGGGAGCCGCCGGACCAGGCGGCCCCGATCTGGCTGGGGCCGCCGAGAGTCCAGGCCCCCTCGAAGAAGACCTGGTCGAACTGCAGGCCGACGGCGTGGAAGGAGGTCGGCAATGAGGGGCCCGCGGCCATGACCCAGAAGCGCACGCGCTCGCCCACCCTGGCCTTGAGGGGCTGCTGGTGGTACTGGAAGGCCACCCCGTTGAAGGTCATGAGGTCGGGGGTCTTGGCGGCGATCTTGTCGGTGTTGGGCTCGCCGCCCTCGGGACCGAGGTAGACCTCGGAGGCGACGATGGCGTACTCGCGGTCCACGGCCGGCAGGCCCGGCGGATCGATGATGACGGCCCCGTGCATGCCCGCAGCCAGATGCAGGCTCATCGGGGAGGTGGAGCAGTGGTAGAGCCAGATCCCCGAGTGCTGGGCGGTGAAGGTGTAGACCAGGGACTCGCCGGGGTTGATCGAGCGCATCGCCTCATCGGGCGGGGTGATCCCGGCGTGGAAGTCGATGGAGTGGCTCATGGTGCCGTCGTTGACCAGGGTGATCTCGAAGGTGTCCCCCACCTTGCCGCGCAGGACGGGGCCGGGGACCTGGCCGTTGAAAGTCATGCGCCGCTGGGTGACGCCGCCGCCGACCTGCATGACCTGCTCGGTGACGGTGAAGGTGTGCCGGTGGGTCATGGGCCCGCCGTCGGGGCTGCTCGGGGCGGCCGGCAGGGCGGCGTCGAAGGCCTTGAAGTCGGCGGGCAGGTGGGCGGAGTAGTCGGGAACCGCGTCCTTGCCCGAGCCGGTCTGCCTGCTCTGGCCGCCGCCGTGCTGGTGGGTGCCGGCGCCCGCCCCGCCCGCGGTGACGTGGAAGACCATGCCCTGGGCGCGGTGGCCGGCGATGGAGCACCAGCCCTCGACCGGCCCGGAGACGATACCGGCGTCGAGCGTACCCTTGGCGCCGGCAGCCACGCGGCCGGTGGACTGGCCGGTGGCCAGAACGAGGTCGTGGACCTGGTCGGCGGTGTTGTCCAGGGTGATGACGAGCCGGTCGCCGGGGGTGACGTCAACCGTGTCGGGCACGAACCGCATACCCTGGACGGTGATGGTGGCGTTGACGGTGTTGCCGGTGGCCTCGACGTCCTGGGCGCCCGTGCCCTGCCCCCGGTTGCCGATGACGCTACCGACCACGACGGCCGCCCCCGCGGTGAGCAGTCCCATGAGGATGCCGCGGCGGTCGGCGGAGCGGATCAGGCCGCCCGACGGCGCTGACGCAGCAGATGCCGTCGCGCCGGCCCCCGCCGTGGAGTCGGCCCTGCTCGACAGGGGGCGGCGGTTGCGGTCGATGGCCGGCGCGGTGCCGGCCGTGACGGCCCGGCGGTGGGCGGCGTCGGACTTGTCGGGGCTCGTCGCGGCGTCGCCGGCAGTATGAGCGGCACTGTCGGCGACTCCATCCGCGGTGCTGCTCTCGGCGGCGCCTGCGGCGGCGCTCTCAGAGGTGGCGGCGGCCTCGTCCGGAGATGGGGCCTGCGCGTCGGGCGTCTTCGTCATCGGTGTTCCCCTCGGGGCTGGGCGGGCCGGCGGCCCGCGGGGTCTGTCGGGTGGGGTGTGGCGGCCGCGGTGGAGGCGCCGCGCGGCGTGCGCTTGCGACGGGAGAGCTCGCGCAGGCAGAGGATGATGCCGACCAGCAGGTAGGAGGTCACCAGCGCGGCCAGGGCCCCGGCGACGACGCGCACCTGCCAGGGCGTGCCCGGACTGACCGCCAGCAGGAGGCAGGCGTTGGCAGCGGTGACGCGGTAGGCGGCGTGGCGGTCCATGATCGTGTTGGTGGCCCGGGTGGCCGCGGGTCCACCGCCGAGCATCACCGGGGCGAGGTAGCTCAGGGCCGCCACGAGGATCTGGAGGGCGAAGCCGGCCGCCAGGGGCAGGCGCAGGGCGTGGATGACGTCGCGGGCGGCGGCGACGTCGTCGGCCAGGGCCATACGGGCGCCCAGTACGGCGGCGCAGCCGACGAACCAGGACACCGAGGCCGTGGCGGAGGCCGTGGCGAAGGAGGTCGGCGGGACCCGGCGGGCCGTCCTGTAGGCGGGCACGAGGACCCCGCAAGCGCCCCCGAGGTAGACCAGGGTGCCCAGGCCGGCCAGGGGTGGCCACAGCCCGGAGGCGGCCACGAGCGCGGTGCCGCCCACAAGATAGGGCAGACCTCGGGTGGTCCAGCGCGGCGCCACGGGTTCCATGGGGGTGCGCAGCATCGTTGGCCACAGGACGGTGAGCGTGCCCAGGACCGTGGTGCCCACGAAACCCAGCAGCATAGTGGTGGTATGAGCCAGATAGAGGCCGTCGGCCAGGCCAGAGCGTCCGTGGGCGTTGGACCAGGAGATGAGGAAGCCCAGGAGCGCGCCGGTGGCCAGCAGGACGAGGGCGACGGCGTAGTGGATGGCCAGGGAGGCCAGGCGCGGGGCGATGGCGCGCCGGTACTGCACGGTGATGGCCACAACGCCGGCGATGGCCTGGGCCATGACGATGCCCGCCCCGATGAGCGCCGGCACCTGTCGGCCCGTGGTGATGCCGGTGAGCACAATGATCGTGCCGAGGCTGTGGGCGTAGAGGCGCGTGTCCAGGAGGGCTGCGCCGCCCAGGGCGGGACGGTGCAGGAGGGTGTCGGCGAAGTGGGCGGACCAGATGGTGATGGCGCTGCCGATCCCGCCCAGAAGCAGGGCGTGCAGGGGCAGCCACGTGCCCCAGGAGACCAGGGGGCCCACGATGGTCAGGCCCGCCAGGACCGCGGCGGCGAGTAACCAGGCCATGACGAAGGCGTTGCGACGCACCTGGGTGGTGCGCCGGGAGGGCTTCTTGGCGGGGCGACCTCCCGGGCCCTGCGATCGTCCAGGACCGGGGCGGGGGGTGGGAGAACCGATGGACAGGCTCATGCGGGGCTCCCGCCCGACCGTATCGTCGTCGAGCCGGCCGCCGCGGCCGAACGCCTCGCCCGGACGGCCTTTCGAATACTGCCGGAGGTGAGCACGCGGACCAGGGTGAGGACCATGAAGATGCCGATCGCCGCCACCCCGACGGCGCCTCCGACCTGCCAGATTCCGGCGGTCCCGGCGAGCAGGCCTCCGACGCGCACCACCAGACCGGCGTGCAACAGGACGTAGGGCAGCCACATGAGCCGGTGGTAGGGCAGGGCCCGGTGGACGATCGCGGGGATGATGACCGGGGCGTGGGCCAGGATCATGGAGAAGGCGAAACCGACCGTGATGGCGTGGATGACGATCTCATAGGCCGAGCCGCCCAGCCCGCCCAGGCCCCACAGCGACCAGACCGCCCCGGCCAGAGCGAGCCAGATGTAGCCGGCGAGCATGGAGGCCGCCATGAAACGGACCCCGCCGCCGGCTCGGATGGTGCGCCGGGCGACGTCGTAGTAGGCCATGACGACGGCCAGTCCCAACAGGGCCGGGCCAGTCACGAGGTGGGCGCCCTGTCCGACCAGCAGCAGGCATGCGCCCAGAACCGCGGCACCGGCCAGGGCCTCGACGACGGTCTCGACCATCTCGTCGAGGAAGGCAATGCGGGCCAACTCCAGGCGTTCCCCGACGATGGTGAGCACGGGGAAGAGCAGCCACAGCGGGACGACCTCCTCGATGCCGCGACCGCCCAGCCACAAGACGTCTCCCAGCAGGAGGGCTGCGGCACCCATGGCCTCGACGTCGACGGCGGCGCTGGGGGCGCGCCGGTGAACACGCAGGTAGACGGCGCACAGGATGCAGGCGGCGGCGGTCATGAGGCCC
This sequence comes from Actinomyces johnsonii, assembly GCF_006546835.1. Taxonomy (GTDB): domain Bacteria; phylum Actinomycetota; class Actinomycetes; order Actinomycetales; family Actinomycetaceae; genus Actinomyces; species Actinomyces johnsonii. Next base: position 42,187 of record NZ_VICB01000026.1, on the reverse strand, counting down.
CGACCCACGGCGTCGGGCGCGCCGGCCATGAGGGTCAGGCAGCCCGCGGCGTTGCCCAGCGGGGCGAGGAAGGCCCAGGGGGCCCGGGCGGCGACCGCCCGCTCCAGGGCGATAACGGTGCCCAGGAAGCCGACGAGCATGAGGGGGCCGTGGAGCGCCGCCAGCCTGGCGCCGCTGATGAGGGCGGGCAGGTTCAGGCGCAGGAGGGCGGCGTTGAGTCCCATGAGGATGCAGGCGGCCCCCAGGGCCAGGGCCACCAGACGCGGCGCCACCCGGGTGGTCAGCGCCCGGCTGAGGCGGCCGGTCGCGTCGTCGGCGCTGGACGCCTTGACCTGTGCGTCTGCCGCCGCTGCCGGCTTGTCCGTCTCCACGGCCCAACCGTATCCAACAGCGCCGGAAACACCCGCACCCGCAGCAGCAGAAAATTCATGGACGACACCGCCCCGCGTCATCCATGAGGTCATGAGGTTGTGGTCGATTGTGGCGGAGGTCGTGCCGGTGGAAGCGGACGGTCGTTCCGGCCGGCTCGCGGTGGTAGTAAGGTCTCTCTGGCCAGAACGAACACTCTGAAGGAGAACCCTATGAGCGAGAGCCCCGAGCTGCTGCCCATCACCGAGAAGAAGTCCAGCTGCGGCTGCCACGAGCACGGCGACGAGCGGCTCACCCTGGACGCGCGAGCCATCCCGCACCGTTTGCGCCACGCCGCGGTCATCGGCGCCGCCTCCTCCCTGAACCCGGGCGAGGGCTTCGACCTGGTGGCCCCGCACGTCCCCACCCCGCTGCTGGCCCAGATCGACCAGCTGCCCTTCACCTTCCAGCACACCCTGCTGGAGCAGTCCGAGGGCTTCGCGCGCGTCGAGATCCTGCGCACCGCCTGATTCCCGGTCGCGGAGCGCGCCTCCCGGTCCCGCGCGCCCGGCCGATATGCTCGATCTATGACGCCAGTGCCACTTGATGCCGCGGTCGTCGGCCAGAGCAGGATCTGTGGTACCTCCACGGACCTGCCCATGCCGACGACCCGGCCGGTGCTACCCGAGCCGTCCGGGCGTCCGGACTTATCGGGGTTGCTCCTCCCGGTGGAGACGATGCCGGAGCTTCCGGCGATCGCCGACGACGATGTTCCGCAGCACTTGACCGATCGCTACGGGCGCACCGTGCGCGACCTGCGCCTGTCCATCACGGACCGCTGCAACCTGCGCTGCACCTATTGCATGCCCGCCCAGGGGCTCCAGTGGCTGCCCACCCCGGAGCTGCTGACCACCGCCGAGCTCACCCGCCTGGGGCGCCTGGCCGTCGAGCGCCTGGGGGTGGAGCGCATCCGCCTGACCGGGGGCGAGCCGCTGCTGCGCCGGGACCTGGAGGAGATCATCGCCTCACTGTCCACGCTGCGGACGTCGGCGGGCCGGAAGCCGGATATCGCCCTGACCACGAACGGCCTGGGGCTGGAGAGGAGGGCCGCCGGCCTACGCGAGGCGGGCCTGGACCGCGTCAACGTCTCCGTCGACTCCCTGGACCCGCGGGACTACGCCGCCATCACTCGCCGAGACCGGCTCGTCGACGTCCTGGCGGGGATAGCCGGTGCCCAGGAGGCGGGCCTGGCCCCCATCAAGGTCAACGCCGTTGCGATGCCCGCCACCGTAGAGGAGCGCGCTCCGCAGCTGCTGGCCGAGTCCCTGCGCCGCGGCTGGCAGCTGCGATTCATCGAGCACATGCCGCTGGGGCCGCGACAGACGTGGCGCAGCCAGGACGTCGTCGGCGTCGATCAGATCCTGGGGGCGCTGCGGGCGGCCGGCTTCGTCCTCGCCGAGGCGGGCCGTCCCGACCGTCGCCCGGCCGCCCTGTGGCAGGTGGCCGCCGGCACGCATGCGGGCCGGTCGTATCCGGCCGGGAGCGTGGGCATCATCGCCTCGGTCACCGCCCCCTTCTGCTCGGACTGCGACCGCACCCGCATCACGGCCGACGGGCGCCTCATGACCTGCCTGTTCTCCACTACCGAGACCGACCTGCGCGGCCCCATGCGCACCGGGGCTGACGACGACGAGCTCATCCGCCTCTGGGCCAGAGCCGCCTGGCTCAAGCCCCGCGCCCACGGCTCGGACGATCCGCAGGCCGGCAACGACGGCTTCGCACGCCCGCAGCGCACTATGTCGGCCATTGGTGGCTGACCCGCACCCGGCCACACCCGAGCCGCACCCGAGAAGGAGTCCCCGAGATGCCCCCCTCCCCCGAGCCCGCAAGCACGGCACATGCGGAATCACGCCCGGAAACGAGCTCTGAGTCGCCGCCTGAGACGCTGTCGGTGACCCTGCGCTACTTCGCCGCTGCGGCAGAGGCCGCCGGCCGTCCCGAGGAACGCCTCGACCTGCCCGCCGACACGACACTGGCGAGCCTGCGCGAGCAGCTGGCCGGGCGCGACCTGGAGATGGCCCGGATCGTCCCCATCTGCAGCTTCCTGGTCAACTCGGTCTCCACCCCGGCCGACTCCCTCACGCCCCTGACCGACGGCGACGCCGTCGACGTGCTGCCGCCCTTCGCCGGCGGGTGAGTCTCGCACTCCCCCTCATTCGCATCGAGCCGGGCAGAAAAGCGGTAAGGATACGCGAAAAATGCCCGGCTCGGCGGTGGAGGAGCCTCAGGCGAGATTGCTCCACTGGGCAGTGCCGTCGGTGAAGGTCTGGCGCTTCCACACGGGCAGGCGCTTCTTGACCTCCTCGACAATCTGGCCGCACACGGCGAAGGCCTCGGCGCGGTGGTCGGAGCTGACGGCAACCGCGAGCGCCGCGTCCCCGACAGCGAGGTCTCCGACGCGGTGGACGACGCCCAGGGCGCGCACCCGGCCGGCCTGGGCGACGTCGCGGGCGATCTGCTCGACGATCCGGCCGGCCGTGGGATGGCAGGAGTAGCCGATACCGGTGACGGCGCGGTCGGCGTCGTGATTGCGGACCACGCCCTCGAAGGTGACGACGGCGCCGGCGGCCGCGTCCTGGACGGCGCCGGCGAGCTCGGTGACGCTGATGGGCGCCTCGGTGACCTCGGCGCGCACTACGCGGGCGCTCCCGGGCTTGTCGGGGCTGATGCTCACGAAGGTCTCCTCGTCCTGGTGCGTCTTGTTGTGCATCGATCCGACGGTCCCGCTGGGGCCGGGGCGTCGTCGGCCGCGAGCATACCCAGGTGGGCGGGGCCCGCCGAACGGGCATGATGGGCACATGACAACGTCGGTCGACCGTCCCGTCCGAGCGGCGGCCCGGCGGCGGCTCTGCCGCACCCGAGGACGGCTCGTCGAGAAAGGACCGCTATGGCGCAGATGATTCCCCTGGAGGACTACGTCGCCCAAGTGCTCGAGACCCTCTCCCCCCTGGAGAACGGTCGGCTGGCGCTGGAGCAGGCGCACGGCCGGGTGCTGGCCGAGGACGTGACCGCGGTCGTACCGGTGCCGCCGTGGACGAACTCGGCGATGGACGGTTACGCCGTGCGCGCCGGGGACACGGCCGGAGCCTCGCCGCAGACGCCCGTGGTACTGCCGGTGACCGGGGATATTCCGGCCGGTGCCGCCCCGCAGCCGCTGGCTGCGGGAACCGCCCAGCGGATCATGACCGGGGCGATGTTGCCCGAAGGCGCCGATGCGGTGGTCAAGGTGGAGGACACCGACCAGGCGCCCGGTCCCCGCCCGCTGCCGGAGCGCGTCGAGCTCCGCGCCGGGGCCCGGCCGGGGCTGAATGTGCGCCGCGCCGGGGAGGACGTGCGCGCGGGCGATCCGGTCATGGCGGCGGGGACGAGGCTGTCCGCGGCGGCCGTCTCCGCCCTGGCCTCCGTGGGACTCGGCTCCGTACCGGTCGCGGCGCGGGTGCGCGTGGCCGTGGTCTCCACCGGGGCGGAGCTGCGCGACCCCGGTCAGGCGCTCGTCCCCGGTACGATCCCGGACTCCAACGGCCTGCTGCTGGCAGGCCTGGTCTCCGAGCACGGGGCGGACTGTGCGAGCGTGACCCGCAGCGGTGACAGCGCTAAGGAGCTGGGCGAGGTGCTGCGCCGGGCCGCGGCGGGCGCCGATCTCATCGTCACCTCCGGGGGCGTGTCCGCGGGGGCCTTCGACCCGCTGACGATGCTGGCGCAGGCCCGGCGGGGCGAGGACGCGCCGGTGCGTCTGGACTTCGTGAAGGTGGCCATGCAGCCGGGCAAGCCCCAGGGGCACGGCTGGGTGCGGGCCGACGACGGCCGGCGGGTCCCGATCATCTGCCTGCCGGGCAACCCGGTGAGCGTCCTGGTCTCCTTCACCACGATTGTGGCCCCGGCGCTGGCCCGCCTGGCGGGATTCGGCAACGACCCGGTTGACGGGGAAGACGGCGCTCTTCCGGGCCGTCCCCGTCTGACGGCGCGCGCGGCAGTGGCCTGGCGCACCCCGCCGGGCCGGCGTCAGCACGTGCCGGTGCGCTTCACCGGGCCTCCCTCCCGGTCCGCCGTGGGAGACGACGCCGGGGATCATTCCGGAGGCCATGTCGACGATCGTGCGGGCCTGCCCTGGGTGACGCCCTCCCACCGGCTGGGTTCGGGCTCGCACCTGGTGGCCTCGCTGCCCGCTGCGCAGGCGCTGGCGGTGGTGGCCGCCGAGGTCGAGGCGGTCGACGTCGGCGACGCATTGCCCCTCATTCCGCTCTCCCATTCGTTCCCCCGTCACCTCCAGGTGCGCGCGAGCGCGCCTCACAGCTCGCGGACGAACCCTTCAGGGCCGGCCGTCAAGGCCTGAGGCGCGTCCGCGACGAGTGCCCGCAACCCATTGAAGGAGCCTCCTCATGAATCCCCGCCCCGAGATCACTCTCACCCACCTCGATGAGGCGGGCGCCGCCTACATGGTGGACGTCACAGCCAAGACCCCGACTGTCCGCGAGGCCCGGGCCGGTGCCTTCGTGGCCTGCTCGGAGGCGATCGTGACCGCCCTGCGCGAGGGCGCAGTCCCCAAGGGGGACGTCCTGGCCGTGGCCCGCGTGGCCGGGATCGCGGCGACGAAGAAGGTCCCCGAGCTCCTCCCGCTGGCGCACGTCATCGGCGTGCACGGGGCGCGCGTGGACCTGGAGATCGTCGACGGCGGCGTGCGCATCGAGACCGCCGTGCGCACGGCGGACCGCACCGGGGTGGAGATGGAGGCCCTCACCGCCGCCACCGTGGCGGGACTGGCGATCGTCGACATGGTCAAGGGCGTGGACCGGGGCGTCGAGCTGCGCGAGGCCAAGGTGCTGGCCAAGTCCGGAGGCCGCTCCGGGGACTGGGTGCGCGGTGACGGCGGCTGACCGTTCGGAGGAGCGCACCGCGAGCGCACGTGCTGCCGGGCCGTTCGATTCCGCCGATGCGGTCGGCCCGGTCGACGTCGTCGTGCTGGCCGGCGGGACCGGCAGGCGGTTGGACGGGGCCTCAAAGCCCGATGTCGTCGCCCGGGGGCTGCGCCTGCTCGACCATGTCCTGGCCGGCCTGGAGCAACTGCGGGGCCGGGGCGTTCCGCTGGGGCGCGTGTGCGCGGTTGCCCCGGCGGAGGTGACACTGCCGGACGGCGTTCTGAGGGCTTTGGAGGACCCGCCGCTGGGCGGGCCGGTCGCCGGCATCGCCGCGGGCCTGGTGCGCCTGGACCGCTGCGGGTCCGCCGCCGGGCTGACCGGTGTCCTCACCTGCGACGCCCCGTCCTCCTGGCGGGCGCTGCCGAGCCTCATCGAGGCGCTGCGCCAGAGCGAACCGGGGACCGACGGCGTCTGCGCCCGCGACGGCGACCACACCCAGTACCTGCTGGGCCTCTACCGCCGTGCGGCGCTGGCCGCGGCCGTCGCCCCGGGCGGTGTCCCCCTGCGCGACGTGGCCGTGCGCCGGGTTCTCGGGGCGCTCCGTGTCAGGGCGATACCCGCGGCCCGTGATGTCGTGCGGGACCTGGACACCTGGGCGGAGGTCCGCGCCTGGGACGCCGACGCTCCCCGGTGACGGCCGAGGAGGGCGATCAGTGGTCGCCGCCGCCGAGCTGCTCCAGGACGTGGGGAACCAGGGGGCCGATGACGGCGATGGTGTCCTTGACCCCGCCGCGCGAGCCGGGGGCGTTGACGACTAGGGCGCCGTCATCACCGCGGGAGGTCACCCCCACTAGGCCGCGCGACAGGCCGGCCAGCGGGGTCTTGGTCAGTCCGTGGGCGCGGATCTGGGCTTCGAGTCCCTCCAGGCGGGCCTCAAGCAGCGGGGCCGTGGCCTCCGGGGTGAGATCGCGCGGCGTGACCCCGGTACCGCCGGTGGTCAGGACGACCCGGGCGCCGGCGGACACGGCCCGTGCGATCGCCTCGCGCACGGGCTCGACGCCGTCGGGCACGAGGTGCACCTCGTCGACGACGATGTCGTGCTCGGCCAGGAGGCGCTGGGCCAGGGGGCCGGAAAGGTCCTCGCGCTCCCCGCTGACGCAGCGGTCGGAGACGGTGATGACGGCGCCCTTGACGGGCTCGGTCAGGGGCACGAGGCCCTTCTGAACGATCGGGGTCTGGCTCATGGGCCCACAGTAGTCCGCGCCACCCGACTGCGGCTCTCCCGTCTCCTGCTGGGAACTTCGGGGGTTGCCGCGCCCCGCTCCAACCGGTCACCCCAATTAGACAACTTAGATTGAATCTAATTCATCGCCCCTCGTCAGCCTCGAGATGTCGGTTTCGCTTCGTATTACTCGGACATTCGTCCCTTGCGTGAAGGCTCGACCGGGTCCATGCATCATGGGAGCGGTGCGGGCCCGCGCGCTCTCACCGACACTCCCGACATTTTCACAACAGCTCAGGTCCACGGCGCCGTCGCCCAGCAGACCGAGCACACACCACAGCAGGAGCCCTATGTCCACGCTCGACACCTCCGGTCGCGTCCTCACAGGGTGGAACCCCGAGGAGCCGGAGAACTGGTCCGCGAAGATCGCCTGGACCACTCTGGCTATTACCACCTTCTCCCTCATGCTCGGCTTCACCGTCTGGTTCCTGCCCAGCGCCGTGGCCCCCAGACTCAACGACATCGGCTTCCACCTGACCAAGAACCAGATCTACTGGATCACCTCCATGCCGGGTCTGTCCTGCGCCGCGCTGCGCCTGATCTACATGTTCCTGCCCGCCACCATCGGCGCCCGCAAGATGATCGGCTGGTCCTCCCTGCTGTACATCCTGCCGATGCTCGGCTGGTTCTTCGCGGTGCAGAACCACAACACCTCCTTCGGCGTCCTGCTCGCCCTGTCCTTCGCCTGCGGTATCGGGGCCGCCACCTTCTCCGGCTACATGCCCTCGACCGGCTTCTACTTCCCCAAGCGCCTAGCCGGCACCGCCCTGGGCCTGCAGGGCGGCCTGGGCAACATGGGCATGAGCGTCATCCAGCTTGCCGCCCCCTTCCTCATGAGCATCAGCCTGTTCGGGCTGACCTGGGTCGCCCCCCACCACGAGGGCGCCCCCATGGTCGTCAACGCCACCGTCTTCTTCCTGCCCTGGTCCCTTATCGCAGCCTTCCTGACCTTCCGCTATATCAAGGACGTCCCGCTCAAGGCCAACATCAAGGAGCAGATGGACATCTTCGGCAACCTCGACACCTGGCTCATGACGGTCCTGTACATCATGACCTTCGGCGTCTTCTCCGGCTTCGCCGCCCAGACCGCCAACATCATCAACAACAACTACGGGGCCGCCTCCGACCTGGCCCAGAGGTTCGCTGCCTCCGACCTGCCCCAGGGAGCCTCCTACGCCTTCATCGGCACCCTCATCGGCTCCTTCCTGCGCTTCGCATGGGGTCCCCTGTGCGACCGCTTCGGCGGGGCGATCTGGACCTTCGTCTCCGCGATCGGCATGGCCATCACCATGGGGTGGTGCGGATACCTGGTGGCGAGTGCCGACGACCCGGCCGACTTCACCATCTTCATGGTGGCGCTGCTGGCCATGTTCTTCTTCGCTGGCGTCGGCAACGCCTCGACCTTCAAGCAGATGCCGATGATCATGCCCAAGCGCCAGGCCGGCGGCGCCATCGGCTTCACCGCCGCCGTGGCCTCGCTCGGCCCCTTCCTGGTCGGCATCGCTCTGACCCTCATGCCGACGCACGTCTTCTTCTACAGCTGCGCCGTCTTCTGCATCGTATGCGCCGTCATCTGCTGGATCCGCTACGCCAAGCCGGGCGCCAAGCGTCCGGGCTGATCCGGCATCCGGCATCGGCCGGGCCCGCTCCGCCGAGCCGACCGCCCACAACCGAATGATCGGCCCGACGGCGACGCTGCTGAGAGCTCGGCAGCGTCGCCGGGGCCGGCCAGAAGAACTCAGCGCCCGCCCCGCCCTCTTCGGCCCTGGGCCGCACAGACCAGTCACCACCCACCTACCAGCAACCCGCCAGCTTCACGGACCAAAGGACCATTGATGAGCACCACCGGCTCCCAGCCCACCGGCCCCGGGATCGTCCCCGGGCCCGACCAGCAGGTCGAGAACGCCCCCGGACTGCTCACGCTGGGCTCGTACCTGCGAAGAGGGCAGGCCTCGGCCGACGCCCGCCGCCTGTTCCTGACCAGCGGGCGCCAGGCGGACACCTTCTACCGGCACCGGTGGAGCCACGACAAGATGGTCCACTCCACCCACGGGGTCAACTGCACCGGTTCGTGCGCCTGGGAGGTCTACGTCTCCGACGGCATCATCACCTGGGAGAAGCAGATCACCGACTACCCCACCACGGGGCCGGACATGCCCGAGTACGAGCCCCGCGGCTGCCCGCGCGGCGCGGCCTTCTCCTGGTACACCTACTCCCCCACGCGTATCCGTTACCCCTACGTGCGATCGGTGCTGCTGGACGCCTTCCGCGCTGCGAAGTCCGCCAACGACGGCGACCCCGTGGCTGCCTGGGCTCAGGTCACCGGAGACCCGACCACCGCCAAGGCCTACAAGTCGGCCCGCGGCAAGGGCGGCATGGTGCGTGTGGGCTGGGACGAGGCCATGGAGATCGTCGCGGCCGCCTACGTCCACACCATCCGGACCTGGGGCCCGGACCGGATCGCCGGGTTCTCTGTCATCCCGGCCATGTCCCAGGTCTCCTACGGCGCCGGTGGCCGCCTCCACGAGCTCATCGGCGCCACGATGCTCTCCTTCTACGACTGGTACGCCGACCTGCCCCCGGCCTCACCGCAGGTCTTCGGCGACCAGACCGACGTCCCCGAGGCCGGCGACTGGTACAACTCCCAGTACCTCATGATGTGGGGCTCCAACCTGCCGCTGACCCGCACCCCGGACGCCCACTTCATGACCGAGGCCCGCTACCACGGGCAGAAGGTCGTGGCCGTCTCCCCCGACTACGCCGACAACACCAAGTTCGCCGACCAGTGGCTGCGCGTGGCCCCCGGCACCGACGGCGCCCTGGCCCAGGCGATGGGACACGTCATCCTGACCGAGTTCCACGTCAAACGCGAGGAGCCCTTCTTCCTGGACTACATGCGCCGCCACACCGACTCTCCCTTCCTCATCGGGCTGGAGGCATCCCCCGACGGCACCGGTTACGTGCCCGGCCGCTTCGTGACGGCCTCCGACGTCGAGGGAGTGGCCTCCGGCGCCCCGAAGAACGAGTTCCGCCCCCTTGTGTGGGACCGCCGGCGCGGTCCGGCCGACCCCGGCGGCACCCTGGCCGACCGCTTCACCCCCGAGGGCGAGGGCAAGTGGAACCTGCTCATGGAGGGCGTCGACCCGGTCATGAGCATCATGGACCTGCACGGCGAGGGCCCCCAGGTCCAGGCCGCCGAGGTCCTCCTGCCCCGCTTCGACCTGCCCGGTTCGTCCACCCCCGAGGGTTCTGTGGGCGGAGGCGTCGTGCGCCGCGGTGTGCCGGTCACCCGTATCGGCGACCGCCTGGTCACCACCGTCTACGACCTGCTCCTGGCCCAGTACGCCGTCGAGCGCCCCTCGATGCCGGGCCAGTGGCCCGCGGACTACCAGGACGCCACCGTCCCGGGCACGCCCGCCTGGGCCAGCGAGATCACCGGCGTGCCGGGCCCCGCCATCATCCAGGTGGCGCGCGACTTCGCCCTCAACGCCGTGGAGTCCGGTGGCCGTTCCCAGATCGTCATGGGTGCGGGAATCAACCACTATTACCACGCCGACCAGATCTACCGGACGATCCTGGCGCTGACCTCCATGTGCGCCACCCAGGGCGTCAACGGCGGCGGCTGGGCCCACTACGTGGGTCAGGAGAAGGTCCGCCCGCTCAGCGGCTTCCAGCAGTACGCCTTCGCCCTGGACTGGCACCGCCCGGCCCGGCAGATGATCTCCACGGGCTTCTGGTACATCACCACCGACCAGTGGCGCTACGACACCACTTCCGCGGAGCGCCTGGCCTCGCCGCTGGGGCCCGGGACCCTGGCGGGCAAGACGGCGACCGACACGATGGTCGAGGCCATGAAGCGCGGGTGGACGCCGTCCTACCCCACCTTCAACCGCAGTCCGCTGCTTCTGGGCCAGCAGGCCGCCGAGGCGGGCATGGACCCCAAGGACTACGTCGTCGAGCAGCTGCGCTCCGGTGAGCTGCGCTTCGCCTGCGAGGACCCCGACGCCCCCGAGAACTTCCCCCGCATCCTGTGCTCGTGGCGCACGAACCTGCTGGGCAGCTCGGCCAAGGGAACGGAGTTCTTCCTGCGCCACATGGTGGGCGCGGACAACGACGTCAACGCTGTGGAGACCCCGCCCGAGCAGCGACCGGCCTCGGTGACGTGGCGCGATGAGGCCCCTGTCGGCAAGCTCGACCTCATGTGGACCGCGGACTTCCGCAACACCTCCACCACCCTGCACTCCGACGTCGTCCTACCCGCAGCCACCTGGTACGAGAAGCACGACATCTCCTCGACCGACATGCACCCCTTCGTGCACTCCTTCAACGCGGCCATCGACCCACCCTGGGAGGCGCGCACCGACTTCCAGGTCTTCCAGACCCTGGCCGGGCTCATCTCCGCCTGGGCGCCGCGCTACCTGGGCACCCAGACCGACGTCGTCGCCGCACCCCTCACCCACGACACTCCCGATGCCATGACGATGGCCCACGGTGATGTCTCGGCCCTGCCCCAGGAGTGGGTGCCGGGGGTGACGATGCCCAAGTTGGTGCCCACCGAGCGCGACTACACCCAGATCCGGGCCAAGTTCGACGCCCTGGGGCCCCTCGCCGAGAAGCTGGGGCTGCCCTGCAAGGGCATCATGCTCAAGCCCGGGCCGGAGGTGAAGCGCCTGGCCCGCAACCACGGGGTCTCCGCCGACGGTGTGGCCGCCGGCCGGCCACTGCTCGACACCGACATCCGCGCCGCCGACGCGATCTTCACGCTGTCGGGCACCACCAACGGGCGCATCTCCACCGAGGGCTGGGACACGCTGTCCAAGCGCACCGGCACCACGCTGGTCGAGCTCAGCGAGGAGGAGGCCGGCAAGCTCATCTCCTTCGCCGATACCCAGATCAAGCCCCAGGGAGTCATCACCTCCCCGGAGTGGTCCGGCTCCGAGCACGGCGGCAGGCGCTACTCGGCCTTCGTGGTCAACGTGGAGCACGCCAAGCCCTGGCACACCCTGACCGGGCGCATGCACTACTACCTCGACCACGATTGGATGCGGGACATGGGCGAGTCCCTGCCGGTCTTCCGACCGCCGCTGGACTTCCACGCCCTGTACGGGGAGGCCGCACCGGGCTCGGTGTCCATGAACCAGGCGGGCACGGCGGAGGTCGCGGTGCGCTACATCACCGCGCACAACAAGTGGGCGATCCACTCCCAGTACTTCGACAACCTGCACATGCTCACCCTGGGGCGCGGAGGCCAGACCATCTGGATGAGCCCCCAGGACGCGGACAAGATCGGCGTCAAGGACAACGAGTGGGTCGAGGCGTACAACCGCAACGGCATCGTGGCGGCCCGGGCCATCGTCTCCCACCGCATCCCCGAAGGCATGGTCTTCATGCACCACGCCCAGGAGCGCACCATGAACACCCCGCTGACCGAATCCAGCGGCAGGCGCGGCGGGACGCACAACTCGCTGACCCGGATCGTGCTCAAGCCCAGCCACTTCGCCGGCGGCTACGGGCAGCTGTCCTACGCCTTCAACTACATCGGCCCCACGGGCAACAACCGCGACGAGGTCACGCTCATCCGTCGCCGCAGCAACCAGGAGGTGACGTTCTGATGAAGGTCATGGCCCAGATCGCAATGGTGATGAACCTCGACAAGTGCATCGGCTGCCACACCTGTTCAGTGACCTGCAAGCAGGCCTGGACCAACCGCGAGGGCACCGAGTACATGTGGTTCAACAACGTCGAGACCCGCCCCGGTGTCGGCTACCCCAAGGGGTGGGAGGACCAGGAGACCTGGCGCGGCGGCTGGGAGCGCACCGCCTCGGGCCGCCTGCGGCCCCGCTCGGGCGGGCGCCTGCGCCGCCTGGTCAACATCTTCGCCAACCCGGAGATGCCCACGGTCGAGGACTACTACGAGCCGTGGACCTACGAGTACGACAAGCTGCTCTCGGCCCCCAAGGACTCCCCGGCCCTGCCGGTGGCCCGGGCCAAGAGCCAGCTGACCGGCGAGTACATGCCCACCATCAAGTGGGGCCCCAACTGGGACGACGACCTGGGCGGCTCCATGGAGACCCTCCAGCAGGACCCGATCATCGAGGCCATGGGCACCAAGGTGCGCACCGACATCGAGTCGGCCTTCATGTTCTACCTGCCGCGCATCTGCGAGCACTGCCTCAACCCCACCTGTGTATCCGCCTGCCCGTCGGGCGCCATGTACAAGCGCACCGAGGACGGCATCGTCCTGGTTGACCAGGACGCCTGCCGCGGCTGGCGCATGTGCGTGTCGGCCTGCCCCTACAAGAAGGTCTACTTCAACCACGCCACCGGCAAGGCCGAGAAGTGCACCCTGTGCTACCCGCGCCTGGAGGTCGGCGAGCCCACCGTGTGCTCGGAGACCTGCGTGGGCCGCCTGCGCTACCTGGGCGTCCTCCTCTACGACGCCGATCGCGTCTCGCAGGCCGCTGCCGTCAAGGACCCGCAGGACCTCTACATGGCCCAGCGCGAGATCCTGCTCAACCCCCACGACCCCGAGGTCGTGGCCGGGGCGCGCGCCGAGGGCGTCCCGGACAACTGGATCGAGGCGGCCCAGGCCTCCCCCATCTGGGACCTCATCGACACCTACGAGGTGGCCCTGCCCCTGCACCCCGAGTACCGCACCATGCCGATGGTCTGGTACATCCCGCCGCTCTCCCCGGTCGTCGACGAGGTGGCGGCAGCCGGGCTGGACGGGGAGGACCACAAGGTGCTGCTGACGGCCGTCTCCGAGATGCGCATCCCGTTGGAGTACCTGGCGGGCCTGTTCACGGCCGGTGAGACCAACACGGTGGAGCTCGTGCTGCGGCGCCTGGCCGCGATGCGCTCCCACATGCGCGACGTGCGCCTGGGCCGCGAGCCCGACCCAGCCATCGCCGCCGCCGTGGGCCTGGACGGGAAGAAGCTGGAGGCCATGTACCGTCTGCTGGCCATCGCCAAGTACGACGATCGCTACGTCATCCCCACAACCAAGCCCGAGGTCCCGCGCGGCATGGAGTCCATGGGCAACGACGTCAAGACCCTCCTGGGCGAGGGGGCGCCGGCCGGCTGCCACCCCGACGTCGCCTCCTTCCACGGTCAGGGCGGTGCCGGCTCCATGAACGGCGGCCCGGTGAGCCTGCCGCTGCCGACCGTGCGCCGCGAGCCGGTGCCGGCTGCCGGTCCGGGAATGCCGGAGGTCGGCATGCCCCAGCCGGTGGGCCAGGCTCAGACGGCCGACGTCCCCTCACGATCCGCGTCGACCGGTCCCGCGGTCACGGCCCCCAGGGATCTCTGAGATGGTCTCCTTCGTCCGCGCTCCCCGAGTCCTTCAGGCGCCCCCCGAGGTGCCCCTGGACTCCTCTCAGCGAGCCACCGTTCACATGGCTGCCTCGCTGCTGCTGGATTACCCGGCCGAGGGCACCCTGGAGACGCGTCTGAACGCCGTCGAGGCCGAGCTGGCCGGTCTGCCGCCGGAGGTGGCCGTCCTCTTAGAGGAGTTCATCGGCCAGGCCCGGCGCCGCGGCGAGCGCGCCATGGCCGAGCACTACGTGGAGATCTTCGACCGGCGTCGGCGCTGTTGCCTGTACCTGACGTACTACACGGTGGGCGACACCCGGCACCGGGGCGCAGCCCTGCTGGCCTTCAAGCAGGCGCTGGCGGCGGCCGGCTACGAGATGGCCGCCGACGAGTTGCCCGACTACCTGCCGGTGGTCCTCGAGCTGTCCGCGCGCAGCGGCGACGAGGTGGCAGGCGCGCTCCTGTCCTCCCACCGCGAGGGCATCGAGGTGCTCCGTAGTGCCCTGGCCGACGCCGCCTCCCCCTATGCCGGGCTGGTGGAGGCCGTCTCGATGACCCTGCCGCGCATCGACGAGGCCACCGCCGAGCGCGTGCGCGCCCTCGTGGCGGCCGGTCCGCCCACCGAGACCGTCGGCGTCACCGACACCCTGCCCTTCCCCACCGTTCCCGTGCGCAACCCGAGCCTGTCCGGTTCGCCCACTCTGCCGGATCCCGTACCGGTCGCCGGCCCTTCCCCCTCACGAGCAGCCAGGAGAGCATGACATGAGCCCAATTCAGCAGAACCTCCTGTGGGTGGCCCTGCCCTACGCCAGCCTGGTGCTGCTGGTGGCCGGCATGATCTGGCGGTGGCGCACCGACCAGTTCGGGTGGACCTCCCGGTCCTCCCAGTGGAACGAGTCGCGCATCCTGCGCCTGGCCTCGCCCCTGTTCCACCTGGGCTTCCTCATGGTCATGGGCGGTCACGTCGTCGGGCTCCTGGTGCCCAAGGACGTCACGGAGATGCTGGGCATCTCCCAGCACATGTACCACCTGGGCGCCACCTACTTGGGAACCTTCGCGGCCATCATGACGATTCTGGGCCTGGCCGGGCTCATCTACCGGCGCGTCGTCGTCAAGAGCGTGCGCCTGGCCACGACCCGCAACGACCTGGTCATGTACTGCTTCCTCATCGTGCCGGTCCTGCTGGGCTCGGCCGCCACGGTCCTCAACCAGCTCGCCGACGCCCACGGCTACGACTACCGCGAGACCATCAGCCCCTGGCTGCGCTCGGTACTGGTCCTCCAGCCGCGCCCCGAGCTCATGGCCGACGTGCCGGTCTCCTTCAAGCTCCACGTCATCGCCGGCTTCCTGCTCCTGGCGATCTGGCCCTTTACCCGCCTGGTCCACGCGGTCTCCGCGCCTGTGGGCTATGCGACCCGCCCCTACGTGGTCTACCGTTCACGCGAGGGGGCCACCTCCACCGCCCGGGCCTCGCGCGGCTGGACCCCGGTACGGACCCAGGGCACCGGCAACCAAGGGATCAACGACGTCACCCCCTCCCAGGGAGCCTGAACCCGGCCGCCCCGGCACCGGTAAGGAGAACATATGGGGATGACCCGCCGTGCGGCGATCGCCGCCGTCAGCTTGCTTTCCGCCCTCTCACTGGCCGCCTGCGGCGGCTCTGCCAGCAACAGCTCCACCGGCGCCGCTTCGGGCGCCGCCTCCCCGGGGGCCTCGGCCGGCGCCGAGAAGGCCACCGGCAAGGTCACGGTTCTGGCCGCAGCCTCCCTCCAGGGGGCCTTCGAGGAGATCGAGAAGACCGTGGAGAAGGACAACCCCGGCCTGGACGTCACCTTCGACTTCCAGGGCTCGCAGGACCTGGTGGCCTCCCTGGCCGGCGGCAACAGCGCCGACGTCCTGGCCACCGCCAACAACTCCACCATGAAGGACGCCGTGGACCAGAAGCTGGTCGGCGACCAGACCGAGTTCGCCACCAATGTCCTGACCCTTATCGTTCCCAAGGGCAACCCGAAGAACGTCACCGGCCTGGACTCCTCACTCGACGGCGCCAACCTGGTCATCTGCGCCCCCGAGGTCCCCTGCGGCGAGGCCACCAAGAAGCTCGCCGCAGCCCTGGGCGTCACCCTCAACCCCGTCTCCGAGGAGCAGAAGGTGACCGACGTGCGCGGCAAAGTCGAGTCCGGTGAGGCCGACGCCGGCATCGTCTACGCCACCGACGCGGCGGCCGCCAAGGACAAGGCGGACAAGATCGACATCCCCGACGGCGGCGTCGTCAACCACTACCCGATCGCCCAGACCGCCACCCCCGAGAACGCCGCGGGCGCCAAGGTCTTCATCGACGCCGTCACCGGCAAGGCCGGCCAGGAGGTCTTGGCCAAGTACGGTTTCGGAGCGCCTGGCGCCTCTAAGGCCGGTGCAACCGCGGGGGCGAGCTCCAGCGCAGGGGCCGGCGCGGCAACCAGCGCTGCCCCGTCCCAGGCCGCGACCGCCGGCGGGCCGGCCTCCCCGGAGGCGGACAAGCCCACCGCGGAGACGACTGCTCCGTGAAGTCTCATGCGGCTGACGCGATGAGCACAGCGCGCACAGCGGCTCCCGGCACACCGGTCGGCCCGGTAGACATGGTCCCGTGAACCGGATGTCCTCCACTGAGCGGCCCGCACAGCAGTCGGCACGATGGCCCGCCCGCGCCCTGCCCTGGCGCGGGCGGGCCACTCGTTCCCCCCTGCCGGTGATCGTCACCGTGCTGGCGATCCTGGGCGGCTGTGCGATCGTCCTGCCTCTGGTGGGCATGGGCACGCGCGTCTCCTGGGGACAGTTGCCCCAGCTGCTGGCAACGCCGTCCGCCCAGGCCGCCCTGTGGCTGTCGATCCGCACTTGCCTGGTCTCCACGGTGATCTGCGTGGTATTGGGCGTGCCTCTGGCGGCGCTGCTGTCCCGCAGCTGGCCGGGCGTGCGGCTGGCGCGGGTCCTGGCGGTGCTGCCGATGACGATGCCGCCGGTGGTGGCCGGTATCGCGCTGCTGTCCACGCTGGGAAACCGCGGGATCCTGGGGGCGCAGCTGCGGCAGTGGGGCATTCCCATCGCGTTCTCCACCACGGCGGTGGTCATCGCCCAGGTCTTCGTCTCCATGCCCTACCTGGTGGTGACTCTTGAGGCGGCGCTGCGCAGCCGCGACCAGCGGGTCGAGACGACCGCCCGGAGCCTGGGGGCGGGGCCGTGGCGAGTTCTGGCGCAGATCACGCTGCCATTGGCGGCGCCGGCGCTGGCGCGCGGTACCGCACTGGCCCTGGGGCGGAGCCTAGGCGAGTTCGGGGCGACCATCGCCTTCGCCGGTTCCAAGGAGGGGGTCACCCGCACCATGCCGCTGGCCATCTACCTGGAGCGGGAGAAGGACACGGCGACATCGTTGGCCCTGGCGGCCGTGCTCATCGGGCTGTCCTTCCTCATCGTCGCGGCGACCACCGTGGACTGGTCCCGTTTGGTCGGCTTACTGCCGGGCGGCCTCCTGGGCCGAGTCGGCCGGGCGCTCCCCCCGTCCCCCGAGCGGTCCTCGGACGGCGGGCCCGGCTCGGGCTCGTCCTCCGCGAGCTCCCCTTCCACTGCACCGCCCCGGGGCACCGGGTGCGGCCAAGACCTGCAGGTCGCCTTCGAGCTGAAGGCGCGCGACGTCGTCGTCGACCTGGAGGTGGGGGCCGGGCGCACGGTGGCGCTCATCGGGCCCAACGGCTCGGGTAAGTCGACGGTCTGCTCCGTGGCGGCGGGCCTGCTGGATGCCGAGAGCGGCCGGGTGGTCCTGGGCGGACGGGTCCTGGACGGTCCCGGGGAGTTCGTGCGCGCCGGGCGCCGCCGGGTGGCGCTGCTCAGCCAGGATCCGGGGGTTTTCACCCACATGTCGGTTCTGGGCAACGTGGTCTTCGCGCTGCGCTGCCAAGGTGTGCGCCGGGGCGAGGCGGTGGCGCGGGCCCGCGCCGAGCTGGCCGCCGTCGGCGCCGAGCACCTGGCCTCTCGCTCGGGGGGTGCGCTCTCGGGCGGGCAGGCCGCCCGCGTGGCCCTGGCGCGGGCGCTGGCAACGGGCCCACGGCTGCTGGTCCTCGATGAGCCGATGTCGGCCCTGGACGTCACCGCCCGCCAGGAGATGCGCCGTCTGGTGTCGCGCCGGTGCGCCGAGGAGGGGCTGACGCTGCTGCTGGTGACCCATGACGTCCTGGATCTGACGGCGCTGGCCGAGGAGGTCGTCGTCCTGGACCGGGGCCGCGTGGTCGAGCAGGGGCCGACGGCGCGGGTCCTGGCCGCACCGCGCTCGGACTTCGTCGCCCGACTCACCGGGACATCCGTGCTCATGGGCGTCATCGACGGGAAGGCCGGGGCCCCGGGGCTGCGGCTGCCGTCGGGCCGGGTCATTCATGGCCGCCCGCAGGACGGCTCCACCGAGGCCGAGACCGCGGATCGGGGCGAGATTCTCTCCCCTGGGGCTCCGGGGGTTGCGCTGGTGCCGCCCGATGCCGTCGCCCTCTACCGCGAGGCGCCCGAGGGAAGCCCCCGCAACGTCTTGACCGGTCGGGTGACGGGACTGGAGCGCTCGGGCGCGCTGGTGAGCGTGCGCTTGGAGCTGGAGGAGGGGCAGCGCCTGTCGGCTGCGGTCACCGCGGGGGCCGTGGCCGAGCTCAGCATCGCCGAGGGCCGCCAGGTCTGCTGCGTCATCAAGGCGGTACAGGTGCGCGTCGTCGCCCGCCGGGCTTGAGGCCTCCAGCACCAGAGATCAAGACAGCATTGACGCAGGGACGAATAGAAATGGGGAGGGACACCATGAGCAGGGCCGACCAACGCACCTACGGCTCGGTGATCGCCGATGAGCGTCTGCGGCCGCTCAGCCGAGATGAGCTGGAGCGCTACCACCGCAACGCGCTGGTGCCGCAGGTGGGGGTGGTCGGCCAGCAGCGCATCCGGGCCGCCCGGATCCTGCTCATCGGCGCCGGCGGGCTCGGGGCGCCGGCCGCCCTGTACCTTGCGGCCGCCGGGGTGGGTGCGATCGGGCTCATTGATGACGACGACGTCGACGTATCCAACCTGCAACGCCAGGTCATCCATACGAGTGCCGCCGTGGGCCGTCCCAAGGTGGACTCGGCGGCCGAGGCTATCCGGGACCTCAATCCCGACGTCGAGGTCGTCGCCCACCGGATTCGGTTGACTGCGGAGAACGCCTTGGATCTGCTGGGCGGCTGGGACGTGGTCATCGACGGTACGGACAACTTCCCCACGCGGTACCTGGTCAATGACGCGTCCGTCATGCTGGGGCTGCCGCTGGTGCACGGGGCGGTGCTGGGCTTCAACGGGCAGGTGGGGGTCTTCGACGCCCAGCGGGGTCCGTGCTACCGGTGCCTGCACCCCACGCCGCCGCCCGCGGGCTCGGTGCCCTCCTGCGCGGAGGCCGGGGTTCTGGGGGTGCTCCCCGGGATCATCGGGACGATGCAGGCCGCCGAGGCGCTCAAGCTCATCATCGGGGGTGCGCAGCCGCTGCTGGGAAGGCTGGCGCTGCTGGACGTCTGGGGCGCGCGCCTGCGGGAGATTCCGGTGGCGAAGAACCCGGCCTGCCCAGTGTGCGGGGCTGGCCCGAGCATCACGGAGCTGTCGACGCCGGTCGATTCCTGCACGCTCCCCCAGTCCCCTAAGACCGATACCTGCCAGCCCACCCGAACCTCCCGGTTCGACTCCCCCGGACGGCTACGGGATCCCGAGACCGGCTCCAGCGCACGCCTCAGGGCTCAGGCGGCTAAAGAGGACCTGACAACAGCATCGACGGAGGACGTCGTCTCTGTTGCCGAGTTGCGGAGGCTCCTGGACGCTGCCGAGCCACCGGCGCTGCTGGACGTGCGCGAGGACGTCGAGGTGGCGCTCGAGCCGATGGAGGGGGCCCGGCATATTCCACTGCGCGAGGTGGTGGCGCGAATGGACGAGTTGGACGCGGATCGCCCGACCGTGGTCGTGTGCGCCGCCGGCGTGCGCTCGGCCCGGGCCATCGAGGCGCTGAGGGCAGCGGGCTGCCCCGGCCGGCTCCTCAACCTCGAGGGCGGTATGAAGGCCTGGGCGGCTGGAGCGGCCGACTGACCGAAGCTCGTGAGCTGCAGGGATTGACGGATCTTTCCCTGTGTCTGACGGCGAGGGAGTACGGGGCTCAGTGGCCTTGGGCTTCTTCGGCGTCGTCGGTGAGGTAGGAGGTGATGCGGACGAGGTCGTAGGGGGTGGAGGTCTCGGTGGTGGTGATGGTGCCCTCGATGGGCCGCCAGGTGGTCTGGGCGTGCATCGCATCGGCAGTCACCACCACCCCGTCCAGGTCGACGGGCTCAAGCAAGTCCCTCAGGGCCGGGACCTCTAGTTGGACCTGTCCGCCACCCGCTGCTGGGTCAGCACGGCGCCGGTGGCGTGGTCCGGGTCCTGCAGAACCCGGCGGATGGTCGACTCCGACGGAAGAGCCTGCCCCGCCTCCAGCCCCAGGACCTCCAGGTCGGCACCAGTCAGGTCGGTGGCGTGCTCCCATATCGCTATCAGGTTGCGACAGCCCGCCAGCACTCCGGTCACAGCCAGAGACAAGACCGTGAACAGGCTGTGGCGCACTCCGCGTCTGTCGCGTGGGTCGGTGATGTTCCTGAGAACCTGGACCAGGGGCTGGCGCGACAAGGCGTTCGTGGTGGAGGATGACATCAGCGCGGGCTCCCAGGACGAAGGGATTGATTAAGCACCACTCATCGTCCCCACGGGGCCCGCGCCCCCGTCCTAACGACACACCGCCCCATCAAACCAGCTCAGACACCCTCACCCACCGACTTTGCCGACCCCTGAGCTCCCTACCCATGACCGACGCCCAGCCCGAACAGGTCACCGTCTGGCTCCAAGGGCATTGGAAAATAGAGAACCGACTCCACTGGGCCAGAGACGTCGTCACGTGCGAGGACCACCACCAGCTGCACACCGCTAACGGTCCCCGAGATCATGCCCGACCTGCATAACCTGCCCATCAGCGTGACCCGACTCTTCCACAGCCCCAGCATATTCATCGCCTCAACCGCCAAATCCACGTCAAGACGACCAAACGAGCCATCAATTTCATCACCCAGCCAAGCACCTGAACCAACTTTGCCAGCCCCACCTCAAGGAGTGCTACTAACCTCCGTAATTATTTTTGTACATATCGTATATTGTTCTGGAATTGCAGCATTCTTGGGAGTGTGTTAATTTAACTACAAGTAGATCGAATCATTTGCATCCAGATGGGCTCCACATGAGGTGAGACTCGATGAATTGGTTGCAAACACAGAAGGAGATTACCTTGGGAGAATACGCTGGCAGCGACGCACAGTTGGTGATGTTCACGGGTGGACGCGATAGCACTCTTGCAGCCTGCTCCCTGATGCTGAGAGGTATCCCAGTACATCTGTACACGGCAAATTCTGGATGTTCTCTACACAGAGATGTCCTTGAGGTACGGGTGCGAGAGATGAGGAGCCGCTTTGGCGGACTGATGCTGAGACACGTCAAACAAGATATTTCTGGAAGCTTCCGCTCTCTCGCTATTGCCGACCTTGAACAAGACATCCTGACCTACAGGAAGAATCTTGTACTACTGGGAGAGAAAATAGCGATACACTGCCACGTGATCGACTACTGCAAGCGGAACGACATTACTATAGTTAATGACGGTATCGCTGTCTACCAGAAGGAGTTTCCGGAGCAGCGTTCCGTGGCCAAGGACTACTTTGTGGAGTTCATGAAGGGTTACGGAATCACGTACGAGAGCCCCATCTACGACTGGGCGCAGTCGTCTGATGACGTTAAGTACAAGTTATTACAGTTAGGGTTGTCCACAAAATCACTCGAGGGCCTGTCGGTATTCGCCGACAGTTTTACCACGCCGAGCGATGAAGTTGTTTTACAGTATTTGCGCGATAAGGAGCGCAAGGCTGTCGACATTATCGACTTCCTTCAGGGCAGTAAAGTTAACTCTTCCACCTCCTTGGAGGGTTCTAGGTATGCCAAATGATCCAGCCTCAATAAATCCTTCACTAAATCCTTTCTTGAGTCGCGACCGATCGAGAGAATCATATTACGGACATACTTCCAGAAGTCGGAGCGCTCTTGCTGACATGCTAGGCCACGACCTAGGCGTAGACTCTAACTGCATTCATTTTGTCCCGAACACCTCTACCGCCCTGGCTGTGGTGCTCGGGGGGATTATGGCAGAGAATTTAAGATTGAGAGGGGCAGGTCCACTATGGAGGCACTACGGTCCCTATCAAGGGGTAGTCAGATCTATGGAAGAGGTGCTCAACGGCAGGTGGGTCGGTTTTCATACGCATGTAGCCCCAGTGGACGTTAGCGTCGATAACAGCTTCCGTGAACCAGGGGGCGCGACAGCCTCTGTCGTGGACGGAGCACAGTCTCTTGGCACTTCCCTTACCGAGGAACTGGTGTCGAGTGGTACAGTCGTAATTGCGCCGCTTCATAAGCATCTGGCGCTCGCACCGGGGCTGGGTATAGTGATACTAGATGCCGTTACAGGGCAACAGCTGCCGTCGATTGCGAGTTTTTTGTCACTGACTGAGGGCGGCTGCCCATCACTTGATCTGCTTGAACAGGCGCTTGATAGAATGAGACGCGGAAAGGTCTGGAACAAGGCGCAGCTCCTGTTCTCTCAAGACCTTGTCGACTGGGCGGCCGCGGAGGGATTAGAGATCGTGGGAGGTGGCGGCGGACTCCCTATGGCGGCGGTAAAGATGTCCAGAGGAGGAGGCGACGCGAACGTGATGGTACGAGAACTTCCACCCAGCGCCAAGTACTTCAGGCGTCAGGGAATCATTCGCTACTCGTACTCGAGCCTGGGGTGCAAGGATGATTCCTGGGTCGATGCTACTGAAGCCTTCTGCCGTGACCTGGAGGGACTGATCAGATGTCGGGAATGCTAGATAACCGATACGTCCGGGGCGCGGTGGTGGTGCTCGGCGGGGTCCTGGTCATGTCTTTTGATGCAGCCCTCATCCGCGCTGTAGACCAGCCGGCCGGGGTGTTGTCGTTGTGGCGCGGTGTGCTGATATGCGCTGCCATGGTGCTGGCGGCAGTGGTCTGCCACGTTGCTGGGGTAAAGCAACGCTGGGACAACGAGTGGGCTGCCTGGGGTAACGGGCTGATGTTCGGGATAGCATCAGTGGCATTCGTGTATTCCATCGAGAGTACTTCCGCCGCTAACACGCTCTTTATCATGGCGACCATGCCGGTATGGTCGGCAATTCTGGGACGAGTGTTTCTCCGGGCCAGTATCGACCGGCCGACGGTCCTGGCGATCCTGGCGTCGCTGGCCGGTATGACGATCATCTTCGCTTCACAGCTGTCCAGCGCCGCAGGCCGGGGGGAACTGCTGGCCCTGCTGGCTGCCGTGTCGATGAGCGGCGGCTTCGTGTGCTCCTCCAAACGCCGCTCCAGCCCCTTCCTCACCACAGCGGTCGGTGGGGCGCTGTGCGCACTCACCGCTGCCGCCCTTCTGCACGGGGTCAAGGTTCCTGACGAGTCCTCCTCATGGCTGCCTCTGGTAGCCGAGGGCTTCGTGGTCATGCCGGTCGGTCTGGTCTGCTTATCCGTTGGGCCGAAGCTCCTGCCCGTGCACCATGTGGCAATCTTCGTGTTGGCGGAGACAGTGCTGGGCCCGGTGTGGGTGTGGCTGTTCTTCCGTGAGAATCCCGGGGCGGCTTCGCTCGTAGGTGGGTCGGTGGTCATTGGGGCGATCGTCGGCCTCAACATGCACTACATTCGCCGCTCAAGGAGGGAGGGAGCGGGTGCGACTTGATAAGCGTGACATGGGAAAGAGTTCGCCAGTTGTCAAGTGTGCTGCGGTCGTTCTCCGCGGGGATAGCGTGCTGCTTGTCCGCAAGCACGGTACGACCGACCTCATTTCTCCTGGAGGCAAACTGGAGAAAGGGGAGTCGCATGTCGCCTGCCTCGGCCGCGAGCTTGATGAGGAGCTCGGGGTCTCGTTGGTGTCGGCCACCTACTTCGGTACCTATGAAGATGTCTCCATCTTCGACCGGAGCAGGATGATCACCCTATTCGTCTACATGTGCGATATTGTGGGCGACCCGGTCCCTCGCTCTGAGATCGAGGCCGTAGAATGGGTCCCCGTGACCTGCTCGCCAGGTGATGGGTCAACCTTTCAGAGCAGGGTTATTCCTGATATTGCAAGGATGCGTGGTCAATGCTGAGCAGCCCGGTGGGCGTGGTGACAGACCTGGACGGGACCGTCGTCTTCGGCGGAGTCGCCGATCCCCGGCTGACCCCCTTTCTCAGGCGGGCCGCGGGACGTGAGGACATATCGGTCATCGTGGCGACCTCACGTGCGCCCCGAGGAATGACCGAGGTACTGGGAGACGCCGTGACCTGCCTGGAAGGCTCGGTCTGCCTCAACGGGGCTCTCTTGCGCCTAGGAGACAAGGAGAGGCGCTACCCCATGAGGGCGGATCACGTCCGCGCCGTCGTGGACGCCGCCTTCCGTGCGGGCATGCCCCTCTACGTGGACCGGGGCCACTCTTTCACTGCACTGGCAGGGCATGTCCCTGTTGCAGAGCCGCGGTCAAGGGAGGCGTCTGCAGCGGTCTCAGATTTCGCTGCGTCTCCAGGGACAGTGGCGGAGAAGGAGACCCGGCGAAGGGGCAGCCAAGATTCCGAGACGGCACCGGGCCTCTGGGACGGCCTGGAGCGCATGCGGGACTACCCGGATGGCACGTGGTGCACCGATCCGGCGCAGGTCCCGACTGAGGATGTGCTCAAGGTGACGGTCGTCAGCAGGAGGTACCAGGGCCGTGCGGGGCAGGACATCATCAGGCAGAGGATTGCCGATCCGCTACAGGGAGCGGCTGGTCCGGGTACGAGGGCTGCCGGCGCGCAGGAGACGGGCGGCCCGGAGCCCGCGGGCGCTCTCCAGGACTTGCTGGGGCTGCGTCTTGACGGCGTCGTCGCCTACCCACACGAGGACGGCGTGGTCGACGTCTGCGCGGCAGGGGTGGACAAGAGCGTCTGTATGAGGCTGCCGACCGGCGAGGAGGAGCCGGCCGCCTCGGGAAGGGCGGATACCACAGAAAGGACAGCCGTCATGGGGCAGGCACCAGGCCTTCGCCACCGGCCCGTCTCCACGTGGGTCGCGGTAGGCAACGACGCCAACGACATAGCGATGATCCGCGCGGCAGACATCGGTGTCATCGTCGGGGACGGCCTGGAAGAGGTCAGGGCGAGGAGGCAGACGGTCCGCGTCCCCTCACGCCCCGGCGCGGTGGTGTCCATTCTGGAGCAGCTGCTTGAGCTGCACCACTAACGTCGCCAGCCTGTATGTGGAGTGCCTGGCGTTTGTCGGATTTGGGGAGATTTTCTTCCCGTGAGTAGACATGGGTGGAGACCATGCCAGCGGCGAAGTACTCAGAGGAGCTGCTAGACACGGGGCGTGCGTGAAGTGTCCTATGAAGGACCGCACCATCGCAGAGGTGGCCGAGTCCTACGACCTTGTGGCCCATAGAAGTGGGCATCTGGGTCGCAAGGTACAGGAAGGAGCACGCCACCGACCAGGACCGCCAGAAGGCCTCCGAGTCGGCTTAAGAATCACGAAACTCAAGGCGGAGGTCCGTGAGCTGCGTGGGGTGATGCGAGTTCTTAAAAGAGCAGCAGCCTGGCTCCGGCGGTCGCCCGACGGCGGCCTCAGCCGGTCCGCCCGGCGCGCTCGGAGGAGAATATGAGCAGCCAGACGAGGTAGAGCCCGCCCAACGCCGCGCTGACCAGGCCCACCGGGATCTGGAAGGGGCTGAGCAGGCGCTGCGCCAGGAAATCAGCCCCGCCCAGCAGCAGCGCCCCCATGGACGCCGAGGCGATCATCGTGACCCCGGCCGACCGGCTCAATCGGCGCGCCAGCTGCGGCGCGGCCAGGGCGATGAAACCGATCGGACCGGCAGTCGCCACGCATATCGCCGCCAGCACGACGCCGTAGCCGAGCATCGCACCGCGCACTCGCCCGACGTGCAGTCCCAGGCTCATCGCGGCGTCGTCGCCCATCTCCAGCAGGCCCGCCGGCCGCACGAACCACACAACCTGGGCCAGCAGCACCACAGCCGCCAGGGCCAGGGGCCTGACCTGTCCCCAGGAGATCGCGTTGAAGGAGCCGTACTGCCAGGCCTTGGCTGCCTCTGCGCTGGGGAGACTCGCCTGGGAGATGAGGTAGTTGTTGGCCGCTGAGAGCATCTCGGAGATGGCGATCCCGGTCAGGACCAGGTTGTCCCCACCGACGCCGCCACGCCGCGAGATGAGGGCGACCGCCGCTGCGGTGACAAACCCACCGACAATCGTGCCCACCGAGACCTGGAGGTCACTCGCCGACGCCGCCAGCAGGAGCATGAACAGCCCACCGGTGGAGGCGCCGGTCGTGAATCCGACGATGTCGGGACTTCCCAGGGGATTACGGGACAGGCTCTGGAAGATCGCGCCCGACAGCGCCAGCATCGCCCCCACCAGCACGGCCGCAACCGCGCGCGGAAGCCGCTGATGCAGAACGAAGAAGCGGTCCATTCTGCTCCCGGAGCCCGTCACCAGAGTGTGCAGGGCGTCGGCGGCGGAGATGTTGTAGGCGCCGAACAGCACCGAGGCGACCACCACGGCCACCGCGGCGACCAGCACCAGCACCGTCACCACCACGGCCCGCCGGTGGGCCAGGAACACCCTCGCGCCTCCCAGGGGATATCGCAGCTGAGAGGCCGGCGGGCCCAGCCGCACCGCCCGCTCCGGCGACGCCGAACCGCCCCCGGCTCCCCGAGGCCGACTCATCGCCCGCTCACCCCCATGCGCTGGATCACCATGAGCAGCAGCACCGGCCCACCGATGAACGCGGTCACGACGCCGGCCTCCATCTCACCGGACTCCAAGATGACGCGGCCCAGGATGTCGGCGGTCAGGAGCAGCACCGGGCCGGCGACGACGGAGACCGCCAGCAGCTTGCGCTGGTCGGCCCCCAGGGCCAGCCGCAGCACGTGCGGGACCACCAGCCCGATGAAGGAGATCGGCCCGACCGCCGCCGTCGACGCCCCGCACAGGAGGGTGATCGACGTCAGTGCCAGCGCCCGAGCCCGCCCCGGGCTCACTCCGAGGGCCTTGGCCTGCTCCTCCCCCAGCGCCAGGGCGTTGAGCGTCAGCCCCGAGGCCAGGGCCAGCACCAGGCCGACGACGAGGAAGGGAACCACCCACACCAGCAGCCCGACGTCCCGGTCCGCCAGGGAGCCCAGTACCCAGAAGCGGTAGGAGTCGAAGGTGACGGAGTCGTACATGGTGACGGTCCCGGTGATCGAGCGCAGGCTCGCTCCCAGCGCTACGCCGGCCAGCACGAGCCTGGCGGGTCCAGCCTCGGCGCTACGACGCGCCATGAGGTGAACGAGGAACGCTGCCACGGCGGCGCCTGCGAAGGCGAACCAGAGAAAGCCGCCGGCGTCGGTGAGCCCCAGCAGGGACATCGACAGGACCACCGCCAGGGAGGCCCCCGCGTTGACGCCTAGGATGCCGGGCTCGGCCAGAGGGTTGCGGGTCAGCCCCTGCATGACGACCCCGGCCACGGCCAGCGAGGAGCCGACCATGACTGCCAGGGCTGTCCGCGGCATCCGCAGCTGCCACACGATGATGGAGGCGACCGATCTCTCCCCGGGCGTGAAGGCGCTCGCCAACTCCCCCAGCGTCAGGCTGCGCGACCCGATGGCCAGGCTCGTCAGGCACAGCAGCACGCACAGTGCCGTGAGAACAAGGATGATGACACCCGTCGGAACCCCTGTGGAACCCCTGGCGTGAAGTCCAACGCCCCCTTCACCTCCGGGGCGGCGCCGTCGAGCAGACCACCATGGGGTCACGACGTCGGCCCGTTCACGCGCCCCGCAAAACCTCCGCAGTCCAGGACATCTGCAGCATCCTCCACAACTGCACGCCCGGTACCGGGGAGTGCCATCGAGGCGATATTGACCACGGGCCCACCTTTTCTGAAGATAGTTCTTGATTAATGAGGCAGGGCTGAGGTTAGCCTAAGGCCATGACATCGTTCTACCGTCGCCGCAGCATTCTCGCCTTCGCGGGCCTTGCCGCCGCCGTCCCCGTCCTCGCCGCCTGCTCCTCCGGCAAGAAGACCGGCTCCAGTGCCGCCTCATCGGCCAAGGTCAAGCCCACCTCGTCGGTGCCCACCGGCATGCCCGACGGCAAGGGCTCGGGCCAGGCCGACGGCGTCTTCCCCCGCACGGTCGTCCACTTCAAGGGCAGCACGGAGATCCCGGCGGCCCCCAGCAGGGTCGTCATCCTGTCCACCGGCCAGCTCGACGTCGCCCTGACCCTGGGCATCGTGCCGATCGGCTCCACCAAGGGCGACGGCGCTGAGACGGTCCCGGAGTACCTCAAGAAGGCTTTCCCGGATCACGCCGACCAATTGGGCTCCATCACCGACGTCGGCTCGCGCAAATCCCCCAGCGTGGAGGACATCGGCAACCTCTCCCCGGACCTCATCCTCGTCAACCAGGCCGGCAAGGACGATATCGACGCCCTCTACTCCTCCCTGTCCGCTGTGGCGCCGACGGTGGTCACCCAGGGCAAGAGCGAGGCATGGAAGCAGGACTTCCTGCTCGTGGCCGACGCCCTGGGCAAGCCGGACACGGCCAAGAAGTGGATCGAGACCTACGAGGCCGATGCCGCGAAGTCCGGTGAGAAGATCGACGGCAACCCCACCGTCTCGCTGCTGCGCAAGACCAGCGACAAGCTCCGCATCTTTGGGGCGGTCTCCCTGGCGGGATCGGTCCTGTCCGATATGGGCGTCGCCCGTCCCGACACCCAGAAGTTCACCGACAACGGCAACAAGGACATCGACTCCGAAACCCTTGCCGACGCCGAGGCCGATTGGATCCTCTACGGGGCGCAGAAGACCCCGAAGGATGAGAAGGACCAGGACAAGAACAACACCGAGCTGACCGCCATGCCCCTGTGGGCGGGGCTCAAGGCCGTCAACGACAAGCACGCTGTGCGCGTCGACGACGACGCCTTCTTCCTCAACGCCGGCCCCACCGCGGCACGGCTCGTCATGACCACGGTCACGGACACGCTGTCGAAGAAGAAGTAATCCGTGCCCACTTCCGTCTCAACGGAGGCGCCTTCGGACGCCCAGGCCCCCGCCACGGGCCTGGGCGTCCGAGGGATCTCCCTGGCCTACCATCCCAGCCACCCCGTCATCGAGAACCTGAGCACGGCCATCACCCCGGGCGCGGTGACGATGATCGTGGGCCCCAACGCGTGCGGGAAGTCCACGCTGCTGCGCGCCATGAGCCGGGTCCTCTCCCCGGGCGCCGGCCAGGTGGTCCTCGACGGCCGCGACATTGCCACCCTGGCCCCCAAGAAGCTGGCCCGGCGAGTGGGCATGCTCGCCCAATCATCGATCGCCCCGCCCGGGATCACGGTCCATGAGCTGGTGGCGCGCGGCCGCTACCCCTATCAGTCGCTCCTGCACCAGTGGTCGCCCGACGACGACGCGGCCGTCACCGAGGCCATGGAGCGCACCGACGTCGTCGGCCTGGCCAACCGGCACGTGTCCTCCCTCTCCGGCGGGCAGCGCCAGCGGGTGTGGGTGGCCATGGCGCTGGCCCAGCGCACCGACATCCTCCTGCTCGACGAGCCCACCACCTACCTGGACCTGGCCCACCAGGTGGATCTGCTCGAGCTGTGCCGAGACCTGAACTCCGAACTGGGCACCACGATCGTGGCGGTGCTCCACGACCTCAACCAGGCCTGCCGCTACGGCGACGAGGTGATCGCCATGCGCGCCGGCAGCATCCTGGCCCACGGGCGGCCCGAGGAGGTCGTCACCGCAGAGATGGTCGAGGAGGTCTTCGGCCTGGCGGTCCGGGTCATCTCCGACCCGCTCACCGGGACCCCGCTGGTGCTGCCCCTTCCGCGCGGGGCCGGTGCGACGACGTCGAATGACGGGCACGAGCAGGTGCAGTAGCGCCTTCCCGGGCTTGTCCGGACTTCGGCCGAGCGCGATCATTCGCGGCCATCTGCGCTCATCACTGCCGCTCGCCGGCGCCGGTCTTCGCCCATGCTCGGGCCGAATACGCCGAGTCCTCAAGCCGAGACCGGCGCCCCGCAGTCCCGCTGGGGGACCTGACAGAACCCGGCAGGCGGTGGACCCGCGGCGAGGCGCGCGTTTAGTCTTCACATATCAACCCGCACTGATGTGAGGACTGCTTGTGACTGCTTCTGCTCCCGCCCTGCCCACCACAATGCGCGGTGTCATCATGCACGCCGCCGGTGACGTGCGCGTCGAGGACCGCGAGGTGCCCCGCGTCATCGAACCCACCGACGCCGTCATCAAGCTCGAGGCCGCCTGCGTGTGCGGCTCTGACCTGTGGCCCTACCGGGGCATCCAGCCCCTGGAGAAGGCCCGGCCCATGGGCCACGAGTACGTGGGCACCGTCGTCGAGGTCGGCGACGAGGTCAAGAACGTCAAGGTCGGCGACTTCGTCGTCGGCTCCTTCTGCCTGAGCGACAACACCTGCGAGATCTGCGAGGACGGCTACCAGTCGCGCTGCGCCAACGGCGGCTTCATCGGCGACACGCAGGCCGAGTACACGCGCGTGGCCCTGGCCGACGGAACCCTTGTCGTCGTCCCCGGCGGCAGGCCTGAGGACCCCGAGATCATCGCCTCGCTACTGGCCGCCTCCGACGTCCTGGGCACCGGCTGGTTCGGGGCCGTGGCCGCCCAGGCCAGCCCCGGCAAGACCATCGCGGTGGTCGGCGACGGCGCCGTGGGCCTGTCCGCAGTGCTGGCCGCCAAGACCCTGGGCGCCGAGAAAGTCATCGCCTTCTCCCGCCACGAGGACCGGGCCGCCCTGGCCCGCGAGTTCGGCGCCGACGTCATCATCGCCGAACGCGGCGACGAGGGCGCGGCGAAGGTCAAAGAGCTCACCGGCGGCTACGGCGCGCACGGCGTCGTCGAGGCCGTGGGCAACCAGACCTCGATGATGCAGGCCATCGCCTCCTGCCGCCCCGGCGGGCACCTGGGCTACGTGGGTGTGGCCCACGGTGTCTCCCTGCCTGGGGACCAGCTCTTCTTCGCTGAGATCAACATGCTGGGCGGCCCCGCCCCCGTGCGCCGCTTCCTGCCCGACCTCATCGACCGCATCCTCAAGCGCGAGATCGATCCCGGCAAGGTCTTCACCCTGCGCCTGCCCCTGGAGGAGGCCCCCGAGGCCTATAAGGCCATGGACGAACGCCGCGCCATCAAGGTGCTCCTGGAGCCCTGACCCCGATTCGCGCCCGCACCGCGCCGACGGTGCGTAGCATCGAACGGGAGGGCACGACGTCGTCGGCGTCTTCCGACCGAGCGACGCGCCGTCCACGATCACCATCTGAAAGCAGGAGCGTTCATGAAGACCCTCGTTCTCGTCTTCCACCCCGACATGTCCGCCTCACGCGCCAACCGCCCCCTGGCCGCCAAGGCCGAAACCCTCGGTGACGACGTCACCGTGCGCTACATGTACGACATCTACCCGGATCAGAAGGTCGACGTCGCCGCCGAGCAGGCCGCCCTGGAGGCCGCCGACCGGGTCGTCCTCCAGTTCCCCATGTACTGGTACTCCACCCCCGCCCTGCTCAAGCAGTGGGAGGACGACGTGTTCCTCTACGGCTGGGCCTACGGCTCGACCGGCAAGGCACTGGCCGGCAAGGAGCTGCTGGTGGCCGTCAGCACGGGCGGTCCCGGCGATGACTACAGCCACGACGGCTCCTACGGCTACACGCTCACTGAGCTGCTGCGCCCGCTCCAGGCGACGGCGAACATGGTCCAGATGACCTACCTCGAGCCCTTCACCACCACCGGGACCCTCACCATCACCGATGAGGCCCTGGCTCAGCGGGTCGAGGACTACGCGGCCGTTCTGGAGTCCGCCGACCTTCCGACTCTGGATCGCCGCGGCTGACGGGAGACGCGACCCGATCATCGTCAAGGGGCCCAGAACCGTCACATGGTTCTGGGCCCCTTCTCATCGAGTCCGCAGGATCGGTGCAGTATCGGCTCAGTCGCCGTCGGCCAGGTCCTTGAAGTAGCGGGCCACCGGCCAGCGCCGGAAGCCGAGATCCTCATAGGTGGCGCGGGCAGGTGCGTGTCCGCGGTCCCCACCGGTCTCCACCATCACCATGGCCATCCCGGCGGCCCTGGCCCGTTCCATGGAGTGGTTCATGAGGGCCCGGCCGATGCCGCGGCGCTGGTAGTCGGGGTCGACGACGACGATGTAGACCTCACCCATCCTGTCCTCCGAGTGCAGGCGGGTGCACACCCAGCCCACCGGGCGATCGTCGAGGACAGCGACGTCGACGCTCTCGGGCTCGCCGTCGAGGACCTCAGCAAGATCCGCAGCCTGTCGTCGCCGCCAGCCCTCGGGGTAGAAGGATCGGTAGACGAAGGCGGGCACGTCCTGCTCCATGAGTGGGAACACCGGGGCCCAGGCGCGCAGGGACAGGTCCAGCAGCTCCTGGCGCTGCTGTGGCCGGTAAGCGATGATCTCAACCATGCCGGAATCCTACGGTGCGCTCGATAGACGCGCGCGGTCCCCGCCGGCAATCTGGCCGACGGGGACCCAACAGGCTCAGGGGCGGGCAGCGCCTCAGCCGAAGATGTCGAGCATCGGCAGCTCGGCGGTCTGGAGGACCGCGGCGTAGTCTTGTGCGCGCCGGGCGATGGCCTCGTCGGTGATCTCCAGGGCGCCCACCGACAGGAAGGGCACGGCGTACTTGGTTCCGATGACGCGCGAGGTGCCCTGCATGGGGCGCAGGAATTCGTGGATCGTGTAGATGTGCGCGCCCTCGCGGCCGTAGGCGCTGCCGGCGCCGCCGACGCTGACGGCCAGGAGCAGCTCCTTGCCGTGCAGGGCGGTGCCGGTCGAGCCGTAGGCCCAGCCGAAGGTGAGGACGTCGTCGAGCCACTTCTTGAGCAGCGGCGGGCAGGAGAGCCAGTACATGGGGTACTGCAGGACGATGCGGTCGGCGCCCAGCAGGGCGGCCTGCTCGGTGGCCACATCGATGTTGAAGTCGGGGTAGATGTCGTACATGTAGCGCACGGTGATGTTGCCGCCGAGCGACTCCGCCGTGGCCCCGAGGGCCTTGTTGACCCGCGACTCGGAGATGTTGGGGTGGAAGACGAGAACGAGAGTGTTCACGGAGGACTCCCTGGTGTCGTTGGACTGCGATGCGGGGGATGGACCACGCGAGGCGCCGTCGCCCCCGGCGCCGGAGGACAGGACGTTGCTGAGGCTGGAGAAGCCGCCGATGATGACCTCCAACTTGGGGGCCATCGCACCGCGGTCCAGCCAGGACTCCTTGGGGCGGAAGGGGACGCGGTCGGCGTCGTCGCCGCCGTGCAGCTGGTGCGACCGGCGCATGCCGAGGGCGGCGCCCGAATCTCCGAAGCGCTCGTCCCACATGCGGGTGGCGATGTCGATGCCGCGCTCGCGGCGGCCCGGCTGATGCTCGGACTCGATCGTCTCGGCCATGGCGGCCGCCTGCTGGTGGGAGGTCAGGACCGTCGACAGGGTGTAGTTGAGCGCCAGGTAGGCGTCTTCACTGCGCAGACCGCCCGAGACCAGGGCTTGGTGGGCTCGCTTGGCCACGGACATGAAGGGCACGTAGGCCCAGGCCAGGTCGATGAGGGTGTGGTCCAGGCCGGGGTTGGCGTCGAGCACGTCCCACAGCGAGTCGGAGAGCTGACGCAGGTAGTCCGGCCAGCGCAGGCCCGCGGACGGCAGCGTGACGTCAGCGGAGACGCGCTCGAGACAGGCCACCAGCAGGTCGTCGCGCGAGCTGACAGTACGTCCCAGATCGGCCGTACTCACCCCCAGTCGGCGCGCCACCTTGCCCATGGTGAACCGGTCCACACCAATCTCGAGGGCGGCTGTGACGACGTCGTCCCTGGTAAAAGCGGCATTATGCTGCATAGAGTCTCCCGAGTTGGGTCATGCCTGTCAGCGTAACGAACCAGTAACAGGCAGCCAAATCGTGGCCGCCTGATCACATGATGTCCGACGCCGTTCTTCTGCAATTTTACGGCAGAAATCGACATTCCCTCATCCGGCCGCCCACCCCCCGGAATCTCAAGATTCGATAACGATTCGCCGCGGTCGCGAGGCGCCCGGAGAGTGGCACGCCCGGCGGCCGTGGGACTTCCCCGAGCCCACTCCCCCGCTACCGTGGTGTCATGAGCGAGACTCCCCGCCCGCAACGCCCCGTCTTCCCGGCGCCTCCCGCGGCGCCCTCGCCGGAGGCGGCTCCGCCCACCACGACGGCGCCCCCGGACAAGCAGCGGCGCTGGCGCGACGACCTGCACTTGGCGCACACGATCGCCAACAAGGTGGACAGCCTCACCCAGGCCCGCTTCGACGCCGGCAACTTCACGGTGGAGACCAAGCCGGACCTCACGCCGGTCACCGAGGCCGACCGGGAGGCCGAGCGCGTCATCCGCGAGCAGCTGGGGCGGGCGCGCGGGCGCGACTCCGTCCTGGGCGAGGAGCTGCCCACCACCGGGCACTCCTCGCGCCAGTGGGTCATCGACCCGATCGACGGGACCAAGAACTTCGTGCGGGGCGTGCCCGTGTGGGCCACGCTCATCGGCCTCATCGAGGACGGCCAGTGCGTCGTCGGACTGGTCTCGGCCCCCGCGCTGGGAAGGCGCTGGTGGGCCGTCTCCGGCGGCGGGGCCTGGACCGGACGCTCGCTGAGCTCGGCGCGGCGGATGTCGGTGTCCGGCGTCGACGACCTCACCCGGGCCTCGATGTCCTACTCCTCGCTGTCGGGGTGGGCGCAGATCAAGCGGCTGCGCGGGATGCTGGCGCTCATGCAGTCGTGCTGGCGCACCCGCGCCTACGGGGACTTCTGGTCCTACATGCTGGTGGCCGAGGGAGCCGTGGACCTGGCGGCCGAGCCAGAGCTCGAGCTCTACGACATGGCCGCGCTCGTGCCCGTGGTCACCGAGGCGGGCGGGCGCTTCACCTCCCTCGACGGCGAGCCCGGGCCCTTCGGGGGTAACGCGGTGGCCACGAACTCGCTGCTGCACGACGTCGCCCTGAGCCACCTGGGCGCCGAGACGGACTGAGTTCGCCGCCACAGCCGTCCGAGCCTTCACCTCCCGTCACTGGACCTCAACGCGCCCCGAAGTTATAAAAGATCTAAAAGATATAAAGCGCACAAAAGTGAGCCAGAGCACTTTTCGAGGTGGCTGCGCACAGTGTTGGCGGGGATAAGACCATCTTCACGGCATGGCACGACCCCGTTGGAGCAGACAGCGCCTTCGAGGGGTCAACTCAGCACATTCCACGCGCCTCAGAACACCCCGACCAAGGGCTAGCCACACGCCGGGATCACACGGGCTGGACTTGCCACGCATCCAACGTTATAAAAGGGATACAAACTCATACGCGGCTGTAGAATTGGGCCTTTGACCCGACGTCGCCCATGATCGAGCCGTCCACCGCTGCGGCGGGTACCACAGCCATCTGGACGTTTCCCCTTCCCTTGCGCCGGTAACCTGCCGTGAGTCCACCATCCGTCCACCCCAGGAGTCCCTTTGAACTGGCTGCACGCCGTCCTCCTCGGCATCGTCGAGGGCATCACCGAGTTCCTCCCTGTGTCCTCCACCGGGCACCTCAACATCGTCGAGAAGCTGCTCGGCTACGAGATCAACTCCGCGGGCACGACCGCCTTCACCGCCGTCATCCAGGTGGGTGCGATCCTCGCGGCCATCGTCTACTTCTGGGCCGACATCGTCCGGATCATCACCGCCTGGATCAAGGGCCTGAGCAACAGGCAGGCCCGCCAGGACCCCGACTACACGCTCGGCTGGGGCATCATCCTGGGGTCCATCCCGGTGGCGGCCGTCGGGCTGCTGTTCAAGGACTTCATCGAGGGGCCGGTCCGCTCCCTGTGGGTGATCGCCGGGGCCCTCATTCTGTGGTCGGGGGCCATGTGGCTGGCCGACCGCCAGCAGAACCTCACCAAGGGCATGAAGGACGTGACCGTCAAGGACGCCCTCATCATCGGTGCGTTCCAGGCCCTCTCACCGGTCTTCCCCGGCATCTCCCGCTCCGGGGCGACGATCTCCGCCGGTCTCTTCCTCAAGTTCGACCGGGTGACGGCTACGCGCCTGTCCTTCTTCATGGGTATCCCGTCCCTGGTCGCGGCCGGGCTGCTGGAAGCCGTGACTGAGGCTGGCACCATCAGCGACACCGTAGGCTGGACACCCACCATTATCGCGACCATCGTCTCCGGCATCGTGGCCTACGCGACCATCGCCTGGCTGCTGCGCTTCGTGTCCTCCAACAAGTTCACGTCCTTCCTCGTCTACCGCGTGCTGCTGGGCCTCATCATCATCGCCCTGGTCTCCGCCGGCACCATCGCCGCCTGACGGAGTCCTTTTCATCGACACCGATTCACCGGCAGCAACGTTCTTCGCGTGGGGCAATGGTTTTTCCGTTGCCCCACGCGATTTCTGCATTCCTCAGCATCGAACTCTGACGCCTTACGAATCCTGCTTCTGCATTTCCGTCCACTTGTACGATAGGCGGCATGGCCACCCCCTGGGGTAAGCACAGACTCACGAGCCACTGAGAACGACGTCTAAGGACATCGGGGAGATCCGTAGTATGACCACACGCCACCCATCCGCTTCTCCCACGCGAATTCGCTTCGGAAGTCGACCGATGATCGCCGCAGGTTTCGTCAAGCGGCAGGAACAGGATGAGCTCTTCGACGCCGTCTTCACTCGCGTGGAGCCTCGCACGGTTCTGACGGGGATGCGGGGAAGCGGCAAGACTCAGCTGGCTGCTGCGGTTGCGGCCAGGTGCGAGGAGGAGGGCTGGCCCCTGGTCGCGTGGATTCATGCGGCCTCCCGCAAGGAGATCCTTGCCGGTCTCTACGAGCTCGCGCTGCGGATCGGTATCGACGCACCAAAGAACATCCCTCTGGAGGTCATTGTTCGGCGCCTCCTGGATCGGCTGCGCTCAGCAGAGGCAGCGGACCGCCTCTTCGTCTTCGACAACGTGGAGAATCCGGACGACCTGAGAGACCTCATCCCCGAGGGCGCTGGAGTCCGGACCCTCATCACCACCCCGCGCCACCTCGATTGGGACGGCCTGGGGTGGCTGCGGTTGACGGTCGGCACCTTCAATCGGGAGCAGTCGATCTCTCTCCTGTGCGAGCGCACTGGCGACACTCGCCGCGAAGTTGCTGACCGGATCGCGGATGCGCTGGGCGACGTGCCCGTCGCCATCACCCAAGCCGCCGCGACAGCACAACAGGGTAGATATGCCTTATCCGGCTACCTTGACAGGCTGAGTCATCACCCGCTCGAGTCACGCATGGGTCGCCTCGAGGGCGCCAGCTGCCCCGACGCCGTCGGCATCGTACTGCTCATGGCCTATGAACAGGTCTTGGAGCAGCTCAGAACCACGCACCCTCAGCAGGAGAGGATCGCCGTATCGCTCCTCGGCGCACTGTCCCTCCTGGCCGCTTCCGGAGTGCCGACTCACTGGCTCTTGAGGCTCGACGGCGACTCCGACGCAGTACGAGACACCCTGTCTTTCCTGACGAGTGCTTCCATCATCCATGAATCCAACGACGGCCAGAAGACCGTTATTCACCGCCTCCAGGGACACGCGTACCGGGAAACCTACCTGAATGACCAGAAGAAGCTCGGTGAGGCTCGTACGTGCGCCGCAACAGTTC
This sequence comes from Actinomyces johnsonii, assembly GCF_006546835.1. GTDB lineage: Bacteria > Actinomycetota > Actinomycetes > Actinomycetales > Actinomycetaceae > Actinomyces > Actinomyces johnsonii. Next base: position 4,528 of record NZ_VICB01000026.1, on the reverse strand, counting down.
TCAGCGGGATGGACGTAGACCGCCTAGAGAATGTTGAACAGCGGAGACACGAGATCCACTATCTCATCGATCAGCTGCTCTCAGTCACATCACAGGACTACTCTCATTCATTATTTTCTGAGCCACGAGTGTCTTTAAAGCTCGCCGAGACGCTGCACTACGCGACCAGCCTTGGGATGTCGCAGCTAGCCCTTTGTCTCACTGACTCCGTGACCCAGGCCTGCGACGCCTTGGGCCCCCACCACCCCGACACCCTGGCTTCACGCAACAACCTCGCCGGCACCTACCGGGCGAGCGGCAGGCTCGACAAGGCCATCGCCCTGTACGAGCAGACCCTCGAGGACTCCATCCGCATCCTGGGCCCTGACCACCCCAGCACCCTGACCGCACGTCTCAACCTCGCCGGCGCCTACCGGGAAGCGGGAAGACTCGACGAGGCCATCACCCTGTACGAGCAGGTTCTCAGCGGCCGCAGCCGCGTCTTGGGCCCCGACCACCGCTGCACCCTCACCGCACGCGACGAACTCGCCGGCGCCTACCGGGAAGCGGGTAGATTCGACGAGGCCATCACCCTGAAAAAGCAGATCCTCGCAGACGCCATGCGAATCATGGGCCCCGGCAGCTCCGGCGCCTCGGCCGCACGTCTCAGCCTCGCCGCTACCTACCGGGATGCGGGCAGGCTCGACGAAGCGATCACCCTGTACAAGGAGAACCTCGACGCCGTCGCTCGCACCTTGGGCCTCGACCATCCTGAAACCTTGGCCTCGCGCAGCACGCTCGCCGGCGCCTACCGGGATGCGGGCAGACTCGACGAAGCCATTCCCCTCTTCGAGCAGAACCTCACCGACTTCGTACGTCTCGCGGGTCCCGACCATCCTGAGACCTTGGCCTCGCGCGGCAACCTCGCCGGCGCGTACCAGGCAGCCGGGAGGCTCCACGAGGCCATCTCCCTTTTCGAGCAGAACCTCGAAGACCGCACCCGCACCCTGGGCCTCGACCACCCTGAAACTTTGACCTCACGCCACAGTCTCGCTGGCGCCTACCGGGATACGGGCAGACTGGACGAAGCCATCCCTCTGTTCGAGCAGAACCTCGCTGACTTCATCCGCATTCTGGGCCCTGACCGCCCCGACACCTTCACCTCACGTAGCACGCTCGCCAGCGCCTACCAGGCAGCCGGCAAACTCGATCAGGCCATCCCCCTCTTCGAGCAGAACCTCGAGGACCGCAGCCGCACCCTGGGACCTGCTCACCCTGTCACTCTCACCTCGCGCGGTAACCTGGCCGGCGCCTACCGGGAAGCAGGCAGGCTCGACGAAGCCATCCGTCTGTTCGGGGATAACCTCGAGGCCTCCATCCGCATCCTGGGCCCCCACGACCCCCGCACCCTCACTTCACGCGACCATCTCGCCGGCACCTACCGGGATGCGGGCAGGCTCGACGAAGCCATCCCCCTGTTCGAGCGGAACCTCACCGACTTCACCCGTCTCGCGGGTCCCGATCACCTTGACACTCTCACCTCGCGCGGCAACCTCGCCTGTGCCTACCAGGATGCGGGCAGGCTCGACGAGGCCATCGCCCTGTTCGAGCGGAACCTCACCGACTTCATCCGCATCCTGGGCCCCGAACACCCTGAAACCTTGGCCTGGCGGGACAAGCTCGCCGGCGCGTACCAGGCGGCCAGCAGACTCGACGAGGCCATCGCCCTGTTCGAACAGAATCTCACCGACTTCATCCGCATCCTGGGCCCCGAACACCCTGAAACCTTGGCCTCGCGCGGCAATCTCGCCGGTGCATACCAGGCAGCCGGCAAACTCGATCAGGCCATCCCTCTGCTCCAGCAGAACCTCGAAGACCGCACTCGCGTTCTGGGGCCCGACCACCGCGACACTTTGGCCTCGCGCGGCAATCTCGCCGGTGCATACCAGGCAGCCGGCAGACTCGATCAGGCCATCCCTCTGCTCCAGCAGACCCTTGACGACTCCGCCCGCATTCTGGGTGCCCACCACCCCCGGACTCTCACCTCGCGCAACAATCTCGCTGGCGCATACCAGGCAGCCGGCAGGCTCCACGAGGCCATCCCCCTCTTCGAACAGGCGCTCACCGACCACACCTACATTCTGGGACCTCACCATCCCGACACCCTCAACACGCGTAACAATCTCGCTGGCGCCTACCAGGCAGCCGGCAGGCTCAGTGAGGCCATCCCCCTGTTCGAGCAGGCTCTCACCGACTGCACCTACTTTCTGGGACCTCACCACCCCCGCACCCTCAGCACCCGTAATCACCTCGCCAATGCCTACCTTGCCGCGGGAAGAACCGAGGAGGCGAGGAAGCTCTTCGGGACGCCGTGAGAATTCTGATTCGGTACCGCTGACCGCTTGTACGATAGCAGCATGGCCGATCCCCTCTCCTTCGCTGTCCTGTCTGCCAGCATCGCCGGGCTGCTTATGCGCGGAGCCGCAGTGGCCGTAGATCCTTCGTGGAGCAGCGCGGCGTCTCTGCCTGACGACGTACTTAACGCTTGGCGCAGTATGCGGGGCTTGCTGCAGGCACGAGGTGGCGAGGAGAATCGGTTGGAGGCGTCCATCAAGGCCCAGCTTCAGAAACAGGTGGATAACGCCAACGAGCGGTACCAAAAGGTTGACCATTCCGCGTTAGCTGGAGCCGTCACCGAGATGGAGGTGGCACTCAAGGAAATCAGCGAAGACGACGACACAGTCATCGAGGCAGTGCTCCACCCGGACGCCTTCGAAGCGTACCTCCGGCAACGGACAGCCGGCCGCCGTCGGAACGTCGAGGCAGCAGCCGAACCCTTCTTCAACGACCTGACCCACATCGTCGCCGAAGAGTTCACCCATCTCGCGCCAGGCTCACCCAGCTTTGACATTGCCGCACACAAACAACTGCTCGCAGGCCAGGAGCAACTACTTGCCGGGCAGGAACGACTGTTGGAGGGGCAAGCAGAGACTCACGAGCTATTGGGGACGATGGCTACGGGCATCAAGAAGATCCATAGCGCGATCCCGCACAGACAATCTGCCTCACCCACGCGGATTCGCTTCGGCAGCCGCCCCACGGTCACCGCAGGCTTCGTCAAGCGGGAGGGGCAGGATGAGCTCTTCGATGCTGTTTTCACTCACGCTGAACCAAAGACAGTCCTGACGGGGATGCGAGGAAGCGGCAAGACTCAGCTGGCCGCTGCAGTTGCCGCCAAGTGTGAAGACGAGGGCTGGCCCATCGTCGCGTGGATCAATGCCGCCTCGCGTACGGAACTAGTTGCCGATCTCTACGAGCTCGCACTGCGCATCGGTATCGATGCACCGAAAGACATCCCTCCGGAGACTATTATTCGGCGCTTCCTGGATCAGCTACGCTCAGCAGATGCGACGGACCGCCTCTTCGTCTTCGACAACGTGGAGAATCTCGACGACCTGAAGGGTTTTACCCCTGAGGGCAACAGAGTCCGAGTCGTTGTCACCACCACACGCTACCTCGACTGGGACAGTTTGGGATGGTTGCCGATTAAGGTTGGCGTCTTCGATCGCGAGCAGTCAATCGCTCTCCTCTGCGAACGCAGTGGTGACACTCATCGCGAGGCGGCAGACCAGATCGCGGAAGCACTCGGTGACTTGCCTGTTGCCATAGCTCAAGCCGCTGCGACAGCAAAATGGGGTGAATACACCTTATCTGAGTACCTCGAAAGACTGAGCAATCACCCGCTCGAGTCAAGCATTAGTCGTCTCGAGGGCGATGACTACCCGGATGCCGTCGGGGTCGCACTGTTTATGGCGTACGAGCAGGTCTTAGAGCAACTCAGAAAGAAACATCCTCGGCAGGAGAGGATCGCTATATCACTCCTCGACACACTCTCCCTTCTTGTCGCTTCCGGAGTGCCAACCCACTGGCTCCTCGAGCTCCACGATGACTCCGACGCAGTTCGAGACACCCTGTCATTCCTGAAGAGAGCATCCATCTTTCAAGAATCCACCAACGGTGACAAGATCATCATTCACCGCCTCCAAGGGCAAGTTTACCGAGAAACCTACCTGAGCAACCAGAGGAAGTTTGACGAAGCAAGCACGTACGCAACGACACTTCTCAACAGTATCGACATCGAACGATTAGACAATTTTGAACAGCAGCGACGAGAGACACGCAATCTTGTCGAACAAATACGTTCAGTCGCTTCACAAGACTACTCTTATCCGCTATTTTCTGGTCCGACTTTCGTTTTAACGCTCGCAACAACATTGCGGTACGCAACCAACCTTGGAATGCCACAACTGGCCCTTACCCTCACTGACTCCGTCACTCAGGCGTGCGATACCTTGGGCCCCAACCATCCCCATACCCTGGCCTCATGCAACAACCTCGCCTGCGCCTACCACGACGCGGGCAAACTTGAGGAAGCCATTACCCTGTACGAGCAAAACCTCAAAGACTTCGAAGACCTCCTGGGACCCCACCACCCCAGCACCCTTACCTCACGCAACAACCTCGCCTGCGCCTACCAGACGACCGGCAG
>NZ_VICB01000025.1 GCF_006546835.1 Actinomyces johnsonii | reverse complement strand
GTCAACGTCGTGGAGTGTTGAATACAAGGTATCTATTTACCTGTTACGTATCCAACTCAGCACACACGATCGACCGAAACAATTAAACTTAATGCAGTCTCCGACGCCTCTGGCGACTACTTAGGCGTCGATCAGCGCCAGGTGTTGGCCTGGAATGGAAGTGAGGGAAGGGGCGTGCCGGAGCTGCTCGCCTCAGCTCCTGTAGTTGTTGTTCTTCTGCCGACTCTTCGATAGGCAGAGATGAGCGGATGTTTCGAGCCTCATACTCCATTCCAGCGCCCTCAAGAATCTCGACGGCATTTTCAGCGCCCCTTCTTGCGTTTTTGATATCCCATTCCTCAAATGATTTTTGTTTGCTGTCAATAAAATATTTTCCGCAGTATATTCTATCTCCAACAAGAGTTCTCCATAGCACTAGGTTAGTGAAGTTAAGGTCGATATATCTACTTGTTTCTCTATTTGTCAGATCGCAGTACAGGCTGACGGTGATTGGGGCCTCAAGAATTTCAAGTAACCATTTCAGCCCAGACTCGTTAAGTGTATGTGAGACACAGCTTGATCTGTTGAGAATTGTTGAAGTGGCTTCATAGAGTACTTTTAAATTATCGCCAGATATTATGCGGTGGTTACGCAGCGCCGACACAAAGGGGCGTAGAATGTCAGGCGATACTTTGCGATCGCTTCGACTTGTGTACAAAAGCATGTACAGGAGCGCTGCTGCCGCTTCCTCCTCGGGTACGTACTTCAGTAGTTCTGAATATGCCTCAGGACTCAAAAGGCCGATAGGTTTAAGTTGAGATTTTATGCAGCCGATGGTTATATCAATTGCCGGAGGGCTAGGGATGTTTGAATTTCCGCTAGATTTTTCAAGCGGCGGTGAATTCAAGTAGCTATGGAGGCCGGGAATCAGCGTTTCTAGTTCTCGGGCAAGAATTCGTTCACCGGGGTGTCGATTGATAATGAGTGAGTCGATTAACGATTCGATAAGACAATGAAGCGCATATCGTTGGGTGGGTTCATGACGGATGCCGTTGGCTGAGTATACAACATCACGAAGGGAACTGACGGAATAACGTTGACTTAGTGGATTTTCAAGGGAATATCCGTTGTTAATCGTTCTGGCGATCTCTCTGTAGGTAATAGCGGACAGCGTGATAACCCAAGGAGAATCGCCTCGTTGCTCGTCTTGGAAAAATGATGAGGTGATTCCTCCAACTATCCCATATGGATTGCTTTGAGGGAGCTGGTGTGCCTTCGAGAGGACTCCGAGTCTGCGAAGTATCATGTCTTGTTGTGTATCGCGAGACGCAGAAATAGCGCCGGTCTTTAGCACCAGCTCATCCATTCTCCTCGAGTCGGTACACATCTGTCTCAACAAAACGATACGAAGCGTTCTGTCGATTTTAGAGTTAATATATCCCACAAATGTATCATGGCGACCCTGCATGTTTTGCTCTAATGAGTCAAGTTTGTCCTCATACATTCCACACCAAATGAGAGACAACCAAAGCGAAGGGTGCTGCAAATAAGACCATACCCATTTTTTCTCCTCCTGTAGTTTCCTATGTTGTATTATCCAGGAAATGCGGAATTGTTGACGTCGCCATTCCGAGGAAGATACTGTTACTCTAAAATATTCTTCTCGTTCTTGTTCGTCGGAAAGGCTTATCCAGAATTCTATGTAACTATTGTTTAATATGCTAGACGAGCTGCTCTTGTCATATTCTTTGGATGCAAAAATATCTCTAATGTCGCTGCGGTTATCTATATCCACGTCTTCCTTGATTTTATTTTTAACCTCGTCGGGTTGGAATAAATGAATCATGGCCTGTTGAAGCAGTGACAGGAAGTTAAACAACAGCACTGTGCCGACAATAATAAGAGCCGATGCCCATAAGGCTAGCATTAATGTGTGAGTGTCGGTGGCAGCCCAGTCTAAAGTTGAGGCACCTTTGGCATCAAGAAATCCAAGAATGAATGGAAATGTGAGGACGATAAATACGAGGACATTGAAAATCGGGGTCCAGATAATGTCGCTTGTAATGGAGCGATAAATAAGGTAGCTAGATAGGAAATGTCCGAAGTATGTTCCACCTTGCTTTTTATCCCGTACCGCATTTGCTGCGCTGCTGGTTATGAAAACAAGGATGGATAGTAATGTTGGAACGTTGTTGCTTAGGATTGCAGATGGTGAGTTATGTCCTTTAAGGATGGGTTGCCATGCGGCCCAATCCGGGTGTTGTGCGATGAAGTAAGTTAGAAATGAAACAGTCGCAAATACGCTAACTTGACTTAATCTCCCTAACCCCAAGTTGATTGTTATATCGTTTACTTTTCCTAAAGTTATACTCAGTCGGCGTCGAACTCGAGGAAGTATTCTTCGGTATAGGCGATAAATTATTACGTAAACGATTACCAATGCTGTAATTGTCATAAGCATGTTTATGAGTTTATCAGAAATAGCATTGCCTTGCTGTAGTTATGATTAGTTTTCTTCTAAACGTTTTTGTTGACGAGGTGGGGGGCCGCAGCGTTGCGCTGCGGCCCCCCACTCTCAGTTCTTGGCCCGGGTCAGCTGCTCTGGGCAGTGCTGGACTGACTGCTCGACTGGCCGTTCTGGTTGCTCTGGTTGCCGGGCTGCTGGCCACCGCTGGGCGGCTGGCCCGGATCCCCACCGGGCTGACCGCCCTGCTCGCCGGGGCCTCCCTGACCGCCCTGGCCACCACCCATGGGGCCGCCCATTCCGGCGGACAGCGCCGAGGCCGTCCCCGTGGCCGAGCCACCCGACGACGTCGCCACCGTGTACTGCTGGCCTTCGGTGAGCCCCAGCACCGTGATCGCCGCGGCCGTGAAATCGACCTTGACCGAGGCCACTTGCGACCCGGAGGAGTCCGTGACGGTGAGCGTGTCGCCCGCGCTCACCGATGGCGACCCCGTCACCCCCACGAGCTGGGTCTCGCCGTTGGCGTCCACCGCCCCATCCATCTCGCCGGCCTGCCCCGAGACCACCACGATCCCGCCCTTGACGTAGGCCGAGCCGTTGGAGTCGATACCGTCGGAGGAGGCGTAGGAGACCTCGACCTCACCCCCGCTGATCGTGAGCACCGAGCCGTCGTCGGACTCGGAGTCGGCGTTCTCGTGGCCCTCGATGACGTGGTCGCCGTTGGAGGCGTTGATGCCGTCGTCGCCCGCTGCGATGGACAGCTCGCCGCCGGCAACGTTGATGAACGGCGCCTGCAGCCCCTCGTCGGCCGCGTTGATGGTGACCGTCCCGGAGTCCTGCGTGTAGCTCACCCCGGCGTTGATGCCCTTGGGCGAGGGCGTTGTGGAGTCCGCGGTGGACTCCTGCCCGGGCGGTGCCTGCTCCTCAATGGTGGCGTTGGCCTGACCGCCGCCGGCCGTGATCGTCAGGGTCGTGTCCTTGACGGTGACATCCGTGGTCGCGGCGATCGCGTCGTCGGAGGAGGTCAGCGTGATACTCGCCTTGCCCAGGGAGATGAAGCCCTTCGTCTCATCGTTGTCCTCACTGGACTTCAGCGCGTCGCCGCCCGCCTCGACCGTCAGCTTCCCGGACTCGACCACCAGGTAGTCCTTGCCGCGCAGGCCGTCGTCGTCGGCCTTGACGTTAATGGTGCCGCTCCCGGTGATGATGAGGCCGTTCTTGGAGGAGATGCCATCCTTGTAGGAGCCGGTCACGTCCAGTTGGCCGGCCCCGGTGACGGTGAGCGTATCGGAGGAGAACAGGGCCGCGGTGGCCTCCTGCCCCGAGGCGTAGCTGGCACCGTCGGTCAGCGTGTTCTTGGAGTCCTTGGCCAGGACCACGATCGCGTCGCCGGCGTCCTGGATGTCGATGGCCGGGCCGTCCGAGCTCGTGATGCTCGCGCCACTGAGGACCAGGCGCACGTCGGCCTTGGGGGCGTTGACGACGATCCGCCCATTGCTGAGCTCACCGGAGATGACATAGGTACCGCCGCTGTTGATGGTCACGGTCCCCCCATCGACCTTCACGTTGCCCGACGACGACCCGCTGGCCGAGGCCGATGACCCCGACAGGGTGATCGTGGTGGCCGACGACGTGTCTGTGGTCCCGGCGTCGTCCTCGGAGCTGGAGGCCTTCTCCACGGAGGCGTTGGCGCCCAGGATGTCGGAAACGCTTGCACCGGTCGACGCTGTGGCTACGGTTGAGGAGATCGTCGTCCAGGTCGTTTCCGATCCGTTCGAGCCAGAGGCGCTCGCCTTGCCGGAGGCCGAGGAGGTCGAGCAACCGGCCGCCAGGGCGAGCGCGGCCAGGAGCGCTACGGCTCCGGTCGCACGACGGCGGAGTCGGTTGAGAGGCTTGGTCGTCTTCGTCTTGGTGGGCTTCATTGTTCTGTCTTCTCTTCTTGTCGGGTCCGGTGTCGGATCGGTGAGCGGTCTGGGCGCCCAGCTCAAGCGGCGCTCGCGGTGGTGTGACTGGCGTTGATGCTTTCGAGGCTGGAGCGGTCGGTGCCGAACAGGCCGGCGAGCTCGTGGGTCAGGGTCCGGTACCACCTGTTGGCGGGCAGCTCGGGGTGGAGCAGCGCCATGCCGGTGGCGTACTTCGAGATGCGGGTGGGGCGGTATCCGGCCTCCCACAGGGCGCGGTCCGCGGGAGAGGGCGTGGCCGGGTTCTTCGTCTCGACGACGGCGACGCCCGAAACCTCCACCGGCTCGCCGCTGCTGATGGCCACGTCCAGGTGGGCTGGACGCAGCGCCTGCGAGCCCGCAACCATCCCGGCGAAGGGGCCGGCGGAAACCACTGCGGTCCCCGGGGCTGCGACCGGTCCCAGGTGCTGCCAGGTCAGGGCCGTGTCGATGGTGGCCCGGGCCTCGGCGCGCGGCAGGTGCAGGGTGGTGCGCTCGTAGGTGGTGGCCAGCACCGGCCTCAGCGCGGCGGCGACCTCATGGGCTGCGGCCGAGCCGGTGACCCCCGTGCTTGCCAGGCAGGCCGCCACGAAGGCTCGTCCTGGACCGGTGAGGCGGGAGGCGTCGTCGGCGTGGTAGCCCATGCGCCGCTTGACGGTGGTGCCGCGCGCGCCGCGGGTCTTGACCTCCAGGAAGCACAGGCCGGAGTCCAGGTAGGTGCGGGTACGCACCTTGAAGCGCCGACGCCGCTTGCGGGCCGCGAGCATGAAGGCCTCCAGCCCCGGGGTGTCGAAATAGGTCGAGGCGTAGGAGAAGCGGCGCTGTTCGTCAATGGCCAGAACCCGGGCGTCGGGCGCGAGCCCGTCCACAAGCTCCTGCGCGCAGTTCAGGGGTACCAGGTACTTGCGGTCCACGCGGGTGAGCAGGCCCGCGGCGCTGTTGAGCTCGGCGAGGGTGGTGGTGGCCAGGTGCTCCGTGTTCAGACAGATCGGGGCCGTCCCGTGGGGAGCCGACGCCGCAGCGCTCGGGATCGCGGCGGGCATCATCGTGCAGGTCGTGGAGGTCGTGGAGGCGGTCGTCATCGCGGTCCTTTTGGTCGGTGCGGGCCGGCGTCAGCGCGCGGCCATGACTGTCTGCGTGGCCGGTTGGCTGCTGGACTGGGCCGCGGAGCGGGTGACGTACTGGGCGGCCGGTTTGATGGTGATGGGCTGGGCCTCGGCCCGGTCGGCGGGTGCGGTGGTCTGCACGGTGCTCTGGCGGGTGCCGGCCCAGGACTGGGCGGTCGGGGCGGTGGATGCGCCGGCCGCCGGCTCGGTCGCCAGTTTCGAGGTGGGGACGTCGTCGTCGGAGAGCCTGGAAAGATCGGAGGTCTCGGGCTCCAGCTCGGCGGGGGTCTGTCGGGGCGCCCGGAAGCGGACGTCGACGATGGTGGTGTCGTTGACCAGATCGAGGCGCTGGACCTCGACCGAGCGGACCTGCCCGCCCAAGGTGTGCTCCAGGTGGGCGATGAGAGCGGTCTCGTTGGTGATGGCGTGGTCGAGGACAATCACCTGGTGGCGGTTGCGGCGCATGAGCGCGGGGTGATCGCCGATCCACAGAGCGGCGACGACGGTGCCCATGAGGGCGGCCACCATCCCGATGGGTGCGGTCTGGATCCCGCCGAGCAAGCCGAGGGCCAGGGCTGCGAAGAAGTAGGCCACCTCGTGCTGGGCCAGCTCGGTGGAGCGCAGGCGGATGATGGACAGGACGCCGAAGAGCCCCAGGCCCAGGCCGGCCGCGACGTTCGCCGTCAACAGCAGCAGGGTGACTGCCAGGACGCCCACGTTAACGCCGATGTAGGCGGCCATGAGGTCCTTGCGGGTGTGGCGGGGGGCGTAGAGGGCCCCGACCAGGATGGTGAGGGCGATCAGGTCGGCGGCGATGTAGGTCAGGGTGGTCAGGCTCATCGGGAGGCTCCTGTCGGGGTTATTTCGGACCGGCGACGGGGCCTGCCGTGAGATGGGCGCTTAAAGACCGAACATGTACTCGGGGCGCGCCGCGGCGGGTGACTCCGTCCGGTGAATAACAGTCAAAGAGCGCATTCCATGAGCCGGCTGTGAACGCGGCATGGGTGAGGCATGACTTGTTCCGCCACCGATGTGAAGCAGCAAACAGCGCCCCCGGGGCCGGGCGGGGCCCGTTACTCCCGGAGGCGCTGGTGATGAGGCGAGGTCTCGGCTGAACGACCGAATGTCAATGGGCGCCGGCAGCCGATGAGGTGCAGACGCGGATCGGCCCGGCCGACCTGCGACCGGAGCGGCGCTCGCTCAGGCAGCCACCTGACGCAGTGGGGCCTGCCGCTTATAGCGGCCCAGGTCCCGGTTGATGGTGCGGTTCCACCGGTTGGTGGGCAGATTCGCATACAGCAGTGCCATGCCGGTGGCGTACTTCGAGATGCGGGCGGGCCGATGCCCCCGCCTCCACAGCAGCCGATCCGTGGGGGAGGCCGTGGACGGGTTCTTCGTCTCGATGACATTGAGGTGCCCCACCGACACGCCCCGTTCGAGGCGCCGCCCGTCGGGGTCGAACAGGTCCCAGGTCAGCTCGGTGTCGAAGGTGGCCCGGGCCTCGTCATGAGGCAGGTGCAGGGTGGTGCGGCTGTAGGTGGAGTCCATGACCGGGACGAGGGCCTTGGCGATGGCGCTCGCCTCGTCCAGGGAGCAGGTGGAGGACTCGACCAGCCGCTCGATGACGAACAGATGACCGTCGGGCGTGATGCGGTCGGCGTCGTCGGGATCGTACTTGAAGCGGTCCTTGACGGTGGCCTCGCGCGAGCCGTTGGTCTTGACCTCCAGGAAGCACAGGCCGGAGTCCAGGTAGGTGCGGGTGCGGATCTTGAAACGCCGGCGCCGTTTGCGGGCGGCCAGGAAGTAGGCGTCCAGCCCCGGGGTGTCGAAGTAAGTTGACGCGTAGCGGAAGTGCCGCAGGCCGTCGATCTGGAGGACCTGCGCTCGCGGGGCGAGGTAGTCGACGACGTCCTGGGTGTCGCCCGGCGGCACCAGGTACTTGCGGTCCATGCGGGTGAGGAGACTCGCCTCGGAGTTGAGCTCGGCGAGGGTGATCGTGTCGATGCCTTCGGTGTTCGGCACGGTGCGGTCCTTTCCGGGGTCGGGAGTCGCGGGTGGGGCGGGTCGGTTGCCAGTGGCGCGGCGGTGCGGTGGGTGCCGTTGTGATCGGTCAGTTGTAGCGGGGGTTGGCCACAGGAGGCGGTGGAGCACTCGGCTGGCTGTGCCGCTGGGGAGTGTGCTGCTGCCGGTTGCCAGTGATCCAGTCGTGCCGGGGCGGGGCGGTGGCCGCTGAGGCGGCGCTGTCGTGAGAGAGCGCCCCGGGCCAGGCCTGCTGCCCGACGGACTGGATCGGAGTGGGAGTCTGAACGGGCTGGATCGGGGTGGGAGTCTGAACGGGCTGGATCGGGGTGGGAGTCTGAAGCGGGACTTCCTCAATCAGATGAGGAGCCTGAGGGGCGCTCTCCTGAGGAGCTTGCCGGACCTGCTGCGTCCCGGTGTCCTTCGGCTGAGTGGCGGGTGGTGCCGTGCGGGCCCGACGGCGCAGCCGGTAGTGCACCTCGACGATGGTGGTGTCGTTGACCAGGTCCAGGTTCTTGAGGTCGACACTGCGTATCTGGGCGCCGAGCAGGTCCTCGAGTTCGAGGATGAGCTCGTCCTCATTGCTGATGGCCCGATCGATTGTGACGGTCTGGTTGCGGTTGTAGCGCATGAGCGCGGGGTGATCGCCTACCCATAGGGAGGCGAGGATGAGGATCATGAGGATGGCGACGATGATGAGGTGGCTCTTGATCCCGCCGAGCAGGCCGAGGGCCAGGGCCGCGAAGAAGTAGGCCACCTCGCCTTGGGCCAGGGAGGAGGAGCGCAGGCGGATGATGGACAGGACGCCGAAGAGCCCCAGGCCTAGGCCGGCTCCGACGTTGTTGCTCGATGACAGCAGCAGGGTGACTGCCAGGACGCCTACGTTGACGCCGATGTAGGCGGCCACGAGGTCACGACGCCCGTGGCGCGGGATGTAGAGCACCCCGACCAGAAGGGCGATGGCTAACAGGTCGGCGCCGATGTAAGCCAACGTGAGTGGCAGTTCTTGCAACGTCTGCTGCATGTCGAGTCCTCGTGGGAGATGGATGGGGACCGGGATATAACGATCTTGTAACAATAACCATAATTCGACCGTTGCAAAAAATGCTAGAGCCAAGACCTCTTGTCGAGTGTGAGACTGCGTACTCCTGCGGATTCCCCAGGCGGTGTTGTTCGCCTCGGGTGCGCAGATGGGCCGTCTTCAGTCCCCTCTGATCGTCTCCTAACTTCTTGACGACCGTATGCTGGTTGTTCGCTGGGAGGGGCGACACGCCGAGTGCGTGCGTGTTCGGAGGTGATTCTTCCTCCTCCGTCCCCAGGGCTGGGGGTGGACTGCCGGTCTTGGACGGCGACCCCTGTGGTTAAGGGGGTCTGATGGATGTCACGCCCTTGTGAGACCATCGTCCTGCGGATCGGGGGATCGGGTTTGGATGTCGTCGTGAAGATGTTTGTGAGCCGTTTCCACCGGGCATCCACAGTCCAGCGGGTGTTTTCCACAGAAGGGAGGGGTGGTGTGCACAGGACCACGGCTGACACAGCATCTTGGGGTAGTAGACCCGGACTACCCCAAGGGGTAGTGTCTTGTTCTGCGGGGCCGTTCTGGCCTCCCGCGAATGACAAGCGTGTGGTGCCGCCGGTTCAGTCCCCCTTCGGGGACGGGCCGCAGTCACCGCCACCGGACCCTGAGGAAGAGACGGCCATGGCGATCACCATCTACAGCAAGCCCAACTGCGTTCAGTGCACGGCCACCTACCGCGCCCTGGACAAGGCCGGTCTGTCCTACGAGACGGTGGACATTTCTCTGGACGCCCAGGCTCTTGAGCAGGTCAAATCCCTGGGATACGCCCAGGCTCCCGTCGTCGTCGCCGGGGAGGACCACTGGTCCGGCTTCCGCCCGGACAAGATCAAGACCCTCGCGCTCGCCGTCGAGTCTGTCGCGGTCTGAGGCCGCGGGGCGCGCCGTGAGTAGCGGGCCTCTGCTGGTCTATTTCTCCTCCACCTCGGAGAACACGCACCGATTCGTGGGCAAGCTCGGCTTCCCGACGGCGCGCATCCCCTTAAGGCGGACGGACTCGCCGTTGACCGTGGACAAGGAGTACGTCCTGGTCGTGCCCACCTATGGCGGCGGCTCCGTCAAGGGGGCGGTGCCCAAGCAGGTCATCGCCTTCCTCAACGACCCGGATAACCGGGCTCTGTGCCGGGGCGTCATCGCCTCGGGCAACACCAACTTCGGCCAGGCCTACTGCCTGGCGGGTGACATCATCGCCAGCAAGCTGGGGGTGCCGTTCCTGTACCGCTACGAGCTGCTCGGCACCCCCACGGACGTCGCACGCGTCAAAGAAGGATTGGAACACTTTTGGCAGACACGCTGACGGACACCGGCTCAGAGACCGTGTCCTCCCCGGATCTGGACTACCACGCGCTCAACGCGAAGCTGAACCTCTACGACGCGAACGGCAAGATCCAGTTCGACGCCGACCATGAGGCGGCTCGGCAGTACTTCCTTCAGCACGTCAACCAGAACACGGTCTTCTTCCACGACCTGGAGGAGAAGCTCAAGTACCTGGTCGAGGAGGGCTACTACGAGGGCCACATCCTGGACAAGTACTCCCCGGAGTTCGTCAAGTCCGCCTTCAAGGCGGCCTACGCCCACAAGTTCCGTTTCGAGACCTTCCTGGGCGCCTTCAAGTACTACACGTCCTACACGCTCAAGACCTTCGACGGGAAGCGCTACCTGGAGCGCTTCGAGGACCGTGTCACCATGGTGGCCCTCACCCTGGCCGACGGCGACGAGCAGCTGGCCCTCGACCTCATCGACGAGATGATGTCCGGCCGCTTCCAGCCGGCAACCCCCACCTTCCTCAATGAGGGCAAGGCCCAGCGCGGCGAGCCTGTCTCCTGCTTCCTGGTGCGTATCGAGGACAACATGGAGTCGATCGCCCGCGGTATCAACTCCGCCCTCCAGCTGTCCAAGCGCGGCGGGGGAGTGGCCCTGCTGCTGAGCAATCTGCGGGAGATGGGCGCTCCCATCAAGCGCATCGAGAACCAGTCCAGCGGCGTCATCCCCGTCATGAAGCTGCTGGAGGACTCTTTCTCCTACGCCAATCAGCTGGGCGCCCGCCAGGGCGCCGGGGCCGTGTACCTGCACGCCCACCACCCCGACATCATGCGGTTCTTGGACACCAAGCGCGAGAACGCCGATGAGAAGATCCGCATCAAGACCCTCTCACTGGGTGTCGTCATCCCGGACATCACCTTCGAGCTGGCCCGCAACAACGAGGACATGTACCTCTTCAGCCCCTACGACGTCGAGCGCGTCTACGGTATGCCGTTCGCGGATGTCAACGTCACCGAGAAGTACCGCGAGATGGTGGACGACGGGCGCATCAAGAAGAAGAAGAAGATCAACGCCCGCACCTTCTTCCAGACCCTGGCAGAGATCCAGTTCGAGTCCGGCTACCCGTACGTCATGTTCGAGGACACGGTCAACAGGGCCAACCCCATCAAGGGCAAGGTCGTCATGTCCAACCTGTGTTCTGAGATCCTCCAGGTCTCCGAGCCCAGCGAGCTCAACGAGGACCTCACCTTCGCCCACGTGGGCAAGGACATCTCCTGCAACCTGGGCAGCCTCAACATCGCCAAGACGATGGATTCCCCGGATTTCGCCCGCACGATCCGCACCGCCGTGCGCGGCCTGACCGCTGTCAGCGACCAGACCCATCTGCCCAGCGTGCCCTCCATCGACCGCGGCAACCACGAGTCGCACGCCATCGGCTTGGGGCAGATGAACCTCCACGGCTTCCTGGCGCGCGAGCGCATCCACTACGGCTCCGAGGAGGGCCTGGACTTCACCAACGTCTACTTCGCCAGCGTCCTGTTCGCCGCCCTGACGGCGTCGAACGAGATGGCCGTGGAACGCGGGGAGAGCTTCGTGGGCTTCGAGGACTCGACCTACGCCAGCGGCGAGTTCTTCGAGAAGTACGTGACCCAGGACTTCGTGCCGGTCACCGAGCGCGTCAAGGATATCTTCGCGGCCTCCAGCGCGCATGTGCCCACCCGTGAGGACTGGGCCGAGTTGGCTGCCAAGGTCAAGGAGGGTGGCCTGTACAACCGCAACCTGCAGGCCGTGCCGCCCACCGGCTCGATCTCCTACATCAACAACTCCACCTCCTCGATCCACCCGATCGTGGCTAAGGTGGAGATCCGCAAGGAGGGCAAGATCGGCCGCGTCTACTACCCGGCGCCCTTCATGACGAATGACAACCTCGAGTACTACCGGGACGCCTACGAGATCGGCCCGGAGAAGATCATCGACACCTATGCCGCGGCCACCCAGCACGTGGACCAGGGGCTGAGCCTCACGCTGTTCTTCCCGGACACGGCCACCACCCGTGATGTCAACCGCGCCCAGATCTACGCGTGGCGCAAGGGCATCAAGACCCTCTACTACATCCGCCTGCGCCAGGCCGCCCTGACCGGCACCGAGGTCGAGGGCTGCGTCTCCTGCATGCTGTGAGCCTGTGGCCGTCGGCTGCCTGTCTATGACCGCCGTCGGGGCCAAGAGGATATGAGTCCTCTTGGCCCCGACGTCGTGCTGGATGGAGAGCTAGGTGCGCGAGCCGCCCCGTTGGTGCGCGAAACCCGGCTCGCCCACCGTCCGGAAGGTTGCCGGGTCTACTTCACAGGGCTACTGCCCTGAGCGGCTTGAGCATACCCGATGACCAGAGTAGTAGCGGGTGCGACGCAAGCGCCGGGCCCACATGACGACACGGGTGCACCGGCGCTTACTTCCACTCCGCGCCGTAACGCGGCGGCACGTTAACTATAGCCAGCAATAGCTGCATGGGTCACACGTTCCGTCCCCTCCTTGCGGTGCTGTCAGTCGCCTGCAGGTGACGACTCCTCGGTGCGACGGCGCAGCTCGCGCACGGTGGCGTGCGGGTCCTCCCCAGCCGGGAACCCGCGCAGGCGCCAGTACATCGCCAGCAGGGAACCGGTGATCGTGTGCCAGAAGGTCGCCACGGCGCAGGGTGCAGCCACCGCCGCGCTCAGGTACTGCAGGGCGAGGGTCGAACCGAGCCCCGCGTTCTGCAGGCCCACCTCGATGCCGATCGTGCGTCGGTCGGCCCGCGAGACCCCGAAGGCTCGTGCCACGGCGTAGCCCAGGGCGTAACCGGTCGCGTTCTCCAGAGCGATCGCGGCGAACATGAGCGGCCCGGCGGTGGCGATGAGTGGCTGGCTCTTGGAGGCCACCGCTGCCACCACCGCGGCGATGGCCACGACTGAGACCCACGGCATCGCCGGCTGGATCCGGGCCACCTGCTTGTGAAAGAAGACGTTGCAGGCCAGGCCCGCCCCCACCGGCAGCAGCACGATCTGCACGATCGACAGCGCCATCGACCCGGCCGGTACCCGCATGTAGGTTCCAGCCAGCCACAGGGTCAGCAGCGGGGTGATGATGGGTGCAAGCATCGTGGAGAAGGCAGTCATGGACACCGATAGCGCCGTGTTGCCCTTGGCCAGATAGCTGACCACGTTGGACGTTGTCCCGCCTGGCACGCAGCCGATGAGGATGATGCCCACCTTGAGTTCTGGGGACAGCGGCAGCAGGTTCGCCACGCTCCAGCCCACCAGTGGCATGACCGCGTACTGGCTGACCACGCCCAGAATGACCGGCTTCGGGTGACGAGCGATCATCGTGAAGTCCGGGATGGATAGGGTCATCCCCATCCCCAGCATCGTGATGGCCAGCAACGGCGTCATGTAACCGGCCAGCGGCACGAAGGTGGAGGGCGAGAAGAAGGCGGCGAGGAAGGCGCCAAACATGATGAGCGGGAAGACCGTCACCGCGATACGGGCGCTGCGATCCTGTCTCTTCTCGGAGGCTGCCTCGACGCCGGAGGCCGCAACTGCGGTCGGCTTTTCGGAGCGCGGTGCGGTGTCGGTGTCAGTAGGGGCTGTCATGGGATGCCTCGGATCATCGGTGGAGCATCAGCGGGGATATGCCCAGCGACAATAGTCCGAGGAGTGAAAGATCGTCGTCTCAGTCCACCGTACGGACGCGGCTGAGGCTCCGGAGCAACCTGTCAAACGTGACGTGCATCTGTGAGCCCAGGGCCGCCGACGCCGGTGCGGACCTACCGAGACGCTACTCGAGCTCGTCGTCGGAGTCGGGGTCGTCCTCGGGTTCGCGCCACACCTCGTCGCAGCGGTGGACGCTCGTGGCGATGAGCCGGGCGTTGGGCAGGTCCACCGTGCGCACCCAGTGACCGGCGTCGAGCGCGTTCTTGCCGAAGTCCTCGTGTCGGTTGATGAGCCGCACCACGAGCACCTCCTCGGGCACGTCGATGTGGATGAGCAGGTCGATCCGCTCACGCACCGCTCCCCAGCCGCGCGTCTCCAAGGCCAGGTAGTTCCCCTCGGTGATGACAACGCCGGTCCCGGAGACTATGCCCCCAGCCGCCACCGGCTCGTGCAGATCGCGTCGGTACACCGGGACGAGGACCTGATGGGCGCCGTCGGCCCGCACCCGATCCAGAGTCGCCAGGTAGCCCTCGACGTCGAAGGTGTCCGGTGCGCCCTTGCGTTCATGGCGGCCCAGCTCGTCGAGAACGGCGTCAGACAGGTGGAAGCCGTCCATGGCGACGAGCCCGGCGAAGATACCGGCCTCCTTGAGTCCGGCCCCCAGCTGCGCGGCGATCGTCGATTTCCCCGATCCGGGCGCCCCGACGAGCCCGACGACGAAGCGCTCGGGCGCGGCGTCGTCCGTCAACCGCTGTGAGAGCTGGTCGACGAGGCTGCTGACAAGGGTGGCGGTTTCGCCCACCCGCACCGTAGGGCTCATGGAACTATTATCTCAGTCAACTAAGTGGCTGAGGCCTGGAAGCGGTATCTGTATCCATTGTGATGCCTTGATGACAGGGCGCCGGGGAGCAGATGCGGCGACGTAGGGAAAAAGGGCTGGAAGGGCGCTGATTCGCCCATGGCCTCGCCCGGGTGTGCGGTGCGGCGGTCATGTTCGTCGTCGTTGGGCCGGGTTGCCGGGGTGGAAGGCTCCGGGGACCGTCAACCAGGCCCGTACTGGTGGCAACACCTCCATGACCGTCTCCGTCGGTGAGAAGGCCGTGTACAACGGCACCTTCCCGGTTGGGACAGTCCTGGCCCTCAAGGAGGACACGACGACGGCCTCGACTACTCCTGCCGGCGTGGCCTGGGGCAGCCACACCTTCGCAGTAGGGGACCAGAACACCAACAGCCTGACTATCGAGGACCAGAAGTCCACGGCCGTGACGCTGCGCAACTCCGCCGACCCCGCCGCTGTGGAGGAGGGTGACTTCACGGTCACCAAGGCTCTGGCCGGCGACGGCGACTTCAGCAAGTCCACCTTCGAGTTCACCTACACCTGCACTGACGGCTCCGAGGGGTCGCTGACGGTGACCGGAGCCGCGACCTCGGAGAAGTCCAAGAAGGTCAAGGCTGGATCGACCTGCACCATCACAGAGGACGCACAGGCCGCTGATGTCGAGGGATACACCCTGAAGGCGCCCGCCTCCCAAGAGGTGACCATCGGTGAGGAGAACCAGGTGGTGGCCACGACCTTCACCAATACCTACACGGCCAAGCCCTCGCCTTCTCCGTCGCCCAGCGAGTCGCCGTCTCCCGATCCGAGCGACCCTGCCACACCTGAGGCCGGACGCCAGCCCCCAGTTCTCATAGGGGCGCGCCCCCGAGCATGCCTGAGTCCTAGGGCCAGGTGGGCTCGGGGGCGTTGTCGTCGGCAAGCCATGACATCAATCGGACGCCTTCACCACAGGCCGGCGCCGGTAACGGCTCCGGCCCGAGTGGAGACTCCCACCACTCGAATCAATCGACCGAACGTCAAGGACTTGGGTCCCGGCCGTGCGCCGTCGAACCGGGGCGGAGGCGAGGGTGGGGAAGAGGACGGCGAAACAGTCACTGTGGCGTCGGACACGGTCGTAGCCTGAGGGGGTCCGCCATGCCGCACGCCACGAAACGAGTGCCGTGCGCGACTCTTCCGACGTCAGGAAACACACCATGGCAGAGCCTTCCCCGTCATCGCAGTCGTCATCCTCTCAGCCATCAACCACCTCCTCCCCAGCGTCGACGAACTCGGGCGATCCGGTTTCGACTGTCAGCCGCATCAACGCCCGGATCATCGGCATCTGTGTGGCCGCGGCCCTGGGCGGGTTCCTCTTCGGCTTCGACACCGCCGTCATCAACGGCGCCGTCGACGCCCTCTCCGACCAGTTCGCCCTCAGCGATGCCCTCAAGGGCTTTTCTGTCTCCTCGGCACTCATCGGCTGCACCGTCGGCGCCTGGTTCGCCGGGCCGGTTTCCAACCGGCTGGGCCGAGTGCCGGTCATGCTCATCGCCGCCGTCATGTTCCTGGCCTCCGCGCTCGGATCAGGGCTGGCCTTCGGCGTCATCGACTTCATCGTGTGGCGCCTGGTGGGCGGCCTGGGAGTGGGGGCGGCCTCCGTCATCGCCCCGGCGTACATCGCCGAGGTCTCCCCGGCGAGTGTGCGCGGTCGCCTGGGCTCCCTCCAACAGCTGGCCATCGTCATCGGCATCTTCTCCTCCCTGCTGGCCGATGCCTGGTTCTCCGGACAGGCAGGCGGGGCTGCCAAGGAGCTGTGGCTGGGGATGGAGGCCTGGCGGTGGATGTTTATCGCCGAGGGGCTGCCCGCCCTCGTCTACGGACTCTTCGCCTTCCGTCTACCAGAGTCCCCGCGGTTCCTTGTGGCGCGCGGTGACTATGACAAGGCCTCCCAAGTGCTCTACGACTTCACCGGCATCATCAACGTCAACCTCAAGATCGAGGAGATCCGTTCCACCATCGACTCCGAGAAGCGCGAGTCCCTGTCCGACCTGCGCGGCACTGCGCTGGGGCTCAAGCCGATCGTCTGGGTGGGTATCCTGCTGTCCGTCTTCCAGCAGTTCGTGGGTATCAACGTCATCTTCTACTACTCGACGACGCTGTGGCGCACCGTGGGCTTCGAGGAGTCCGATGCCCTGACCATCACGGTCATCACGTCGGTCACCAACATTGTGGTGACGATCCTGGCGATCCTCCTGGTGGACAAGGTGGGGCGCCGGCCGATGCTGCTGGCCGGCTCGTTCTTCATGACCATCTCCCTGGGGCTCATGGCGCTGGCCTTCTCCTTCGCCAATATCAGCGGTGGTGAGGTGACCCTGGAGGCGCCCTGGTCGTCGATCGCGCTGGTGGCTGCCAACCTGTTCGTCGTGGCCTTCGGGGCGACGTGGGGGCCGCTCGTGTGGGTGTTGCTGGGCGAGATGTTCCCCAACCGGATCCGCGCCGGGGCACTGGCTGTGGCTGCTGCCGCCCAGTGGGTGGCGAACTTCTTCATCTCCACCACCTTCCCGACCTTCTCCAGCATCAGCCTGACCTTCGCTTACGGTTTCTACGCCGTCTTCGCGCTGCTGTCCCTCCTCTTCGTCTTCTTCCGGGTGCCCGAGACCAAGGGCAAGGAGCTCGAGGAGATGGAGGACCTGGCGGTCTGAGACGCGGCAGGCAGTCTGTACCCGTGGTTGTCCGGAACAAGGAGGTGAGAGGCGCAGGCGTCAGCGATCCTCCTCGATGACGCCATGGTCACCGTCGAGGTTGATGCCGTTCTCCTCCATCCACTCCTCGATGAAGTCCCCAGTGGGCACGACGTAGTCGGGACGAGCGGGGTACGCGGCCACGCCTGTCTTCCTTTCACGTGCGTGGCGGTCTGGGGGCTGTTGAGAAAGTAGGACGAAGCGCCTGCGTGTTCGTACCCTACGGTGCGCGGTCGTGCCCTTTACCCCTCGAACGCGCGACCTAAGGTACGACCGCGACGTCGGCGAAGGGAGACGGAGTGGAAGGCGGCCTCCGGAACGGGGATTGCTCCCCGTTCCGTGTGCGGGGCTGGGAACTTACGGTGATGTCATGGCTCATCGTCGACGCAGCGTCTTCCGTGTCCTTCTGACCGCTCTCGCCCTGGCTAGGTCCAGCTGAATCATCGGCGTGGGAGTCGGGGCGCAGACTCCGGAGATGATGCGAACCGGTCCACTTCTTTCTGCGGTACGCCCCACTGTGAAGCATCTAGAAATATGGGGTGGATGCGAGAGCAAGGCATGCCCGTACGGATCCCGGAAGATGAAATATAGTGAACGCTGTAATCCTGGGGATTCTGTGGCTGTCGTTGGTGATGTTCATTGCCGTTGATGCAAGTTTCTTTAAATGCCGTATTTTGGGTCCCGTGAGTCGGGTCGGTAGGCGGTTTGCGGTACTCCTCGTATTTGCCACCATTGTTGTTTACTGTTCGCTTCTTGAGTTTAACAGGAAACGAAGACTACAACGATATCTTCACCTCCTGAAAGGCGTTGACTCGGTTGAAGTGCATGCCAAGTTTTGCGGTGATGCCGGTATTCGCTGGACGATTCGCGTGGGACTGGAAAACGAACCGCCCGTCAATACCTTGATCGCCGTGGTAGGCAATTCTTTCAATAAAGTCGAGGAGATCTCCGGGTCGTCCACGTCGGCCGTGGATATGGAAATCGCCTGGATGCAAGAATCCACCAGGGTCAGATGGAGCAGGAAGGTGGGTGATGCGACGGAGGCAGTCAAGGCGGTTACCGGGCTATGCGCGCCCGCGATTGAGAGCATCGAGGTTTCTTCGTATGGAACCTCGGTGCGGTATCGTGGAGCTGAAAGTTTTCCGGATAGCTGGATGGTTGCCCCCGGCTCCGATGTGTTATCGATCGATCTCCTGCCTTTCAAACAGTGCGTGCGCGTCGGCGAAGTGAGTGTGACGGTTCGGTGCACTGGATGCGCTGATCTCGGCTCTGTTCCGTTGAAGCAAGTGTTCGAGGCGATTTCCCCGATTTACAGGAGTAGAGAGGGGGTGTCGATTAAACTGGATGAAATGGATTTCGTGTCTTGTCAGATCCAGCTGCGTGTGGCTGCCTTCGGGAGCTACGAAAACGGTCTCGACTCCGATGCCGCTGCGAAGGTGCTGGCTGTTGTCTTGGGGAATCGGGTCCTTCAGGGCATTGAGCTCTCAACGGCCTGGGAGAGGGCCGGTGTGGATCACGTTCGCTTCGACATGAAGAATGGGAGCGTTGTCGGGCAGGGCTGGCCTCCAAAGAGGAGTGCAGCGATCCTCGCGGCGGCGCAGCAGGCTGCCTCCTCCTTGTCGTGAAGGCCGAAGATCGGCCTTCCGATGGGGCAATGTCCCGCGGTCAGTCGGCGCCCAGCTGCAGCCGATCCCAGGACCGGTAGGTGATCCAGGCGCCGATCGCGGCGGTCATCACCGGAACCGCCAGCAACGGCGTGCTGACCTCCGTCTGGTGCGAGGCCCACACGATCGGGATAGACCACGGGACGTAGGAACCGAGCCCGAACCCTGCGGCCAGATTGGTGACGACGAGGATCACCAGCGTGAGCCCGATGCCGGCCAGGTAGCTGCGCCACCACGTTGCCGCCCACATGACCGGCAGGACACCGGCGCCGAGCGCCACCGAGACAAGCAACAGCGTCGCGAAGCAGCCGGCGGCTCCTGCCACCCCCAGGCCGAGCAGCAGCCCCGCCGTCATCAGTAGTGCCGCCTCGCCGGCTCCCAGCAGAACCGCCCAGGACAGGGTCACCACCATCTTCGCCGTCGCAATGGTTCGCAGGGCCGGCGGGATGGCGAACAGGCCCACAATGGTTCCGTCGGTGAACTCCCGCCCCACACCCCAGGACATCACCACGCCCACAGCCAGGAGGATCGTCGCGCTCACGCTCGTCGCCCCCAGACCGGTGTAGCCGTCCCAACCCGGCGAGGTCACCATGGACGCCGCCTTCCGCCCCATGTCGGTGTCTCCGGCGTGCATCGCGGCGGCATAACCGCCGGCCGTGGTGACCGTGACCAGGGTGAGGGCGGCGAGCGTCGCCACGCGCGTCACCGTGGCCCGAGCCAGCTTGCGGGCCTCCAGGCCGATCACGATCCCGAGAGCGCTGCGATCCATGGCCATCATGAGATCTCCGTCCGTTCACGGCTCGTGTCCACGCGGGCGTTCGGCCCCGCCCCAGACTCCGGGGCAGTGCTGTCTGTGGCCAGGTCCGCCGCCAGGACGGCGTCGAAGAAGACTCTCTCGAGGTCTGCGCCTCCGGGGCAGCCGGGTCCTTCGGGCACGATCGTGTCGATGATCCGCCCCCGGTGCAGGATGTCGACACGGTCGGCGATGCGCGTCAGCTCATCGAAGTGGTGCCCGGTCACCAGCACCGCTCCGCCGCGCCCGGTCACCTCCCGCAGCAGATCCCTGAATCCGACGACGGCGAGCGGGTCCAGTCCGTTGGTCGGCTCATCGAGGACGACGACGTTCGGCTCATGAGCCAATGCTCCCACCAGCCCCACCTTCTGGCGCGTCCCCAGTGACAGACGGCGTACGGGCACATCGAGCCAACCGGTCAGCGCCAGCGCCTCACTCATCCGGGCTGTGAGCCTCCCGGCGTGCTCGGGGTCGGCCCCGTGGAGGCGGGCAGCAGCCTCGATGTTCTGCCGGGCCGTGAGCTCGGGGTAGGAGAATGGTGTCTCCACCAGATGACCCACCTGTCGCCACACGTCCCTGGAGGTGGAGGCGATATCGCGGCCGTATAGGAGGACCCTGCCGGTGTCGGGACGGAGCATGCCGAGGATGACGCGCAGGGCTGTGGTCTTCCCGGCGCCGTTGAGACCTACGACGGCGCGGCACTCGCCCTCGGCGAGCGAGAGACTGAGGCCGTGTAGAACAGGCTTCCTCCGCAGGGCAACATGGACGCCCTCAACCTCCAGGGCTGGAGCTGCTGTGCCGCTCATGATTCCCCCAGGAGGCTGAGAAGACCTCGACTGAGAACGGTTGCTGCGTCGCCGGTGGTGCTGGTGGCCGTACTGGTTGCTCCGGCGTCGGGCGCGTTGTTCTCGCCTGCCCAGGCGAGCAGGAGGCTGCTCGCTGCGCCCATGACGGCTCCGGCCGCGGCCCGCGCCGCCGCGTCGTCGACGCCCGGAACGACAAGCGCCGCGGCGATGGCGCGCTCGGTCTCCTGACCCGCGGTTCGTACGGCGGCTGCCAGCGACGGGGTGAGGGCCGCCAGTCGAACGCGTTCGTAGAACTCCCGGGAGGACATCTCCTCGCGCGCCGGCTCCTCACTTATGGCCGCAACGAGACCTCGCACCGCCCGGGTCAGCGGACGCCATTGCCGCGGCTGGGCGCGCACGGCCGCAGCAATGAGCGGATCGAATAGGTCGTTCACCACCACGGCCTCCTTGGTGGGGAAGTGGCGGAAGAAGGTCATGTGGGAGACCCCGGCGGCCTTGGCGATCGCGGTGACCGGGACGGCGTCGAACCCCTGATCGACGAACATCCTCAGTGCGGTCCGCCGGAGCAGGTCGGTCGTCGAAGCGCGTGGACTCATGGCCAAAATGTTAGTCACTAACGAAATGTTAGTCAATAACGTCTTGTTGGCGATGTCCGTGTCCGGCCATCTCCAGTGCCGGGAGGGCGGCAGGCACCACAGTCGCGACCCGGTCGGGCGTCACAGCCGGTCGGCACCGTCGTCGGTAGCATGAGGCCAGCTCACCCAAACCCCGGGAGGAACCGATGCACGAGCCCATCAAGCTGGTCGACCGCGTCCAGGCCATCAACTGGAACCGCCTGGCCGACGACAAGGACCTCGAGGTCTGGGACCGCCTGACCGGCAACTTCTGGCTGCCCGAGAAGGTGCCGCTGTCCAACGACGTGCAGTCGTGGGCCACCCTCAATGAGGCCGAGAAGAACATGACCACCCGGGTCTTCACCGGCCTGACCCTCCTGGACACCATCCAGGGCACGGTCGGCGCGGTCTCCCTCATTCCCGACGCCCGCACCCCCCACGAGGAGGCGGTGCTGACCAACATCGCCTTCATGGAGTCGGTCCACGCCCGCTCCTACTCCTCAATCTTCTCCACCCTCATCTCGACGGCGGAGATCGACGAGGCCTTCCGCTGGAGCGAGGAGAACGAGAACCTCCAGCGCAAGGCCCGCATCATCCTGGACTACTACCGCGGGGACGACCCCGAGAAGCGCAAGGTTGCCTCCACCATGCTGGAGTCCTTCCTCTTCTACTCCGGCTTCTACGCCCCCATGTACTGGTCCAGCCACGCCAAGCTGACCAACACTGCCGACCTCATCCGCCTCATCATCCGCGACGAGGCCGTCCACGGCTACTACATCGGCTACAAGTACCAGCTGGCCGTGCGCGAGTCCTCGCCTGAGCGCCAGGCCGAGCTCAAGGAATACACCTTCGACCTCCTCATGGAGCTCTACGACAACGAGGAGCAGTACACCGAGGACCTCTACGACGAGCTCGGCCTGACCGAGGACGTCAAGAAGTTCCTGCGCTACAACGCCAACAAGGCCCTCATGAACCTGGGCTACGAGGCGCTTTTCCCGGCCGACGCCGTCGACGTCAACCCGGCGATCCTCGCTTCCCTGTCTCCCAACGCCGACGAGAACCACGACTTCTTCTCCGGCTCGGGCTCCTCCTACGTCATGGGCACGGCCGAGGCCACCCAGGATGAGGACTGGGACTTCTGATGGCGCCTCGGCGCATGCGGTAAGGAACTTCCCCGGAGACCTCCAGGACACCCCCGATCCGTAGCGGACTGCCCGGTAAGCACCGGGACGACGGGTGTGCGACGCAACCGGGGGAGGTGGGGAGGACTTCCCCAGGTGCGCTCCCCATGGTGGAGAGTCCGTGGGCACCGCATAATTTCGGTGTTCGCAGCGCACCAGAAAGGAACTCCCATGCGCTCCACCGTCAAGGTCCTCTCCGTCGCCGCCGCCCTTGCCATGGCTGTTGGACTGTCCGCCTGCGAGGAGCAGGAAGGCCCCCAGACCCCGACCGACGGGGCCACCGCAAGCGCCTCCGCTGATAAAGACGCGGACTCCTCGTCGGACCCGACTGCGTCCGAGGACGAGAAGGACTCCAAGAAGGACGAGAAAGGCAAGAAGGACGATAAGGATGAGAAGGACAAGAAGAAGGACTCCAAGGGTGGTGAGACCACCAAGTCCGGCTCCAAGATCCAGGACATCAACACAGTGACCTTCAGGGACGATGAGATCGGTCTCACGCAGACCTGCGACAAGGTGGTCGAGGACTACGCCGCACCGCAGTACAAGCAGGGCAAGAGCGATGAAACCGTCTACCTCCTCCACTGCACACTCGACTTCGATGGAGAGGTCGGCTACAGCTCTGGCGTCACACACACTACGTCGCTGCAGGACGAGAAGAACTCCTCCCTCAAGGCTGATGAGTACGGAGCGCTGCTGGCCAACGACCTGAAGGCCGACGGCCTCGAGACCTTCAGCATCGCCGACGACTACGGAGCCACGAACATCGAGGGCTGGTTCGCCTTCGTCTCGCTGGGCAAGTCGACCACGCTGAGACCATTCTCCGATGGCTCCACCAACATCGTCTACGACCGCGGAGACGGCGAGAACACGCGGACGGGCAAGCATTACGGGCCCCACTCCGACACCCAGAAACTGGTCCTCAAGTAAATCCGATTCCGCTCCCCTCCTCGGCGATGTCATGCTCTCGGGCGACGTCGTCCATCCCTCCGCCGCGCCTCACGATCCCACCGGTTCGTGAGGCGCGGTGCTGTGCGAGGCCGCGGTCCGCGACGGCGCGGCCGGCATCCGGCATTCGCCCCCTTCGGTAGCGTGACGCCATGACGACACCCGAGGCGACTCGCCCCCGCCCGACGATGCCGCCCGTCTACCGGGCCGGTCCGTCCAAGATGTCGGAGGTCGACGCACGCTCCTGGAGCATCGACGACGTCCTCGATTCCGTCTTCTTCGCCATCGCCGCCGTCGCCACGCTGTGGCTGGCCTGGCTTCTCATCGGTTCGGGCTGGCACCTCGAACCGGCGCTCGTGGTCAACTCCCTACTGTTCTGGGCGGTGCTGGCCTACCTCGCCCTGCCGCGCCTCCACCAGGTCCTCACCTGGCTCTACGTTCCCGACTACTTCATCGGCCGCACCCGCACCCCCGACGGGCTCCTGGGCGATCCTGTCAACCTTGCCGTCAAGGGCGATGAGGAAGATATCCATGAGGCGATGACGGCCGCCGGCTGGGTGCGCGCCGACCCCATCACCCTGCGCTCCTCGTGGCGCATCATCATCTCCTCACTGCTGCGGCGCTCCTACCCGGCCGCTCCCGTCTCCAACCTCCTGCTGTTCGGACGCAAACAGAGCTTCGCCTACCAGAAGGAGGTCGAGGGCAACCCCGCCCAACGCCACCACATCCGCTTCTGGTACTGCCCGCCCGGTTGGGTCCTGCCCGGCGGGGGCCGTGTGGACTGGCTGGCCGCCGCCACCTACGACCGTGCCGTCGGCCTGAGCGCCCTCACCCTCCAGGTCACCCACAAGATCG
Source organism: Actinomyces johnsonii (assembly GCF_006546835.1). Classification (GTDB taxonomy): domain Bacteria; phylum Actinomycetota; class Actinomycetes; order Actinomycetales; family Actinomycetaceae; genus Actinomyces; species Actinomyces johnsonii. The sequence goes on along the minus strand of NZ_VICB01000025.1, from coordinate 74,276 downwards.
ACGCGGACATCGACATCGAGCGCGACTACGTCGTCGACGACGTCCGCTGGGCCAACGAGGCCGCCGAACTCGAAATCTGGCCGGACTTCTTCACCTCCTATCACGACAAGAACGGGGGAGGCGACCGAGTGGTCACCGATGGCGCTCTCCACGTCCTCGACCTCAACGAGGTGGTGCCCGGGTCCGACTCCGGGCTCTCCCTGCGCCTGGCCCACCTCGCCGATCTCGAGGCCCGGCGGCGGCGCCCCAGCCAGCTCATCATCGCCCTGGTCCTCATCGGGATCATGATCGTCGTCGAGCTCATGCGTGTCACTCGCATCGACGTCACCGACCTTCTGGACGCCACTCCGATCTCCGGCATGGACCGGGGGATGATCGCCGCGGTCATCGCCGTCATTGCTACGGTGTCGGCCATCCTCACGCTGACCACCGCCGCCCTGGGCGCGGCGGCCTGGCACGGGCATCCGCGCGGCCGCATCGCCCTCATGGCTACCCTCGTCCTGAGCATCCTCACCGATATGGTGCAGGTCTCCAGCCTCGGGGTCCGACAGGCGACCCTCGGCTTGGTCATCACCAGCGCGCTCCAGGTTCTGGCCCTGCTGGCCCTCTCAGCCAGGCAGGTCCACGAGTGGGAGCACGCCCGCAAGGAGGAGCGCCGCGCAGTTCGGGCCGCGGTGCGAACCGGCGGGCGAATCGGTGCGCAGAGCGACACGCGGCCCGACTCTCCCGCCGATAGGGTGGATTCATGAGCGAGTACCTGGCAGGACCGCAGGAGGGCAGCGCCGACAGCGGAGGTCCGGCGGGTCGGGCCCGCGGGCGCGTCAGCCACGTCGATGCCTCCCGGCCCGTCGATGGCGAGCGCGAGCACGTGCGCTTCGGTATCCCCTTCAACGGCGTCGTCCCCATCTGGCACGACGACGCCACCATCACCTGGCACCGGCCGGCCGACGGCACCGACCTGTCCAGCGTCCTGGGCATGGGCCTGGTGGAGTCTGAGCCCGGCCCCGCCCAGGCCCCCGCCGGCTGGCAGGAGCAGGTGGAGACCGGCACCCTGACCGACTCAGGCCGGCTCCTGCTGCTTAGGGCCGCGACGCCGTCGGGCCGCCGCGCCATCAACGACCCTGGCGATGGCGCCCCGATCCTCCTCCAGGAGCCGCTGAGCTACGAGCAGGCCATGGAGGGGGTCTTCGACGTCGTCAGCTTCGGCATCCACATCGGCCGCATCATGCTGCGCGCCGCCCGCGACGGCGGGATCATCCTGTTCACTCTGCGGGCGCCGCGCGACCCCGAGCCGCACCACATCCTGTCCGTACCCGCGCAGGTCGATGACCGCGGCGTCATGAGCTTCCACCTGGGCACCCTTCAGGAGATGGAGGGCGGCGCCTGGGATGCTGCCACCCACCGGGACGGCATGGCCCTGCTCGACCTCACCGTCCCCTACGCCGACCTCGTGGCCGAGGCCGGCCCCGACGGCGAGGAGGGGCTCGACGCCGACAGCGTCCTGGAAATGGCCCAGCCTGTCATCCAGTGCATCCTCAAGCCCGGATTCCCCTTCGCCCTGGGCGCCTCCATGCTCCTGCCCCAGGAGGACTGAGCCGGGCCGACGCCGTACTGCGCACTCAGGACGCCGGCGGGGCGGTTGAGCCGCGCACGATGAGCTCGGTGGGGATGATGATGCTGCGGCTGCGTTCCAGTTCCCCCGAGGCCGCCTGCTCCAGCACGAGCCCCACCATCTCTCGGCCGTGCCGCTTGAAATCCTGGCGCACCGTGGTCAGCGGCGGGAAGCTGTACTCGCCCACGGCCAGGCCGTCGAAGCCGACGACCGAGACGTCCTGCGGCACGCGTCTGCCCTGCTCGTGCATGGCTCGGATGAGGCCCAGGGCCAGCTCGTCGTTGGCGCAGAAGACGGCCGTGGCCTCCGGGTCGGCCGACAGGCGCAGACCAGCCTCATAGCCCGCTGCGGCCTCCCAGTCGCCGGGTACCGGCTCGGGAACCTCCCGCCCCGCCTCCTGTAGGCAGCGGGCCCAGGTGGCTCTGCGGATGAGGCTGGACTGGGAGTCCTCGGGCCCGCACACGTGGTAGACGGTGCGGTGCCCCAGCCCCAGAAGGTGCCCGACGGCGTCGCGCACCCCGCCGACCTGGTCGGCGCTGGCCGAGGGGTAGTAGTCCACGAGCGTGGAGTCCGAGACCGCCACCGGCATCGAGGGCGGCAATACCAGCTGCTCGCGCCCGGCCCTCCCGGCTTGCACGACGACAAGCCCATCGATGGCCTGGTGGGAGAGTCGGTAGACGGCCTCGCGCAGGTCGTCGGAGGCGGGGTGCTCCACCTGGACGAGGTTGACGGCGTAGTCGACGGCGGTGGCTGCCTCCAGCACTCCCGCGGTGGTCAGGGCCTCACCGGTGCGTTGGATCTGCTGGGTCAGCACCCCGATCGTCTTGAAGGAGCCTCGGCGCAGGGCCTGGGCTGCGCGGTTGGGGGAGTAGCCCAGTTGGTTCATCGCGCGCAGGACTCGCTCGCGGGTATCGGGCCGGACGTGCTCCGATCCCGCCGCCACGCGCGAGACCGTCTGGGCTGAGACGCCGGCCAAGCGAGCCACATCGCTCATTGACGGCGCTCCCTCCGCGCCCCGGCGCTGCCCTGGCATGGCATGAGGTTATCAGGGGCGGCAGGAGTACCCGCATCCTGACGACATGGTGACGTTACCATAGTGATCCTCCTCAGAGGTTGGTGGAGTCCAGATTGGGTTGATAGATCTGCCTCACTAGAGCGGGGCTCGTCTACTATGTTAACGTCAACATAAAGACGTTGCACTGCTGCGCGTCCCCCGTTCCCGTCCACACCTGAGGGAGCCGAACAATGATCGTTCCTAGATACTTCGAGGACCTCGGTGTCCTCCACGAGCACACGCTTCCGCCGCGCGCCTACTACGTGCCCGCATCCCGTCCCATCGCCACCAGCCCCTGGAGGCGGGAGGACTCCGACCGCTTCCATCTGCTCAGTGGCGAGTGGGCCTTCCGCTACCTGCCCAGCATCCACGAGCTGACCGAGGCCTTCTGGGAGCAGGAAGCCCCCGAGAGCGCCGGCGACGACCAAGACCCCGATTCCGCCCGCGTCCCGGAGGGCTTCACCCGGATCCAGGTGCCCAGCACCTGGCAGCACCTGGGCTACGACCACCATCAGTACACCAACGTGCGCTACCCCATCCCCTTCGATCCGCCCCACGTCCCCCAGGACAACCCCTGCGGCGCCTACATCCGCGACTTCGAGTACACCCCGGACGCCGCCGCCCCCAGCACCTATCTGACCTTCGAGGGTGTGGACTCCTGCTTCTACGTGTGGCTCAACGGCACCTATGTCGGCTACAGCCAGGTCTCCCACGCCTCCGCCGAGTTCGACGTCACCGAGCTCGTCCGCCCCGGTGCCAACCGCCTGGCGGTCTTGGTCCTCAAGTGGTGCGACGGCACCTACCTGGAGGACCAAGACAAGTTCCGCACCAGCGGCATCTTCCGCGACGTCTACCTCCTGAGCCGCCCCGCCGCTGTCCTGTTCGATTACGCCACCACCACCTCGCTCGGTCCGGTGGTCGGCACCGGGTTCGACGCTGGTCCGGCCACCGCCCTGGTCAAGATCCAGGGCGCTTACCGGGGCGGGGCCGTCCCCACCTCCGTCGAGCTCGTGGACCACGACGGCACGGTCGTGGCCGCCGGCGACTTGGAACCCTTCGCCGGCGACGACGGCTACACCCACCGGATCCGCCTAACCCTTGACGCCCCCTACCTGTGGAGCGCCGAGAACCCCTACCTCTACACCCTGGTCATCACCACCCCCGACGAGGTCATCACCGACCGGGTCGGCATCCGCGAGATCGAGACGAGCGACGCCGTCGTCCGCCTCAACGGCCGGCCCATCACCCTGCGGGGCGTCAACCGGCACGACTCCGACCCGACCACCGGGCCCGTCGTCGACCTGGAGCACATGCAGTGGGACCTGCGTCTGATGAAGGAGCACAACATCAACGCAGTGCGCAGCTCCCACTACCCCAACGACCCGCGCTTCTACCAGCTGTGCGACGAGCACGGCTTCTATGTCATGTCTGAGGCTGACAACGAGAGCCACGGCACCCAGAGCCGCTTCCTGGCCGACCCCTCCTGGGACAACCAGGTCGAGCACTGGAACGAGCCCATCGCCGACAACCCCGAGTGGACCGAGGCCACCGTCGACCGCATGAAACTGTGCGTCCACCGCGAGAAGAACCGCCCCAGCGTCATCTCCTGGTCTGCAGGAAACGAGTGCTCCTACGGCTGCACCCTCGAAGCGGCCCTCATGTGGGCCAAGGACTTCGACCCCACGCGGCTGACCCACTACGAGAGCTCCTACTACCGCGACTCCAAGCGCCGCTACGACTACTCCTGCATCGACCTGTACAGCCGCATGTACCCGGCCATCGAGGAGATCCGCCACTACCTGGATTCCGACCCGGACAAGCCCTTCATCCTCGTGGAGTACTGCCATGCCATGGGCAACGGGCCCGGCGACCTCGAGGACTACTGGGAGATCATCCGGGCAGATGAGCGCATGTGCGGCGGCTTCGTGTGGGAATGGTGCGACCACGCGGTGACCGCCGGAACCAGTGACGACGGCCGGCCGATCCACCTCTACGGCGGCGACCACGACGAGGCCGTCCACGACGGCAATTTCTGCGTCGACGGCCTCGTCTCGCCCGACCGCGTCCCCCACCCCGGCCTGGCCGAGCTCAAGAACGTCCAGCGCCCTGCCCGCGTCCTCGAGTACGACCAGGACGAGGGCCTGCTGACCATCCACAACGACCTCGACCACACCGACATGTCCCAGTACCTGCGCATCTCCTACGAGGTTCGGTGCGACGGCGTTGTCGTGGACCGCCAGGACCTCGACCTCCTCGAGCCCGTCCCGCCGCACACAAGCGTCATGCTGCGCTGCGAACCGAGCGTCCCGCCCACCGGACGCTGCCACCTGCTGGTCACCTACCGGCTCGCCCGCCCCGACTCGCTGCTGGCCGCCGGGCACGTCCTGGGCTTCGACGAGATCCCGCTGCGCAACGCCGACAGGCGTCACCGGTGGGTCGCGGCGCTCGCCGGCCGCCCCATCGGGGAGACCCACCTACCGGTCAAGCGCGAGGGCACCCGAGTCGAGGTTGAGGCCGCGGGCCTGCGCTGCGCCATCGACACGCGCACCGGCCTGCCCGTATCCCTGGCTGCGGAGGGCCGCGAGCTCCTGGACCGGCCGGTCGAGCTCAACATCTGGCGGGCGCCCACCGACAACGACCGCCACGTGCGCCTGGAATGGGAGCGCGCCCACTACCACCAGGCCGCGGCCCGCGCCTACGGCGTCGACGTCGACGAGGAGCCCGGTCGCGTCACCATCAGTGCCGACGTCGGCCTCGTGGCGCCCTCGGTCCAGCCCGCCTTGCGCGGACGACTCATCTGGACCCTCACCGACGACGGCGTCCTGAGCCTGAGCCTGCGACTGCGCCGGACGCTGGGCTTCCCCAGCCTGCCGCGCCTGGGACTGCGTCTCTTCCTGCCCGAGGTCATGAACCAGGTCGACTACTACGGCCTGGGCCCGCAAGAGAGTTACATCGACAAGCACCGCGCCAGCCACCACGGGGCCTTCAGTGCCGACGTCGTCGACCTCCACGAGGACTACATCCGGCCCCAGGAGAACGGCAGCCACGCCGACTGCAACAAGGTGATTGTCTCCGGGGACGGCCTGAGCCTGGCCGTTGTCGGGCCGACCCCCTTCTCCTTCAACGCCTCCCGCTACACGCAGGAGGAGCTGGCCGCGCGGCACCGCAACACCGATCTGACGCCGTCGGGCAGCACGGTCCTGTGCCTGGACGCCGCGATGGCCGGCATCGGATCCAACAGCTGCGGGCCCGCCCTGCGGCCCCGCTACCAGGTCGACGGCCAGGAGCTGGGGATGGAGCTCCATCTCCTGCTCAACACCCTTACCCACACCAGTAGTCACAATGAGGTGAAACCATGAGCAGCGAGTCTGCCGGTAAGAAGGCCGGCGCCCCCACCGCAGGAACCGGGCTCGAAGCGGCCAGCGAGAGAAAGTACCTGAAGTGGTACAACAAGGTGGGCTACGGCTCGGGCGACGTGGCCGGCAACGTCGTCTATGTGCTCCTGTCCGCCTTCGTCATGATCTACCTGACGGACACCGCCGGGCTCAACGCGGGCGTCGTCGGCACGCTCATGATGTTCTCCCGACTCTTCGACGGCTTCTCCGACATCATCTTCGGGGCGCTGCTAGACCGCACCAACACGCGGATGGGTAAGGCCCGCCCGTGGATGTTGTGGGGGTTCGTGGGCTGCGCCGCCATGCTCATCGCGATCTTCGCGATCCCCACGAGCCTGGGGGATACCGCCAAGTACGCCTGGTTCTTCATCGCCTACACGCTGCTCAACGCCGTCTTCTTCACGGCCAACAACATCGCTTACTCCTCGCTGACCGCACTCATCACCCGCAATGGCTCCGAGCGCGTGCAGATGGGCTCCATCCGCTTCATGTTCGCCTTCGGGACGAACCTGCTCATCCAGAGCGTCACCGTGGGCGGTGTGGCCCTGTTCGGCGGCGGCGCCGTCGGGTGGCGGACGATGGCGATCATCTACGCGCTGCTCGGCCTGGCGGTCAACACGCTCTCAGTGCTCTCGGTTAAGGAGCTGCCGCCCGAGGAGCTCGAGGGTGAGGGGGAGCCCCAGGAGGACAAGCTCTCGGTGGGGGAGTCGGCCAAGATGCTTGTGTCTAACAAGTACTACCTCATCATCCTCATTGTCTTCCTGCTCACCCAGATCTTCACGGCCATGCTCAACATGGGCATCTACTTCATGAAGTACGTCCTGGGGGACGCGGACCTGCTGAAGACTTTCTCCTGGGCCATCAACATCCCGCTCATGATCGGGCTCCTCATTACGCCGCTGGTGGTGCGCCGCTTCGGGGGCATGTACCGGATCAACGTCGTCGGCTATGTCATCGCGACCCTTGGGCGGCTCGGGGTACTCGTGGCGGCTTACATGAACAGCCTCCCGCTCATGCTGATCCTCTCCGGGGTCGCGGCCCTGGGTATGAGCTCGCTGCAGGGCACGCTCAACGCCCTCATCGCCGAGGCCTCGGAGCACACCTGGCTGCGCACCGGTAAGCGCATTGACGGGCTCATGTTCTCCTGCACGTCGCTCGGCGTGAAGGTGGGCGGCGGCCTCGGCACCGCTCTCTCCGGCTGGCTGTTGGCCGCCTCCGGGTACGACGGGGACCTCAAGGTCCAGCCGGAGTCCGCCATCCAGATGATCTACATCATGTACGTGTGGTTGCCGCTCGTGGCCAACGCGCTCATCCTCTTCCTGCTCACGCGGCTCGACGTCGAGAAGGTCAACACCCGACTCAAGGAGGAGGCCGATGCGCGGGCTGAGATGGAGGCCGGCGGGGAGGCCGGGGGCGCCGTCGCCAGTGAGGGCGGCGCTGATGACCTCGACGCCGTCGAGAGCCTGGGTACCGCGGCCGGCATCGAGGAGGACGACGGCTCGGTGAGTTGAGGCTGTGCGAGCCGCTTGACTCACGGGTGGGGGCAAGACGGGGTGAAGCGGACGGTGACGCCATTGCCCCCATCCGTGTTCCGGGGGCGGTGTGCGGGCGGGTTCCACCTGCCTACACACCGCCCTTCCCCGACGGAGTCAGCGCGCAGCGGTGGAACTATCTGCTGTTGGGGTTGATCTAGCGGAGGCTGTCGAAGCGCGCGGAGTTGCTGTCGATGAGGAGCTAGCCGAGGATGTCGCGGTGACGGCTGCCCGGCGTGGGAACTCAGGTCTGGTCGGCGTCGAGCCAGCTGGTGATGTAGTTTCACGCATCCGCAGGTTTCAGAGGGTTTGTGGTCATTCGTGGATGGGTGATGATGCGCTGGAACGCCATCAGCGATGCCTACGGCAGCCCTACGCGTTCGACGCCGTTCATCGCCCATCCAACCCTTCCCCGACGACTGGGAATTAGTCACCAGACCCCTTGATAGACTTCAACCAGAGATGAACACCAGCGACTACCTGCTGGGAATCAGTCACCAGACCCCTTGATAGACTTCGGTAGGATCGGAGCATGAAGGAAACCATGCTGGGAATCAGTCACCAGACCCCTTGATAGACTTCACAGAGTTGGTCAGTAGCCGACGGCCTGGCTGGGAATCAGTCACCAGACCCCTTGATAGACTTCTGACAAAGCGGGACCCGTTCATCACCCAGCTGGGAATCAGTCACCAGACCCCTTGATAGACTTCAGCGTTTTCCGGTGGGGGTGTTGGTGAGGCTGGGAATCAGTCACCAGACCCCTTGATAGACTTCACGGCGTCAACGTCAGCACCGTCCTTGCGCTGGGAATCAGTCACCAGACCCCTTGATAGACTTCCCGTCACGCGTCTGGAGCCCCCGTTCTTGCTGGGAATCAGTCACCAGACCCCTTGATAGACTTCAGGAGGTCCGCTTCTCGATCCTGCCGCGGCTGGGAATCAGTCACCAGACCCCTTGATAGACTTCAAGAAGCCATAGCCGTCACTGCCCATAAGCTGGGAATCAGTCACCAGACCCCTTGATAGACTTCAGGACAACGAGCCCCTCTTCCTCGGCCTGCTGGGAATCAGTCACCAGACCCCTTGATAGACTTCTGGACTCGGCGGTCCCCACGACGATGGAGCTGGGAATCAGTCACCAGACCCCTTGATAGACTTCTGACCAACTGGCCCGACAAGCCCTTCATGCTGGGAATCAGTCACCAGACCCCTTGATAGACTTCTGAACTCCTCGGCGGTGATCTCGCCCTTGCTGGGAATCAGTCACCAGACCCCTTGATAGACTTCGTTAGGAGTTTCAGCGGGAGGGTCCCGCGCTGGGAATCAGTCACCAGACCCCTTGATAGACTTCCGTCGATTTCATCGGACGAGGCTTTGCGGCTGGGAATCAGTCACCAGACCCCTTGATAGACTTCGACATCGAGGCCCTGAAGGCACCAAGAAGCTGGGAATCAGTCACCAGACCCCTTGATAGACTTCATATGACGGCCACCCACCACAAGGAGTGGCTGGGAATCAGTCACCAGACCCCTTGATAGACTTCAGCCGCCCGCATGGAGCAGGTGACCGTTGCTGGGAATCAGTCACCAGACCCCTTGATAGACTTCTAAAACGTCTATCAAGGGGGTCTGACCAGCACAAACACCTCGCTAGAGGTTAGAAGATCATGAGCTGCTGGGGCTCCGGCTCGGCCTGGACGGGCTCTTCGTTGCGGAAACAGAGCGCGTGCGACCATTCGCGATCGGTGACATACAGGATTCTCACCTCGCCGCCACGAGGCAGGTTGCTCCGGATCGTGCCCGCTCTGCGGGGCTCCCCGGCCACGGTCGGGGAGTAGCGGACATAGACGCTGTACTGCGCCATCCAGAAGCCTTCATCCAGGAGAAGATGGCGGAAGCGAGTCGCCTCCTTGCGCTGCTTCTTCGTCGCCACCGGCAGATCGAACATGACCACGCACCACACCGGATCATCCGCCATCAGGACTTGCGCCTCGGACCGGTCCAGGATGGGACATCCAAACGGGCTCGGTCCCCTTCGCAGTACTGACCCAAGTGCTGAGCCAGCTCCTCCAAGACGGTCGGGAGCGTGGCGCCGTCCTCACGGAAGGGCTGCTGCACCGAGGCAACCAGAACCTGCTTCACCTGCCGCTCAGCGGGACTCGCATCAGGATCCAGATGCAGCACGGCATCATCCACTGCCGGACGGAAGGGCTCGATGATGTCATCCACTAGATTGAACATATTGCCGCGCCCATGGTGGAACAGGCCGAGCGTCGGGGTGAGCCCGGCGCTCACCACCGCCCGGATCCCATGAGCGCGCAGGACCGCATAGCCGTAGTTCAAGCAGCTGTTGCGGTGATCCTCCGCCTCCGGGCGCCGGAGAAAATCACCCTCGAAGGCGAACAGGCGGGACCAGTACAGGCGAGCAGCATGGGCCTCGACATTCTCCGGGTCACCCGAGCGCACCGAACGTGCCATCTCTTTGAGCCGGGCTGCCGCAGGACGATCCTTCTGGAGCAGGACAGTCGCCTGCCCCAGCACCTTCGCCCTCACCAGGCGCCCCCACGCATTCTTCCTCCGTGGCTCAGAGAGCTGCGACTGCGCCAGCTGTCTGGCCCCAACGCGACCATGCTCATGCCACGGATAGGCGGCGCCCTCGGGGACACCCCGCCAGTCGCAGAACATTACGACGACGTCAGCGCCCAGTAGTCGATGCACGACAGCCGTCGAGAAGCTCACGTGGGGGCCCATGAGGACGACTGCTACGTCCGCCGTCGGGATCCGATGCTCACCGCCGTCGTCCTGGTGGACGCAGATCGCCCCACGATCCGAGGTGATGCGCCCCTCCAGCGACGAGCAGTCAATGATGCGCCAGGCCGTGTCCATCGGCGCCCCTCACTCGATGGTCCACGATGTGGGGAGGCCCGATCTGCTGGAGCTGCGAACACGGCCGAGTGCATCCCGGCGGATTACTCGCGGATGAGTAGCTGCCACTTGGTTGATCGCTGGAAGCCACCCGGGAATCGACAACGTCTTACTGATTGCCTCGCTGGGGTCGATGAGCCCCTCCGCTGCTAGGTAAGCGGGGCGTAGTCGGAGTTGTCGGTCGTTATAGAACCCTCTAATGCGCCATCTTGTTGTGCCAGGGTACTCGCTTAGGAAATCTGCGATCTGCCCAGTTTTGAAGGAGTCGATGTCGATCTCCAGCTCGTCACCTACCACGACCCATCCCAGATAGGTGGCGTTGCCCGCAGCGATGGCCTGGCGAAGCTTCGGCTCCGCGCACCTCATGCTGATTGACTGAGGCGGAACCACTGCGGAGAAGAGATCGTCGTGTCGTTGACTGAGCAGGTCGTGAGTGAAGACGCGGAGCATCGCGTAGACAGGCTTCTTCCCCTCGATGCGGTAGATGCGGGCGTGGTGGATCGTTGACCCGATCTCCGCGTAGCCGCCGCGCACCGCGATGGCTCCGAAAGGCTTCTCCTTGGCGTCATTGCCGGGCTTCTTGGCGAAGATCTGAATATGGTCATTGGAGGTCAGCTCTTGCCCGTGAACTCTGATAAAGCGGTCCTCCCTCGCGGGAAGGCCGTTCTTCTCGTCGAAGTCCTTCTCCCGAGTAAGCGCACACCACAATGCGGGGGAGCAGGCCCTATCGACCTGATTGGCCGTTAAGCCGTCGCCCAGCCGAGGAATGGCGTACTTCCGGATCGTGTCATCATGGGCGTTACCGCTACCGAGGCGCAGGCGAAGGTTCTCGACGACGTGAACCTCATCGGCTGTCAGCTTTGCGTTGAATAACTCCGTGAGGCGGAGCATGTGGTTGCGCCATGTCTCGAAGTGCTCTCGCGCCCCCACGGTCAAGCCCGTGTACTGCTTCCAGGTCTCTTCCTGTCCCGTGAGACGCTGTGCCCAGCGAAGACTCGACCGTTCTGCCAGGGTCTTGGCGACACTTCGCTCCATGAGGGCAACAACGCTGGCGTCCACGGCGTGGTGCCGGCGGTCAATGCGATCCTTGCGTCCCTTCTCGCCGATCAGATTGATCCGCGAGTCGATGCCCGTCGCCTTGCGTGCGGCCGCGGTGACGGAGCCGCGGTAGACCATGACGTCAGTGTCGGGGTAGGTAGCGGCAATGCGGTGGCGGAGCTCGTTGGCCATCCAGGCCACGGACTCCATGCTGCGCGCATCGATCTCCGGATCCTCCTGGGTACGCTGAAGACGGGCGATGACCTCTTTCTTGAGGCGCTTCAACTCACCAGATGTCATACCACCGGGACGGTTGCGCCACCCGCGCACTCGCTCAACGGCTTTCTTCACCCCTACATCAGGGATCCCACAGGTTTGCGCCCACACTGCGAACGGGGTGTTCGACTTCGAACGGTTGCAGCGCTCGCAGACGGCCACGAGATTCTCGCGGTGGTTATTCGATCCCGTTCCGGCCTGCGGAACGATATGATCCAGCTGAGAGGTGTGGTAGCCGATTGTTCCCCCGCAGTACAGGCAGGCAGAGTCCTGCAATGTGATGGCATGATGGCGCATGACATCGCCCGGACGTACATGTCCCTCCACACCGTAAGACTGCTGAATGTCCTTGATCGCGCGTTGGTTTACCTCGTAGCGACGGTTGTTCGCCCGGTCCCGTTCCCGCGCCGCACGCTCGCTGGCGAATCCATCGCGAACATGCTCCACCTGAATGACTTCGGGCTTGCCCCACACATTTTCAACCGCGGCAAGATACCGGGCAACGACCTTGAGAGTCCGATCGACTGACGGGTTGCCCACCGGGGCACCCACGGGTTCGGCTGGAGGGGTCCATGAGTCATCGACGCCGAAGAGCTGCTTACGCGCCTCATGAAGATCATCTGTCGTCGCCAGCATGTGATCGCTGAGGGCTGTCAAGGACTCCCGCGAATATGCCGCACGGCCGGCTGGGAGGTGAAGGGAATCGAGCTTGGCCTGGTCCTCCTCCGGCAGGTCGGCGATGACCTCGGCGCACTCCGAGTCCTCAAGCCCCTCATAGAGGTAACGGACCATGGCACCTTGCCTCTCGGCGTCGGCCTTCGCCCACCAGGTCTTCAGTAGGCTGATCTTGGTCTTGCGCATGATCTGGTCGGTGACGTTGACAGGAGGCTGCGCGGCCGACCGCTCACCATCCGCGGTGAGCGTCGCAGTACCTCGCAGAGCCTGGCGGGAGATCCCCAGCTTCTCGGCCACATCAACCCAGCTCAGGTCCTCTCGCGGGTCCTCCAGGAGGAAGGTGACGACCTGACGGCGCTCGTCAGCCGTCAGCGGCCGATCCCTGTTTCCGGCCTCGCTGATACGGAGATTGGCCACGATGGAGATGATCCGGAACCGCTGGAACTCAGGGTCGCACTTCGGTGCGCGCCGGAAGGAGCCCTGACCGGGAAGCGGGTCGGGAGCCACGAGAGACACGGCTGATCCTCTCGGGGACTCCGCCTTGAAGACGGCTCGCAGCAGCTGCTTGCAGACATCGGGGGAGATGCCCTGGCGGGCGCAGATCTTCCGGATCTCGTTGGCGTTGTCGCTCTGATGCAGCTTGCCGAGAATGCCGTCGGGGCCACGCATGGTGATGCGCTGAGTCAGTGCCACCTGGGCCATCGCCTGGCCGGGGGTGATGTCGTCGTCGAGAAGTACGCCCGGGCCCTTCATGATGCGCTCACGTAGCGCCTCCATGAACGGGGAGTCCTCTGCGGGCGACAACAGCGACTCGACCTTCGAGTACGGGTTACGCCACCCCCGGTGCCGTGCAATATGGCGTACCGCCATGGAGATCGCCGGACCGCGCAGCTCCTCGGGCAGCGTCTCCTCAACCAGCTGGGCGCGCACTCTCCATACCAGGTACGGGTCAGTCTGCCCACCCAGATCCGGAATCGGGAAGCCCAGGTCAAGCAGCACCTTGTCGAGCTGCTGGAGTCGCTTGCGTCGACGCCGCAGCAGACGCCGGGTGCGCCGGGCGACGCCGGAGATCTCCTTGCGAGTCGAGGCGGTTTTCTTTCCGTCCTCGCCGATCCCGGAATCATGGATGAGCGATAGTGCTGAGAGGAGCTCGATGGGGGTCCCCTGGTCGTCAACCCGCAGCGTTGCGAGTCCGACGGAATGGGTGCCGACGTCGATCCCCACGCGAAGGTGGTGAGCAGACATGAGAAATACATATCACAGCCGGAGTGCCTTGAGAATGCGACAAAAGAACTGCCCGATCTCGACGTGAGATCGGGCAGTTGGACCGGCAAGCCGGTGGAGCATTCAACCCCGCAAACACGGCGGGGCTTACTGGGAATCAGTCCTGCTAAGGCTAGCACGATCCGGATGGATTCTGACCCCAAGAGAGTCATGTTCTGCAGATGATTCGATGACGAATGGTCTAGGAGCACTGTGGCAACTGCACGAATCTCAGGTTGTTCTGGCAGCGAGTGACCCGCACTGCTCGAACCCCGGACCCTCGTGCAATACGGGTGGTGGGTGGGCATGATGGGCCCATGCGCGACCTGAATGACCTCACCCGTCCCACTGTCCCTTCCAGTGCCATCCAGGAGCGCATGGCCGCCGAGACCGAGGAGCGCCGCGGCGTCGTTGGCCCACCGACGGCCCTGCCCGACGACGCCGGCGCCCCCTCCGACCTGCGCGCCGCCCTGGGCGAGGCCGTCGCCGAGCTGGCCCCGCAGATCGTTGAGCTCTCCCATGACATCCACGACCACCCCGAGACCGGTTTCGAGGAGCACCATGCCGTGGCCACGGTCGCCGCACTCCTGCGCCGCCACGGCATCGAGCCCGAGGTCGGCGTCTACGGCATGGACACCGCCCTGCGCGCGGAGGTCTCTGGCTCCCCAGTACAGGCAGGTGCCTCCGGCCGGCCGGTCGGCACCATCGCGATCCTCGCCGAGTACGACGCCCTCCCCGGCATCGGCCACGGCTGCGGCCACAACGTCATGTGCGCCAACTCCGTGGGCGCCTTCCTCGCCCTGGCCGCCCTGGCCCGCTCTCACCCCGGCGCCTTGCCCGGCCGCGTCGTCCTGCAGACCACGCCCGCCGAGGAGAACTCGACCGCCAAGGAGATCCTCTCCGTGCGCGGCATGCTCGACGGCGTCGACGCCGCCATCCAAACCCACTCCTACGCCCACGACGTCACCCACCAGACCTGGCTCGGGGTACGCCGCCTGGAGGTCGTCTTCCACGGCGTGCCGGCCCACGCCGCCTCCCAGCCCTTCATGGGCCGCAATGCCCTGGACGCCGCCACCCTGGCCCTGACCGGCATCGGCCTGCTGCGCCAGCAGATGCTCCCCATGGACCGCCTCCACGCCATCATCACCGACGGCGGCCAGGTCCCCAACATCATCCCCGAACGCACCGAGCTGTCCATCATGGTGCGCTCCAAGTACCTCGAGACCCTCAAGGAGATCGCCGAGCGGGTCGAGGAGGTCCTCCACGGCGCCGCCCTCATGACCGGAACCGGCGTCGAGATCCTTACCTCGGAGTACTGCAACGAGGTCCCCGTCCGGGACAACGGCCCCCTGCTCACCTCCTGGGCGCGCTCCCAACGCGAGCGCGGCCGCGACCCCTTGGCCCCCGGGGTTCTGCCCGAGACGATCGCCGCCGGCACCGACTTCGGCAACGTCTCCCAGCGCGTGCCCGGCATCCACCCGCTCATCAAAGTCACCGACCGGCCCGACGTCGCCCTCCACACCCGTGCCATGACCGAGGCCGCCGGCGGCCCCACCGGGGACGCGGCCGCGCTCGACGGCGCCTACGGGCTGGCCGCCGTCGCCCTGGACTGGCTCCACGACGCCGACCTGCGCCGAGCCGTGCGCGCAGACTTCGAGGCCACCGGCGGGGCGATCGACGTCGCCGGCTTCTGGGAGGAATAAGCGGGGGGACTGCACCGCTGGGCATGCAGCCGGAGCGGGCGGCCCTCAAACCCGCCCGACCGACCCGCCCTCAGGCCGCCGGACGGCGGATGAGCAGCGCCCCGGGGTCGATGCGCACCCGCATGCCCCGCGTGGGCGCCAGCAGATCCCCGTCGACCTCCACCAGCGCCGGCGCCGAGAGCTGGACGGTCACCTCCCCGCCGCGCCGCAGCACCACCCGGCCCAGCGAGCGGCCGGACTCGGAATAGCGCGCCGCGTAGGGCGGCAGCACCTGGCGCGCCAGGGAGCTCCACCCGGCCAGACCGGCAACCGTATCGATGGCGGCGACGTCGAGCAGACCGTCATCGGTGCGGGCCTCGGGCAGCAGAGTGATCCCCGCCGGCAGGCGACCTCCGTTGGCCACCAGCAGGTTGCGGGCGGTCAAACGTTCCACGCGTCGCTCGCCGGTGTCATCGAGAAGGCTGAGAACCAGGTCCATGCGCGGTGATCCCAGGTTCTCCATGGCCGCCAGGGCGTAAGCTCCCCAGCCGACCCTCGCCTTGAGGGCCGGGCGCGTGGAGGCCACCAGCCCGGCATCGAAGCCGATCCCGGCCACCACCATGCAGGCGTGCTCGTCGCCGAGCGTGGGCCGGGCCCACTGACGGGTACGCCGGGTCGCCCTCTGGACCGTGCGCACCGCCCGGGCCGCCTCGGCCGATAGCCGCGGCGGGTCTGCCGCCTCGACGCCGTCCGCCGGATCGACCGGGTCGGCCGGAGGGGGGCGAGTCGGCTCGGCGGCCGTGGCTCCGCCCAGGACCTCCGCCTGTCCGGCGGTTCTGGGCGTCCCGGTCCGGTCTAGTCCGACGTCGGACTCGGGCAGGGGCTCGGTCCTCACCCAGGCCAGGTCGGCGGGCAGGTCGGCCCCGCGGGCAGCCGCCCGGACCGCGGCCCGCGGGTCGCCGACGGGTACCCCGAGGTTGCGGGCCGCCAGGTTCGCGGTGCCCAGGGGGACGATGCTCATCTGGGCGCCGCTGCGTGCCAGGCCCGCCGCCACCGCGCGCACGGTTCCGTCGCCGCCGGCGGCCACCACGAGCCGAGCCCCTGCGCCCAGGGCCAGGCGCGTCTGCATGGTGCCGGGCTCGGAGATGCTCGTCTCGAGCCAGACGGGTCCGGCGTAGCCCGCCTCGCGCAGCTCGCGCTCCAGCAGGCCCCGCACCGCGGCGGTGGCGCGCGGCTTGGAGGGGTTGACGACGACGCAGGCCAGTGGCTGCCCGGTGCGCGTCGTCGCCCGGGCCCCGCCGTCGGTGAAGCCGGTCATAGGGGCAGGTTAACCGTCCGCGCGGCCCCGGTCACTGTCACCGGAGCCGCGCGGACGTCATCGAGGGGGGCCGGACGGATCCGGGGCGTGGTCCGGGCTGCGGCCCGGCGCCGACTTTCCGCCCGTGTTCCCGCCCCGACTCAGGTCCTGATCGGGGTGACGGGTAGGCCGGCCTGGCTCACCAGGCGTGAGATGAGGGCGGCCAGTTGGGCGAAGTCGGCGCCGCGGGAGGAGGAGATCCGGTGGACCAGGCCCATGTGGCGCACCGGCGCCTCGTCGGCGAAACGGGCAACGCCGTACTCCGAGGAGGGGGTCAGCAGCTGGAGCGCCCCCTCGGGAATGATCGTCACGCCGGAGCCGTGTGCGACCATGCGGGTCACCGTCGACAGGGTGGTGGCCACCGCGACCGGGGGCCGGGTGCCGTAGCGCTGGCACAGGGCCAGGGTCTGGTCGCGCAGGCAGTTGCCCTCGTCGAGTAGGAGGAGGGGCTGGTCATCGAGCTCGGCGGGGTTGACGTCCCGGCGCCCCGCCCAGGGGTGGTCGGCGGCGGTGAGGACGACGAGCTGCTCGTCGAACATCGGGATCGCGGTGGTGCGCTGGAGGTCGTCCTCCAGGGCGATGATGGCGGCGTCCAGACGCCCCTGGGCGAGTTGGTCGAGGTTGTCCCCGGTGACCATCTCGCGCAGATCCAGCTCCATCTGGGGCAGGGCCTCGCGCAGACCGTCGATGAGAATGGGGGCCAGGTAGGGTGCGATGGTGGGGATGATGCCCAGACGCATCGTGCCGCTCAGGGCGGCCCCCTGGCTGGAGGCGGCCTCGTTGAAGGCCTCGGCGGCCAGGACGGCGTCGCGGGCGAAGGGCAGGAGAGCCTCGCCCAGGGAGGTCACCAGCACGCGGCGGGTGGTGCGCTCCACCAGCTCGCCGCCAACGCGCTTCTCCAGGGCGGTGATGGCCTGCGACAGGCTGGGCTGACTGACGCCGAGCGCAGTGGCGGCCTCGCCGAAGTGCTGGTGGTCGCACAGGGCTACGAAGGCCCGTAACTGCGAGAAGGACGGAGATGATGAGATCGGCATGAGTTGTGGTCCTGTGGTCGGGGCCCGCACCAACGCGATCGGCGAGCCTGATATGACGGAGTGACAGAAAGTCGAAGGCAGACGAATGGCCGGGAGAAGCGGGGAGAATGGTGTGGGATCCGGCGTGGGCGGGCCTCCAACATGGCGGCCCGAGAACGCCGTCGGGAACTATAGGGTACACCGATTGAAATGGATTGTATTCACAGGTGGATTACGTTGGTAGAGGGAAGTAGGTCACGTTCGCGCTCGAGGGGTGGTGTGTGCAGGGGTGAACGTGTATGGCCCGCACGCGCGCCATCCACCCCTGGCCTTCCGGTTAATTCTTGGCTTTCGGGCCCGCGAGTCCGCCTCGTCAGTGGTGCGGATCCGACGGCGAAACGGGTCGATCCGACTCGAGTGTCGGGTCCGTCACTGGTTGGTGACCACCTCGCGTGCGGCCCGATGTCGCCCGGAAAGTGATCCGAGTGCGGCCTCGGGCACGGTCCTGACTACACTCAGGGTCATGATCGACCTGCGTGCGCTTCGTGAGAACCCCGAGCCCTTCCGCGCCAGCCAGCGAGCCCGCGGCGCCGACGTCGATCTCGTTGACCGCGTCATTGCCGCCGACGAGACCCGCCGTCAGGCGCTGGCCGCCTTCGAGAACCTCCGCGCCGAGCAGAAGGCCGTCTCCCGGTCCGTCGGGAAGGCATCGCCTGAGGAGCGCCCGGCGATTCTTGCCAGTGCCAAGGAACTGGCCGAGCAGGTCAAGGCCGCCGAGGCCGCCTCCTCGGCGGCGGCCGCTGAGCTCGACGCCCTGGCCCGCCAGTTCGCCAACCTCATCGAGGGAGCGCCGTCGGGCGGCGAGGAGGACTACGTCGTCCTGCGCCACGAAGGCGGCGAGCCCCGAGACTTCACCGCCGAGGGCTTCGAGCCCGCCGACCACCTGGCGATCGGCGAGGGCCTGGACATCATCGACACCCGCCGCGGCGCCAAGGTCTCCGGCGCCCGCTTCTACTACCTCAAGGGCTGGGGCATGCGCCTGGAGCTGGCCCTCATGACGGCTGCCCTGGACGCCGCCGTCGCCCACGGATTCACCCCGATGACCACCCCCACCCTCGTGACCCCGCAGGTCATGGGCGGCACCGGGTTCCTGGGCGCCCACAGCGACGAGATCTACTACCTGCCCGCCGACGACCTCTACCTCACCGGCACCTCCGAGGTGGCCCTGGCCGGCTACCACGCCGACGAGATCCTCGACCTCACCGCCGGGCCCAAGCGCTACATGGGCTGGTCCACCTGCTACCGGCGCGAGGCCGGCGCCGCCGGCAAGGACACCCGCGGCATCATCCGCGTCCACCAGTTCAACAAGGCCGAGATGTTCTCCTACTGCTGCCCCGAGGACGCCGAGGCCGAGCACGCCCGGCTCCTGGCCATGGAGGAGGAGATGCTGGCCCTGGTCGAGCTGCCCTACCGGGTCATCGACACCGCCGCCGGGGACCTGGGCTCCTCGGCCGCCCGCAAGTTCGACTGCGAGGCCTGGCTGCCCACCCAGCAGCGCTGGATGGAGGTCACCTCCACCTCCAACTGCACCACCTACCAGGCCCGCCGCCTGGCCGTGCGCGAGCGCCGCGAGAGCGGCACGAGCCCCGTGGCCACCCTCAACGGAACCCTGGCCACCACCCGCTGGATGGTCGCCATCCTGGAGAACCACCAGCAGGCCGACGGCTCGGTGCGCGTGCCCGCGGGCCTGCGCCCCTACCTGGGCGGCCTGGAGGCCATCGAGCCCGTCGGCGCCACCGCCTGAGGCCGGCCGCGCATGAGCCCCACACCATCCGCCCCCTCGCCGTCGACGCCGTCGGACCCCTCGCCGGGGACCGCCGGTGCGGGCCGCACGGCCGACGCCGCGGGCGGCTCCAGCGCCGCCGAGCCCACGGCCAACGGCCCGGCCGTCAACCCCGACACCGGGATCGTCCCGGGTGGTCAACCGCTGACCCGCCTGGGCGGCTCGGCTGAGTGCATCGGGCATCGCGGCGACCCCGAGAGCACCGCCAAGACCACCGGCTCCGCCGGGGGAACCGGCGGGCGCATGCTGCGCCGTCGGGCTCTGGACCACGAGGAGTACCACGCCCTGGTCCAGGACCGGATGCGGGACCTCGACGCGCTGGAGGCCTCCGGCGGGGCCCGGCTCGCGCCCGGTCGAGGGCTCGTCGTCGCCCTCGACGTCGACGGCACCATCCTCGACATGGACGGGCGCGTCTCGGAGCGGGTCATGGCCTCCATCGCCCGCCTGCGCGCCCACGAGGTGCCCGTGGTCATCTCCACCGGGCGCGGGATCGCCGCCGCCATGCCGGTGGTGCGCCACCTGGGGCTGAGCTCGGGCTGGATGGTGTGCGCCAACGGCGCCCTGACCCTGCGGCTCGACCCGGACGCCCCCGGCGGCTACGAAGTGGTCGACTCGCGCACCTTCGACCCGCGCCCCGCCATCGAGACCCTGCTCGCCGCCGTGCCCGACGGGATCATCGCCGTGGAGGACCTTGGCGTCGGGTTCAAGGTCTCCCGGCTCTTCCCCGACGGCGAGCTCATCGAGGACCAGCAGGTCGTCTCCTTCGACGAGCTCGTCTCCCAGCCCGTCACCCGCGTGGTCCTGCGGGCCCCGGGCATGTCGGTGGAGCGCTTCTCCGAGATCGTGGCCGACTCCGGGCTGCACTCGGTGGAGTACGCCATCGGCTGGACGGCCTGGCTCGACGTCGCCCCCGAAGGCGTCACCAAGGCCTCCGCCCTCGAGGCGCTCATCTCCCGCCTGGGCGTCGACTCCGCCCGCACCCTCGCGGTCGGGGACGGCTCCAACGACGTCGAGATGATCGAGTGGGCCGGGGCCGGAGTCGTCATGGGTAGTGCGCCCCAGTGGGTGCGCGACCGCGGCGATATCCTGACCGAGCCCGTGTGGCGGGACGGCTGCGCCGCCGTCCTGGACGCCGTCATCGAACGAGTAAGGCACCCCTGATGCGACAGTCCCCTCTCCCTATCTCCCATCACAACTCCATCGGCCCCATCAACGACGTCACCGCCGCGGGCACCGGTCTGCCCGGCGGGGCCGCCCCGGTCCGACGACGTTCAACCGGCAGACGGCGGCGCTGCGGCCGTCTTCTCGCGGCCGCCAGCGCCTTGACCCTGGTCTGCGCCGCCACCGCCGCCTGCTCGGCCGGCGGGGCCCACTCCGCATCGGCCACCGGCTGCGCCGCCTACAAGGCCTACCAGGGCCACGAGGGCTCCACCGTCACCGTCTCCAGCAGCCTGACCGGCACCGAGGCAGAGCGCTTCGAGGCCTCCGTGGCCGAGTTCGAGAAGTGCACGGGCATCGACGTCGCCCACACCGGCACCACCGAGCTGCGCTCCCAGCTGCTCAACGGCTCGGGCGCGGACCTGTCCACCAACAAGGGGGCCTCGCCGTCGAGCCAGGACAACCCCGAGAACCTGCCCGACCTGGCGATCGTGCCGCAGCCGGCGATGGTGGCCGAGCTCGTCGACACCGGCGTGGTCCACCCATTGCCGAACACGGTTAACAGCAACGTGGAGGCGGGGTGGGACCGGCACTGGATCCAGGTGGGTATCCACGCCTCCGTGCCCTACGCCGCCCCGCTCATGGCCTCGGTGAAGTCCCTCGTGTGGTATTCGCCGGACGCCTTCGCCAAGGCCGGCTATAAGGTGCCGGCCACCTGGGCGGAACTGGAGACCCTCACCCGCAAGGTCCGCGCCGACCACCCCGACGGCTCCGTAACCCCCTGGTGCGTAGGCGCCTCAGACGGGGAGTCCACCGGCTGGGTCATGACCGACTGGCTCGAGGACGCCATGCTGTCCACGCAGGGCTCCGGCGCCTACGAGACGTGGGCCTCGCACAGGGTGCCCGTCGACTCTTCGGGCGCTGTGGAGGCCCTCGACGTCGTCGACTCCCTGGTCCTGGCCGATGGGAGCGTGGCCGGGGGGCGTGGCTCGGTCATCTCGCGGACCCCCGCGCAGGCCGGGGCCGACCTGGTCAAGGGCAGCTGCCTCATGCTGCACGCCTCCTCCTCCTTCGAGAGCCGGTTCCCCGAGGGCACCGCCATCACCGACGCCGACGGCGCCAACCCGGTGACGGTCCAGGCGCCCAGCCCCACCGGGGGCGCCACGGCCTCGACGGACTCCGCCCAGGCAGCGGGGGAGACGACCGCTGCGGCGACGGCGTCGCCGACGTCGAACGGCGTCAAGATCTCGGCCTTCGTCACTCCGGCGGCGGACCGGGGATCGGAGGCCGTGCTCGTGGGCACCGACTACCTCGTGGCCTTCACCCGCTCGGACGCGGCCAATGCGGTCATGGCCTACCTGACCTCCCAGAACTGGGCGCGCACGCGGATGGCGATGGGCGGGGTGGCAACCGCCTACCAGGGCGTCGACCCGGACCTGGCGCCCAGCGACGTCGGCAAGCGCGCCACCAGGCTGCTCCAGTCGCGTCAGACGACCGTCGAGATGGATGCCTCGGACTCGATGCCCGTGGGCGTGGGCAGCAGCGCCCTGTGGCTGGGGCTGAGCCGCTGGTCGACCGGTGCGATGACCCCCAAGGAGGCGCTCGCACAGGGCGAGTCCGCCTGGCCCAAGCAGAAGTAGCCGACGCGCGGGCTCCGCAGGGCTCGGTCCGAAGCATTGATCCGCACGGGGCGGGTCGATAGCCTTGAATCCCCAGCGGATCAAGGAGGACTCATGGGACTGGGATGGTTCGGCGCTCCCGAGCACAAGCGTTGGCTGGCTTACGAGACGCATGCACTACTGCACTACGCGCGCGCCTCGCAGGTGCCCACAGGATTCGGGTGGATCGGCCAGGACGGCGAGGTGGACCCCTCCCATCCGGTCGAGCTGTGGATCACCAGCCGCATGACCTTCGCCTTCTCCCTGGGGGCGCTCATGGGCATCCCCGGCTGTCGCCGCTACGCCGACCACGGTGTGCGCGCTTTGGGCGGCCCCCTGCGCGACCCGGTCAATGGTGGCTGGTATTCGGCGATCGGCCCCGATCCCGACGCCGAGGGGCGGGGCGTCCCGATCGACCCCGAGGCCCGCAAGGAGTGCTACCAGCACGCCTTCGTGCTCCTGGCCGCCGCCACCGCGACGGCCGCGGATCGGCCCGGCGCCCACGAGCTGCTGCGCGATGCCATGGAGATCCAGGACCGCTACTGGTGGGACGAGCCCCAGCAGATGCCGATCGAGTCCTACGCCTTCGATTTCACCGACCCCGAGGACTATCGCGGTATCAATGCCGCCATGCACACGGTCGAGGCCTACCTGGCCACGGCCGACGTCACCGGCGAGGTGCGCTGGCTGGAGCGGGCCCTGAAGATCGCCGACTTCGCCGTCAACGTTCAGGCCCGCGAGCACGGCTGGCGCCTGCCCGAGCACTACTCCACCTCCTGGAAGCCGAGACTCGACTACAACCGCGATGAGCCGGCCCACCCCTTCAGGCCCTACGGCGTCACCCCCGGTCACGGCCTGGAATGGGCGCGCCTGACCGTGCAGCTGCACGGCGCCCTCATCAACCGGTCCATGAGCGCGCCGGACTGGATGCTGGATGCCGCCGAGCACATCTTCGAGCAGGCCCGTACCGATGGCTGGCGCATCGACGGCGCCCCCGGCTTCGTTTACACGACGGACTTCGATGGCGAGCCGGTGGTCCACGAGCGCATGCACTGGGTGGTCTGCGAGGGCATCTCGGCCTCGGCCGCCATCCGCCAGGCCCTGCTCGACGACGGGCGCGGGGAGATCGACGTCGAGCACTACGAGCACTGTTACCGCGCCTGGATCGACTACGCCGAGGAGTTCCTCATCGAGGAGCCGGGCGTGTGGACCCACGAGCTCGACCGCGACAACCGGCCCTCGACCCGCACCTGGGCCGGGCATCCGGACATCTACCACGCCCTGCAGGCCACGCTCATGGCGCGCCTGCCGGTGTGGCCGGCGATCGGGCAGGCGCTGGCCGAGGGGCGGCTCGACGAGCCGAACTCGCTGCTGCCTGCGCGCGCCAGCAAGCCGCACCGGCGCGGGTTCTTCAGCAGGTCTTAGGGTCTGTTGCGGAAGTAGGCTGGAGGACCTCGTGTTCGTAGGGTAGGGCGCGCGTTCGTGCCCTTTACCCCTCGAACGCGAGTCCTAAGGTACGACCGCGACGTCGGCCGCCGGTGGGCTCGCGGTGACCGCGGGTTCACCGGGATGGTAGGGTCTGTGCCTGTCGCGCCCTGGGGGCGCGGCCTGGAGAGGTGACAGAGCGGCCGAATGTGGCGGTCTTGAAAACCGCTGTGCGCCTAGCGCACCGGGGGTTCGAATCCCCCTCTCTCCGCCATCTCATGCTTACTCGAACCCTCGGTAGCAATTCGGCTGCCGAGGGTTCGAGTGTCGCGGGAGTGGGGAGATGGGAGTGGCGGCTATGGCGCGATCGTCAGGCGAACGCTTCAGGACATGCTCAGGTCAGCTGTAAAATTGGACTGGATCGTAATTTCCTCCAGTCAGAGGATTTTCTGCCTGATAGAAGTAGCGAGTGTCCTCGAAGGCTCGTGCTAGGCTGACGCACTTCGTTGCCCCTGGGCCGACTGAAATATAATAGCTCGGCCCTCGTCGCCCGTTTGATGGTGCTACGGTGACTCCTGCGTAATCCGTGCCGGTTCCTGTGACGCAGAATTGATCGTTCGCGTCGTCGTAACTGACTTTTGTGTAGCCTCCTGTGGCATAGTCGGTCGGCCCGAAAGAGTTGGCGGAGGCTGGTGCGGCGACAGCAATTGCTCCTAGAAGTGCTGAACTGACCGCTGCGGTCTTGACGAGGCCTCGTTTTGTGAATCGCATAGTGACTGTTTCCTTTTGTTGGGTGCTGAAGTCCGGGTGCATCGTGCTTGTTGCCGTATGACTATGAGACCTTGGAATGCATCCTTGCGGTAGGGGGATCAATCCCCTATGGTCTGCGTAAGAAGAGGGGGCGTGCTGAGGTGCATCGGGCAGCCATCAGTGTGTAGCTGTATCTGGACTAAGCCTGCAAGATCTTTGCTCAGGAACGTGAACATGCTCTCGAGTCCTCGGCAGCAGAAGTGCTGCCGAGGACTCGAGTGTCGTGGGAGGGGATGCGAGATGGCGGCTGCGCCGCGATCGTCAGGAGAGCGCTTCGGGATGTGCCCGGGTCAGCTGTAGAAATACACCGGAGTGAGGCGGGGTGGCCAGAAACCATTAGTCACTTGGTAGGAGTAGCGAGTGTCCTCGTACGCCCTCGCCAAGCTGACACATTTCGTCTCTCCTTGCGCTGCGCGAATTGTGTAGCTAGGTCCGCGACGGCTGTTTTCTGGCTTCAACTCAACGCTGAGGCCGTAGTGCTGGGTGGCTGTAGCGCAGAATTGATCGGCCCCGTCGTCATAGCTAACTGTTCCAAGGTTTCCTGTGCCAGAGCCAGTGGGACCGAAGGAGTTTGCTGAAGCGGGTGCCGCGACTGCTAGTGCTCCAACAAAAGCTGAGCCGATGGCTGCGGTCTTGATGAGGTTTCGTTTCGTGAGTCGCATGGGGGTCTCCTCCTTTGGGTAGGCCTTCGAAGTCCGGGTGACTTCTCTGCTTGTTGCTGCACAACCATGAGACCTCGAAAATAGTCCGAACGGTAGGGGGATCAATCCCCTGTGGTACATGCACTAGCCTCGATCTTTCGTGGGCTGGTTGGGTGGGGTTGTTGTTGGTGTTGTGGGTGGGGTTGTGGTGTGTGGGTGTGACGGTTTGCCTCGTGTCGGGTCGTGGTGGTCGGGCCTTTCTGGGGGCCGGGGTTCTTTCTTCAGGATTGTGGTGGACAAGATGCGGGAGCTGTGTGTCTATGGAGCTGGTGGGGCCTGGAGGTGTTCGAGTCCGGTGAGGAGGAGATCAGTCCAGGGGTGGTCGGTCTTGTAGTGCAGGATGGTGCGGCGGGTGTGGTGGGCGGTGGTAGCGGGGATGCTTATCAGCCGTAGGTGGATTGTCCTGGGTTTCCAGGCGCGGGCGGGGGTGGAGGTCAGGGTGAGCAGTTGGGAGAAGGCCGGCAGGTCACAGGTCAGGGTCACGTTCAGGCTCCAGATATGGTTTTGCGCGATGCCCTGCAGGGGGGAAGTGGTTGAGCCTGGTGTCTTTTGCGCAGTCGATGCGGTTCCCTGGCAGTGGGCTCGTAGTCGGTGGCGGACCTTGAGGTCGGCGAGCTGACCCACTTTTGTGTTGGTGGTGAAGGCGGTGGGCCGGTAGTCTCCGATGTCCTCGAAGCGCAGCTGGGCGCCCTGGTGGGGCCGGTCTCGGCGCACGGTTGAGCCGCATACCGTCCGGCCAGGCGGTCAGGTTCAGCAGGTCGGCGGGTCTCAGCGACGTCTGTACCCTGTCTGGGCTGGCCGTCAGCGTTGTAGGCCGGGGCCCAGGTGGTTCTCGGGGATGGTGCTCGTGGATTTGCGGCGTGTGGTCTGGCAGCGTGAACCCCACGCTGTAGGACACCCGGCGGTGGGTGAGGAACTCAATGGTCTCCTTTGTGCCTCCGGCCCCATCGGTGCGCACCAGCACCTTTCTACTGGGTCTGGGGTTGAGCCCGGTCGAGCCTGTTCAATGGTTTGTGTAAGCCCTTGTGGAAGGACTGACACTGATGACTGCTACTGATGATGACAACAGGGCTTCTGCTGGTGGTCGGGATGTGGTCGACCAGCTGCGCTCGGCTGGGGCTCTGGATGGCTTGTTTGAGCAGATTGATTCCGGGCAGGTGAGCATGACCGGGACTGATGGTCTGCTGCCGGCACTGGTCAAGGAGGCCCTGGAGAGGGGCCTGGCCGCTTGGCTTGAGCGAGCACCTGGGTTACGACAGGGGCGAGCCAACCTCCCAGGCTCGTGGTAACGCCAGAAACGGAACCACGTCCAAGACGGTGGACTCTGAGGTGGGGCCCTTCGAGATCGAGGTGCCTCGGGACCGGGCCGGGACCTTCACCCCGCGCCTGGTGTGTAAGGGCCAGCGCCGTCTGGACGGGCTGGATGCGAGTGAATCACCAGGCCTGATGCGCCGGCGGAATTGAGAAGTGCGGGATATCCAGCACCACCTGGCCTCCGCACTCAGCGTGGAGCTGTCCGCGGGGACCATTTCGAGGATCACCGACGCGGTAGCCGAGGCTGTCCCGCGGGTGGCAGCGCCGCCCGTTAGAGGAGTCCTCTTCCCGGTGGTCTACCACGGGCGCGATCCGGGCCGATGGTCCGCGTCTGTTCACCGGGTCGCCTCCCGCTCGGCTCACATCGCGGTCGGGGCGGGGCATGGACGGTATCAAGCACGTGGCTTAAGTATCTGGGCCCCGGGCCGAGGAGGGAGCCTCCTTCAAGGGCGGCTCGTGTGCGCCCGTGCCGGCACAACAGAAGCGTGAGCGACGTGCTGATCGTAGAGGGTGCACCTCCCGCACCGGAGCGAAGCGCGGGGGGAATGCGACGGGCCCGGCGGGCCTGCCTGAGGCGATCGATGCGACCTGGCCCCAGGCGACGGTCCAGACCTGTGTGGTCCACCCGGTTCCGCGCCCCTGGATGCGGTTCGTCTCCTACGGAGACCGCAAGAAGGTCGCCGCCGCTCTCAAGGCCGACCTGCACCGCCCCGCACCAGGAGGCCGCCCGGCAGGCCCTGACCGACTTCTCTGCCTCCGACCTGGGGGGCAAGTACCCCGAGACGGCGGCGACCTGGGCGCGGGCCTGGGAGAGGTTCACGCCCTTCCTGGCCTTCCCGTCGATGCTCAGGCGCGTCATCTCTCCCCCACTTCGTGGGAGGTACCCCCTCCACCAACGCATCGAGGCTGCGAGCTACCAGCTGCACTAAGGATCACCGATGAACCGCGGCCACTTCCCCTCCGATGAGGCGGTGAGCAAGCTGCTGTGGCTGGCGATCTGCGACACCCGTGGACAAGCGAGCCCGAGAACGCTACAAGGAGAAAGGACTGCCAGCATCCAAGCGCAGGGCCAAGGGCAAGCTCGTCGAAGGACAGATCACCACCGACCAGATACAAGGCCCTGGCCCAGCCCCGCCACCGCCTACCCCGACCGAATCAACCCCTACCTGTAAAACGCTTACACAGAAAACTGGACGCTGATGATGGTGTAGGAGCCTGCGTGGCGGTGACCCGCAACTTGACTGACACCCCCGCCTGCCCCGGTGCAGGAGGGCTGTCCTGAGCCTGATCTGTCCTGTCCCGCAGACGCCGCCACAGGCACGGGTGGTGCATGACCTCATAGGAGCATGACCACACCGCAGTGCGCCAGTCGCCACAGGTGTGGTCCCGTCAGCGTCCTGTCTGCCTGGCCCGAGCCGGTGGCACTCCCGACCAAGGAAGCACCAAGACAGGAGGCACGCTCCATGGATCTGACGGACCTTACCAGCACAGACACGGAGCCAGCGTCCCCGGCCCCACCTCCGGGACTGGTCGCTGGAGTCGACACCCACCAGGACACTCACACCCTGGCGGTGCTCACCGCCCAGGGCGCCGTGATCGCAACCAGCTCCTTCCCCTCCGACCAGCAGGGCTACGACGATCTGACAGCACACCTCGACCGCTTCGGTCCCCTCATGGCCGTCGGCGTAGAGGGCACCAGCTCCTACGGAGCAGGACTGACCCGTACCCTGCGCCAGGCCGGCTACGACACCGTCGAGGTGCTGCGCCCCAGCCGCCGGGTCAGACGCCACCACGGCAAGTCCGACCCGATCGACGCCATCGCCGCGGCTCGCACCGTCCTGTCCGGAGACGGTGTCAGCCAGGCCAAGGACACCACCGGCCCAGCCGAGCAGCTCCGGCTCCTGCTGGCAGCCCGCACCCGCCTGATCTCAGCCGCCACCGCGATCACTAACAGTATCCACTCCCTGCTGACCACCGCCCCCGAGCCCCTGCGCGAGCGCTACCGCAGGCTCGACACCCCGGCCCTGATCACCCGCCTCGCTCGAACTCGTCCCACCAGAACCATCACCACACCCCAGCAGGCCGCCACCAGCGCCCTGCACCACATGGCCCGCACCCACCAGGACCTGCACCACCGAGCCGAACGGCTCAACCAGCAGATGCATCACATCCTGACCACCCACTACCCCGGCCTGTTAGCCGTCTACGGCGCCGGCACCACCGTCGCCGCACAGCTCGCCGTCACCGCCGGAGGCAACCCCGGACGCATCCACAACGAAGCCGCCTTCGCCCACCTGTGCGCCACCGCCCCCATTCCCGCATCCAGCGGTAAAACCACCCGTCATCGCCTCAACCCAGGCGGCGACAGACGAGCCAACGCCGCCCTGCACCGCATCGCCCTGGTACGCCTACGCCACGACCCCACCACCAAGAACTACGCCAACCGACGCACCCAAGAAGGCAAAACCACCAAAGAAATCATCCGCTGCCTCAAACGAGCCATCGCCCGCGAGGTCTACCGCGCCCTGACCCAACCCCCACCAACCGACACCACCAGCACCCTGGCAGCACACCGCAAACGGCACCACCTGACCCAAACCGACGTAGCCCACGCACTGAACACCTACCCCGCCAGAATCTCCGACATCGAAAACCACCGACGCCCACTACCCCAACTCACACACCGCTACCACCAATACCTCACCACCCTTGACACACAATAAGAGCATCAGGTCTGCCCGGTCTGGTCCGGTACCTGGCGGATGGTCTTGATGTGGTCGGCCGGGGTCCCCACCAGCCTGCAGGCCGTGGGGTCGGAGGCAACAGGCTCCGAAGAGCTCCTTGTCGCACCGCAGCGGCGAAAGGTCTGACAGGCAATGGCCTCCTAGGGCCGCGCGCACCGCCAGATTCGCCATGATCTTGCCCGGGTCGTGCACCGACTACGTCCGCCGCCATGCAGTCAGGGCCCGCGAGAGCTCGTTGCCCAGGCCTGTGACTCTGCTCGTCTCGGTCAGCAGCCTCGCCCCGGTCAGCCCCACCGCAGGAACATCCCCGGACTCCACACCCACAGCCGGGTACAACCCGCTATTCTTCACCGCGAAGGTGTCCTTCCCCTGGAGTTCTCGGATCTCAGCAACCCGCATTATTCCAGGCGAAGCGACACCTTCACCCCATCTTCAACACCCCAACAATGAAAACTCAAGGTTAGTGCTTTGCCTCATCAACTCTCCAACATCTCAACCTCCAGTTTCTCCGCCATCTTCTCCACGTTCTTAAGCGTCAGGTTGCGTTCGCCTCGCTCGACCCCGTCCATGTAGGTGCGGTGGACGCCAAGTTGGTCTGCGAAGGCTTCTTGGTTCAGATCTCTCTGTGCGGTAGGCATGCAGGTTCCTGCCCACCGTCTTCTGGAGAGTATGGTGTGTATCGCCTCGACTGGCGAGATGTGCTTAGCTCTCGTGGTCTCACTCAGTCGTTGGCGCGCTGTCCCGCAGCATGGCAGTGACGAACACCGGCCTCGCCTCCACTAGCCGCGGCAACACCATGACGGTTCACATTGAGGCATGGCACGACAGCGATGCTGAAGGTTCGATTTTGATGGAGTACCCAGCAGTTTGCCACGGTTTTTATGTTGAGTATGACATAAATATGAGAGTGGCATCTCGCCACATTCGCCAGTTCGTCACGACCGAGCCTAAGAGGAGTGCAGACAATGCGGTCACAGCGCGCAACACGACACCATTATCTCGGCAGACTCATTCTCGCAACCATGGCAACGGCAATAGCAATCTCGCTTGGCCTAACTGCTTTCGGCACACTAGTTCCGGCCAGTGCTGCTGAATCTGAAGTCGCCGCTTCAGGCGCCAACCAATCAGGCAGCGCCGAATTGACTAACCAGCAGAAGGCTGACGCCCTCAAGCAAGCCGCCGATGCTGCTGAACAAGCAAACGATATTGAATCGGCAACCACTCTCAGAGGTTGGGCGAATGAGGCTCAGAACGCAACAGGACCTGCCGATATCACAACCCTCTCTGAGTTTCCCCTAAACCCGCAGGCTCAGGTTGGTGGTGACGCCCAACCTGTCGGAATAAGGTCATTCGCCTTCAAAAAGGCTTTGAAGGCTGTCGGCTGGATGATACGAAAAAGCCCTAATGCCTTCATCGACCTCACAAAAAGTTTCTTAGATGATGCCGCTGAAACTGCCTTACGTAGATCGTCCGGGCAGATTGCTGATGCTATCGACGATGTAGCAGGCTTGCCTGACCTTGCTGGGCACATAGTTCGCGAGAAACTCTTCTATGCACTCGAAGGTTCCTTAGGTGGTGGCACCGCCAAAGTTATCGCCGACTCCGTCGAGTGGGCCATGTGGGCACTACTCTAGAGTCCTACCAGGAGCGAGAGGAGATTACAGCGAATGTCAGAGTCCAGCGCAGAGCTAGATGAGTTGCGTCGCCGAGTTGAGGAGCAGTCTCAACGCATCGAAGAACTACAGGATGCCTTGCACACCTTGTCTATAGCGGTCCAGTATCGAAAGGAGGAGCCCTATCTGGCCTTTCAGGCAGAGCACGGTATCACTGGACGGCGAAGAGTCGCGCTGAATGGGGCCATCAATGGGGTGCTGGCCCGAGCGCGAAGAGCCGCACGCCCACTTGACCTAGGTGCTAGTAAAGCGCTCTTGGAAGACTACCCCGCCCTAGCCAAGGCCTATGCGCCAGAACCGATCGACTGGGATGAGGCCGTCCGCATCGTCGGCGAGGTTCTGGGTAGTGAGCATCTCGGTAGGCAGGCGCTGGAGGCACATCGCGCCCGTGGCCTGGGTCTGGAAGGTCACCGAGCCCTTTCCAACTGAGCAATCTGGCTCTTCGTGTTTGAGGGTGTGGTAAGTAAGGCTTATTGATGTGTTCGGGGTGGGGGTGGGTGCGTTGTTGTGGTGGGTAGGGGTCGAGGTCCCCGGATGATGGGAGCTGCTACACAACCGTCACGGGAGACCTCGACGTGTCTGAGACTACCTTCACTGGTCCTGATCTGACGACCTTCCTGGGGCTGGACGCCCTGGGGCTGACCGTGGTGGGCCAGCACCTCACAGTTGAGTGCGCGGTGATCGAGTGTCGCATGCGGACCGGGGTTCGAGGACCCGTTCTGTAGGGCCTGCGGGGCCCAGGGGCAGGCTCGTGGGACGGTGGCCCGGTGTCTGGGTTCACGTGCCGGTGGGGTGGAGGCTCACGCAGCTGATGGTGTGTGGGCGGCGCTTCGCCTGTACCCGCTGCTGCCGGGTGTGGAGGTAAGAGACCTCCAGCTTGGCTGAGCGCAGAGTGCGGCTGACCCGCTCGGCGGTGGAGTGGGGGCTGCGTGCCCTGGGCCGTGAGTCCGTGTTGGTCTCCCGGGTAGCAGCCGCTCTGGGAGTGGCCTGGTACGCCGCCACCAGCCGCGGTCCTGACCTGGGCCGAGCAGATCCTCAACGAGGCGTCCGACCGGTTCTAGGGGGTGGAGGTTCTCGGGGGTTGATAATTTCCCGCGCGCTTCGCTCCCATGTGGGAGGTGCTCCCTCTGTGTGGCGCCACACCAGGCGGGGCGACCGGTACGCCCGCCGTGGTCATCGACATGACCCCCGTGCGCGATCGCAGTGGTCCGGCTCGGCTTCTGGGCGTGGTCCCGGGTCGGTCCAAGAAGGTCCTCAAGACCTGGCTCGCCGCCCGGGACGAGCTTTGGAAATAGGCTGCTCAGGTGGTGGCGATGGATGGCTTAGCGGTTTCAACAGCGCCGCCGACCAGGAGGTCCCACAGGCCCGGGAGGTCATGAATCCCTTTCATGTCGTAGCCCTGGCTGCCGGCAAGCTCGATGAGTGCCGCCGCCGGATCCAGCGGGCGATCACGGGGCGGCGGGGCCGGGCGGGTGACCGGCTCAACCGGGCCAGGCGCACCCTGCTGACCGGGGCCGGCCTGCTCACCGATGCCCAGGCCGAGCGTCTCGAGACCCTGTTCGCCGATGAGCGCCACGCTGCGGTCCAGGCTGCCTGGGGCGTCTACCAGCACCTCATCCAGGCCTACCGCACCGAGGACCCGGGCCTGGGAAAGTACCTGATGCAACGGCTCATCGACTCTCTGAAACAGGCCGTGGCTCCCTGAAATAGGCCATCCCCGACGGGCTGGAGGAGATCCAGACACTGGCTAAGACCCTGATCAGCCGCAGCCAGGACGTTCTGGCCTACTTCGACCTCCCCCGTACCTCCAACGGCCCCACGCCAGGCGATCAACGGGCGCCTGGAGCACCTACGCGGCATCGCCCTGGGATTCCGCAACCTCACGCACTACACCATCCGCAGCCTCGTCCACACCGGACGCCTCAAAGACCACCCGACAACAACCACCTAAACCAGCCGATAAGCCCCACCTACAACACCCTCAAACACGAAGAGCCGGTTTGAGTGTCGCGGGAGTGGGGAGACGGAAATAGTGGCCATATCGCGATCCTCGCCAGGATTGTGTGTGCGAATCAACTGTAGAAGTTGACCGGACTGCCGTCGCCTACTTTGTAGTAGTAGTAACTGTCTTCGAAGGCGCTGCTCAGGCTAACACATTTTGTGTCACCACTATAAACGTTGAAATTATAGCTTGGGCCGCGACTGTTTGTTTCAGGATAAAGGCGGACGTTAATATATCCCCTATACCACCCAGAGCTTTCAGTTACGCAGAACTGGTCGCTTGCGTCATTGTAACTAACTATTGCGCTCCCGTCTGTGCCGTAGTCGGTGGGACCGAAAGAGTTCGCTGAGGCTGGCGCTGCAACTGCTAGTGCTCCAGCAAAAGCTGAGCTGATGGCGGCGGTCTTGATAAGGTTTCGCTTGGTGAATCGCATAGTGACTGTTTCCTTTTGTTGGGTGCTGAAGTCCGGGTGCTTCGTGCTTGTTGTCGTACAACTATGAGAGCTTGAAATCGGCATGAAAGATAGGGGGATCAATCCCCTGTGGTTCGTGTGCGAAGAGGGTGGGCGTGCTGGGGCGCATCGGGTCGCCACCGGCGTGTAGTCGTATCTGGACTAAGCCTGCAAGATCTCCGCTCAGGAACGTGAACATGCTCTCGAGTCCTCGGCAGCAGAAGTGCTGCCGAGGACTCGAGAGTCGTGGGAGGGGATGCGAGGTGGCGGCTGCGCCGCGATCGTCAGGAGAGTGATTCGGGGTGTGCCCGGGTCAGCTGTAGAAGTACTCCGCGCTATACCTTCCTCCAATAAGCGGGATTCCCGTCTGGTAGTAATACCGGCTGTCTTCGTAAGCGGTTGCCAGGCTGACGCACTTGGTTTCCCCATCACTGACCGTAATCTTGTGGCTTGGCCCGCGGCCACTCGTTTCTGGTACGAGATATACCACTGAACCGTGGTGATAGTTCCCCGTCACACAGAACTCGTCTTCTCCGTCGTTGTAATTGACCTTCACCACGCCGTGTGAATCGGTGGGGCCGAAGGAGTTCGCCGAGGCCGGCGCCGCGACCGCCAGTGCGCCGACGAATGCTGAGCCGATGGCGGCAGTCTTGATGAGGTTTTGCTTTGTGAATCGCATGGGGATGCCTCCTTTTGTCTAGATTGAAGTTGGGATGACTTCGGTGCTTGTCTCGGTGTAACCATGTGACCTCAGAATCCAATTCGATGCCAGGGGGATCAATCCCCTGATGCGGTCGCTGCGAGCAATACGAACGCAAATGGCGCGTGCTGCCCGCACACGAGACAACCCCCGTGTGGCGGGGGTGTCAGACGGCGGCGACCAGGCAGATCGAAACCGTGGCAGTGCTGCGGGCTCGACTTCTGCGGTTGCGGGGAGCTGATCCACTCAGGTGCTTGCTCGGGCGTGCGCTCCGGTGCGCCACCTCCGCGGTTTGCTCGCAGGGGTGCCCTCCCGGTAGGCTGCCCGTGCGTCCCACGGCGGAGCTGTGGGAAGGCTGGAGATGTCGCATAGTGGCCTAGTGCGCCTCCCTGCTAAGGAGGTTGGGGTGGAAGCCCCTCGGGAGTTCGAATCTCCCCATCTCCGCCAGAGCAAGAGCCCCGGTGCGCAGCAGCGCGCCGGGGCTTCGTCGTCGGCCCAGCCGTTGCCGCAGAGGGGGCTGTGCCTGGGCCGACCTCCTTTCAACCGACCGAACGGTCGACGGCTCGCATCCTGCGGTCTACCCTGGCAGTAACCCATCAATCGTGCTGGGAGTGAGCGGCCATGACTGACATGGACAACCGAAGACAGGCCATCGTCGGATACGCGCTCATTGGCGGTTTCGTCGCCCTCTTCATCGTCCTCAACTGGGCCGGCCCCGGGCGGGTCCTGTCGCTCGTGTCCGCAGTGGCCGTTGTGGTGACACTGCTAGCGATCAGAA
The DNA here is from genome assembly GCF_006546835.1 of Actinomyces johnsonii. Lineage (GTDB taxonomy): Bacteria > Actinomycetota > Actinomycetes > Actinomycetales > Actinomycetaceae > Actinomyces > Actinomyces johnsonii. The sequence continues at coordinate 39,199 of NZ_VICB01000025.1, read as the reverse complement.
CCAGATCGCGTCTCGCCGTGATCGCAGCCGTCATCCTCCTGGCGACGCTACCGTTCGTCGCGCTGCGGACCCACGCGGGCTCCGCCGTCGGCGCCATCGGTCCGCTGGTGATGTTCGTCGGGGTCGCTTGCTGGCAGCGCTGGAGGGATCCGGCTGGATCGGGAGCCGGCGAAACCACTTCGGCGGCCACTCCCCACTGACTGGGGCACGTGAATTAGCCTCGGTCAGAGCGTTCGCCTCTGGCCGATCGGAGCGCCTGCGTGTCTTCCCGCGCCAATCCGGGATAGCGTGATGCTGTACTCGACTGAGAGGGACCTCATGTCTGACCACGACGCAACCCAGCCTCCGGCCTCCGGATCGCCCCACCCCGGTGAGGGGGACGAGTTCAGTGCCCGAACCGTCCTCATCAACCAGGGCATGCTCGACGCCGCGCGCGCAGAGCAGCAGCAGGCCGCCGGACAGGCTCCCGGCTCCGCTCCAGGCGCGATGCCCGGGGCCCAGGCCGGATCGTGGCGCCCCGCGCAGCCCGACCTTCCCACCGGGCCTCCCCCCGAGGAACAGACGCGTGCCTACCCCGCCGGTGCCGGACGGACGGGCGCTCAGCAGGCGGCCGCTTCGGCCGACCCCAGCCTCCAGTCCGGCCCCTTCGCGCAGCAAAACGGGGTCGATCAGTTCGGCAGGCCCGCCCAGCAAGCCCAGCCCGCTCAGTCGGCCCAGTTCGGCCAAGACCCGGCCGCCGGAGCGGGATTCGGCGGGCTCGGCGCTTCGCCGTTCCAGACCGGGCAGCCCGCCGCCCAGCAACCGCCCCAGCCGGCGCCGCGCAGCCAGCCGGCCCAGCCGGCTTGGGGGGCGCCCCAGGTCAACGACGGTGCCGCGGCCGCCTCGCCATTCGCCCAGTCGGCGCCCGGAACCCCCTCGGCGCCCGCCGCTGGACGGCCGGGCATCTCCAGCGAGGATCCCCTGTTTTGGTCGGCGTCGGCGCAGGAGCCCCAGCCCGCCGTTCCCCAGGATCAGCAGGCCTTCGCCCAACAACCCGTGCCGCACTCGCATCCCTTCAGCGGGGGGCGCCAGGAAGGGGAGGTCGGCATGTCCTCGGTCTTCCCCACCGCGACGGCGCGTGCCGAGGCCGAGCAGGCGGCGGAGGCCTTCGCCCCCCAGGGCGCTGCTCAGCCGGTCGCCCAGTCGGCACCGTCGTCGGCCCCCTCCATCCAGTCGCAGGGCTCGGCGCCCCAGTGGGGGTCGGCGCCCTCCTCCGACGCCGCGGCCGGGCAGGCCCCCTCTTTCTCCGAGATGGTCCCTTCCGCGGCGGGAGCGCCGTTCGGGCAGCCGGCGGGTGGTGCGCCGGCCGCAGCCCGGGGTGAGAGTGCCGGCAGCGTCGACTCGGTCGGCAGTTGGATGCTGACGATGTTCCTGATGGCCATTCCGCTAATCGGGTTTGTCTACCTGCTGATGCTCGCCTTCGGCAGTGGCCGCTCCATCGCCAAGAAGAACTGGGCCAGGGCCACTCTCATCTGGGCGGTTATCGCCACCGTCCTGAGCATTGTCGTCTATGCCGTGGTCGGGGCCGCGCTGTGGTCGATGCTGAACTCGTCCGCCAGTGGGGGATGAGCGTTCTGCTGCTGGCAGTGTGAGCGCCGCTGCCGCAACTGCATTCGTAGAGCCGGAGTCCCGTCGGCGGCGGGTGCTCCGGCCCTGTGCCCATCCTCACGGGGCGTGGATTTGTCCCCCGGGTGGACGCTGAGTAATCTTCTACCCGTCGGCAACGACAAGCGCCTGTAGCTCAACGGATAGAGCATCTGACTACGGATCAGAAGGTTGGGGGTTCGAATCCCTTCGGGCGCACCAACACCCCGCCCTCGGCTGAATGAGTCGGAGCCGGGGTGTTTTCCATTTCTGGGATTCCCCGGCTCCGACGGCGCGGCTCAGCTGAGTCGCTGCTGAATCTCCACGTCAGTCTTTCTCACCTTCAGCCCCGGGCTCCGGGTCGGCCGCGCAGACCTCGCCGTTAGAGGGAAGCGTTCCGTTGACGAGGAAGTCGCTGACCTTCGCGCTCGTGCAGGCATTGCGACCGGTGGCTCCGTGCCCGTACATGTCCACGCTCAGCAGATGGCTGTTGCGGATTCTCGACACCAGTGCCTGGGACCACGGGTAGGGAGTGTTCGGATCGTGCAGGATGCCGATGACGAGCATCGGGTTCGTGGCCTCGACGTCGACGTCGACCGCCTTGGTCTTACTGGTGTGCCCCCAGCCGTGGCAGAAGGCGTCGGTCTGGGGAAGCGCGCTGTGGAAAACCGGGTAGTCGTGGCGGTAGGAGGCCAGTGCCGTGTCCCAGCTCGCCTCATTCCCGGTGTCGGGGAAGTCGAGGCACCGGTTGGCCGAGAAGGCCTTGAGGCCCCGGAGCTGCTCGACGACCTGCTTCTCGGTCGTGGGAGGAGGTGCGCTATTGCCCGCGAGGGAGGCGGCGCTCTTCGCCAGTGCGGTGCCGTCGTGCGCGTTCATGGCCTGGGCCAGTCCCTCGTTGAGCAGCGGCCACTTATCGGGCGAGGAGTTGACGAGCTTGCCGATGGCGTTAACGGTCTTGGTCCGGTCCAGGGGTGTAACGGAGTCGGAGACTGTCAGCGGGTTGGCGTCCAGACCATCGAGGAATGCCGCGAGCTGGGCGACCGCCTCATCCGTTGTCCCGCTCAGGGGGAACCCGGCCTGGCCCTGCTGGGACTCGATATAGGTGCGCAGGGCCTGTTCGGCTGCTGCTGCATCACCTTCCATTGCCTCCTGGCGATTCATGGTGGGGTCCATGGCGCTGTCCAGGACGACGCGTCCGATATTGTCGGGGAAGAGCTCGGTGTAGACCGCGCCCAGGTAGGTTCCGTAGGAGTAGCCGAGGTAGTTCAGGTCCTTGTCTCCTACCAGCGCCCGCATGACATCCATGTCGCGGGCCACCGAACGGGTGTCCGCGTGATCGAGGATCTCGGGGACCTCCGTGTGCTCCTGGCAGGCCGTGGCCTCGCGTGAGCCCTGGGCGACGATGTCGGCGGCGCTGCCGGCCGTCAAGTAGGAGGGCATCTCAGCCTGTCCGGCCAGAATCGCCTGGACGTCCTCGGGGGTCCAGCAGGTGATGGGTGTGGATTGGCCGACGCCGCGGGGGTCGAAGCCGATGACGTCGTAGTTCGCCAGGACCTCGGACAGATCGCCGCTCTTGTAGAGCTCGGCGTTGGATTCGATGAGGGAGATGCCGCTTCCCCCGGGGCCGCCGGGGTTGAGGAAGACCGAGCCCTGAGGGGAGGGGTTCGTCGAGGGCAGTTTCTTGAGAGCCACGGTGATGGTCTGCCCCTGCGGGTTGTCATAGTCCAGGGGCACGGTCACGGTGGCGCACTGGAAGGCGGTGCCGGTGGCGTCGTCGGTGCAGTCGGTCCAGGTGAGGTCTTGGTTGTAGAAGGACTCCAGTCCCTTGGGGACGCCCGTCCCCCTGGACCCGGTGGATCCCCCGGAGCTGTTTGAGTTATTGCTGCCGGTGGTCTGAGACGTGCCTGCGGCGCTGCTGGAGGTCGCGCTGCTGTCCAGGACGACGCCGGTCTGATGGGGGTCATGCGAGGGCGGGCTCGCGGCGGCCGCGGCGTTCGCACCGAGCATGCTGCAGGCGGTGAGCGTACCGAGCAGGGTGAGGACGGCGAGGGTTGAGGTGGCGTGCGATGGCGAGGTCTTTCGTAGGTGTCTCATGGAAACAAGCCTTGTGTTTCCGGCGAATATGAACCATCCGGCAGCCTGGCCAGCTGATGTCGGGGTAGCCCGACCCGAGAACCTCCACTATCGGTGCCCGGCGCGGCCCGGGCTCAGGCGCTGGCCGCCTCGAAGGCCTGGGCCAGGTCCGCGATGAGGTCGTCGACGTGCTCGATCCCCACGCTCAGGCGCATGAGTCGGTCGCTCAACCCGTAGGAGGCGCGCACCTCGGCGGGCACATCCGCATGCGTCTGCACCGACGGGCAGGTCACCAGCGACTCCACCCCGCCCAGGGACTCGGCGAAGGTGAACACCCGTACCGAGGCCAGGAACCGGGACACATCCACCGACTCGGCCAAATCGAAGCTCACCATGCCCGAGTGCCCCGTGTAGAGCACGCGCGTCACGTGCGGGCTGGAGCGCAGGAACTCGGCGATCGCGGTGGCGTTGGCCTCGTGGCGCTCCATGCGCAGTGCTAGGGTCTTGAGCCCGCGCAGCAGCAGGAAGCAGTCGAAGGGGCCCAGCGTTGCGCCGGTGGTGTTGAGGCGGTAGTTCAGCCGCTCGGCCAGGACGTCGTCGGCCACCACCGCGACGCCCGCCATGACGTCGTTGTGCCCGCCCAGGTACTTCGTACCGGAGTGGACGACGACGTCGGCCCCCAGCTCCAGGGGCCGCTGCACCACCGGGGTGTAGAAGGTGTTATCCACGACCAGCAGGGCCCCGGCGGCGCGGGCCAGCTCGGCCGCCTCCGGGATCGGGATCTCCACCATCATCGGGTTAGTGGGGGTCTCGATGACGACCAGGTCCGCCGGGGAAGCCAGGGCCGCGCGCAGGCCATCGATCCCCAGGACGAAGTCGACGTCGGCCGTCCCCTCCTCGGCCAGGACCTCCAGGAATCGGAAGGAGCCGCCGTACAGGTCTCGCAGCGCCACGATCCGGCTGCCGTGCGGCGCCAGCGTGCGCGTCACCAGCTCCAGGGCCGCCATCCCCGAGGACAGGGCGAAGGCGGCCGTCCCGCCCTCCAGGCGGGCCAGGGCGTCCTGGAGGACGTCGCGGGTGGGGTTGGCCGAACGCGTGTAGTCGTAGCCCGTCGACTCGCCCAGACCCGGGTGACCGTAGGCGGTCGAGAGGTGGATCGGCGTCGTGATCGCGCCCGTGGCCGGGTCCGTCCCGGTTCCGGCGCGCACCAGCAGTGTCTCCAGGTGGACCTGCGGGGTCGGGGCCGACGACGGGTGGTGGTGGACGGGGAAGGTGCGGGCGGCCGTGGGGCGGGGGCAGTCGGAACGGTCGCTGGACTGTGAGGTGGACTGGCTGGTCATGGGCGGTTTCTCCTCGAGGTAGGGGAGGGCGGGAGGGAATGATGTCTGATGACCGGCCGCCGGCGCGGGCGGCGACCGGTGGCCGGACGCCGGGCGGGCCAACTCAGGCGGACAGGGCGATACGGCCGCGTCGAGCGGTCTTGGCGGCGCGGGCGATGACCGCAGTGGCGGCCGCCTCGAGCCGATCCAGGGCGGCGTCGAGAGTGGTGCGGGCGCAGGCGACGTTGATGCGGGTGAAGCCCTCGCCGCCGGCACCGAAGATCCGGCCGTCGTCGAGCCAGAGCCCGGCCTGGCGCAGCATGAAGTCGTCGAGCTGGTCGGGCTCGAGGCCGGCGGCATCGATCAGGCCCGAGCAGTCCAGCCACAGCAGGTAGGTGCCCTCGCAGGGCGCCGCCTCGATCCCCTCGATCCGCTCCAGGCGCGCCTCGACATGGGCGCGGGCGGCCGCGATGTGCTCGCGCAGGGCATCGAGCCAGGCCTCGCCGCCCTCGTAGGCGGCCCGGCACGCCGTCAGGCCCAGGACGTTGGGCTGGGAGTAGCCGGTGGCGGCCAGCTCGCGGCGGAAGGCCTCGCGCAGGCGCGCATCGGCGATGAGGATGTTGGCGACCTGCAGACCCGCCAGGTTGAAGGACTTCGACGGCGAAGTGCAGGTGATCGTGCGGGCGGCAGTCGCCTCGCCCAGGGAGGCGAAGGGCGTCGTGGCGAAGCCCGGCAGGGCCAGATCGGCGTGGATCTCGTCGGCCACGATGACGACGCCGTGGCGGGACGCCACCTCATCCAGAGCGGCGAGCTCATCTCGGCTCCAGACCCGGCCGACCGGGTTGTGTGGGTTGCACAGGAGCAGCAGGCGCGAGCCGGTCTCCTCGATCGTGGCCTCCAAGGCGGCCAGGTCACGGCGATAGACGCCGTCGGCATCGCGGACCAGCGGTACGGCGGCGACGCTACGGCCGTTGTCCTCGACGACCTCGCGGAAGGGATAGTAGACGGGCTCCTCGATGATGACCGCCTCGCCCGGTGCGCTCAGGGCGCGCACGGCCAGGGCCAGGGCCGGGACAACACCGGGGGTCACAGTGTTCCAGCCCGCCTCCACCCGCCAGCCGTAGCGGCGGGAGAACCAGCCGGTCAGGGCCTCGTTGTAGGCGTCATCGGGATCGGAGTAGCCGAAGATGCCGTGGCGGGTGCGCCACAGCAGGGCGCTGGTGACGGCCGGCGCAGTGGCGTGGTCCATGTCCGCCACCCACAGGGGCAGGACGTCCGCGGGACGTCCACGCTCGACGGCGAAGTCCCACTTGAGACTGGACGTGCCGCGGCGGTCGGGGACGACGTCGAAGGCGGCGGCGTCGACGTCGGGAGCGCCCGAGAAGGGGGAGCGGCCCGTCGAGGTGAAGGCGGCCGCGGGGGAGGAGACGGCGGCGGATGCCCGGGTCGGCGTCGGTGTGAGCGTTGGACGGGTGGGACAGGCGCCGTCGTCAGGTCCGGACGATGATTCAGCGGGAATGGGGGCGTTGGAGCTGTTGATGGGGGTGAGGTGGGCGTGCATGGCTGAGGGTCCTCTCGGGGCCCGGGCGCGACCTGGTGCGCGGACGCGGTGCGTCGGCACAGGGCGTTCCGGGGCGGCCGGCGCGCGGGCCGGCCGGGGTGGCGGGGTGCTGGAGAGATGAACACGGAGGCGGCGGGGCCTCCGCGGAGTGCGACGAACCGGTTTCAAGCGGCTCGGACTCTCACCGTTATCTGTCAGACAGCGACGGCTGGCGCTGTCAGCGCATGCACATTCGACCCTCGCCAAGGGTGCGCACCATCATCGTGCGGGCCTGGGGCAGAGAAGTCGTCATGGCGCAGAGCATAGCGGGCGCGCCGCGGTCGGCGCCACCTCGCTGGTCCATCGCCCGGGCCTCCTGAGGGGCGGGAGGGATTCTCCGGGAAGGAGCCAATCTATATTTTATACCGGTAAATAATGAGTATTATTGGCGATGGCGGTCGCGAACGCCATGACGGGGTCGCGACGGCCGTCGCCGCAGCCATCAGCCGATGGAGGCGGTCTGAGAGAGGGCTCCCCTCCTTCGCGATCAATGACACAGCAAGGAGCTGTACATCCCATGAATCAGAGATCTGACCAACCGATGACCGAAGCCCCGCCCCTCCCTTCGGGCGGCCGAGCAATCAATCGACGCAACATGCTCAAAGGCGTGGGCGGGGTCGCCGCCCTCGTCGCTATGGGCGCCGGCGCTTCCGTGGGCGCCTCGGCCCCTGCCCAGGCCGCGGGCCTGAACATTGTGGAGTACCAGGACGGTGGCCGCATGCAGTACTACCGGTTCTCCACGCCGTCCATCGGGTGGAATCCGGCCGTCAACGTGCTCCTGCCCGAGGGCTATACCTCCTCGCGCCGCTACCCGGTGCTCTACCTGCTCCACGGAGGCGATGCCGACTTCAGGGCATTCGACAACCTGGGCATTCGGGACGTGACCGCAGGTCGCGATCTCATCGTCGTCATGCCCGACGGCGGCAGGGCCGGCTGGTACTCCAACCCGGTGTCCTCGAATGCCGGGCCGCGCAACTGGGAGACCTTCCACATAAGCGAGCTCATCCCCTGGGTCGACGCCACGTTCAGCACCATCGCGGAGTTCTCGGGGCGCGCCGTCTCCGGCTTCTCAATGGGCGGCTTCGGGGCCCTGAAGTACACCGCCAAGTACTACGGTCACTTCGCCTCCGTCTCCAGCCACTCGGGACCCGCCGACCTGCGGGGGCCAATCGGAGGCACCGTTACCAACTGGGCCAATCTTTCCTCCGCGCTGGTTGAGCTCAAGGGCGGCACCATCTATGGCTTCCCCTGGGATGAGGCGCGTGTGAGCGCCGACAACCCGATGGAGCACATCGAGAGCTACCGGGGCAAGCGCATCTTCCTCGTCTCCGGCACCGATCCCGATGTGAATGAGACCTTTGTTCTGCCGACCCAGAGGACCTTCGGCGGTGCCCTGGAGGCCGCTGGTATCCCTCACGAGCGCTATGAGGACTCGGGGACCCACTTCGTGCGCCCGGAGCGGCTGCAGCAGGACATCGACGGCATCATCGCCCACCTGACCAAGGCGGGCTGAGCGCACCGCGCCGCTCTGCGGACTCACGAGGCCCGCAGGCGCGCAACGGTGTACCCGGCCCAGGGGCTCGGCGTCGAGAACCACTCATGCGGCGGTTCTCGACGCCGAGACCTCACATCGGACCAGGCCCGGTCAGCCTGCGCGGCGCAGGCGCAGGGAGTTGGTGACCACGATGACGCTGGAGGCGGCCATGGCGGCCCCGGCGATCATCGGGTTGAGCAGTCCGGCGGCCGCCAGCGGGATCGCGGCCACGTTGTAGGCGAAGGCCCAGAACAGGTTCTGGCGGATGATCCGCAGGGTCGCCCGCGACACCCGCACCGCCGCCACCGCGGCGTCCAGATCCGTGCGCACCAGGGTGATGTCGGCGGCCTCGATGGCCACGTCCGCCCCCGACCCCATGGCCAGGCCCAGCCCCTGCGTGCCGGCCTGGGCCAGGGCGGCGGCGTCGTTGACCCCGTCGCCCACCATGCCGACCACCGCGCCCTCGGCCTGCAGCGCGGCGACGACGTCCCGCTTGTCGGTGGGCAGTACCTCGGCGCGCACCTCGGCGGCGTCGATCCCCACCTGGGCCGCCACGTGCTCGGCGGCCCGGGCGTTGTCCCCGGTCAGCAGCACCGGGCGGATCCCCAGCTCCCGCAGCGCGGCCACGGCGGCTCGCGAGGAGGACCGCACCGTGTCGCGCACCACGAGGACCGCCACCGCCTGCAGCGGCTCCTTGTCGGCGTCGGCCCCAGCCTCGACGGTGTCGGTGGCGTCGGTGGTATCCGCCGCACTGACCGCGACGACGACGGCGGTCGCCCCGGAGTCCTGGGCCTCCTCCACGGCGGCGCTGAGAGCTTTAGGAACCTCCACGCCCATCTCGTCGGCGAGCCATCCCGGCCGGCCCACCGCCACCCGCTGGCCCTCCACGGTTCCCGATACGCCCCTGCCCTCGTGGTTGGAGAAGCCGGTAACCGCCGGTAGGGCGTCCAGGCGCTCGCGGGCGGCCTTCGTGATCGCCGCGGCCACCGGGTGCTCGGAGGCCGACTCGACCGCGCCCGCCAGGCGCAGCGCCTCGTCCCCGAGCGGGGCCGGGCCCGCAGCGCCGTGCGATTCCTCAGACGAGCCAGCGGCCGGCCCGCACACCTCGCGGCAGGCTTCGACGTCCAGGCTCATGCGCCCCTGGGTGACCGTCCCGGTCTTGTCCATGACCATCGTGTCCAGCGTCCGTGTCGACTCCAGTACCTCCGGGCCCTTGATGACCACGCCGAGCTGGGCCGCCCGGCCCGAGCCGACCAGCAGCGCCGTCGGCGTGGCCAGTCCCAGCGCGCAGGGGCAGGCGATGACGAGCACGGCCACCGCGGCGGTGAAGGCCGCCTGTGGGCTGTTGCCGGTGAGCAGCCAGCCCGCCAGGGTCGCGGCCGACAGCAGCAGGACGATCGGCACGAACACCCCAGAGATCTTGTCGGCCAGGCGCTGGACCGGGGCCTTGCCCGCCTGCGCGGCCGTCACCATCTGGCCGATCCGGGCCAGCGTCGTCCCCTCGCCCACGGCCGTGGCCCGTACCAGCAGGACACCGGAGGTGTTGACGGTCGCCCCGGTGACGGCCTGCCCGGCCTCGACCTCGGTGGGCACGGACTCGCCGGTCAGCAGCGAGGCGTCCACGGCCGAGCGGCCCTCGACGACGACGCCGTCGGTGGCCACCTTCTCGCCCGGTCGCACGAGGAACAGGTCCCCGGCAGCCAGATCCTCGATGCTGATGCGTTCCTCGGTGCGGGAGACCTCCGCGCGCGGCGTGCCGTCGGCATCCAGGACGTCGATGGCGTCGCGACTGCCCGAAGGCGAGGTGAGGACCACTCGGGTCACCTCCTTGGCACCCAGCTCGAGCAGAGCGCGCAGGGCGTCGCCGGAGCGGTACTTGGCGCGCGCCTCGGCATAGCGGCCCGCCAGCAGGAAGGTGGTCACCCAGGCGGCCGACTCGAAGTACATGTGGGCGGCGTGCCCCTGTGAGCGCGGCAGCAGCTCCATGCTCATCCGCATGCCGATGTGCCCGGCCCCGCCGAGCAGCAGCGCCCACAGGCTCCAACCGGTCGCCGCGATGACTCCCAGCGACACGAGGGTGTCCATGGTGAAGGCGCCGTGGCGCAGCGCCCGGAAGGCCGCCTTGTGGAAGGGCCACGCCCCCCAGGTCGCCACCGGCAGCGCCATAAGCGCCACCGTCCACTGCCAGCCGGGCATCTGGAGAGCCGGCACCATGGAGATCGCCATGATCGGCACCGACAGGATGAGGCTGTAGATGAGCCTCAGGCGCAGGTCGGCGGCCCGCTCCACGTGCGAGGCGCCCAAGGCCGGCCGGGAGGACTCCGACGCCGCTGCCGTCCCCGACGGTGCGGCAGGGGTCGCTGGTGAGGCCGAGGTGGCCGATGAGGATGTCGTCGCCGAGGCCTCAGGGCCTGTTGACGTCGGGGTCGGCGTCTTTTTGGCCGGGGCCGACGCCGCTGCCGCCGAGTCCGCAGACGGACGCTGAGAATTCTCCTTCGCGGACTCGTCCTGCGAGCCGGTGCCCAGCAGGGCGCCGGAGTAGCCGGCGCGGGCGACAGCAGCAAGGAGATCATCGACGCTTACCGTGCTCGGGGCGGTGACGCGGGCGGACTCGGTGGCGAGGTTGACCGAGGCTGTCACGCCGTTGAGCTTGCCCAGTTTCTTCTCGACCCGGGCCACGCAGCTGGCGCAGGTCATGCCCCCGATGGAGAGGTTGACGGTGCGCAGCTGCTCGTCCTGCTCCTGAGCGGTTGATGTACTCATACGAGTCTCCTTCTGCTGCCGCCCGACGGCGTCCCGCCGGGAACCGTGGGAGGCGGCGTCAACGGTTGGTCGCTGGGCGGCTGCTGGTTGGCCAGTGTTTGATCACTGGCCGTTCACTGGCCGGTTGCTGTCCAGCGCCCCCAGAGCTCGGCGTCGAAGTTGAGCCGCCCGGGCTTGTCTGATTGCCAGTTGTTCTGGTCCAGGGTGATGGTGGTGTAGGTAGCCGGCTTGGCTCCGGTGGCGCCACCCCCTTGTCCCACCTTGTAATCGCGAATGTTCAGGCCCTTGACGGTGCTGTCGGCCGAGCCGAAACGCACCTTCTGACCGTTCTTGTTGGTCAGCATCTGGATCCGGCTCTGGGCGAGGTCGGTGCTCTGCCCGTTCCAGCCGTCAATGACTAGCCCGTCGATCGTGATGTTCTCGGTGTTGGACAGTCCGTACATGCGGATCGCGCAGTTGACGCTGCCTTCGACTCGGGTGTTCGTGAAGGTCATGTTGCTGACCGTTGTGGACGGATTGGCTGTGTTCGTCGCTTCCGGGGCATCCAAGTGCCGGGCCGAGTTGAAGACACAGGAGTTGTGGACGACGTCGCGGGAGAACATCCGGCTGTGAATGATCGCCGTGTCGGTTGTGGTGACGTCGTCGATGTTCCTTGGAGTCCACCCCCACTGGAACACCGGGCCATTCTGGCCCTTCCAGACGACGTTATTACGGAGATCCACCTTGGAGTGGTAGAGCTTGAAGACATCGTCGTTGGCGTGGAAGAAGGAGTTCTCCAGGGTGGACCTGCCCTGGTCGGGGTCGGAGTACATCTCCAGGCCATCGGTCTGCCAATACCAGGCGCCCACCTGCTGGTAGTTGTTCACGTTCATGCGGAAGGTGTTCTCGTTGCCGTAGATCACGAAGGAGTGGTACGGGGGCTCCTTCATGGTTACTCCTTGGAGGGTGAGGTGCTGCGCTGCGTTGGAGGAGCTGAAACGCAGCGGCTTGGCGCAGTCCGCGTGGCAGTCGCCGTTCCTGGAGTGAGTCGAGTCCTGGAAGGACTTAAAACCGTCGAGCGTGTCCGCCTCGTAGACGTACTCCTCTCCGGACAGGACGCCGTACCCCGTCACCCGGTACTCTGCGGCCCCGTTGTCGGCGAAGTGGAAGCCGCCCTTGACGAAGGCGCCCGGCGCCAGATAGACCCGACTGATGTTGCCGGGCAGCTGGGGCAGGTGCGTTGAGCCCATGGAGTAGACGCCCGGCCCGAAGTAGAGGGTGTTCTTCGAGGAGTCCGCACGGGCAGTCTCGTCGAGTGCGCTGATGTCGCCCGGCGTCACCCTCAGGACCTCGGGGGCGCCAGCATCAGGAACCGTGCCCTCAGGGGCCTGGGGCTGAGCGAACAGGAGCATCGCGTTGCGGGGCTCGGACTCCAGGAAGGTCCTCGAGTCCGACTCCTCGCCGAGAACGCCGTCCTTGTCGGCATAGGTGCTGACCGTCTGCGAGGGGAACTCCACCGAGAGCCGGTAGCCGTTCTGAGAGTAGGGGACCCGGATCTTCGCGGTGCGGCCTTCGTTCTCAATGGCCTCGACCTTGATGTTCTTGTCCTCTGTGGAGGTGGGGCGGATCGTGATGTCGCTCGGGTCCTTGACTGAGGCCCCGTTCAGGAGCGTCACGTAGACGAAGACCTCCTTGACCTGCGGGCTGTACTCGAAGGTCGACCAGGACATGGTCGCCTTCGTCGTGGCGGCGTAGTCGGCGCCGTCCTCGGCCGTGTAGCCCTCCTTATCCTTGCCGTTGCGTGGAACGCTCAGGTAGGTGAAAGAGTCCTGCGTCTGATCGGGTGCGGAGACCGGGGCCACGCGCACGGAGTAGAACGGGGACTGGCGCACTTCCTCAGGGGCGACGGCGCCTTCGGTCGCCTTGCTGGCCTTGTCATGGGTCCAGGTGCGGATACCGTTGTGCTCGCCGGCGGCCAGCTGGGCGTCGGGCGCCTCAATGGCTGTGGTCACCGGGCCGGCGGCCGGACTCTCGGCGCTGCGGGGCACGGCCTGTGCCGTGGTGAAGGCTGGGGCTGTCAGGGCGACGGCGAGCGCTGCCGCCCCGAGGAGCCGTCGGGGACGGGACATCGGCATGAGCATTCTCCAATGCGATCTTCAGGGCATGATCCGGTACCGGTCCCGCGGGGCGCGACAAACCCGTTCGGCCGGCCGGTCCCTCGCGGCGACACGATCGGGAGATCGTATGTCGAGCACGCGGGATGTCCGCCGACTGAGACGGCATGAAAGCTACGGGGCGCGCCGGTGACTGAATGGCGGTCGGTCGGCTCAGCTCTCGCGGACGTCGCGCTCGACGGCGTCCAGCGTGTAGTCCCCGGCCTCATCAATGGCCTCGGCCAGGGCCGCGTCCTCGAGGCGGACGTCGGAGAGCACGGTGACGGTGGACTGCCCGCCCTTGTTGAGCAGAACGGAGACATCCTTGACGCCGTCGAGCGCCTCGAGCTCCTCAGTGACGTGGGCGACGCAGTGTGCGCAGGTGAGTCCGGAGACCTTCAGGGTGGTGGTGCGGTCGACGCCGTCGGCGGTGAACTCGGTCATCTTTCACTCCTTGGGAAGTGTGTGAAGAAAGGCGATTGAAGTGGAACGGGAACGAGGCGGCCCGGTCCAGCGGCCCGGGCTGGGGCTCAGGACCGGACGAGCCGGGCGATGGCGTCGGAGGCCTCGCGGATCTTGGCCATACCCTCCTCGTCGCCCGCCTGGGCCGCGTGCAGGACGCAGTGGCTCATGTGATCCTCCAACAGGCCCAGGCTCACGGCCTGGAGCGCCTTGGTGGCGGCGGAGATCTGCGTGAGGACGTCGATGCAGTAGGTGTCCTCCTCGACCATGCGGGAGATGCCCCGAACCTGCCCCTCGATACGGCGCAGGCGCTTGAGGTAGTCCTCCTTGGTCCCGGTGTATCCGGCCATCTCTGTCGCCTCTCCTTCTCGTTCGACGCCGAACATACCCCTAGGGGGTAGATGCGTCAAGTACCCCCTAGGGGTATGTGGTGGTGGCTGCCCGCCCGGTCCGTTCGTGCGGCCGGATGGGCGCGGATCCGGGACAAGGTGGAGGGCGGCGTGGGATGCTCGTGTCATGACCACCGTTGCGAATGCCGCCTCCGGCTCAATCGGCTACAGGACCGCAACCGAGAGGGCGGGGGCGTCTGAAGACCCCGACCTTCAACTCGCCCGGGATCCGAGGGCGGACGCCGGCCGGCTCATGGTGCTGGCCGGCGTCCGCCCCGATCTGCGCCGGATCATCGTCGACAACCCGGCCTGCTCCCCGGAGCTGCGCACCTGGGTCGGCCGTATGGGAACGTCTTCGGTCGGTCCCGGCGACGGGGCGAGTCCCGGCTCCGGGGCCGACTCGGCCTGGGACGGTGGCCTCGACGACTCCCTGTCGCTGGCGCCCACGGGATGGGAGCCGTCCGACATCGGCCTGGGCGACGACCCCTTCGGCTCCGTCCTGGGAGACCCACTTATGGGCTCGCCACTCTTCGACGACGGCGGCCGCGGTGATGATTCCGACGAGGTCGGCGGGCAGCAGCGGGAGACAAGCCGGCGCACGGCCGTGGCGCACACCGCCGCTCGCTCCTCCTCCACGACGGCCGCGCCTCGGACCTCGGCGCCACGCGCCTCGTCTCAACGGACCAGGCCGCATCCGGCTCCACCGATGCCTGCCGCCCCTTCGGGCGCCCGGCCCGGACGCAACGCGCAGCCCGGGGGGCAGGTGCCGGTGCCCGGCCGCCCCGCCGGGCCTGCTGCGCCGGGCTATGGCGGGCCCGGGCACGGCTCCTACGGCAGAGGTCCGCAGGGCGACCCCTGGGTGCCGGGCGGGGTCCCGGGCTATGGGGGCCCACAGCCGACCGTGCCGCCCGGCCCCCCTCCCTCCTACGGGGCGGCGGGGCGATACGGGGTCTCGCGCCGGCCGGGTGGCTCGGCGTCGTCCTCGGGCTCCGGCACGAGCCTGGGCAAGGTAGTCGGCTGGGGCCTGTTCATCCTCATCGTCACGCTCATACGGATGCTGGCCCGCTGAGGTGAGCGAACAGATGGACGTCAGTGTTCACGGCCGATGCTGCGGGCCTCTGAGGGACTGGGGCTCGAGCCCGGGGTCGGGCTGCTGGGGGCACTGGTGACCGGGATCGTGAAGGGGCTGTTGGAGGCGTAGCCGTGCTTGAAGGCCCACACCACGATCTCCAGACGCGAGGTCGTGCCCGTCTTGTGGAACAAGCCGGTGATATGGGACTTGACTGTTGCCTCGGCAATGGCCAGCAGGGAGGCGATCTTGCGGTTCGAGGCCCCTTCGCACAGGAGGTGGAGCACGTCGCGCTCCCGATCCGACAGATGGACGCTCCCATCCGCGCCGCGCACGGAAGCCAACGCGTAGTCGATGAGGCGCGTCGTCGGCGTCGGGGCCACGACCTTCGCCCCGGAATGGACTGTGCGGACTGCTGCGGTGATCTCCTCGGCCGGGGCGCTCTTGAGCAGGAAGCCACTGGCTCCCGCCCCCAACCCCTGAAGGAGGTCCTCGTCGGTATCGACGGTGGTCAGCAGAATGACTCTGGTCGACGGCGAGACGCGGATCACCTCCCTGGTCATTTCCACGCCGTCCATGCTCTCCATATGAACATCGGTGATGAGGACGTCGACCTGACGCGACTGAAGAAACCTCAGGACGGCGTGGGGCGAGCGCGTCGCTGTGAGGACGGTGAGGTCCTCAACGTCAGAAAAATAGGATTCGAGATGGGCCAAGGCCATCGCATCGTCGTCGACCAGGGCGAGGCCGATTCTTTCGGGAGAAATCTGGGAAGACATGTGTCTCCTTGGGCAGATGTGTGCAGGTCGCGGAAGTGGGGGTCGCGGTCTGCTGGGAACAGGGAACAAACTACCTGAAGAAAGGCCTCCGCCGTGTAAACGTCTCGAGACGCGTTTCGACGAAAGGACGGGTGGGCCTATCCAAACAGCGGAACAAGTAGTAGATCAAAGACCGATGTGAAGCCCTCAAGGCTTCGGGCAGGCTCTTCGCCGACGGCACTTCCCCCAAGTGTGCCTCCTCTGTCGTTCCCAGGAAGGAGGGCTCCGTGTATCGCTCTGCGCTCATTGAGGGCGTGGCGCCATCACTGGCTCGCGCTGCGTCTCTTGAGTCGCCCTTCGGCCTGGTTTCCCGTTCCACCGAGCTGCCCCAGGCGGCCGGAGAGCCGGTCTTCGCGATCTGGACCGGTCTTCTGGGTGATCCATCTGAGGCGCTGAGGTCACAGCGCAGCTGGAATCACCGTGCCGAGGCGGGCAACTTCGACGGGGCCGGCGGGGCCATCGATGCCGATCGCGCCAGACACATCGCGATCGTGGAGACGATGGAACGCTACTCCAGCTGCTCATGGACGGAGGAGGAGCTGGTGTGGGACACCCCCGCCGGTCTCGGCGAAGCCGCGATCGGACCGGAACGCTGGCCGGCGTGCTCGGCCACGGAGCTGGCGGACCCCGACTGCGGGCTCATCGCTTCGGACCCCCGCGTCCCGATGCGCTGGGTGCGCGGCTGGTCCCTGACCCGCGGCCGGGAGGTCTTCGTCCCAGCCGTCCTGACTTATCTCAACTTCCCGGTACGCACCCCCTCCGAGCAGTTCGTCAACCCCATCTCCACCGGTACCGCCGCGCACTCCGACCTGCGCGAGGCGGTGCTGGGCGGCCTGCTCGAGGTTATTGAGCGCGACTCCATCGCCCTGACCTGGTTGCAGCGCCTGCGCCTGCCGGCGGTCGCGGTCAACCCCGACGCGCTGGGCGAGACGGCCGCCGAGTACCACCGGGTCGGCACCTCCACCGAGCTGGAGACCCATCTGTTCGACGCCACCACTGACTACGGCGTCCCCACCCTCTACGCCGTCCAGACCTCCCAGGTCGACCCCGAGCTGGCCCAGGTGGTTGCCGCCACCTGCGACGTCGACCCGCAGCGGGCACTGGCCAAGATCCACCGCGAGCTCGCCTCCCTGCGCATCGCCCTGCGCAGCCACGCCCGCGGCCCGCGCGCTCAAGAGATCAAGGGCCAGGACCTCACCGTGGTCGGCGGCGCCCTGGCCGACGCCGACCTGTCCATGCGCCACGTCTTCGACTTCCTCCTCGAGGGCGAGCGCCCCGTCCACGCCCTGGACGAGATCGGCACCCTGGGGGCGCCCTCGACTGGTGCCGACCCGCTCGAACAGGTCGTCGCCAACCTGGAGAGGGCCGGCGCCGAGGCGATCGTCGTCGACATCACCACTGATGAGGCCCGCCAGGTCGGCATGCACGTCATCAAGGCCCTCATCCCCGAGGCCATGCCCCTGTCCTTTAGCCACCACGCCCGCTACCTGGCCACGCCTCGCCTCTACGAGGCCCCCCGGGCCATGGGCCTGACCGTCCACGACGAGGCGGGGATCAATCCCGTCCGCCAACCCTTCGCCTGAGTCCTGTCCCCGATGTCAACAGCGTCCCCGACGCCTCCGTCCAACTCTCAGGAGCCCCGACCCGCCATGAGTACGACGACGCCCCCACCGGCCGCGCGGCCGGCACCGCAGGCCCCCTCGGGGCCGGTGACGGCCTACCTGCCCCAGGGTGGGTTCGCACGAGCCGTCGTGCGGCGGCTCGCCGGGCCGGACGACGTCGTCGTGCCGGTCGACCACGGGCTGGTCAGCACCTTCGTCCCCTACGCCGACCGCGCCGTCCTCGTGGCCGACCCCGACCAGACCGGCCTGCGCGAGGACCTCGACGCCCTGTCCTTCACCAGGGGCATGCCCTCCCTCGGCCTGGAACTCTTCCCCACTGAGCTGCGCTGCGGACCGCTCGTGGTCCCCGGCCGCAGCGCCTGCTACCGCTGCTACGACCGGCGCCGACGCCAGCACGGCTACCGCCCGCTACCCCCGGAGGTGAGTGCCGAGCTCGGCCCGCTGGAGCAGGGATACGCCTACCACCACGTGCTCCTGGGCGCCGGGCTCATCTCGCTGGCCCTCCAGACCCTCGACCGCCGGGAGGAGACCCCGCTCGGCGCCGACGACGTCGAGGACGTCAAGGACGGCACCACGGATACCGGGGATCTCCCGGAGATCGGCGGCCGGGTGTGGACCATCGACCTCATCTCGGGCCTCACCTCCTGTTCGCGGACCGTGGCCGTGGACCGCTGCGAGATCTGCTCGGGCCGCTACGAGGGCCGGCGCGATGGTCTGCCCGCGCTCGCCGCCCTCCTGCCCGAACGCCGAGGGGAGGTGGCCTGAGATGGCCGGGGACACCACAGGCTCTGTCATGCGCGCCGGCGACGTCGGCCGCGCCGCCCGCCGCGACCTGCAGTTCCGCATCCCCCGCAAGCCCGTGGTCCGGCTCGGCCTGCGCGCCCGGCCCGACGAGGGCGGCTGGATCGTCGACGGCGCCCGTAAGAGCCAGGTCCTGGGCGGAGCCTTCGCCCGCGAGCACATGGGCCCCCTGCTCGAGGCCTGCGACGGAACCCGCACCCTCGATGAGATCGGCGAGGCCACCGGTATCGGCCCCCAGGCCGCTTTCGAGGCCGTCTCCCTGCTGTGGACCGGCGGCATCGTCGAGGAGGGCGACACCGAGCCCGCTCCCGGTGAGCCGGCCCCCGAGCTGGCCAGGCTCCTCTCGCGCCTGGGCGACTCCACCGGCGTCAACGACTCCTGGCAGGACGCCGCCCGTCGCCTGGCAGCCGCCCGGGTTGCCGTCGTCGGGGACGCCGAGCTGGCCGGCGAGATGGTCGCCGCCCTGGAGCCCACGCTGCCCGATGTGCGACTCGACGGCGCACCCCGCCAGGGGGACACGCTCGTCGTCCTCATCGAGACGATCGACTTCTCCGACCGCTCCGAGGAGGTGGCGCGCCGCTGCCGCCAGGACGGCATTCCGCTGCTGCGGGTGCGCGCCGAACATGAGGCGGTCACGATCGGCCCCTACGTCGACGAGAGCTTCTCTCCCTGTCTTGCCTGCGCGAGTGCCGACGAGCCCGAGCTCGGCCCCCGCCCCGACGCCGCCCGCCGCGATATCGTCATTGGCCTGGCCGCCCGGGCCGTGGCCGCGCTCATCGCCCGCGCCACCGTCACCCACCTGCCCGGGGACGCCCGGCGCACCGACCTGGCCACCTTCACCTACTCCGATCGACCGGTCGTCTCGCGCCCCGGCTGCCCGGTCTGCTCCGTGGCGGGGCAGGGCGAGACCCTGGTGCCGGTGGCGCCCTCGGCCCCCGTGGGCGCCCGCTACGAGCAGTCCGTGGTGATCCCGCCCGCGGCCTTCGTGGACTCCAAGGGCCACCAACAGCACTACAAGCCCTCCAACCTGCGCCTCCAGCGCGAGTTCCGCGACTGGCCGGTCTGCCCGCGCACACAGTTGCCGCCCGCCGACCTGGGGCGCCTGGATCAGCCCTGGCCCGTCGTGCATCCGATCGGAGGCGGCGATGCCGATGCCGCCGTCCGCCCCACCCTGAGTGAACTCGCCACGATTCTGGCGCTGTCGGTCGGCGTGCGCGAGCCCCTCGGCACCGGGTCCACGGATCCGGGCGCGGCCGACGCCGCACAGACCCCGCTGAGCGCCAAGCTGCGCCGCTGGACGGCCGCCGGCGGCAATATCGGCTCGGTGACCGCCTACGTCCTCGTCCCCGAGAGCGGGGAGGCGGGTGAAGTCGGTGGGGAGCAGCTGGCCCCGGGAACCTACGTCTACATCGAGCGCGACCACGCCCTGGCCCTCATCGGGCCCGCCCCCTCGGTCTCGGAGACGGATGTCGTGCCCGACGGCGTCGGCGTGAGAATCGTCCTGACCGGCAACGTGGACAAGGTGGCTCGCAAGTACTTCTCCTTCGCCCTGCGAATCGCGGTCCAGGACTGCGGCTGCTCCTTCGAGGTGATCCGGCTCGTCGCCGACGCCCTGGGAGTGCCCCTGCGGGCTCGGGCCCGTTGGGACGAGCAGCGGATCGCCCGGGCGCTGGGCACCGACCCGGCCCGCGAGCCGGCCTGCATCGTCGTCGACCTGGGAGGCAGCCGTGCGCACTGACTTCGAAACGCTGCGCGAGCTCGTCAACGGCTTCTCATCCGGATCGGGAAGCCTCCCGGGCGAGCCGACCTCCGACGGCCTGGCCGCGCGCCGTCCGCGCCCGCCGCTGGCCTGCCGGGAACCGGACGCGCTCGTGCCCGGCCCCCAGACGGCTTACCCGCACGACCTGCATCAGACCTTCGAGCGCCGCTCGTCGTCCACCAGCTACGGCACCGAGCCGCTGGAGGCCGAACCCCTCCTGGCCATGGTCCGTGACGCCCTGGCCGACGATGCGCGCACCTGGGACGAGGACGCGGCGGCCTGCCCCCTGGAGCCCTTCGTCCTCCTTCTGCGCCCGCGCGGAGCA
This sequence comes from Actinomyces johnsonii, assembly GCF_006546835.1. GTDB lineage: Bacteria > Actinomycetota > Actinomycetes > Actinomycetales > Actinomycetaceae > Actinomyces > Actinomyces johnsonii. The sequence continues at coordinate 18,910 of NZ_VICB01000025.1, read as the reverse complement.
GAACCCGGCATCTACCGGGTCCGGCTCGACGGCGTCGACCTCATCCGCCCCCTGCCGGAGGCCGAGGCGATTGAGGGCATGACGGTGCAGAAGGAATTCGCCCGCGCCGGCGCCATCGTCTCGGTGGCCGCCAACCTCGATGAGGCGGACACCTGGGGCGGAGCGGTCGGCTACCGCTTCACCATGAGCCGCAGTGCGGCCCTCATCTACTCGGTCCACCTGCGCGCCGTCGCCCGAGGACTGGTGGGGACTGTCTTCGCCGGTTTCGCCACCTCAGCGGTGCGCCATCTGCTGGACTCCGACGGCGTCAGCCGCCACCAGATGTTCGCCGTCACCGTGGCCAGTCCAGTGGCCGAGCCCGAGACGAGTCCGACGGCCGGTTAGCCCCGATCATCACCTGCGTGCGCCGACGGCCCGCCGGTGGCGAGACCGACCCAGAACTACATACCGCGTCAGAGAGTTCCACAGACCACCCCGTTCGCGGGGTTTGGGGCCCGGTCCCGGCAGACCGGACCCCCGGGGCCCGATCGGGCCCCGCTCCTGCCCACATGACATCTGAGAGAAGGAGGTGAACAGCATATGACGAACAGCGCGATCGATCTCACCCTCGCCGACAGTGACTTCGGCGTCGAGGAGCTCCCCGAGGGCAACGCCCTGGGTTGCGCCTTCAGCCACGCCAGCGCGTCCTGCCCGGCCTGCGCCGCCTCGGCCTCGTGCCCGGCCAGCGCGGCCTCGGCCTCGTGCCCGGCCTGCGCCGCCAGCGCGTCGACGACGTCCTGCTGACGACCCCACAGTGGCGGGCAGGAGACCGGGGTCTCCTGCCCGCCACAGCGGTACCCGGTACATCGCGAACCGACCTGAGGGAGCCATGAGCCCACGATGAGCACGGTGATGAGTACGGCGACGAGCCCGCCGATGAGCCCTGGGAGCACCCCGACGAATCCGATCCCGCGCCTGCGCCGCGGCGTGAGTCTCATCGTCGGGATGGACAACCAGCCGATGCTGTTCGACTCCGACTCGGGCAAGTACCACCGGCTCGGTGCGGCCGCCGCCTTCATCGTCAACCAGTTCGACGGGGTGCGCTCCCTGCCGACTATCATCGAGGAGCTGCCCCAGGACATCGACGAAGCAGGCGCCAAACGCATCACGAGCCTGGTCGACAACCTGCGCGACAAAAGCCTCCTGGCGGGCAGTGAGCCCGCTCCCGCCGTCTCAGCGGCCCCGACGCGCACCAGGCGCACCCGTGGGCGGCACACCGCCCAGCCCCGTCAGGCCCGCCACCTCAAGGTTGAAAAGCCCCGCCGCAGCGGGGGCTGGTGGCTGCCCCGCATCATCATTGCCCGCAAGTACCACCGGATCGTCGCCCCCGTTGTCACCCTGCTTCAGCACCTGCCGGCCCGCGCGCTCAGCTGGGTCTTCCTGGCCCTGGCCGCCTGCGGCTACACGGCCGGAGCCATGGCGCTGAGCTCCCTGGCCGGGGGCCCCCGCCCGAGTGTCTTCGTCTTCATCACGGCGGTGGCGATCCAGCTGGTGAGCATCCTGCTGCACGAGTCCTGGCACGCCATCGTCGCCGGCTACCTGGGCACGCCGATTCGCGGGCTCGGGGTGGCGCTCATGTTCTGGGTCATCCCGATTGCTTACGTCGACCGCACCGACTCCTACCGGGTGCGATCCCGGCGCGGGCTGACCATGCTGGCCCTGGCCGGCATCTTCTCCGACGGCGTCGTCTGCGGTCTGGAGGCAGCCGTCGCCTGGGCCTCCACGGGGATGGTGCGCCAGGTGGCCCTGACCCTGTGTGCCTTCCAGCTCACGATGCTCATCACCAACCTCAACCCCCTCACCCAGTCCGACGGGGTCGCCGCGGTCGAGGCGGCCACTGGTTCGGTCAACCTGCGCGGGCGTTCCATGTTCGTTCTGCGCTGCACTCTCACGCGCCAGCCCCTGCCGCCGGCCCTGGCCGGGATGCGGCCCGCGGTGCGCTGGGGCTATTTCATCTACGGGCTTCTGTGCAGTCTTCTCGGTCTCCTGGCCTTCACGATGAGCGTTGTATGGATAGGCTACTGGCTGTACGTCCTCGTGAAAGGTTTCCTCCTATGACGCAGCCGGTTCTTTCCCGTACCGGTGCCTCCCCATCCCGACAGCCACAGCCGCACTCCACATCCGCCGTGACCCCCGGGGAGCCCGTCCTATCCGCTCCGTCTTCCGCCGTACCAGCTCCGGTACCGGTACCGGCGCCGGAACCTCCGGCTTTGGCCCAGCCCGCCGTGGCCCTGCCGACCCTCGTGCGCCTGGGCGGGCTCCCCGTGCGGGCTGTCCCCGAGACCACCGCTGCCGTCACCGGTAACCTGGAGTACCTGCGCCGGCTCGACGAGGTGCTCGACGGCGCCGCGAACCAGCTGCTCGACCCGCTCTACGAGCTCATCCCCACCCTGGCCAAGACCGAGCGCCGCCTGGTCCTGCGCGCCAAGCGCCGAGTCTTCCAGGGGCGGGCCACCGGCCTGTCCGAGGAGGTCCTGGCTGCCCTACCCACTGAGCTCCGCGCGCTGCTGGAGCGCTGGGATGCCCTGGTGGCCCGCAAGGAGGAGACCCGTGGGCGTCTGGCCGTCCTCGTCGACGTCGACCTCGATCGCAGCCGCGAGCTGCTGGCGGCCGGTCTCGATGAGCCCGGTTACCAGGAGGCCCTGGCGATCGCCGCTCCTGCGCTCATCTCCACCTTGGCCTCCCGCGGTCGTAGGCTCGAGGATCCCCGCGTCTTGCGCACTCTCTACACCCTGGCCACCCGGGCCGCCCTCAAGACCAGCCCCTTCTCGGGACTGACCACCGTCAACGAGGCGGGCCAGCCCGCTGCCGGGCGCAGCCACCGCATGGTGGCGACCCACCTGGCCTACCGCATTCTGAGCGCCACCGCCCAGGATCTGGCGTCTGACGGCGCCCTCTACCTCGAGCCCGCCCCCGTGCGCCGGGCCTTCAGCGCCGGCTCCGGCGGGGGAGCGGCCAATGCATACGGGCAGCACCCGCCCGCCGAACCGGAGGCGGAGACGCTGACCGTCATCGGCGAGCACGAGTACGGCAACGGCATGGTCTTCCGCCAGGAGACCGTCCAGCCCGCCCGCTGGCTCCAGGGGACCCACGACGCCCTGACCGGCGGCGGCATGCACGCCGTGCTCAGTGTGCGCGATGCCTGCGAGCGCGTGGGCGGGGCCGACCCCCGCCTGCGCCTGGAGCGGCTGCTGGCCTCGGGCGCCGTCGTGCCGCGGGTGCCCTGGTACCGAGGGGAGAACCCCTTCCCGCTGCTGGCCGCCACGCTCTCACCGGACCAGCAGCGCCAGTGGGGCGAGGACCTGGCCTGGTTGGCCCGGCTCGACGAGGCCATTGGCGCCGCCGACGGGCCCACCCGGGCCGAGCTCCTCAACCGCACGGTGCGGCTGGCCGAGCGCGTCTTCCCCGACGGCGAGCTCGGCGAGCGCCCCAGCGGCTTCCTCTACGAGGACCGCGAGGCCGTCCGCAGCTGGACTGATCCCCTCGACGACGCCCCCTTCGCCCAGGACGTGCAGGTCCTCGGCGAGCTCGCCGACCCCTGGGTGGCCCGCTCCCACATCTACGACCTCATGGTGACCCGGTTCGTCTCACTGTTCGGAAGCGGTGGGGTGTGCAAGGACCCGCTGGCCTTCTTCATGACCCTCGCCCACGCCCCCGACGGCGACGAGGAGATGCTGCGCGCCGCCGGGCTCGACTACGCCGCCGGTCCCGATACGGAGCGCGCCGCCCTGCCCGGTGGGCTCTCCGGCTCCCCGAGGCACCTGGGTGCCTTCCTCCAGCCCGTGGCCCCCAGCGTCCGGACCTATGCCGCCGGCGGAGGACTGACCGTCGTCAACGCCTTCACCAACGCCAACGGCTCGCTCCAGGCCCGCTTCCACCGGCTCCTGGGCTCCAGCTTCCGGGAGCGCCTGGCCACGCGGATCCGCACCGCCTGGGGCACCGAGCGGGTCCTGGAGATCCAGGCCAGCACCGAGTGCAACACCGGCCAGGCCGTCTCCTGCGGGCTTCTGCCGCCGCTGGGCCTACCCGGTGAGCCGGGCGCGCCGGACATGGTCCCCCTCAGCTCCCTGCGGCTCGTCCACGACCCAGCCACGAATACCCTGTTCCTGGCCGACGACGCCGGCCCCGTGGGGCTGGCCTACCTGGGTCTGACCCCCCAGTACCTCCTAGGCGGCTACCTGTCCTGGCTGGTGCTGCTGAGCGATCCGTGGTCCCGGCTGCCCCCGTTCGCGGACCACTGGACCAGCCGGCGTCGTGACCTGAACGGTCCTCTTCCCGACGAGGTCATGCACTCCGAGCGGGCCGTGGCCGGCCGCCTGGTGACACGGCGCGAGTCCTGGACCTTCCCGGCCGCCCAGATCGCCCCGCTCATGGACCGCGACCTGACCACGACCCTGCTGCACATGGACGACCTGCGCAAGCAGTGGGGGATTCCGGTGGAGGTCTTCGTCCACCAGCACATGCCCTCCCAGGGAGCCACCTTCGACCAGCACAAGCCCCGCTACGTGGACCTGAGCTCGCCGGTCTCGCTGCTGGCGCTGCGAGGGTGGATCGATCCCGACGCCGCACACATCAGCTTCGTCGAGGCCCTTCCGGCCCGAGGCGAGGCCCTGGGACTCACGCAGGACGGCGAGCCGACCGTGGCCGAGTACCTGGTGGGGCTGCAGTGGCCCAAGGACCTGGGAGGAATGGCATGAGCACGCGCGACGAAGCCCAGTCCAGCAGACGCGACCAGCGCAACCAGCCCAGCCGACTCACCCGCTCCCGGCGCCTGCGCTGGCTCGGCGGGCGCTCGCGGGCGGGAGAGCCGGGCGAGCCCTCGGTCCAGGGCGGCCAAGCAGACGCATCTCCGCAGGTTGGGGCCTCGATCCCGGGGATCCAGCCCCTGGAGATGGCGGCCGCCGACTTCGGCAGCCTGCGCGCCCAGCACAGTTCGGTGCGCCAGCGGGGATCGGCACTGGTCAACCAGGTCGAGGACGTCGGCTGGCTGTACGCGCGAATCTACTGCGCCGGCGGGGACGACACCGACGCCCTGCTGCCCGAGATCGCCCAGTGGCTGGCTCGGGCCCGCGGACAGTGGGACATTCGCTCAGCGCACTTCCTGCGCTTCGTCGACCTGCGCGGGCACCACATCCGACTGCGGCTCAAGGCCGTTCAGGGCGTCCTGGATGACGCCTATGCGAGCATGCGCGAGCTGGGCGCCGTCGCCCGGCGAGCCGAGGCACGCACGGTCGAGCGCCTGGTCTCCGACCCGATGACCGGGGGAATCGGCGCCAGCCGGCCCGGGATCGCCTTCGGCGTCTACGGCCCCGAATACGACAAGTACGGGGGCGTGGCCGGGGTCGAGGAGGCCGAACGCCACTTCTACCTATCCAGCCGGTGGTGCCTGGATCACCAGATCTGGCAGATTCCCCGACCGGTGCCGCGGGCGGCCCTGGCGGCGCGCTTCCTGGCGCTGGCGGCCCGCAGCGCGCCGCTGCCCGAGGCCGAGCTGTTGTCCGCGCACCTGCGGATGTGGGGCTCTCGCCTGCCCGCGCATCTGCGTGACGGCAGTGCCCTGGGGCCGATCGTTCAACAGCTGCTGGAGGTCATCGAGTTCCAGTTCGACGAGATTCCGTCCTGGAGCAAGGCGGCCGGGGCCCTCGGCGAGCTGGCCGACGACGCCGGGCGGGCCATCGGGGCCATGGGCGCGGGGACCGACGGACGCCGGGCCCTGGATCTGCTGCACATCGACGTCAACCGGCTCGGTCTCAACCCGGCCGAGGAGTGCATCGCCGGGCTGTGCGCCCGCCAGCTTCTGTCCGGGGGCGCCGCGCCCCCGGCCCAGCCCTCAGCCGCTGCCGGGTAACCACGAGCGTCGCTCTGCCTCTGAAGCGCCAAGGTGTTCATAGAGTGTCCATGAAGGGCTCTGGAGTGTATATGAGGTGTTCATGAAGGGGCTGTCGTCGGGCAGGTGGGCGACGAGCTCGGCGGGCGAGCCCATCAGGCGCGGTGGTACGTGGTGGTGGTGTCACCCCGACGGCCGTCCTTCTGAACGAATCCGGCCTCCTCGAGATGTTTGAGCGCGTACGTCACCTGGCGTGGGGACAGGCGTGTGGCCTCGACGATCTGTTGGCGCGTGCGCGGCCCGGCCTCAAGACTGGTCCAGACGGCGGGCGCATTGGTGGTCAGGGCGGAGATCTCTGCGGGAACAGTGATGTCTGTGGCGCCGGAAGCCGGCCGGGCGCCGTCGGAGGCCAGGACGTAGGAGGTGGAGCCGCGTTGTCCCCGGGCCTCGGCGTAGCCCCGGTTCACCAGCTCCTGGAGCTGACGACGGGCCTGCTGGGAGTCGCAGCCGAAGCGATAGCGATAGGAGGAGTTCGTCCATGACTTTCCGTGCCGCATCTCGACCAGTGCGTGGCGTTGCTCGACGCCGAGGCCGTGGGCTTCAAGATCGGACAGCCAGGTGAGATCCTCGAGTGAGAGGAGGGCGCTTCGGGGGAGCAGAGCAGTGAAGCGCACGCCGGTGTCCTGAAAGCGAACGGGCTCCATGTCCGCCTCTAGCAGGGCGCGCCGGACCTCCCGAATACCGGAGCCCAAGCCTTCGATCACGCGCCGTCCCTCGTAGTCCGTGGCGAAGGTGCAGATGGTGTAGAGGTGCTCGTTGACCGCAGACTTCCCGTCGCGTGTACCGAGCTGATCCACGCTCAGCCCCCACAGACCACCTGGGCTGGAGATGGTGAGGCGGTCGTGCAGCAGACGAATCTCAATCCCTTTCGAGAGCGCGGGCTCGGAGAGGTCTCGGTGGACGAGAGCGTTGGCGATGAGCTCACGAACCGCGATGAGTGGGAACTCATGATCATCGCGACCATGTCCGTCATCCCCGAATCGGATGCGTGTCTGTGTGGTGCGTGCGACCCAGTCGACGGCGTCGGTGAGCATCTGCGGCAGGGGGCCGGCGATCGTGAGTCGATCCGTTGCCCTGACTGCGTCGTTCGCGTCGGTGACGGCGGCTGTGATGGACAGGCCGGGGAACTGCCTCTGCGGATAACGGCCCAGCGCGTACAGCCCTGCCCGGGTCGCCTCTCCGTCCTCGGTGAGGATGTTCAAGTTGAGGAGGACCTCCGTATCCGACTGGCCGCTGAGCGCGGTGGAGCCGGTGCGAACCGCTCGGAGAAAGCGCTGAACCAGAGCCTTGTCGAGGCTGTCCACGGAGGTGCCGGGAACGGCAACGGAGTCCTGCCGGGGACGTTGGTGGCGCAGAAGGAGCTGCTGCTCCTCCTGCTGCGACATGCGGTAGTCGCCGTCGTACTGGCGGAGGTACGCCGCCCCCGTCTCCTTCCACCGGCATGGCTTGCTGTTGACGGGAGCTTCCTGAACGTTGGCGGCGATGACGGTCTTGCCTTCAATGGCGATGGCGTGCGTATCGACAGCGATCTCGGTGGAGAAGCCCTGACGGGCCTGTGAGATGAGGGTCTGCTGGAGCTTGTGCGGGTCCTGGACTCCGACGACGGAAACCGGGTCCTCGCTGACGCCTAGGAGGATGGTGCCGCCTCCAGGAAGATTCGCGAAGGCCGACAGTGTGGGACCGAGGGCGCTGCGGGAGTACTCGGAGAACGTCTTCGCCTCGATCTCAAGGCAGTCGCCGCCCTCCAGCGCCAAACGCGCGAGGGCTTCCGTGAGGTCAGTCAGATCGACAATCACGTGTCGATTGTACATGAAATGTCGATGAAGGGCTCCAGAGTGTGCATAAAGTGTCTATGAGGTGTCGATGAAGGGTTCGTAAGTGTCCATGAGTGATCATGAGTGTCGATGAAGGACGTCATGTGTCCATGAAGGGGATGCCGGCCGGCGGCTCCGGGGCCGTCGACCGGACGGCTGACGGCCCCTCAGTCGTCCAGGTGGGCGACGAGCTTGGCGGCCAGGCCCGTGTAGGTGGCGGGCGTCAGGGCGAGCAGTCGCGCCTCGACGTCGTCGGGCATGCCGAGCCCGGAGATGAACTCGCGCATCCCCTCGGGCGTGACCTTCTTGCCACGGGTGAGCTCCTTGAGGCGCTCGTAGGGGTCGGCCATGCCGGTGGCCCCGGCGACGGCGGCCGCCCGCATGGCCTGCTGGACGGGCTCGCCGAGCACCTCCCAGGTCGCCTCCAGGTCCTCCTCCAGGCGAGCGCGGTCGACGTCGAGCCCGGCCAAGCCCCGACGGATGTTGTCCACGGCCAGCAGCGAGTGCCCCAGGGCCACCCCCACGTTGCGCTGCGTGGTGGAGTCGGTGAGATCGCGCTGGAGGCGGGAGGTGACGAGCGTGGTGGCCAGCGTGTCCAGCAGCGAGCAGGAGATCTCCAGGTTGGCCTCCCCGTTCTCGAAGCGGATCGGGTTGACCTTGTGCGGCATGGTCGATGAGCCGGTGGAGCCCTGCGCGCTCAGGCGCTGGTGGAAGTAGCCCAGCGAGATGTAGGTCCACACGTCGGTGGCCAGGTTGTGGGCGATCCGGTTGAAGCGGGCGACGTCGGAGTAGAGCTCGGCCTGCCAGTCGTGGGACTCTATCTGAGTGGTCAGCGGGTTCCAGGTCAGCCCCAGGTGCTCGACGAAGCCGCGGCCCACCGCCTGCCAATCGGCGCCCGGAACGGAGACGACGTGCGCGCCGAAAGTGCCGGTGGCGCCGTTAATCTTGCCCAGGTACTCGGTGGCCTCGACACGGCGCACCTGACGGCGCAGGCGATGTGCCAGGACCGCCAGCTCCTTGCCGAGCGTGGTGGGGGTGGCCGGCTGGCCGTGCGTGCGCGCCAGCATGGCGGCGTCGGCGTACTCGTGGGCCATGGCGGCCAGGTCCTCGACCAGGCCGCGGGCGGCCGGCAGCCACACCTGCTCGATGGCGGCGCGGATGGTCAGGGCGTAGGAGAGGTTGTTGATGTCCTCGCTGGTGCAGAAGATGTGGACGATCTCGCCGACCGTGGGCAGCACGGTGGGGCCGCCGTCGGCGCCGACGACGCTGGGGGACTGTGCGGCCGCGGCCAGACGCCGCTTGAGCAGGTACTCGACGGCCTTGACGTCGTGGCGGGTCTCTGCCTCGATGGCGCCGAGCTCGGCGATCTCTTCGGCCCCGAAGTCCTCGACGACGCCGCGCAGGTAGGCCCTCTCCGATTCGCTCAGACGGGGGGCGCCGGGCAGGATGCCGCCGTCGGTGAGGTGGATGAGCCACTCGACCTCGACCTGCAGGCGGGCCCGGTTGAGGGCGGCTTCGGAGAGGTGGTTGACCAATGGGGCCGCGACGGCGCGGTAGCGGCCGTCCAGGGGGCCCAGGGCAATGGCGGGGGAGACGGTGGAGAGATCGACCATGCCACTTATTGTGGCAGGCTGTTGCCGATCTCTGCGAGGGGAGCCTCCGGGGTGGTCACGAAGACGGTCTGCGGGGCGGGCTTGCGCTGGCGGCGGGCGTACTGGCTGATGATGACGTAGAGCAGAACACCGGCCGCCGGCAGGTTGACGGCGGCAGCGGCGTCGTGGTTGTAGAAGCCGTAGCCGAGCAGGGCGATCGCCAGCCCGAGGCCGATGACGCTCAGAGCGAGGACCGAGGGACCCGGGATGGGCTGGGCCGGCTCGGCCCGCTGAACGTGCTGGGCCTGAAGGAGAATGAGACTGACCGTCAACAGACTCAGGGGCGTCAGGAGGGAGGTTTCCCAGCCGAAGAGACCGCCGCCGACGGTGAGAACCAGGACGGTCGTGGCGAGAGTGAAGACGACTGGAGGGAGGAGTCGCATGGTAGTGACCTCGTAGGGGCGGAGATGATGGGGAGCGGTAAAACCAGGCAAGATCCTGCCGGATTCTTATGGTACTTTCAATAATTCACCCATCGTCGTTGATGGGGAGTACTGCCCGGTTGCCGTCAACCTGCACGGCAGGTCGGTCCTGTATCCCTAAAATTAGCTCTGGCCAGCGAAAATGCAATGGCTCTGTGATGCCATAGGTGCTGTGCCACTCAGAGATCACGAGCCCTCGGAGGGAGCGCGGATGTCGACGAGACCGACGGTCAGACGGCTGGTGGGGGAAGACCTTGCCAGTGAGCAAATGCTGGCGCTTATGCGCGAGGCCGCGGGACTGCCCGTCGTCGAGCTGCGCAGGATCATTGCTGAGGAGCTAGCACTCATGGAGGTCGTGGGCACGGGTCTGCAGGGTGCGCCCACGTCGGTAGCTGCCTACGTGTCTCGACCCGATGGCGTCGTGCTGGAGTACATCGCCGTGGCTCCGGAGTTGCGTGGCGGCGGGGTTGGGCGGGTGCTCGTCGATGCCCTGGCTGGCGGGGCTGAGCCGGTCGTCGCCGAGACCGACGACGACGCTGTCGGCTTCTACCGGGCGCTCGACTTCGATATCGGTCCTGCGCCGTCGGACTCGCGCTGGCCGGGGCGCCGCCGCTACCGATGCGTGAGGCGGCCCCTCCCCCGAACGGCACGTGCCGAGAACTGCGATTCCTGACGACGACGTACTTCTCCCGCAGATGACTGCGGTCCGTCCCCAGTCATCTGCGGGAAGACGCAGTCCTCGCGGCGGAAGTACGTTCTCGATCGACCTCGTCGAGGAGTCTGTTGGCCGGGGCCGGCGGGTGATAGGGCCTATCGAGGTGAAGGCTTGCTTGCGGCGACCTCACGGGGCCGCCGGTCCCTCAGGCTGCGCACCAGGACGTAACCCAGCAGAACCAGTGCGGGCAGGATGAGGAGCGCGACGACGTCGGACCGGTAGAGGCCGCGCGCGAGAACGAGCCCGGAGAGGACGAGTCCGGCGATCCCCAGCAACCGGATTCCCGACGGCGACAGGTTGCGTTCGCCCGGATCTGAGGTCTGGGCTTGCAGCAGAACCAGGCCGAGCAGGAGCATGCACAGCGATGTATTCAGGCTGCTGAACTGCCACCCGAGAAACAGGTTCCCGATCGAGGTGACCAGGACGGTCAGGGCAAGGACAAGAATGGCGGGCTTGATGAGTCGCATGTCGAGCACCTCGGTGAACAGATCGCGACGATGAACGGCTCCAGGATAAGTCCGCTCCTCGCCCAGTGCCGCCTCGGGTCAGGTCTCCGCGGCCACGCCCATGGCGCGGCCGCGGATCCAGTAGGCCTGGTGCTGGATGCTGCGCCGACTCATGCCGGAGGCGACCAGGTGGCGCCGCACCGCCTTGGTGGCGCTGCTCTCCAACGCGATCCAGATCCAGTCGAGCGAGATATCCCCGGTGTCCTCCCACAGGGCGTGGTCGACGGCGGCCAGCAGCCTGTCCTCGGACACCTCGGGGTCCAGACGGACGAAGTCATGGTCGCGCTCGGCCCTGGGCAGGTAGCCAACCTCGGGCGCCAGCATGATGACCGTGGCCAGGCTGCCCGTCGGGGCGGCGTTCACGGCGTCGGCGAGTGCCGGCGCGGAGGCTCGGTCGCCCACGAAGAGCAGTCGATCACCGTGGGACGGCGGGCGGTAGCTGGTGCCGCCCATGACCTGAACGGCGATCGTGGCGCCCGGTTTCACGCGGCTCGACCACAGCGACGCAGGCCCTGCCGGCTCATGGTGCAGGAACAGCATCCTGGCGCTGGCCCGGGTCCGGTCGATGCGGGTGAGTGTATAGGCGCGCTGGTACTCGCGGTCGCCCTGAGGAATCCACATGCGTACCCAGGCGGTGGGCGGCAGCTTGGGGCCGGCGGCGCCCAGAAGGCTCGGGCACTGGACGGTCAGCTCCGTGTAGGGCGGGAGGTCGCGCACTCCGGTGACCGTGAGCTTGTGCTCCGGTACGCGCAGTGCCTTGAGCACCGTGCCCTGGAATCCACGTCCTCCACGTGCCATCCGCGCGTTCTCCTCCCGATGCTGTGTTTTTCGATTCCCGAGTTCAGGGGAACCTTAACTGGTGGACAGGCCAGTTCGCTTGAGGCCGCCCGCCCGGAGACGGGCAGAAAACGTCGGGAAAACGCTAGAAGAACGACGACGGCGACCGGCTGATCCAGAGGACTGGGGGCCGTCGGCTGCTTTGACCCTTTGGGCTCGGCACTCCTGCCGGTTTCCCAGTCGTCCCAGGGGTTCTCCACCCGCCGGCGCCGCGCGGCGCCGGAGATCAGGTCGACGCCGGCCAGGCACATGGTGCGGGTGAGCGCCCCGACCCGGTGGAACTCCCTGTTCTTGTCCCGGTACTGCCGTACGAACTCGCTGAGTGGGGCGCCCGGGCGGATGCGCAGTGTTTGGTGGACCCTCTCCAGCTTCAGGGCCGCCACGTGCAGGGGCGCAGACCTCGCCCGGTCACTGGATGAGTGCCAGGGTGAGCCTACCGGCCGAGCCGGCGCCGGTAGGCTCGCGCCATGACGCAGTCCCACCAGCACCCTCAATGCGCCGGCGCACAGGCCTGCGGACCGCAGACCGATACTCCCAAGCCCGACGACGACAACCGGGCCTCTCGCTGGGAGGAGCGCTACGCCTCGGTCGAGCAGCTCTGGTCGGGGTGTCCCAACGACTGGTTGCCCGAGCTCGCCGCTAACTGGTCGCCCGGGAGCGCCCTGGAGATCGGCTGCGGCGAGGGCGCGGACGTCCTGTGGCTGGCCGAGCGTGGCTGGCGGGTGACCGGGTTGGATCTGTCCGCCACGGCCATCGGGCGCCTGACCCGACATGCCGAGCGCCTCGGAGTCGCTTCGCGCGTGACCGGCCGGGTGCACGACGTCGGAGCCGGCCTGCCGGAGGGGCCATTCGACCTGGTGACGAGCTTCTACGTTCACGGCGGGCCCGAGGAGGGCTCCCTCGACCTCGTGGCCCTCCTGTCCCACGCCGCCGCTCGCGTCGCCCCCGGCGGGCACCTGCTCACGGCCGTCCACGCCGTCAACCCGCCCTGGCACACCCACCACGCCCGGACCTATACGGCCGATGAGCTCCTTGAGGGCCTGGCCGGGGCGACGACCGGTTGGGAGATCGTCGTCGCCGAGGAGCGCAGGCGACAGGCGACGGGACCCGACGGCCAGGAGGGCAGCCGGGCCGACGCCGTCGTGTGCCTGCGCAGGCCGGAAGCCCCGGCATCCTGAAGGAAAGCGAGAACCGGCCCGGGAAAGTGCTGGAAATATTCGGCCGACGGTCAGAGTGTGGTGCAGTCAACGTGAATATGGCGGGATAGCGCCTATTTCTCAGCATGTTCATAGGAGTTTTCGGGGGGTCCGCTCAGGATCGGTGGGTTACATAGTTACTGCCGCCGGACGGAACCGGTCACGAGGGTTGGGGAGCCCGCTGACTGACAGGTATCCGAGTTTGGAACGGGTCTTAGGGAGCCCGGACTGGACGTTCTGGCGAAGGAGGTTCCGCCTCCCCGGCCTTATGGGAAGCCGGGTAGCAGGAGGACCTCGCGAGGCTTGGGCCCGCGGTCCGGAGAACCGGACCGCGGGCCGAGTCCTTTATCGAGCAGAACTGAGCAGATGCGCGCGTCCCGGCCTGGGGCAGGCCGGCGAGTTTCTCGGCGTCCTGTTCGCGCTTGATTTCCGGGGGGCCACAGGCGCCAATCAGCAGGGCTGATCCACAGGGCCGCCCACGGCCACTGCGGCCGTCCCGAGGGCGCTCTAACGTCGAGTCATGTCATTCTCGTTGTATCTTTCCAAGACGGACTACGACACCGCAGTCACTCGGTTTCCCGCCTCGGTCCCCGCCAGCTGGGTGGGCGCGGACTCGACCGCCTGTCAACTGGCGCTCGACGACGCCTCCGGGCTCCTGAGCGCGCTGGCGAGCCGCTATGACACGGCGTTCTCCGACGTCGGTGTCATCGACGCCCGCAGCTCATCGAGTGGAACGAGCCCGTCATGAGCCCGCTATCCACGAGAAGCTCCGACAACCCCTACCCGGCATGGGCGCAGGACTCTCATGCAACGCAGGCGCCCAAGTCCGAGTCGGCCCCAGCCCCGCCCGCAGCTCCCACTGCCCCATACAACGGACCTGCACCGGAGGATACGGGGCATCCATGGCACATATGGAAGGGGCCGGCCCCGCTGGTGGTGAATGGTGGGAGCGTCTCGGTCAATACAGCTGATCTGGACACGTTGTCCGCCGATCTGAACTCCGCCGCCGGCTCACTCGATGACGCCAGATCCTGGATCGATTGCGCGATTTCCGACGTCAATTCAGCACCTCTTCCCCCGGGAACGAAGATATACGGCTCCTATGACCTGCAGCCCCATGGCAATGAGGTGTGGCACGACGACGGAATGCAGTGCGTCGCCGGAGAGCGGCTTCCACGATCGATGTACTCCGACCAACTCTACGAAACAGATGAAACGGGGGCCGTGCACTTCAACGCGCTGTCCTACTCCGAGGCCGTGGCCCTCGACCAGGAGCGCAATACCGCCATCAGTTCGCTGAACGCCCTGAATACCGGAGCCGGGTCGCTCCAGGACGTCGCCGACACCCTGCGCGGCATCGCCTCCGATGTCACCGCCTGTTCTCAGGCCCACACACTCGCCGACGGAGGCGCCACCCCCGACTCCGACCTCGTGGGGCCCGTGGACATCCGAGCCTTCGACGGAGGCCTGGTCCACCAGGCACTGGGGATCACCTTCGCCACCATGTTCCCCGATGCCGTCGGCCTATCGGTGCTGCTTCTGGCTCCCAACAGCCCGGTATACCCGCTGCTGAAGGACAATGAGGGAGGACAGGCGGTCTTCGAGGCCTTTCAGCTCCTGGCCTTGGACCCGGCCACCGCCCAGTGGGTCAAGGACGATGCCGCGCGGCTCGTCCTGCTGACGCTCTGGCTCCAGAAGGCCCGCACCGGCCGGGAGTCAGCCACGATCGAGGCCTACCTCAAGCAGGTCTCCGAGCGCCTCGACCCCTGGGTGATGCAGCGCCTCCCCGCCCAGGTGACCGTGGGGACGCAGACCGTGGACACCAAGAGCCTCACACCCATGCAGCGCGTCACCAAGTACCTGGGGCTGAACGCGGCGATGCTGGGCTCTACGGTCTATGGACGCCAGACCGGCATCACGGTCACCCCGATGGGCGGCAGCGGAGCCACCGTGCTTCCGCCCGCCACCAAGGATCCCCTGGGGCTGGGCAGCCCGGTCCAGGCCGGAATGACCGGCAAGGGCAAGGAGTCCAAGCCCCCGCGGAACATCTCCGAGACGATCCTCCACTGCCAGGAGCTGCAGGCCTCCAGGGGATCCCTGGGGGAGGGCTACGAGGAGGCGGGCGTCATCTCCATCCAGCGGGTCGAGCACGCCGACGGCCGCGTTTCCTGGGTCGTCTACGTCCCCGGCACCACCGACTGGACCAATGGCGACGGCGAGCCGCAGGACCTGCTCACCAACCTCGAGGGCGTGGGCGGCACCCCCACGGTCATGGAGAGCGCCGTCGTCACCGCCATGCGCCAGGCCGGCATCCAGTCGGGCGACGAGGTCGCCCTCTATGGCCACTCGCAGGGCGGGATCACCGTCTCCAATATCGCGGCCGACCCGGAGATCCAGAGCCGGTACAACATCACCACGGTCCTCACCGCCGGGGCCCCCACCGCGGGAGCCGACATCCCCGAGGAGGTCCACGCCCTGCACCTGGAGAACACCGGCGACGCCGTCCCGGGCCTCGATGCCGCCCCCACGCCGACCGGCCCCCACCGCCAGGTCGCCATGATCGACACCCACCAGATGGATGTGGACGGCTACCCACACGCCTCCAGCGTCTACGCGCAGACCACCGAGGGCCTGGAGGATAGGGCCCCTGAGCTGGCCGACTGGAGCACCTCCTTCTCCCGCGTCTCGGGCGCCGGCGAGCAAGGGGCGACCACCACCGAGCACGTCTTCGCGATCCAGCGCAACACCGACTCCAACGGGGTCTACACCGACGGCGCCGACCACCCGGGAAAGACGCCGTCGTCGGCCTCCTCCTACGAACTGCCGACGCCGTCGGCCGAACCGACGGGAGAGCACTGAAACCGAGGGAGAACGACCAGACGAGCCCGGGGCGAGGCACCGTGCGGGAGGAGAGGAGGCGGGCGGGCTTGAGGCCTCGGAGGCCGCGAACGGCCTCAGTCCTCGCGGCTCACGAGCATCGCGGCGATGATCGAGGAGATCACCGAGATGATGATCGAGCCGATGATCGCCGAACCGAAGGTGGAGACCTCCAGCCCCAGTGGCACCGAGCCGCCTGCGCCCAATGCCCCGATATGGTCGGTCAGCCAGCCGGTCAGCGAGAGCATCGCGCCGTTGACCACCAGGGAGAACAGCCCGAAGGTGACGATGTAGAGGGGAAACGTCAGAAACTTCGCCACGGGTTTGACCAGCGAGTTCACCAGGGCCAGCACCAGCCCCAGGATCGCCAGGTTCAGCCACATCTGAGCGGTACCCACCCCCTCGGGCACACTCAGCCCGGACAGGAGGCGCGTGGCCAGCCACAGGCCGGCTGCATTTCCGATAGTTCGTGCCACGATCTCCATAGGCCCATTGTGCCAAGTGAGCCTGCACCGGTGCCAAGATGGGGCTATGACTTCCGCAGCGACTCCAGCGCCCGGCGAAACATCGACGACGGTTCGCATCCGCCCCGACGTCGCCGCCCTGCCCGCCTACGTGCCCGGGGCCCGTCCCGATGCCGAGGGCCCGGTGGAGATCGCCAAGCTCTCCTCCAATGAGCTGCCCTTCCCGCCTCAGGACGCGGTTGTCGAGGCCATCACCCGCGCCGCGACCGGAGCCAACCGCTACCCGGAGATGACGGGCGAGTCGCTGACGCAGGCGCTGGCCCGCCGGTGGGGCGTCGAAAGCGAGCAGGTCGTCGTCGGCAACGGGTCGGTCGCCCTCATCCAGCATTTGCTCGACGCCGTCTGCCGGCCCGGCGACGAGGTCGTCATCCCCTGGCGCTCCTTCGAGGCCTACCCGATCTGCGTCGCCGTCGCCGGAGCCAGGGCCGTGCGCATCCCGCTGACCCCCGACGCGCGCCACGACGTGCCCGCCATGCTGGCTGCCGTCACTCCCCGCACCCGCGTGGTCATGGCCTGCACCCCCAACAACCCCACCGGGACGATCCTGACCGCCTGCGAGCTGGCCGAGCTCGTGGCCGGGGTGCCGCGCGATGTCGTCGTCCTCATCGACGAGGCCTACCTCGACTTCGTCACCGACCCCGAGGCGGGAGACGCCCTCACCCTGCTGGCCGGGGCCCCCAACCTCGTGGTTTCGCGGACCTTCTCCAAGGCCCACGCCCTGGCCGGGATGCGGGTGGGCTACCTCGTGTGCGAGCCGGGCCTGGCCGCCGCCATCCGTTCCGTGGCCACGCCCTTCGGGGTCAACCTTCCCGCGCAGGCGGCTGCCGCAGCCGCGTTGGGGGAGGCTGAGCTGGCCCGCACCGCCGAGCGCTCGGCCACCATCGCCGCCGAGCGCGACAGGGTGGTGGCCGCCCTGCGCGCCCAGGGCTGGGAGGTGCCCGACGCCCAGGGCAACTTCTTCTGGCTGGGTGTGGGCGACGAGACGACGGCGTTGGCCGAGCACTTCCGCGCCGCCGGCATCCTTGTGCGCCCCTTCGACGGTGAGGGCGTGCGGATCTCGATCGGGACGACGTCGGACAACGAGAGGGTTCTGGCCGCTGCGGCCTCCTGGCTCGACCGCTGAGGACCGCTGCGCAGGTGTCGGGGCGCCGTCGGACTTAGACCGAGTTGTCAGACCAGTTGTCAGACCGAGATGGTCACCAGGAAGACGAGGCACATGACGACCTCGACGATGCCCATGGTGCCCGGGTGCAGCGGACGGTGGCGCCTGCGCACCAGGCTCCACTGCCACAGCGGCATGACCAGCGAGCGCACGGTCAGCACCACCCACAAGACGGCGTGTCCCCACGGCAGCATTCCCGATGACGCCAGCCAGATCGTCGCCACCGCCACCGCCGAGTGCGCCGCCACCGTGCCCGCCAGCAGCACGTAGTTGAAGCGCTCGCGGATCATCGACTTGATGTAGGGCACAGTGCCGCAGAAGTAAGCGGCGGTCAGTGCTGTCACCAGCCACATCCATGACCAGCCCGTCAGTGCGCCGTTGGGGGAGGCTCCCGGCAAGGGGGCGCTCGGCGTCCCCAGCCCCAAGAACCCGCCGTCCCCGCGCACCGCCAGGCTGTAGGTGACGGCCGCCATGAGGGAGGCGGCCGCCGTCGTCGACAATCCCGAGATCAGCGAGCGCTCGTGGCCGCGCCACACCTGGTGCAGTGCGATGGCGAACAGGGGAAGCAGCGGCACCGCCCACTGGATGAGGTAGGGCGCCACGAGCAGGGTGATGAGGGCCAGGGAGGCCGTCCAGCCGGTGTAGACCAGGAGCGGCAGCATAATGAGGGCGCGCTTGCGGGCCGAGCGGGTGCGCAGCCACTGCGACCAGCACCAGTAGGTGAGGTAGCCGCCCCACCACGCCGGCAGGAACAGGAGGTTCACCCAACTGAAGCCACCTACGGTCCAGCCGACGATCGGAGGCAGCACGAGCATCGACCAGGCCCCGTGCTGGTTGGGGACCCAGGCCTTACGGCCGGGCTGGCGGCGGATCTGCTCCTGGGTTGGGGGCTTGGGGCGCTCGGTCTGCCGGGGCTTGCCAGTGGCCAGCATGATGTCGTCCTGAGGGCCGGGCCGGGACTGCTGGGAGGGGGCGCGGCGCGGCGCGGCGGTGCCCTTCGACGCCGGGGAGGCGGCGCCGTCGGGCGAGCCGGTCGGAGCGAATGTGGAGCCCTCCGCGGAATCGACGAGTTCTGGCGAGGCAGAGGACACGGGTGACTCGGGGAAGGACCCTGCGTGGCTGGCGGACGCAGGGGAGCGCTCGACGTGATGCTTGGACGGCCTCGACGGGCGGGACTGGCTCACACCCGTCACCCTAGTCGTTCGCCCTCGCGTGCGGCCGGGGACGCTCTGCACGGGCGAAAGCGTCACGCCGTCCTCACGCGGCCGGGGCAAGATTC
>NZ_VICB01000024.1 GCF_006546835.1 Actinomyces johnsonii | reverse complement strand
CATCCACCACCAGACCCCACCCTTCAAACCCGCGCAGGATGGCTCGGCCTCCGCCAAGGACTTCCCCGGCAATCCCATTGGGACCAAGAGACCGGAACGGACCTGTACCGGTAAGGACGGCAAGGACTATCGGGCGACTCGAAGAGCGACCGCGGCACCGGCCCTCAGCTGTGCGCCGGGACGGCCATCCACAGCGGACCGTTCCGGGAGGCTCCCGTAGAATCCCGCCCATGGTTGTCTCCTCGGCCGACGGTCCCGACTCTCTGACCCGGGTCTTCGACTCCCTGACTCCGCAGCAGATGCGCGAGCGGGGATCGCTTAAATGGTCCCAGTATCCCGGCGATGTCATCGGGGCGTGGGTCGCCGAGATGGACCTAGGGACAGCTCCCGCGGTCGAGAGGGCCATTTTCGGGGCGGTGCGCGACGGCCTGCTGGGTTACATGCCTCCCTCGGTCTCCCAGGCGGTCCGCGAGGAGACGGCCCGCTACCAGCATGAGACCTTCGGCTGGCGGGTGGAGGCCGAGCAGGTGAGTCTGCTGCCCGATGTGCTCTCGTCACTGAGCGCGGTCATCGCCTCTCACACTCGTGAGGACTCGCCTGTCATCGTCCCCACCCCGGCTTACATGCCCTTCCTCGAGATTCCCGGCCACAACGGTCGCGCCTGCATCGAGGTTCCCTCTCCGAGGCGGCGTTCCCAGAACGGTTTGCCGCACTGGGAACTGGACCTTGACGGCATCGAGTCCGCCATGGCCGCGGGGGCCGGACTGCTCGTCCTATGCAACCCGTGGAACCCGGTGGGGCAGGTGCTCAGCGCCACCCAGCTCGACGCCGTCGCAGCATTGTCATCCTCCTACGGGGTTGCGGTCTTCGCCGATGAGATCCACGCTCCCCTGGTGCTCGACGACGGACTGGTTCATATCCCCTACGCCTCCCGTCCGGGCGCAGACCCGGATCTGACGTTCACGGCGACGGCCGCGTCCAAGGGGTGGAACATCCCGGGCCTGAAGTGTGCGCAGCTCATCGCCTCCGGCCGGGCCCGCGCGCAGTGGCAGAGCGATGCGCGCAGTGCCCACCTCGAGGCCAAGGCCTCCGTCGTCGGCGCTCTGGCCACCGTTGCGGCGCTGCGCGACGGGCGGGACTGGTTAGGCGAGGTATGCGCCTACATCCGCGCCAACCGCGACATGGCGGGCGAGGCCCTGGCCGGCATCGAGGGGATGGAGCTGACCCTCCCACAGGCGACCTATTTGTCCTGGCTGGACTGCCGGGGCTTGGGCCTGGAGCAGCCAGCGCGCTTCTTCCGCAAGGAGGCCGGAGTCGCGATGAGCGAGGGCGCGACCTTCGGGAAGGCGTGGTCGGGGTTCTGCCGACTCAACCTGGCCACGGGCCGGCACATCGCGCAGGAGGCGATGCACCGCATCAGCGACGCGGTCCGCCGCCTGCCACGTACCGTCCCCTCCTGATCCCGAGGATTCCCCTTCGCGGCCGACGCCGTCGGCTCAGCGTCGCACTACCGGGTTGGAGAACGAGCCGATTCCCTCGACCTCGACCTCGACGCGCTGACCGGCCCGGATCTCGCCGACCCCCGCCGACGTGCCGGTGAGGATGACGTCACCGGGCAGGAGGGTGAAGATCGTCGAGATGTAGGAGACCAGCTCGGGGACCGCGCGGATCATGTCCGCCGTGCGCCCCTCCTGGACGAGACGACCGTCGACCCGAGCACGTACTACGGCATCGTCGGGAGAGAAGACGGGTGCGCGGCCGGGCTCGGGAACCTCGATCCAGGGCCCCAGGGGGCAGGAGGTGTCAAAGGCCTTGGCCCGCACCCACTGCGGCTCGGCGCGCTGGCGGTCGCGGGCCGAGACATCGTTGGCGACCGTGTAACCCAAGATGACGTCGTCGACGTGGTCGGCGGGGACGTCCTTGGCGAGGGTCTTGATGACAACGGCCAGTTCGGCCTCGTAGTGGACCTCGTCGCTCCAAGCAGGAAGGACGATCGGGGCATCCGGACCGATGACGGAGGTGTTGGGCTTGAGGAAGACGACCGGGGCCCGAGGCGGCTCGGCCTCCCCCATCTCGGCGATGTGGTCCGCGTAGTTCTTCCCGATGCCCACGACCTTGGAGCGGGGGATGACCGGGGACAGGAGGCGGGCGTCGCGCAGCTCGACGACCTCTCCGGTAGCCTCGGGCAGGGAGTAGAGGGGGTCGCCTCTGAGGACCAGAAGGTGCCCCTCGGACTCGCCCGAGGCGACCTCGTCGTCAGGCAGGCCCTGGACGATTCCGTAGCGGGGCTCGTCGCCGGTGGAGAATCGTGCGATCTTCATGGGTGCCAGCCTAGCCCGTCGAGATCAGTCGCCCGACGCCTCCTCCAGCGCGGCGCGACGCTCCAGGATGGCGGCGTGGGCGGGACCGTCGACGGCCCAGATCTCCCCAGGGAGATCGCCGGGCAGGTAGGGGTTGTCAGTGGCGATGAAGCGGATCTCCTCCTTCTGCCCGGCCTGGACGGCTCGGCGCTGCACCTCCCAGTCGCGCAGGGCTCCGAAGGCCCAGCCTCCCAGCGCGAGGATGGAGACCATGTTGATAACGGTCATCGCGCCCATGACCAGATCGGAGAGGTTCCACACGAAGGTGAGGGTGGACAAGGAGCCGACGGCGGTGGCCACGATGATCATGGCCCGCAGGGCGTAGTGCTTGTGCTGCCTGCCCTGGAGGAAGTCCATGTTGACCTGGGCGTAGGTGTAGTTGCCCAGGAGCGAGGAGTAGGCGAAGACGAAGATGATGATGGCCATGAGGTACTGCGCCCAGCCGCCGAGCACGTGGGTGACGGAGGCGGAGGTCAGGGTGTTGGCGGCAGCGTTCGCGGTGCCCGGATCGGCTTTGGCGGCCATCGGATCGTAGACGCCGGAGAGCAAGACGATGAGGGCGGTGACG
Source organism: Actinomyces johnsonii (assembly GCF_006546835.1). Taxonomy (GTDB): domain Bacteria; phylum Actinomycetota; class Actinomycetes; order Actinomycetales; family Actinomycetaceae; genus Actinomyces; species Actinomyces johnsonii. The sequence goes on along the minus strand of NZ_VICB01000024.1, from coordinate 49,927 downwards.
GTGCACACCACGATCGTGTCGACGAAGACACCCAGGGACTGCACGAATCCCTGCTGCACGGGGTGGGGGACGGTCGCCGTGGCGGCGATGTTGGGGACCGATCCCTCACCGGCCTCGTTGGAGAACAGGCCTCGCTTGACCCCGTTGAGCGCGGCGGCGAAGAGTCCGCCGGCGGTGCCGGCGAAGGCCTGATTGAGTCCGAAGGCCCCCTCGAAGATGGAGACGATGGCTCTCGGGATCGCGCCGACGTGCAGCACCAGGATAGTCAGGGCGATGAGGGCGTAGACCACTGTCATGATCGGTACGAGCCACTCGGAGACGGCGGCCACCGACTTGATGCCCTTGAAGATGATCGGCGTGGTGATGACGACCAGGCCGACGGCGGTCATCCACGGCTCGATATGGAAGGTGCTCTTCATGGTGGCCGCGATGGTGTTGGCCTGAGTCGCCTCGTAGGCGAAGCCGAAGACAAAGGTGATGACCACGGCGAAGACCCGAGCGGCCGTCTTGGATCCCAGGCCGCGCTGGATGTAGTAGGCGGGGCCTCCGCGGAAGGAGCCGTCGGGATGGGTGACCTTGTACATCTGGGCCAAAGTGGCCTCGATGAATCCAGTCGCCATACCCACCAGGGCCACGATCCACATCCAGAAGATCGCGCCGGGGCCGCCCATGGTGATAGCGATGGCCACGCCCACGATGTTACCGGTACCGACCCGGGAGGCCAGGCCGACGGCGAAGGCCTGGAAGGAGGAGATACCTCCCTCGTTGCTACCTCGGGAGGAGGTGATGGCCCGCACCATGTGGGGGAAAAGTCGGAACTGCACCGCACCAGTTCGTACCGTGAAGTAGAGGCCTCCCAGAACAAGGAGCCAGGCGAGCAGGTAGAGGAACAAGTAGCCGGAGGCCTTGTCCAGAATGTCCGCACCAGCGGTGAAGAAGGACTCCAGAGAGTCGATCCAGCCGTTGCCTCCGCTGGATGCGGCACTGTTCAGGGGAGCCAGAACCGGTTGCACGTGAGAACCTCCATGGAGTGGGATGACGATGCAGGTAAGGCGGGCGATAGGCGCAGTCAGTGCGGCGACGCGCTTCATTGCCCGATCAGCCCCTCTTGTGAGGGGACGGATGGTGCACCGTAGTCCCGAAGGCTACGGACACAGTGTTTCGATTCGGTGACGCCTTTGGTCTACCGACTGACCGGACTCTCCCATGCTCCTGCCGGCAAGGCGGCCGGCAGGTGCTCGGAGTCTCCCCGGAAGACGGCCCGTTCCTCATTCGGCGTCGAGGAGCCTCGCAGCGCCTCCCAATCCTTCAGGGCGCCAGCGACCCATCGACTCAACGCCACGAGTGCGATGAGGTTGATAATGGCGCCGGCGCCCAAGAGCACATCCGCCAAGGTCCACACGGTGGTCAGCTGTTGCACGCTTCCCACCCCGGCGCAGACGACGGCGCCGATCTGGAGGGCTCGGGATACCCAGGGGCGGTCGGTGAGGTAATCCAGGCAGACCTGGGCGTAAGAGAAGGCCCCGATGATGGTGGTGTAGGCCAGCACCACGACGAGCAGGGCCATGGGCCAACGGCTCCACTCCCCCACGAGGTGAGCGATGGCGTCCTGGGTGAGGGTGCCCGCGGTCTCCTTGGCCGTCGTCCCGGGCCGGAAGACGCCGGCTCCGGCGACCAGGATCGCCAGCGCCGTCGCCGTGCACACGAACAGAGTGTCCACCACGACCCCGAAGGCCTGGATGAATCCCTGCTGGACCGGGTGCCTCACGGTGGCCGAGCCCGCGGCGCAGGCGGCGCCTCCCAACCCCGCCTCATTGGAGAACAGGCCGCGGCGCACGCCGTTGAGCAGCGCCGCCGTCACTCCCCCGGCCAAGCCACCCAATCCCTGGCGCATGCCGAAGGCGCCCTCGATGATGGAGCGCAGCGCCTCCCAGGCTTGAACCGGGTGGGTGACAAGGATGGCCAGGACCAGCACCAGGTAGGCCAGCGCCATGAGCGGGGCCAGGTACTCGGCCACCCGGGCCATGGCGCGCAGGCCCCCGAGGAGAACCGGAGCGGTGAGGGCCACGACGAGGACGGCCCCCAGACTCGGCGACAGGCCACCGGCGCCCTGCAGGGAGGCGGTGATGGCGTTGGCCTGCACCATGGGCATGACCAGGCCGTTGGCGATGAGGAAGAGGACGGCGAACACCGCGCCCAGAATCGGCAGCCGCAGTCCGCGGGAGATGTAGTAGGCGGGACCGCCGCGGAAGGTGTCGTCCGAACGGCGCACCTTGAACAGCTGGGCGAGCGTCGCCTCGCTGAAGGCGGTAGCGGTCCCCAGGATCGCCACGAGCCACATCCACAGCACGGCACCGGGCCCGCCCATGATGAGCGCCAGGGCGACTCCGACGATATTGCCGGTTCCCACCCGGCAGGCAAGTCCGACGGCGAAGGCCTGGAAGGAGGTGATCCCGCCGTGGCGCCCGTCGCGGGAGCCCGCCACCGAGGCCGCAATGGCTCCGGTGTGCCGCAGCTGGACGCCCCGGGTTCTGATGGTGAAGAAGATGCCGGCTCCCACCAGCAGCCACATGAGGACCCAGGAGTAGAGCAGGTCGGAGACAGTGGCCAGAGCGGAGTCGAGCTGGTCCAGCCACGAGGCGTGTGCCAATGCAGTCATCGTGATCAACCCCGCTTCGCCACGTCGTCGGGCTCCCAGACCCCGGGAACCACGTCTCCGGGCAGGAGGGAGTTGCCGTGACCGACGAAGGTCGGCTCGGTAAGGCCCTGGGCGCGCTGGTTCTCGAAGTCCCGCAGCGCCCCGTTGACCCAGGGTGCCAGACGGATGATGACGACGAGGTTGAGCACGCCCAGGAGCCCCAGGGCGATGTCGGACAGGGCCCACACGACGGGCAGGGTCAGGACGGTGCCACCGAAGGCCGCAGCGGTCAGGAGGATCCCGAAGACCTGCTCGGCCCGGCGCTCTCCGCCCAGGAAGTTGACGTTGACCTGCGCGTAGGAGTAGCAGCCTAGAACCGTGGAGAAGACCAGGACGAAGATGAGCACCACCATGGGCCAGGTGGTCCAGGACCCCAGATGCTCGACGACGGCCTGCTGGGTGAGGATCGCTCCCTCCAAGGAATCGTCCCCGGGACGGTAGGTGTCGGTGGTCAACAGGATGAGCAGGCCGGTGGCTGTGCACACGAGGATCGTGTCGACGAACACGCCGAAGGACTGGATGAGTCCCTGGCGCACAGGATGGGCGACGGTGGCGGTACCGGCGGCGTTGGGGACGGTTCCAAGACCGGCCTCGTTGGAGAACAAGCCACGGCGCACGCCGTTGAGCAGTGCCGCGAGGACTCCTCCGGCGGTGCCGAAGAAGGCCTGATCGAGACCGAAGGCCCCAATGAGGATGCTGCAGAAGACATCGTAGAGCCGGCTCACGTTGAGGAGGATGACCACCACCGCCATGAGCACGTAGGCCAGTGCCATGATCGGGGCCAACCACTCCGCGACACGGGCCACGAGGCGCACCCCGCCCAGGACCACGGGAGCGGTCAGCAGGACGAGGAAGACTCCGACCATCCAGCCCGAAAGGCTGGGGACGGTGGCCGTCATAACCTGGGCAAGTGAGTTCGTCTGCACCATGACCACGGTGACACCCACCGAGACAATGCACAGGGCGGCGAAGACCTTGCCCCACAGGGCCGATCCCAGACCGTTCTTGATGTAGTAGGCGGGGCCTCCACGGAAGGTGAAGTCTCGTCCTCGCTCTTTGAAGATCTGTGCGAGTGTGGACTCCACGAAGCTGGTGGCCATGCCGATGAGGGCGACGACCCACATCCAGAACAGGGCGCCGGGGCCACCGGCCACGACGGCCAGGGCGACTCCGGCGATGTTGCCGATGCCGACTCGGGCGGCCAGCCCCACGGCGAAGGCCTGGAAGGAGGAGATGCCTCCGTGCGCACCCGAGCGCGACCCGGATAGTGAGTTGACCATGGTGCCGAAGTGGCGCAGCTGCACCCCGAAGGTGCGCATTGTCAGGTAGATGCCGGCCAGGATGAGAAGAGCGGCGAGGAGGTAGGTGTAGAAGAAGTCGTCAACGGAGTTGAGCAGGTTCTCGATACTGGTGAGGTTCATGCGTCGGCTCCTGTCGAGGCGGCCGGCTGACTGCTGGCCGGGGTGGCTGCGGGAACGTCGGCGGCGGTTCCGTCCGCCTCGGCCAGGCTGGCTCTCTCACCGGTCCAGACGTCGCCGGGCAGGTCCCCGGGAAGGTGCGGGTTACCGATGCCGTTGAACAGGGGGGCGGTTCGTCCCGCCGCGCGCTGGGCGTCCCAGTCCCTGAGGGCTCCCACGCCCCAGCGGGCGAGCCAGATGAGGGCCACCAGGTTGGTCAGTGTCATGACGGCCATGGTGATGTCGACGGTGTTCCACACGACGGTCAGGGTGGCCAGCGCGCCCAGGCCGGTGGAGGCCACCGAGACCAGTCGGGGCAGCCATCGCCATGCGGGCCGCTCGGAGATGAAGGTCATGGAGACCTCGGAATAGGTGGCCGCTGCGATGATGGAGGAGAAGGCCAGGACGAAGATGACGATGGTCATGGGCACGGCGGTCCAGCCGCCGAGGGTGGCGGCGACGGCGTCGGAGGTCAAGGTTCCCGCGGCGTCGGGTGTCAGAGTGCCGGCCTCGACGAGGGCGGGGCTGTAGACGCCGGAGACCAGGATGATGAAGGCGGTTGCGGTGCACACGATGATGGTGTCAACGAACACGCCGAGGGACTGAATGAGCCCCTGCTGGACCGGGTGAGCGACGGTCGCGGTGGCGGCCGCGAAGGGCGCGGTACCCTGTCCGGCCTCATTGGAGAACAGGCCGCGGCGGGTTCCGTTGGTCAGGGCTGCGATAATGCCTCCGGTCACCCCTCCGGCGAAGGGGTAGGGGCCGAAGGCCGAGCCCACGATGGTGGCCAGGATGCCTGGGAGCCGGCTGATGTGGAGGCCGACGATGATGATGGCCATGACCACGTAGACCAGGGCCATGATCGGCGCCATCCACTCGGTGACGCGGGCGACCCGGCGCACCCCTCCGAGGATGACGAGGGCGGCCAGCCCCACCAGGACCGCGGCGGCGACGCTCGGGGGCAGGTTGAGCGGAGACCCCGGGCCGATGACACCGGCGACGGCGTTGGACTGGACCATGATGATGGAGAAGCCGCAGGTGAAGATCGTCAGCCCCGCGAAGACGACGCCCAGGGCCCGGCTGCGCATCCCCCTGGCCATGTAGTAGGCGGGGCCGCCGCGGAAGGAGCCGTCGGTGTGGCGGACCTTGAACATCTGGGCCAGGGTCGCCTCGAAGAAGGCGGTGGCCATGCCGACCAAGGCCACGATCCACATCCAGAAGATCGCACCAGGGCCGCCCAAGATGAGGGCCGCGGCCACGCCGAAGACGTTGCCGATACCCACGCGGGCGGCCAAGGAGATCGTGAAGGCTTGGAAGGAGGAGATGCCTCCCTGTGCACCGGAACGCGATCCGGCCACCTGGTGGAGCATGTCCGGCAGACGGCGCAGCTGGACGGCGCCGGTACGGATGGTCAGCAGGATCCCGGTACCGACAAGCACCCACATGGTGATGTGGAGCGTGATCCAGTCCGAGACCGCCTCAAGCTGAGCGGCGAGGGCTTCCATGGGAGATTCGGCCTTTCACGGTGTCGCAGCAGGAGGGGACGGCCCGCATGCTCTCACGAATCATCCCCTTCGTCATAGCGAATCCCTCGACCGTCGTCTTGCTGAGCCGCCCTCTGCTCGGCCCGGTCAGGGAAGGATATCCTCGTAATACGTGCCTCGCAGGAAGCGGTTCAGAACCTTCTCGCCGGGGAGCTTGCCATCGTTCATCGTTTTCGCAGCCGCCAGCAGCGCACGGACGTCGTACTGGGCAGGCCAGATCGGGGGAACGTCTCGGTCGAGGTCGAGCAGCCCGTAGACGGCCATCATCGCCGTGCGCGCCGATCCCTCGGTTGTGAAGACGCAGTCATCGGGCGTCTCAACAAACTGCCCGAGAAGGCCGAGATTGACGCAGCCATCCGGAATCACCTCAGGCCTGTCCCCGGCGCGTCGAGGCATGAAGAAGGAGGTGATGTAGGGCATCGTCGCCAGGCGAACCTTGGTGCGCTTTTTGATCTCCTCGAACTGACCGATAAGGCCGAAGTGGTAGCAGTATTCCTTCAGGACCTCCTCACCAGTGCACTCGATCATCGGCTTGCGCACACAGTTCCCCAGGGCGTGTGGATAGAGACCATAGGCCCAGGCCACGCCCCAGTCCTTCGGCTGAGCCCGGAACTGGGGCTGACGATTCATGGTCAGAGACAGGCACCAGCCTGAGTCCTCCGCGGTGATGATACCGCCGGTAACCGTGCGGCCCGACAGAGGGTCATTGCCGGTGAGCTCATAGATCTTCTTCAAGAAGGGATGGTCGGCCCCGATGAAGTTGAAAGAGGCGGATTCCCACACGGTCTTGTGGGGATCGGAGCAGAACACGTCAGGGCGGCCGAAGACCGCTGATTTCTTCGCAAGGTTGCGCCACAGTGTCCAGGCTCCTCCGGGCTGGTCAGTGAGGAAGGGAGGGACGGTGTCCATGTCGCCGTAGCCGGTAGACTCGGTACACGAACCGATGGTGGCCAGGACAAGGTCCTTTTCGGCGACGTCGATAGTTCCCTCCTGTCCATCAGCACGATGGAAACGAATACCGGTTACCACCTTGCGCCCGGAGGTGATGACCATCTTCAGGTCGTCGACACAGGTGTCGTACTGAAAGACCACGCCCTTGTCCTTCAGCCAACGGGTCAACGGCAGGATGAAGGACTCGAACTGGTTGTAGCGGGAGAAGCGCAAACAGGACAGATCGGAGAACCCGGGGAAGTACTGAAGGAAGCGGTGCATGTACCGCTTCATCTCGGTGAGGGACTCGTACTGCTGGAAGGCGAACATCGTCTTGAACAGCGTGTAGAAGTTCGAGGCGAGGAAATCGGAGTCGAACCAGTCCTCGATGGTTTTTCCGTAGGTCACTTCCTCCTTGGCCATCAGAAGCTTGATGACTGCGTGCTTCCCCTTCTTGTTCAGCCCCATCTTGTAGGTGTCCCGACAATGCCCACGGCGGTGGATCACCCGGCAGGGATCGATGTTGGGATCGTTCTCGTTAACAGTGCGGAACTCGTCAAGGACGGTGTAGGGCTCGGGCATCTCCAGCGCCGGGATCTCACGCATGATGTCCCAGAAGCACTCGAAGTGCTGGCCCATCTCCCTGCCCCCACGAGCAATGAAGCCCTTGTCGGTGTCCCCGGCGCCGTCAAATGAGCCGCCGGGGACGGCGAGCTGTTCCAGGACGGTGATGTTGCACCCCGGCATACGCCCATCGCGGATGAGGAAGGCCGCGGCCAGCAGAGCGCCGATGCCCGAACCCACGAGGTAGGCCCTGCGTTCGGCGATATCGGCCGGCGGCACGGGGTGGTTCTGGGTGTAGAGGCCAAGATTGTTGTGGACGAACGGGTTCCCGTCTGGTGAGACGGGGTAGGTCCGCTGGTAGGTGCGCTCGGTTCTTGTCATGGTCTCCTCCTGGGAGCAGCCGGATGTCATGTGTCGACGTGTCCGTGAACGCCAGCGCGGCGACGGTCGGCAGGTACGGGCACTCACACTGTAGGCCTGCCTCCTGGTTCTCGACCCGCCGCCGCAGCGCCTCCGTGAGACCATGTCGCCATGACGGCCCCCGCACTGAACGCGATGCTCGACGCCCTCATCCCGGCTGACGATCCCGAGCGCGTCCCCGAGCCCGAGGAGGTCTACCTGGCCTTCTCCCAGTGGGCGGAGACGACCGGCCGCCCCCTCTACCCGCACCAGGATGAGGCCCTGTCAGAGATCCTTCAGGACCGCCACGTCATTGCCGCCACCCCGACCGGTTCAGGCAAGTCGATGATCGCGCTGGCCGCCCATACCGCATCTCTGGCCCGCGGGGGCCGCTCCTACTACACGGCCCCCCTCAAGGCCCTGGTCAGTGAGAAGTTCTTTGAGCTGGTGCGCCTGTTCGGGGCGGACAACGTGGGCATGGTCACCGGGGACACCTCCATCAACGCCGCCGCCCCGATCATCTGCTGCACCGCGGAGATCCTGGCCAACCAGTCCCTGCGCGAGGGCGAGGACATGGATGTGGACTGCGTCGTCATGGACGAGTTCCACTACTACGCCGACCCTCAGCGCGGCTGGGCCTGGCAGGTGCCCCTCCTGGAGCTGCCCCAGGCGCAGATGGTGCTGCTGTCGGCCACGCTGGGCGACGTCTCCTTCTTCGTGCGGGACCTGCGCGAGCGCACGGGTCGCGAGGTGGCCGTCGTCGACGACGCCGTGAGGCCGGTTCCCCTGGAGATGGAGTACGTCGTCGAGCCGATCGGCGAGCTCCTTCAGCGCCTGGTGGGTCAGGACAAGGCTCCGGTCTACGTCGTCCACTTCTCCCAGAAGGAGGCGGTCGAGCGCGCCACCTCCCTGCTGAGCGTGGACCTGGTGTCCAAGTCCCGCAAGGCGGATGTGGCGCGGGCTCTGGGCGACTTCCGCTTCGGCGGCGGTTTCGGAGCCACGCTCTCGCGGCTGCTGCGCGCCGGTATCGGCGTGCACCACGCGGGCATGCTGCCGCGCTACCGGCGGCTGGTGGAGCGCCTGGCCCGCGAGGGCCTGCTGTCCGTCATCTGCGGCACGGACACGCTCGGGGTGGGGATCAATGTACCGATCCGCTCGGTGGTCATGACCTCGCTGGTGAAGTTCGACGGCTCCAAGGAGCGTCACCTCACCGCTCGTGAGTTCCACCAGATCGCCGGGCGGGCGGGTCGTGCCGGTTTCGACACCCGCGGCTACGTCATCGTCCAGGCCCCTGAGCACGTCATCGAGAACGCCAAGGCACTGGCCAAGGCCGGCGACGACGAGCGCAAGCGCCGCAAGATCGTGCGCAAGAAGGCCCCCGAGGGGCGCGTCAACTGGACGGACAAGACCTTCGAGCGACTGCGCGACGCGGCCCCGGAGACACTGACCAGCCAGTTCCAGGTCACCACCACGATGGTGCTGAACCTCATGGAGCGCGCCGGCGACCCGGTGGCGGCGATGGCGGGCCTCCTGGAGCGCGCGCACGAGCCCGAGGGCCAGCGGCGCCGGCACGTGCGCCGCGCCTTGGAGATCTACCTGTCCCTGCGCACGGCGGGCGTTGTCACGCACGTCTCCAGCGCCGAAGCCGCCGCCGACGGGCGCCCCCGGTTGCGCCTGGCCGTGGACCTGCCGGCCGACTTCGCCCTCAACCAGCCCCTGGCGCCCTTCGCCCTGGCGGCCATGGACCTGCTGAACGTGGAGGCCCCGGAGCACACGGTCGATGTCGTCAGCATCGTCGAAGCGACCCTGGACGACCCGCGCCCGCTGCTCTACGCCCAGCAGCGCGCCGCCCGAGGGGAGGCGATCGCCGCGATGAAGGCCGAGGGGATGGACTACGAGGAGCGCATGGCCGCTCTGGAGGAGGTGACTTGGCCCCAGCCCCTGGCCGAGCTGCTCACTCCCGCCCTGGAGATGTACAAGCAGGCCAACCCATGGATCGCCGAGCACGAGCTGGCGCCCAAGTCGGTGGTGCGCGAGATGGTGGAGAACGCAATGACCTTCTCCGACCTCATCTCCCGCTACGAGCTGGGGCGCAGCGAGGGCGTGGTGCTGCGCTACCTCACCGACGCCTACCGGGCACTGCGCCAGGTCGTGCCCGAGGAGCACCGCACGCCCGAGGTCGTCGAGCTCATCGATTGGCTGGGGGCCCTCGTGCGCGCCGTCGACTCCTCCCTGCTCGATGAGTGGGAGGCGCTCGGCCAGGCCCAGACGGGCAAGGCGGGCGAAGTCGCCGGCCTGCTGGAGGGAGACCGTCCCGGTTCGGACGACTCGACCGGGGTGGAGCGGGCCTTCGGCGCGGGCGAGGACGGGACGGTGGCCTTCACCCGCAACCGTCACGCCTTCCGGGTCGCGGTACGACGGGAGATGTTCCGGCGCGTGGAGCTCATGGCGCGCGACGACGTCGAGGCCCTGGGGCGCCTGGACGCCTCCTCCGGCTGGGGCGAGGACCGCTGGGACGAGGCGCTGGGGCGCTACTGGGACGAGTACGACTGGATCGGCACGGACACCTCGGCCCGGGCGATCTCGCTGGCACCGCTCGACGAGGCCCCCGATGAGACGGCTCTGGCCGCCGCCGGGGTCAGTGAGCGCCTGCGCGAGGCCCTGGCGACCTCCGGCAGGCAGGTGTGGCTGGCCACGCAGGTCCTGGAGGACCCCGACGGCGACCATGACTGGCGGCTGACCGCGCTAGTGGACCTGGCCGAGTGCGACCGGGACGAGCGCGCGGTCGTCCACCTGCTGTCCGTGGGCCCGCAGCAGGGCTAGCCCGCCTCCTCGGCGGCGGTTTCGGACCTGACCGGCTGACGCAGGACGGTCTTCATCTTCTCCGGCGCCACGCGCCTGGGGTCGCTGAGGTAGATCTCGTGGTGCGGGCCGTTCCAGGTGAGCCCGAGTCTCGGCATGACCTCGTCGTGCAGGCGCGCCAGAGTGGGGGCCTCATCGTCGTAGGTGCCCACGTGGAGGATCTGCAGCGACCTGCCCTCGGCAAACCGGAGTTCTCGGAGCTCACCGATCGGCAATTCGGGCTTCTTGCGCGAGGCCTGATAAAGGCCCTCGTCGACGTCCTGCGACAAGACCGCGTCAGGCAGCGGGATCATCATGGTCCAGTCCCATTCTCCCTTGTCGCGGGCGACGAAGGCGGAGTTGTCGGCGCTCGTCCACAACCCCTCGAGGGGCCCGACAACGAAGTCGTCACCGGTGCGCTTCTTGAGGGCGGAGCGGATCGCGTAGGCGCCCGCGTACAGTGCTTGGATCGCGGCGGCGTAGGCGGGCGAGGTGTTGGGGTCGCCGTGGCCGTCGATGGCCAGGTAGGTCATGGCCGGTACGTCCACCTCCGTGAAGTCGGCCGCTGCCGGCTGATATAGGTCCTTGCGGTCTTTCTTGATGTCAGTCCTCATCACTGTCTGCTTTCTTCAGAAGGGTGCGGGTCCAGGTGAGATCCGCTTCCTGACGCAGGATCTCGTAGTCGAAGATGGCCAGAGCGTGCTCCTCATCGACCTGAGAGCGCAGCCCGCGCAGCTCATCGAGCCTCTCGAGGAGTGCCTCGGCACGCTGGGCGAGGGCGGCCACGAGCTCGGGTTCATCGAGCCGGGCATAGGCATTGAGCGCCGGGAGCACACCGGCGGTGGGTGGAGCCGGGGCGAGAACACGCTCATCGGCAGCCTTGCTCAGCTCACTGTGCCCGGTGCCGGTCACACGGAAGACGGTGCGGCGCCCCGTGGACCCCTCGTCGGGCTCGACGAGCCCCCGTTCCGCCAGGCGTTTGAGGACGAAGTAGACGGATGAGAAGGCCAAGGAGGTCCACTGACGGTAACCGCGCTGCTCGATGACCCGGTCGAGGTCGTAGCCATGGCGCGGCTGCTCGGCAAGGAGCGAGAGGACAACGATGTCGGCGTTGGAGAGCATGCCGTTACTCTAGCACTAGAGTAACGGCATGCAAGACAGCCGCCGAGCTGATTCACCGGACCGGCGACGCCGGAGGGCTCGCGGCTACGTACAGACCGCGTGGGCGAGCTCGCGGATCTGAGCCGGACAGGTACGGCAGCAGCCGCCGACGAGCCGGGCTCCGGCGGCGATCCAGGAGGGTGCCAGCTCCACGAGCCCGCCCTCCTCGCCCGCTGACCGCCAGCTCTTGGTCACCGGGTCGTAGAGCTCACCGGCATTGGGGTAGGCCACCAGCGGTTTGTCCGTCGCCGCACGCAGCACCGGCAGCGCTCGGCCGACGACGTCGGGGGCCACGCAGTTGATGCCGATAGCGACAACCATCCCCTCCTGCGCCGCCCAGGCCGCCGCCTCGGCCAGCGGCATACCATCAGCCAGACGGGTGCCGTCGGACCGCACCTGGAAGGAGATCCAGCACTCGGCCTGCGGAGCGAGGCCCTTCACCATGGCGAGGAGCGCCTGCGCCTCATCCAGACGCGGAAGCGTCTCCAGGGCGAACAGGTCGACTCCCTCCCCCACCAGCACCTCGATACGGGGCAGGTGCACGTCCCGGAATACCGGGGCGTCAAGGGCTCCGACATCGTAGACGCCGGTGTACTCGCTGCCGTCGGCCAGGTAGGCGCCGTAGGGCCCGAGTCCCCCGGCGATGAGCACCTGCGCCTCGGGGTGCTCCGCCCCAAAGCGACGAGTGGCTTCCCCGGCGAGACGGGCCCCGGCCGCGATGACCTCCCGGGCGCGGTGAGCGTCATGCCCCGCCCGCAGCAGGGCCGGAAGCGTTGCCTGGTAGGTGTTGGTGGTGATGACGCGGGCACCGGCCTCCAGGTAGTCGGTATGAACCTGGCGCACGGCCTCGGGGGCAGTGGTGAGGGCAAGGGCAGACCACAGTGGGTCACGGGTGTCGACGCCGCGGGAGTCCAGCTCTGTGCCCATCGCCCCATCCAGGACGACTGGGCCGCGAGACAGAAGATCGGACAGCCGGACCGGACTGCGCCCCAAGGACGTGGTGGATGCCGAGGACGTTCGCATTGCGACACGGTATCGGATGGTTCCCGGAGGTACCGGTAGCGTCCCGATCATGGCTCCCGTAGAAGAATCTCGTGAGGCGGCCAGCACGTCGGCCGCCTCGCCAGCCGGCGCCCCCGACAGACAAGGCCATATCACGGCGTTGGAGCGCCGCATGAATCAGCGTCATCTCATGATGATCAGCTTTGGCGGAGTCATCGGTACGGGGCTGTTCCTGTCCACCGGTTACACGATCAATCAGGCCGGTCCGCTGGGAACTGTGCTGGCCTATTCCATCGGCGCCGTCATCGTTTACCTGGTCATGATGTGCCTGGGGGAATTGAGCGTGGCGATGCCCTTCACCGGAGCCTTTCACGTCTATGCCCGTCAGTACCTGGGGCCCGCCACCGGGTTCGTGACCGCCGTGCTGTACTGGCTCACGTGGACGGTGGCCCTGGGAAGCGAGTTCACCGGCGCCGCCATGATCATGTACGGCTGGTTCCCGGACGTTCCCGTATGGGTGTGGGCTGCCGCCTTCATCACCCTGGTCCTGGTGCTCAACATGGTCTCTGTCAAGGTCTTCGCTGAGGCGGAGACCCTGCTGTCGGGGATCAAGGTGGTTGCGATCATCCTGTTCATCGTTCTGGGCACGGCCGCGATCATCGGCCTGCTGCCCTACGAGGGCCATCGCGCAGCGCTGGGACTGACGAATCTGTACAGGGACGGACTCTTCCCCAACAGCTTCGGCACCGTTTTCACCACGATCCTGGCGGTCAACTTCGCCTTCTCCGGGACCGAGCTTATCGGCATCACGGCGGGAGAGGTGGAGGACCCGGGCACCACCATCCCCCGGGCGATCCGTGCGACGCTCGCCCGCCTGGTCATCTTCTTCATCGGCTCGATCGTCATCATCGCGGCGTTGATCCCCTGGAAGGAGGCCGGAGTTGAGGAGAGTCCCTTCGTGACGGTCCTATCCAGGATCGGCGTGCCCTACGCCGGGGACCTCATGAACGTCGTCATCCTGGCCGCCATCCTGTCCGCGGCGAACTCGGGTCTCTATGCCTCGACCCGCATGCTGTGGTCGCTGGCCAACGAGGGCACTCTGCCCGCGGTTCTGGCCCGTACCAACCGCTTCGGGGTGCCGGCACTGGCGATGGGGCTGTCCATGGTCGGCGGGCTCGCAGCCCTGCTGACCTCGACCTACGCGGCATCCACGGTCTATCTGGTCCTGGTGTCCGTCTCGGGGCTCGCCGTCGTCCTGGTGTGGGTGGTCATCGCCGCCTGCCACCTGTCCTTCCGACGGCGCTGGGTCGCCGGGGGCCGCAGCCTTGACGACCTGGCCTACCGGGCTCCCGGGTACCCTTGGGTGTCGATCGCGGCGCTCACGCTGTCGGCGGCATCCTGCCTTCTCATCGTCTTCGACTCCGAGCAACGGCCGGCCTTGGGAATCACCGCCGCATTCCTGGTGGTCTGCTACGTCGGTTACTGGGGGGCCAACCGTCGGATCGGCCTTTGAGGGCGGGGCCGGATGCGCCGCCGTTCTGGAAGGCCTTAGCTGGACTCGACGATCTGTTTGCCGAAGGGGAAGCAAGTGACCGGGATGAGCTTGATGTTGGCCACGGCTAGCGGTATCCCGATGATGGTGACGGCCTGTAAGGCTGCGGTGGTGACGTGGCCGATGGCCAGCCAGAGCCCGGCGACGAGGAACCAGATGACGTTGCTGATCGCGCTCATGGCGCCTGCCCCGGGCGCGGGCACCACCTCGCGCCCGAAGGGCCACAGCACGTAGGAGGCGATGCGGAAGGAGGCGACGCCCGCGGGGATCGTGACGATGAGCAGGCAGGCGATCAGGCCGAAGAGGAGGTAGCCGAGGAAGAGCCACAGCCCGCCGAAGACGACCCAGATGATGTTGAGCAGTGTGCGCATGATCCGGCTCCCTTCACCGTGCCCGGTCGCCGGGGCGGCGACCCGCCAGAAGGATACCCGGACCTGGCGAGCATGGTGCCGGGCGGCTCACCACAGGACGCGCTGGGCGATGGCATCGGCGAAGTTGTCCAGCGCCTCCGGGGCAGCCCCCAAATAGAGGCCCGCGTCGATCAGTGAGACCTCCATGAGGTAGAAGCCGCCCCTACCGTCTCCGACGACGTCGACGCGGTTGAACAGCAACTGTATGTCGCGCCCAGAGACCTCCTTGATAAGCGCATGGATGGCCTTGCGCACCCGCTCACCCCAGAGCCACTCCTGCTCGCTGGGCTCCCGCGCGGTGACGATCTCCTCATGGATCTCATCTGTCGACTTGAAGGACGGGTGGAGCATCGGAGCCTTCTCCACCGCATGGGAGAGCACCCCGTTGAAGTAGACCAGGGAAACCTCGCCCTTGCGGTCCACCTCCTCCAGGTACCGCTGGACCATAACGGTCCGCCCACGACGCAGGTGGTGCATGGCATCGTTGATCGCGGCGGACCGAGAGGAGGCGTCGGTGGCGGTGTAGCGCCCCGTTCCACGCCCGCCCGAGGAGATGGCCGGCTTGACGACGAAGTCGCCGTGAGCGGGGAAGCGCGTGTGGACCTGGTGCTTGGAGTAGCCCGCCTCCGGCTCCAGCCAGGTCGTCGGAATCATGGGTACCTCCCACTCGCCCAGGCGAGTGAGGTAGTGCTTGTCCGAGTTCCAGGCGACGACGTCGGGATGGTTGGTCAGCCTGGGCACCGAGCGAGCCCACTGGAGGAAGTTGGAGTAGTTGCCCTTGGCGGCGTAGTCGCGGACGCTGCGCAGCACGACCGTGCCGGACTGGCCCCAGTCGACGTCGGGATCATTCCATACAGCGATCCTCGGTTCGATGCCGCGCGCACGCAGAGCATCGGGCAGGCCGCGGTCGTCGTCGTCAAGCTCTGGGAAGTCGGCGCAAGTCGCCAGCGTCACGATCGGGTCGCTCATGTGGCCCACGCTACCGTGCAAGACGGCTCGGTGAGAGCCGCCGGCATGTGACGCCCAACCGCACCCGTGCCCACACGAAGCAGAGACCCTGATCGGGCCGATCGGGGGAACACACACGAGCGGGTGCCACAATGTTGGGATGACCGCCGCCCCCCGCAAGCCGCTCGGAACCGCCAACCAGCGCTACTGGGCGTCGATGGCCTCCATCGTCGTCGTGACCATCATCGTTGCGGGTCTGCTCGCGGGGACGGTCTCCAAGCTCACCGGCGCTGGTGCGGGTCGCAGCAGCGTTTGGGGCGGGATAGTGGTCGTTCTGGTGATGCTGGCGGGCTGGACCCTCGGCACTCGCGTGCGCGATCGCAAGAAACTCGATCTGCCCCTGTGGCGCCGCCTCGATGAGGAACAGACGGTCACCTTGAACCAGTACCGACAGTGGTCGCGTACCGGCCGTATCGAGGATACGACGGCGAACGGGAGCTCTATGAGCGGCAAGGACGAGCGAGCCGGGAAAGCGGGCCGAGGCCGGTCGGCCAAGGCGCCGCCGAAGACGCGCCCGCAATCCACGGCGTCGAAACGGGACCGCATCCGCGCCGCCGATGTCCGCCGTCGCCGACAGGATCGAGAGAACCGCCCGCCGAGCTGAACGAGGCAGCCCCCCGGAAGACTCGAAGCTAACTGCACCCGTCCGAGAGCCCCTGAGACTTGCCACACAATAGGCTGGTTTCGTGGATTCCGGCTGGACGAGTCCCTCCTCCATCCGTAAAGTATTCCTCCGTCGCCCGGCGAAGCACGTCAAATGACATCGTTGTGGTGAAGCACCGCTAGCTCAATTGGCAGAGCAGCTGACTCTTAATCAGCGGGTTCAGGGTTCAAGTCCCTGGCGGTGTACGGCTCTTCCGCCTCATCAGGACGGGAAGCATCGGCCGTCACAGGCCGAGCACCGCTAGCTCAATTGGCAGAGCAGCTGACTCTTAATCAGCGGGTTCAGGGTTCAAGTCCCTGGCGGTGTACCACGAGGGGCGACTGCGTACTCGGAATGGTTCCGAGGCGCTACAGCACAAGCACGCAGGCGATCAGTCCGCGCCCGCCTGCGGCATGGGTCTGAGATACGCTCGAAATCCGCTGTCTCGTCGACTCCCGCTCCCCTCGCGAACACAGTGCGGCCGTCCGAATCGGCCGCGCCGCCAGAAGTCTTTGCCCGCAGAACATCGGTGTACAGGTATGCCTGATCGCACCGCCCGCTGCGGCCAGGCCCTCATGGGCCGACGACGTCGAAGGAAGTCGAGGGAATACGTATGACACACAGCATTCACACCACTACCGCACTGACCGCCGAGCCAGCGGCCGGCGCCCCCGAGGCCCATGACGGTGCCGATCGCGAGCTCTTCGCCGCGCGCGCCGAGCTAGCCTCGCTGGGAGCAACCGCTTCACCATCCCGGCTTGAGCGTGCGCTGGAACGTCTGGACGCAGCTCAGAGGGCATCCCGGCAGTCGCTCTCCCGGGCCGCCTGATCGGGGCGCAGCACACAAGATAGTTGATTCGATGAGGTCGGGGCTCGCTGTGGCGCGCCCCGACCTCATCATTCGGTTCGCCACCATCGTCCTCGCGATGATGCCGAACCGGGCTGCCGGAGGTTCCGGACAATGCGATGGCACTGAGAACAACGTTCGCCAGATCACGAAAGTAACTCGCCGAATCCACTGCCGAAGGCACCGGGAACGATGCGAGGATGAGAGCATCCGCCCAGGCTCCCAAGGAGGACCTATGACCCAGCTCGCCGTCGGTGACCACGCCCCGGAATTCTCCCTGCTCGACCAGGACGGCCGCTCCGTGGCCCTCAACGACCTTCTCGCCGACACGGACAAGGGCGTCATCGTCTATTTCTACCCCAAGGCCAGTACTCCGGGCTGCACCAAGGAGGCCTGCGACTTCAGGGACTCCATGGAGGGGCTCAAGGCGGCCGGCTACGCCGTCGTCGGCATCTCCCCTGACCCGGTGAGCGCTCAGGTCAAGTTCGCCAGCCGCCACGACCTACCCTTCCCCCTGCTGTCGGACGCCGACCACGTTGTGATAAAGGCCTGGGGCGTATGGGGCGAGAAGAAGAACTACGGCAAGGTCTACACGGGCGTCATCCGTTCGACCGTGGTGGTGGCGCCCGACGGAACCGTGACGCTGGCCCAGTACAACGTCCGGGCGACAGGGCATGTCAAGCGTCTACGGGCTGCGCTCGGCGTTGATTGAAGAGCCGGTCACCCGGCAGGCCCCATGGCCCCGGAGACGCTGAACTCGACTCCCTTCAGTACGGGCGCGGCGGCCGCCGTATTCGGAAGTTCGCGCTGGAGTCGGTAGAGTGGATGCGTTGCAGCGCGAGTGGCGGAATTGGTAGACGCCCCAGGTTTAGGTCCTGGTGCCTTCGGGCGTGAGGGTTCGAATCCCTTCTCGCGCACAAATATATGGACCCGACGTCGTTATGCCGTCGTCGCGGCACACACGGCCCTGATGGTTGTGGGACTATCGCCCCGGTCCGTTCCAGCCGTCGCTTGCCCGACTACCGCTGTAGTACCGGTGCGCCTGTTGGAGCACGGCGAGCAGCTCTCCCCTTCCGCCCTCCAACATCGCCGGAAGGTACACGCGCCCCTCTCGCAGGGTTCCCCGGTCCACCAGCTCGTTGGCCCGCTGACTCAGCTGGGGCGCGGCAGCATCGTGGCTGCGCGCCCGCTGCCCCTGCGGCGTCAGGACGTAGCCGGTCACCAACTGCGCCCTGGTGCCGCCTCCGGAACTGATCTGCTCCCCGAAGAACTCGGCGATGTCCGTCCAACGCGCGGACTCGTTGACAACGTAGGACTGACCGGAGCGCCGTTCCAGACGCAGCCCTTCGGGAGTGACGACCAGCCGGCTGCGACGGAGGATCTTCCTCATCACGGCGGAGATTCCGACGACACCGAAGAAGACGACACCCACAATCCCGCCCACCATGAACTGAAGCGAGGAGTCCGACTGGTTGGCGAGTGCGAGCAGACCGATACTCAGCACGGTAAAGACGACACATCCCAGGAGCATTCCCCACTGGCGGGAGGGGGACTCTGGAACTACCAGCACGCCGGTACTGCGCAGCTGCTCGGTCTGTCGGCTTACTAGGTCAGCATCGATACCCATGACTCGTCCACACCTCCTGTGACGCGAGATCATCTACATGCAACTTCACCCTACGATGAGCACGCGTCTGGGCACAAGGGAACAACTCCCCAGCCCTATCGATACCGCGATGCCACTAGAAACAAAAGGCCGCATCGAACAAGGAGGCTTAATCCTTCTAGACCCATTCCGGATCTGACAGACTCTACAGAATCTACAAAGAGGTTGAATAGGTTACTCAGCCAGGAACTCCGCTTCGATCGATGCACTCATGCGAACATCCTCCGGCGTAAACTGGTAGGCGTCAGAAGAGGCCTTTCCATATCCCGCCCCTCCGCCACCCCGACTGGCCACAACACTTGACATTCCACCAGCCGTATTTTTCTGCAGAAAACCCTCATCCGCAACAGTCTTGACGGAACTGACGTGCAGACCAAGAGCAGAAGCATACTGTTCCGCCTTGTCTTTTGCTGAGCGCACCGCCTTTTGACGCAACCAGGTCTCGAGCTCCTTCTTGCGATGCTCAGTCACCGACCACTCTATCACCCAAACGCGCACTCCTTTAAACGCCAGCACGGAATTCATCCACGCTCCCATGCGGGAGAAATCGCAGAATTTCACCTTCACGCCGACCTCTTCGGAGAATTTGACGCCGTCATCATCCTTCCATGACCACGTGCGTGCTTTCGATACGGCGAACCATGTGACAGGGCCCTCTTGCTTATCATGCAATGATTCTATCTGCGCCCGCACCTGGTGCAGCACGTCAGACACTTGAGCCCGCACATGTTCGCGGTTCAGCCCTGTGCCCCTCACATCCAAGTGGACTGTGGCCCGCTGGGGCGGTTCGTAGTGATCGACACTTTCCCTGACGAAGATGTTTGTCACCATGCTCAGCTTCTTCCGATCAAGAACGATGATTTCAAGAGGCGTCGGTCTGTCGAAAGCCCTACTGCTCGTGCTGGACGACCTCGAAGCCGAGGACCTCCACGCTCATGCCCCGGCGCTTGTCGTCCTCGTGCCCGCCGGTAGGCCGTGCTGCCTGCCAGCGCTCGTAGTCCTCTCGCGTCCGCCATCTGGTCACCACGAAGTAGCGGTCCTCGCCAACGACTGGGCGCAGCAGCTCGAAGCTCTGGAAGCCCTGCGAGGCATCAACACCGCGCTTGCGCGCGGCGAAGCGCCTCTCGATCTCCTCCTGGGCGCCCTCGGGGAAGGTCAGCGCAGTGATGTTGACATAGGTCATGGTGTTCTCCTCGTTCTTCAACTCGGCTCCGTGTTGGAACAGATGGTGCAACGAACGCTACCGGCCAACCGCCGCCTCGCACCATGGCCGCCGGTACCCCACAAGACGCAGAGGCTGCTCCGGAACCGAGACACGGCCGGGTAGCCTGGGCCCATGACAACCGCCCCGTTGACCCGCAAGGACGGCCGCGCCGTCGACGAGCTTCGTCCCGTGACCATGACCCGCCACTGGCTGGACCACGCTGAGGGATCGGTTCTGGTGACATTCGGACGCACCCGCGTCCTGTGCGCCGCATCCTTCACCGAGGGCGTTCCGCGCTGGCGCAAAGGCAGTGGTGAGGGGTGGGTGACCGCCGAGTACGCGATGCTGCCCCGGGCCGGATCGGAGCGCTCGGGC
The DNA here is from genome assembly GCF_006546835.1 of Actinomyces johnsonii. Lineage (GTDB taxonomy): Bacteria > Actinomycetota > Actinomycetes > Actinomycetales > Actinomycetaceae > Actinomyces > Actinomyces johnsonii. The sequence continues at coordinate 29,626 of NZ_VICB01000024.1, read as the reverse complement.
CGTGAGTCCGTGCGCGGCAAGGTCGGTGGCCGCACCCATGAGATCTCCCGTCTCATCGGCCGCAGCCTGCGCGGCATCATCGACGTGTCCGCACTGGGCGAGAACACGATCGCGCTGGACTGCGATGTCCTGCAGGCCGACGGCGGCACCCGCACCGCAGCCATTACCGGCGCCTATGTGGCCCTGGCCGATGCCGTCGCCTGGGGCACCGAGCGGGGGCTCATCAAGGCCCGCTCCGGTAGGCCGGTGCTGTCCGACTCCCTGTCCGCCATCTCGGTGGGGATCGTCGACGGCGTGCCCTGCCTCGACCTGCCCTATGAGGAGGACGTCCGCGCCGAGACCGACATGAACGTCGTCCAGACCGGGGACGGCCGGTTCATCGAGGTCCAGGGCACCGCCGAGCACGCCCCCTTCGACCGCTCCGAACTGGGAGCGCTGCTCGACCTGGCCGCCTCCGGCAACGCCCAGCTCTCCGTGCTCCAGCGTCGAGCTCTGGCCGGCCCCAGTGGGGAGCCCTTCACCGTGTCCTCCTCGGAGTCCTCCACGGACCCGAACACCCCTGAACCTCACTGATCACGGGGGCATGCTCCATGAACACATATTCCTCCGCCGATGCCCTTCCAGTTATGGACGAAGGCGGGGTACCCACCGGGGCCCGGCTCGTCCTGGCAACCCATAACGCCGGAAAACTGGCCGAGCTGAGGCAGATCCTTGAACCGCTCGTACCGGGCCTGGATCCCGGCGCCGTCATCTCGGCAGCCTCACTCAAGGTTCCAGAACCGGTGGAGGACGGGCTGTCCTTCACCGACAATGCTCTTGTCAAGGCCCGGGCACTTGCCCTGGCCACCGGCCTGCCGGCGGTCGCCGATGACTCGGGGCTGTGTGTGGATGTGCTGGGCGGAGCGCCGGGGATCTTCTCGGCCCGCTGGAGCGGGCGGCACGGTGACGATGCGGCCAACCTCCGCCTGCTTCTGGATCAGCTCGCCGATGTTGTCGATCCGCATCGGACGGCGCGGTTCACGTGCGCCGCGGTCCTGGTCCAGCCCGGCTCCGACGGACTATCGGAGCAGGTCACCACGATCGAGGGTTCCATGGAGGGACGGCTCGCGCGTTCCCCCCGGGGCGATGGGGGCTTCGGATACGACCCGATCTTCGTGCCCGTCCAAGAGGACGGGCCGGCGGGTCGGGGCCGCACCACCGCCCAAATGGCTCCTGAGGAGAAGCACGCCATCTCCCACCGGGGCCAGGCATTCCGCGACCTTGCGCCGATCCTGGCGGAGATCCTGAGCCGGTGAGTTCGGGCATACTGTCAGTAGTGCGTCACCACAGTGGTGCCGATCTCGGACCACTGCCAGATCGCCTGAGCGTCCGCCACCGGGATGTTGATGCATCCGTGTGAGGACTCGTCCGTACCGATGCCGAACTCCTTGACCCAGGGAGCACCGTGGAGGGCGTAGCTCTTGTGCCAGTAGCTCACCCAAGGAACGCCTCGTTCGCAGTAGGGCCATTCGGGAGTGCACCCCATGTCCTGCGCCCGGTGGCGCAGGTAGATCTTGTAGGTGCCGGTCACGGTCTCGTGCCCAACGCCACCGTGGTTGATGAGGATCGGCCCGTAGACGACCTTCTGCCCCTCATAGGCGGTCAGCGTTGAGTCGGTCAGGTTGACGTCGATCCACTTCTCCCCCTCCTTGGCCTGGTAGGCGAAGCGCTCCGGCCCGCTGGGCACCACCCGGTTCTCGGTGGAGTGGGGAACCTCGTTCCAACTGATCTCCTGGCTAAGGCTCCTGCCCTGACCGAGCCCCTGGGCGAGCGCCGCCGTCACCTCCTCGATATTGCCCGCCCGTCTTCCGGCCTTGCCAGGGCGGGCGAGCTGGAGCACTGTCCCGGATGAGTCGACGTCGTTGATGGCGTTGACCGGACTGCGCTCCGCCTCCGCGGTCAGTGAGGAAACCCAGGCCTTGACTCTGTCCTGCGAGACCATGGGCACAATGCGGTCCTCCTTGATGGGGAAATCGATCCAAGAGGCCTTTTGAGCCCTGGTGGCCGTGTGCGCGGCGGCATCGACCGTTACCGAGAGCTCGGCGTCCAGCAGTGCGGTTGCCGATCGTGCCACCGCGCTCGCCTCCTCGGCGCTCACCGTGGGCTCGGTCCGGCGGATCGACAGCGGCGCCGTGTGATCGGAGAGCTTGCGCACGGCGGCATCGAGGACCGAGTCAAGGTCATCGGGGTCGATGCCGTCACCTGATCTTCCGGGTGAGGCGATGAAACCACCGCCGTCTTCATCCCAAGCCACTGTCGGCTCGACGGCATGATCGTGCAGCGTGCTGCTCAGCTGGGATACCAGCGCGGCACGGGCTTCCTCGTCGATCGTGTACCGCACCGTCACCTCCCGCTTCCTGACGATGCCGCGTAGGTGGGCCATCGGCGATCCGGCTCCGGACACGGCGGCCTCCACGGTCGCCTGGGCGTCGACCCGGGCGATCTGGGAGATCGGAACGGTGGTAGAGGTTCCTTTGACGTTCAGCGTCAGTGAGGCTGATGCGGCCCTCTGGGAGACGAGCGCGATCAGGGTCTGCCGGTCGATTCCGGACACGTCCTGTCCCATGAGCATGGTGCCTCGTGGAGCCCGCCCCTCGTGCCGGTGCGCATAAGTGAGGAATCCGCCCACTCCTCCCATGAGGAGGGCGACGGCAACCAGAGCGCCGATCCACCGATGTGATCGACGCTGCTTGGAGGAGTGGTGCATGGCGTCAAGGTATGAACGGCCGGGTTGCCACCCCGTAAAGAGAGCGCCCCGGAGTCGGAAGGAGTCGAGGGGCTGCCCTTGGCAGAGACTAACGCCCGTCCTGCTCCTGCTCGGCGAGGCGCCGTTCCAACGGTTTGGGGATCAGAGAATCGTGGGCGCGCACGTAGCCGTAGAGCCATCGCCATCCTCCCAGGAACACCAGGAGGAAAGTCCCTGTCATCACCGCCCAGGAAGCCACGGCCGCGCCGTCGTCGAACGCTGCTGTCAGGTAGCGCAGCGCGGTCCAGGTCACCCAGACGAGTCCCACGACGATGAGCCCCTCGGGTAGCGCCATCTCCAGATGATCGGGGTGACCACGTCGGAGGAACCAGGTAGCGCCCCAGGCGATGACCACCGCCACAGCCACCTGCCACAGCGCGGTGACGACCTGCCCCATCGTGTGCGTCGAGGCGGCGCCGAACAGGGCCACGAGCGCCACGGCCACGAAATCCGCGGGAATCACCAGCCACCAGCGAGTCCGCCGGTCTCGGATCCAAGGACAGTCCGTCCCGTCGGGCAGAGCCGGGGTGAAGGAGATCATCCGCTGCTTTGGGGGGCGGTCCTGCCCGCCGGGGCTCACAGCTCCCAGACGGCGTCCGCCGTCGCCGCCTCCAACGGGCCCGAGTAGACGGATGCGGCCTCCTTGAGGGGCACGGCCGGATCGGTCCAAGGCTGGATGTGGGTGAGGACCAGGTGACCCGCACCGGCCTGGGCGGCCAGCTCCCCGGCGCGACGACCGGTCATGTGCATTCCGCCCACCGTGTCACGGCCCTCGACGAAGGCCGCCTCAGCCAGGAGGAGGTCCACACCCCGGGCCATGTCGCTCATGCTCTGACACGAGTCGGTGTCGCCGGTGAAGGCCAGGTCGACCCGCTGTGAGGGATCCTCCTCGCTCGGCCCCTCGATCCGGTAACCGTAGGCTTCCACCGGATGGAGCGCCTCGAAGGGTGAGATCACCATGGGCCCCACGCTGTAGGACCTGCCGGGCACGGCGGTGACGAAACCGAACTCGGTGGCGTAGCGCTCGGTCGGCGGCACGCCGTCAACACCCTGAAGACGCTCCAGCAGCTCCGAGGGCCCCAGGCAGGCGACCGGCCCCAGCGCCCCGGTCGGCAACCAGCGCCGGTAGACGTGCATTCCCACCAGGTCGACCATGTGATCGGCGTGGCAGTGGGAGATCGCGATGGCGTCGAGCTCGGCGGGATCGAGGTGCCGCAGCAGCTGCCCCATCGATCCCGGCCCGAGGTCCAGCACGATCGAGTAGGTGCGCAGCGCGCCGTCGGCATTGACTCCGTCGGCCTGTACCAGGTAGCAGGACGCCGGGGACTGAGGACCCGACATGGAGCCGGAGCATCCGATAATCGTGAGTCTCATGCAGATCCTTGGAGGGTGGCGGGAAGGGGGGAAACGTCGGACGGCACGGCGCGGGCGCCCGATTCGGAAGAGGCGAAGGCGATGCGCTCGACGGCGGCGACCTCGGGCCCGAGGAAGCGCCGGGCCAGCACCGAGAAGGCCTCCGGGTCACCGGTGGAGCGGAAGTCATGGCGCGGTTCAGGAGCGTCTGATCCGCGAAGGAGGTTCTTGCGGGCCAGTGCCCGGTAGACATCCTTGGCGGTCTCGTCGGAGGAGGTCACCAAGGGCACGTCCTCCCCCATCACGTAGGATATCGGCCCCACCAGCAGAGGGTAGTGGGTGCATCCCAGGATGAGCGTGTCGACACCGGCCGCCTTGATGGGGGCGAGGTACTCCTCGGCGACGTCGAGAACCTCGGCGCCGGTGGTCACGCCCCGCTCGGCGAGCTCGACGAAACGCGGGCAGGCCTGGGAGAAGAGCTCGACGCCGGGGACGGCTTGAAGCGCATCGTCATAGGCGCGCGAGTCGACCGTCCCCCGGGTGGCGATCAAACCAACCCTGCCGTTGCGGGTCACCCGGGCAGCCGTACGCGCGGCAGGGTGGATCACCTCGATGACCGGGACGCCCCGACCCAGGGTGTAGCGCTCGCGAGCATCGTGCAGGACGGCTGCGGAAGCAGTGTTGCAGGCGATGACGAGCAGCTTGACCCCGCGGTCCACGAGCTCGTCCATGATGCTCAGGGCCAGGGAGCGGACCTCGGCGATGTCTCGGGGGCCGTAGGGGCCGTTGGCGGTGTCCCCGATGTAGAGCACCTGCTCGTGGGGCAGCTGGTCGAGGACGGAACGGGCGACGGTGAGGCCACCGACCCCAGAGTCGAACATCCCGATCGGAGCATCATTCACACAGCGAGACTATGCGGGCCCTGTGCCCCCGAACAGCGCGGATACCAGTGATTCCTGCCACCAGGTGACCATGTCGTAAACGAGCGCTGTACCGCGGTACCACTGCTCGTGAGAAGTCTCGCTCTCAGGGGCCTCCTGGAAGGCGATGTCGTGGACGTGCCCGGCGTCCTGCGCCGACTCGATCCCCAGGCGCTGAGCCAGCACGAGGCGGATGTCGTTGATCGCACCGAGCCAGTCGGCCTCCTGTCCCAGCGGCACCAGCACCGTCGCCTCGGGGCCCGATGGCACCCGTAGCTCGGCAACCAGCCGCACCAGGCGGGCGACCTTGTCGCCCCGCAGCCGTGCGCGGGTCAGACTGCTCACCTCCATCGCGGTGATGGGATCCTCGGATGCCTTCGGCAGCAGGACGCCGACGACGGGATCCGTAGTCGGCCGGCCGGCGTGAACGTGATTGGCGGGCGGATCAACGTCGAAGTCGAGAGCCGCCAGGACCTCGCGATCCCGCTCGCTCTCCCCCGGGCGCCCCGGATCGGCACGGGACGACGGCGAAGCGGCGACCGAGTCGTCCGCGTCCTCGTGAACGGAGTCATCCGCTTGGAGGAGGGCCCTGACCTCAAGGGCCAACCGGGCCAAGATCTCTCGCTCCCAGTCATCGAGACCGCAGGCCAGTCCCTGGGAGACCCGACGAAAGGCTCGCATCACTGTCCTCCTGCAGCATCGCTCGCGGAGCCCTCGCCGTCGTCGCCTAAAGGCTCGATCGTGGCGCGCAGACCATAGCCGTGCATCGCGGTCACGTCGATCTCCATGCGCTCGCGGGCGCCCCGGGAGACGACGGCGCGGCCGGTGGTGTGCACCTGCATCATGCGAGCCTCAGCCACGGGCAGAGAGAAGCCGAAGTAGGAGTGGAAGACCCAAGTCACATAACTCATCGTGTTGACCGGATCGTCATGAACCACGGTGCACCACAGGCGCTGAGCGCGGGCACAAGACTCCTCCAGGATCTCCGGTTCGGCGACGGGCAGCGAGGCGCTCATGCCACCAGGGTAACGGCGCCCCGGCAATATGAGGTCGGTGATCCGCCAGTCACCTTCCCAAAAACCACCGATGATTGACCAACGGCGGACCGACGACAGGTGGCCTCCGCTCCGTGCCGCGATAGGTTGTTCCCGTGAACGACTACACGCCCACCGCCAGATCCACTGTTGCTTCTACAGCCCCTGTCGACGTGTCCGCGGCTTCCGCAGCCTCGACATCGTTGCTGACCGATATGTATGAGCTCACCATGCTTCAGGGAGCACTGGAGTCCGGCACTGCCCTGAGACGCAGCGTCTTCGAGCTCTTCGGCCGCAGGCTTCCCGCATCACGACGTTTCGGAGTCGTTGCCGGCACCGGTCGATTGCTGGACGCCATCGAAGCCTTCACCTTCACTCCCGGCCAGATCGATTTCCTGCACCACACCGGGGTCGTCAATGACGAGACTCTGGACTTCCTGCGCAACTACCGCTTCACCGGAACGATCCGAGGCTACGCCGAGGGCGAGTGCTACTTCGCCGGTTCCCCGCTGCTGACCGTCGAGGGCACCTTCGCCGAGGCATGCATCCTGGAGACCCTGGCCCTGTCAATCTACAACTACGACTGCGCCGTCGCCGCAGCCGCATCCCGTATGACGATCGCCGCCCACGGGCGCCCTTGCGTGGATTTCGGCGCCCGCCGCGCCCACGAACTGGCGGCCGTCGCCGCGGCCCGGGCCTCGGTGGTCGGCGGCTTCGTGGGAACGAGCAACCTGGAGGCGGGGCTGCTCTACGGAATCCCCACGGTAGGAACCTCGGCGCACTCTTTCACCCTTCTGCACGACACAGAGGAGGAGGCCTTCGCCGCGCAGGTGGCCAGTCTCGGCCCGGGCACCACGATCCTGGTGGACACCTACGACATCGCCACCGGCGTGGAGCGGGCCGTCAAGGCGGCCAGGGCGGCCGGCGGAGAGCTCGGGGCGGTGCGGTTGGACTCCGGAGACCTGGTGGCCGAGGCCTTCAAGGTGCGCGCCCAGCTCGATTCCCTGGGCGCGACGAGGACGAAGATCACCGTGACCAACGACCTGGACGAACACGCCATCGCCGCGCTGGGAGCGGCCCCCGTGGACTCCTACGGCGTGGGCACCAAACTCGTCACCGGATCGGGGCGTCCGACTGCCGCGCTCGTCTACAAGTTGGTGGAGCGCGAGGGCGCCGACGGCACCATGGAGGAGGTCGCCAAGTTCTCCTCGGGCGGCAAGTCCACTGTAGGAGGCCGTAAGTGGGCCGGTCGCGCCCTCGCCGCTGGGGGCACGGCGGCCGAGGAGCTGGTGGTCTCCAGCAGCTCGCGCGAGCAGGGACTGGCGGCGCTGGATGAGGCCGGAGCCAGGCCGCTCCAGGTGCTCCTGGTTGATGAGGGCAGGATCATTGAAGAGCATCGCGGCAAGGAGGCTCTGAACGCGGCAGCGGAGCGGCACAGAGCGTCCCGTGCTGAACTGCCCTATGACGCCTGGCGACTGAGCGACGGCGAGTCGGCGCTGTCGACCCGCCACGTCGACCTCAACGGGCGAGGCGCTACCCGGCGCTGAGCCGTCCGAGAGGACACCAGGGCGGATCCACGTCCGCACCTGGCCACCTCAGGTGGGTCAGCGCTTGCCGACGAACCAGCGCCGCAGAGTCTGGATGCGCTTCTCGATCTCCTCGGTGGAGGCGGCCGCCACTTCGGGTCCCCCGCACACGCGCCGAAGCTCGTTGTGGACGACGCCGTGCGGCTGGCTCGAGCGGCGGGCCCAGGCGGCCACCAGCTGGGAGAGCTCCTTACGGGCCGCCGCCCGGCGCCTGGCGTCGTCGACACCCGAGTTCTTCCGTCTCTGAGCCGCAGCGGCATCCTGCTTCTTCTGGGAAGCGATCTGCTTGTCCTGGCGCTGGCGCAGCAGAGCGGTCACCTGCTCGGGCTCCAGCAGCCCCGGCAGCCCCAGGTACTCCTGCTCCTCGATGCTGCCGACCATGGCGCCGGTCCCGAACTCGCCGCCGTCGAAGAGGACACGGTCGAACTCGGCCTGGCTGTCCATGGCCTCGAAGCCGGGCAGCAGATCGGCCGAGGCGCTCTCAGTCTTGTTGGCCTCGGCGAGCAGCTTGTCCTCGGGGCTGAACAGGGCATCCTCCTGCGCCGCCGAGTCGGGACGGCGCAGGATGTGGTCGCGGGCCACCTCCATCTCACCGGCCAGAGCCAGCAGGGGCGTGACCGAGGGGAGGAAGACCGAGGCGGTCTCGCCGCGGGCCCGCGAGCGCACGAAGCGCCCCACAGCCTGGGCGAAGAACAGCGGGGTGGAGGTTGAGGTGGCGTAGACGCCCACGGCGAGCCGGGGGACGTCCACCCCTTCGGAGACCATGCGCACGGCCACCAGCCAGCGGTCGGTGGAGGCGGAGAAGGCCTCGATACGGCTGGAGGCGCCGTTGTCGTCGGAGAGGACCACGGTGGGGGCCTGGCCGGTGATGGCGCGCAGTTGCTTGGCATAGGCCCGGGCTTTGGCCTGGTCGGAGGCGATGACGAGGGCTCCGGCATCGGGTACCTGGCGACGCACCTCGGTCAGGCGCTGGTCGGCGGCGGCCAGGACCGCGGGGATCCACTCCCCCGCAGGGTCGAGCGCGGTGCGCCAGGCCTGAGCCTCCATGTCCTTGGTGAGGGGCTCGCCCAGACGGGCCGCGACCTCATCGCCCGCCTTGGTGCGCCACCGCATCTGGCCCGAGTAGGACATGAACATCACCGGGCGCACGACGCCGTCTCGCAGCGCGTCGGAGTAGCCGTAGGAGTAATCCGCCTGGGAGCGCTTCGAACCGGAGGCGTCCTCCTGGTAGCGCACGAATGGAATCGGGGAGGTATCGGAGCGGAAGGGCGTCCCAGTCAGGGCGAGCCGCCGACGCGCCGGGGTGAAGGCCTCGCGGATCGCGTCCCCCCAGCTCAGGGCGTCCCCGCCGTGGTGGATCTCGTCGAGGATGACGAGGGTACGGGCCTGGTCGGTGCGGGCGCGGTGCAGGTTGGCGTTGGCGGCCACCTGCGCGTAGGTCAGGGCGACGCCGTCGAAGCGCGATCCAAGCGCCCCCTGGGAGTTGGAGTAGGAGGGGTCGATGTGGATACCGACACGGGCGGCCGCCTCGGCCCACTGGTACTTGAGGTGCTCGGTGGGGCAGACGATCGTCACCTTGTGGACGTCGCAGGAGCTGAGCAGCTCGGTGGCCACCCGCAGCGCGAAGGTCGTCTTTCCCGCTCCGGGTGTGGCCACGGCCAGGAAGTCCTGGGGCATCGCCTCCAGGTACTGCCCCAGGGCCGCGGCCTGCCAGGCGCGCAGTGACCCGGCCGTTCCCCAGGCGGCGCGACGCGGGTAGGCCGGAGGGAGGTTCTGGGCCGCCGACGTCGAGACTCGCGTCGGGGCGGGGTGGGTCGCCTGGCCGCCGCGGGCGGCGTTCACCGACCGCCTCGCCCGAACGGGAAGCGGGGGAAACGGGGGCCCTTGCCACCGTCGGAGTCGCCCCCACTGCGCATCTCCTCGTAGATGGACTTGCAGGTGGGACACACCGGGTACTTCGACGGGTCGCGCCCGGGCGTCCATACCTTGCCGCACAGGGCGACGACGGGGCGCCCGGTGACGGCGGCCGCAGCGATCTTGTCCTTGCGGACGTAGTGGGCGAAGCGGTCCGCATCGCCGTCGTCGGTCGACTGGAGCTCCTCGCGCTCCAGGACGGCCGTACCGACGCCCTGCGTGGGCTCGGAGGCCGGGTCGGTCGGAGCTCCGGGCGATCCTGGATCAGCACTGGCGAGGACGTCTGTCATGCCGCCCAGTGTAGGTCGGACGGGGTACAACGGCAGTCGCCCACCCCATTCTGAGTCTGTGGGGAGGCTCTCCCTGAGATACTCGACGACTCTGTCAGTGCTTGGACGTGAGCCTGCTGGCGGCCGCGGGGTCGACCAGCACCAGGGCGTCGTCGTGGCGCTGCATGACGGTGGCCGGCCACTCGGGGCTCACCTCGCCCTCCACGAGCTGGGCAATGGCCTCAGCCTTGCCCTCTCCGGTGGCGATGAGGACGAGCTTGCGGGCCTCCATGATGGTGGCCAGCCCCTGGGTGATGCAGTGGGTGGGGACCGCGTCGACGTCGCCGTCGAAGAAGCGGGCGTTGTCTCGGCGGGTCTGCTCGTGGAGCTCGCCGACGTGCGTGCGCGAGTCGAGGGCGCCACCGGGCTCGTTGAATCCGATGTGCCCGTCGGAGCCGATGCCGAGGATCTGCAAGTCGCAGTAGCCGGCGGCCGCCATCTGCGCCTCGTAGTCCCGGCAGGCCGCCTCAAGATCCTCACTCAGCGCGTCCGGTCCGTGCAGGGCACCGGGACGCATGTCGACGCGGGAGCGCAGGTTGGTCTCCATGAAGGTGGCGTAGCGCTCCGGGTGCCCGGCATGCAGGCCGACGTACTCGTCGAGCATGAAGCCTGTGACCTCGGCGAAGCTGATGCGTCCGGCGGCGCAGCGAGCGGCGAGCTCATCATACAGGGGCAGGGGTGAGGACCCGGTGGCGGTCCCCAGTACGGCTGCCGGTTTGTCCGTCAGCAGCGCCTCGATCTCGTCGGCCGCCCGCTGTGCGAGTGCCTGAGCGGAGTCCAGAATGACAAGCTGCACGGTGATGTCCTCTCTGACATAACGACTAGGTGTTCTGAGTCTACTGACCTCTGTGAGCCGCTACATTCTTGAGCGACTTTACAGCAATCCTATCCCGATTTGTCAGAATCGATCAGCCTATGACGGTGTGACTGCCATGATCACACCGGCTGAGCGTGCCCCGACCACGTGTGGATCACTGCAAGAACCTGGGGACCGCGCCGGTCCAGCAGCCGCCCCCCGAAGACAATGCCTCCCCAGAGCGTCAGAGCGCACCAGACGATCCCCAGGCCGAGCGCGCCCCACCCCCACCACTGCGAGTCCCAGACGACGCCGTAGATCGCCGCCCCCAGGACGGGTGAGCAGACGGCCAGGAGAACCAGGATCGCCACCATCTGGATGATCGCAGCGAGAAAAGCCGTTCCCGAAGTCCGCGAGCGCATGGGGCTGTCTCCGGGAGCCACTGTCTCATAGGGCAAGAGGACACTGGTGAGGCAGGACCACGCCAGCGCACAGCCGTAGAGGGCCAGACAGGCGCCGGTGACGGCCGGAAGCGTCTCCCAGCGGCCGGTCCACAGACTCATGAGCGCCTCGACGGCGAGCAGCATGGGGACCTGCCACAGAGCCGCTCCGACAACCCGTCCCAGGCGGTCGTGCGCTCCATTGATCCCGGCGCTGATATGACTCCACAGCGCGGTGGAGTCCATACCCAGGTCGTCATGGATCGCCCAGCCCACGAACACGGCCAGAGAGGGCGCCATGAACAGCAGCATGGCCGGGGCGTGGCCGATGGCGAAGCCGGTCTCCATCCGATGCCCGTCGATGGTGAAGACGAGTCGACTGGAGTTGAGAGCGGGAACCAGGACGAGGACCACCGGCATGAGCAGGACGGCCAGGAACTGGACCAGATACCTGGGATCGGTGCGCCAGTAGCGCAGACTGCGGGCCGCCACGGCGGCTGCGGGCCGCGGTATCAGGGAGCCGAGTCTACGGGCCCAGGGGAGGACGTCGATCTGGTCTTCGGCCTGCGGATCGCAGTGCCCGTCTGCGCTATGCGAGGAGTAGGCGCGCGTGCGAGTCTGCGATGTCCCCGGAGAGGTCATCACCCTGCCCACCACGCGTTGCCACAGGGGAAGCAGGGCCACGGGAATGATCCAGGACCCGACCGTCAGAGCCAGAGCAGGCAGCACCGAACCGGTGGCCATGAGCCCGGGAGCGGCGAAGGCCCAGCCGAAGGGGGTCAGTCCCAGTGCTCGGGCAACGGCTTGGAGCCGCTCGAGGGAGCCGGCGATGTCGTCCCCGATGAGCCTGGGAAGGAGGTTGGGAAGCTGCGTGGCCGCCAGGAAGGTCAGGAAGGCGATGATCGCCGTCGTCTCTCGTCCGCGACGGGAGGAGGAGATGCCCGCGGCCGTCACTACGATGCGGGAGACGATGACGCAGGTGGCCAGAGCAGCCGGAGCGCACAGCAGCGCCAGAAGCGCCGCTAAGAACCGGCCCGCCACCAGCCAGGTGAGAACCGGGACGAGACAGACGACTGCCGTCAGGCAGCCGGGGATGCCAAGGATTCCTGCGGCCAGCAGCCCGGCGGCCAGCCCTCGGGACGGAGCGGTCCAGGCGGCCATGGCTCGGGGATCCAGGGTTGAGTCGACCCCGGTGACGAGCAGCGGCACCAGCGCCCAGCCGACCACCAGCAGCGCCCCGAGGGAGCCGAGCACCAGCGCAGCCACACGGGGATCGGCGCTCAGCCCCAGCCCGACGGCGCCGGCCAGCACCATGGCGAGGGCTCCCAGCCCGTACAGGACTCCCAACACGGTTCCGACGATGGCCCAGACGTTCTTGGTCAAGGCGTTGAGGGTCAGACGCCATTTCAGCTTGATGAGGGTCGCAACCATGACAGCCCCTCCGTTCGCACCTGGGCCCCCACCAGCTCGGTGAAGCGCTGCTCGAGGTCGGCCCCGGCGGCGACCTGCTCCGTCGTCCCCGCAACGACGACTCGGCCGGCGTTGATAATGGCCACGTGGTCGCACAGGCGCTGCACAGTGGCCATGACGTGGCTGGAAATAACCACGGTTCCTCCGGCAGCGGCGTAGTCCCGCAGAATCGCCTGAATCGTCTGCGCCGAAATCGGGTCAACGGCCTCGAAGGGCTCATCCAGGACCAGGATGGAGGGCGAGTGCACCATGGCGCAGGCCAGGTGAACCTTCTTTCGCATACCCGCCGAGTAGTCGGCCACCAGTGTGGTGCCGGCCTCCCACAGCCCCAGAACCTTGACCAGCTCGGTTGCCCGGGGCACGACGACGTCGCGCTCGAGCCCGCGCAGGAGGCCGGAGTAGGTGACGAGCTCAAGACCGTTGAGACGGTCGAAGGTTCGCAGGCCGTCGGGCAGAACTCCCAGAAGAGCCTTGGCCCGTAGCGGTTCGGCCCATACGTCGACGCCGTGGACCAGTGCCCGACCGGCATCGGGACGCAGCAGGCCGGTGGCCATCGACAGGCTGGTTGTCTTCCCGGCCCCGTTGGGGCCGACGATGCCGTAGAAGCTGGAGACGGGGATGTCGAGGCTCAGCCGATCCACCGCGACTTTGCGATCGAAGGTCTTGACCAGTTCCACCAGCTGGAGCGCCGGTACGGAGGCGGGACTGGGCGGGGCCCCGGCCAGCGCGCCGACTGTGGGAGAGCCGTCGGGCTGATTCTCTGCGGACGTGAAAGCAGACATGTTTCCACTGTAAGAACGTCCGCTTGTTCAGACCTCCATCGACAGGAGGAGATCGGAGATTCCCGCCTCCTCCCGCGGCACCGTCCCCTGAGCATCATCAGTGGCATACCGGCCATGGCATCCTGCGCGAGGATCGAGCACCAGGGCATATCAGAAGCACTTAGAACGATTCCGGTCCGCCACTGCGCGTCTGGGCAGCGACGGACCGGAATCAGGACATCAGGGGCACGGCCCCACGTATCACTCGGCGACAGCCTTCTTCAGCGAGGAGCCGACGGTGACCTTGACACCGTAGCCGGCGGGGATCTGGATCTCCTCACCGGTGCGGGGGTTACGGCCGGTGCGTGCGGCACGCTCGACGCGCTCGATACCCATGAGGCCGGTGATCTTCACGGCCTCACCCTTGGCGACGTTCTCAACGAGGACATCCTGGAAGGCTCCCAGGAAGGCGTCGGCGTCGGTCTTGGTCAGGCCGGCCTTCTCGGCGATGGCGGCGATGAGCTCGGTGCGGTTGACGGACATGTCTTCCCTCTCGATCGTGGACGGACACCCTTGTGTGGTGCCACTTCTGGCAACGCTACGCATAAAACCTTGGGTTTGTCAGGTCAGACCGGAGTGTCGCGCTGGATAGCGAGTAACAATTCGCACATTCGCACCCCATCAGTCACATCCGTCACATACGGAGCAAGCCGCGGAACGACGCCGTTCTGCGGGCCCTTCCGGTCACCCCTTCCTCAGAGCGCCGGGCAGGGCACCTGCGAACCACGACGTGATAGTGGTCGGGTGAGTGATCGCGGTACCGACGACGACGGCGAAGGCACCATGCTCCATGGCGGCCGCCGCCTGCGCGGGGGTGTGGACCCGCCCTTCGACGACGAGCGGAATCTCCGCAATACCGGCGACCTGGTCGACGAGCTCGAGGTCGGGGCCCTCGGTCTTGGGTCGCTCCCCGGTGTAGCCCGCCAGGGTGGTCCCCAGGACGTCGACCCCTGCGTCCTGTGCGGCCTTGGCATCGTCCAGGGACCCGCAGTCGGCCATGATGAGGACCTCGGGGCGGGCCTGTCGGAGGCCCTCAACGGTCTGGGCGAGGCTCAGTCCGTCGGGACGGGGTCGCCGAGTGCCGTCCAGCGCCACGATCTGGCTCCCAGTGGCGGCCACGGCGATGGCGTGGGTGAGGGTGGGGGTGATGAAGACTCCTTCGTGCCCCTCCTTCCACAAGCCGATAACGGGCACGTCGACGTGCTGGCAGATGAGGGCCAGATCCGCCAGTCCCTGTGCGCGGATGCCGACGGCGCCGCCTGCCACGCAGGCCTGGGCCACTTCGTCCATAGTGCGGGGGTCGCGCATTGGCTCCCCCGGATAGGCCTGGGCGGAGGCGATAAGTCCTCCCCGCAGGCGCTCCAGAACGGGATGGAGACCCGCGGAGGCGGCCTGCTCGTCGGTGAACGAGTGCGATGGTGACTGATCGGTCATTAGTCTGTCCTGTCTGATGTCGCCTTAGGGCGATGGTTGTCGTTAGTTCTCGGCCAGGGCGAGGGCCCCACGGGCCGCGCCGACGATCGGCGCGGTGGTCCCCAGGGTGGCGGGAATGATCTTGATGGACGCCAGGGGGTCGATGATCTCTGCGGCGAAAGTCCGTCTCAGGGGCCCCCACCACAGGTCGCCAGCTCGGGCCAGACCGCCGGAGACGACCACGACGTCGGGGTCGATGACGGTGACCAGGCCCGCCAGAGCCCTGCCCAGGCAGACCGCCGAGTCGCGGTAGACCCCCTGGGCGATGCGGTCTCCCGCGGCTGCGCGCCTCTCCACCTCGCGGGCGTCGGGGACATCCGGGTCTCCCCCTTTGGCCAGGTATCGGCGGTGGATCTGCGGGCCGGCGGCGACGCCCTCGAGATGTCCCGGCCTGCCGCAGGTGCAGGGCTCGCCCTGCGCGCCAGGAACGGGCACGTGACCGATCTCGCCGGCGACGTGGTGAGCGCCTCTGCGGGTTCGCCCCTCGATGACGAGGGCCCCGCCGACGCCGGTGCCCACCGCCACCATGAGGACGACCTCGGCCCCGGCGCCGGCACCGAGCCACGCCTCTCCGGCGGCGTAGGCATCGACGTCGTTCTCGACGTGGACCGGCAGCTCTCCCAGACCCGCGGCGGCAAGCCTTTCCCGCACACCTGCGGCGACGCTCGTTCCGGCCCAACCGGTGATGGCGTCGGTGGCGGACAGGATCGTTCCGCGCTCGACGTCGACGACGCCGGCGGTGCCGATGCCGACCGCCGTGATCGGCACGGCTCTGGCTGGAGCCCGGCGGGCGCCCGCCGCGACGACCTCCTGCACGAGGACGCTGATGGAGTCGAGCATGGCGGCCGGGCCGTCGTGGGCCGGGGTCGGGCAGGAAGCCACCGGCCCTTGCAGAGCCCCATCGGCGCCCACCAGGGCCGCGGCCATCTTGGTGCCGCCGAGATCGAGTCCGACCACGAGCGGAACCGCATCGGGGGGCGCGGGGTTCAAGGGGGTGGATGAGAGGACATCCTGGCTCATGGGGCTCTCCAAAATGGTGTGCGGCACGGGTGCACTGATTCTTAAGGAAGGGGACCGATGGTCCGCGGGGCGAATGCTGCTCGAGGCCGCCGGAGCGCGCCCGGCCGCATGCCGGCCGTGGCAGCCGGCGGCTGTGCGCCGCCCCTCGTCGTGGCGAGGGGCGGCGGGCACGTATCCGCCGGGGCTCCAGGGCCGGGATTTCAGATCAGACCCTGTGCCCTGACGATCTCAAGGACCGCGTCCTTGGTCTCGCCCTCGAGCGCCTTGACCGGGAACGCCATCTCGTTGGTGGCGATGATTCCGATCGCCTCCATCGCGGTCTTGAAGGCGCCAATGCCGGTGGCGTCGGCGGAGCGTCCCTGGGGCACGAAGACGATCTCGAAGCCCGCGCAGATCTCGTCCTGGATACGACGCACCTTCTCCCACTCGCCTTCGCGAGAGGCCCTCCACATCTCGGCGTAGCGGACCGGGTCCACATTGCCGTAGCCGGGGACGAGTCCGTCGGCGCCCAGGAGGAGCATGCCGTCGACGACGCACTCGTGGCCGGTCAGGAGCGCCAGCGGGTGCCCTGCGGCCTCGTTGGCTGCGACGAGCCTGCGGAAGGCGACGTCGTTGCCGGAGGAGTCCTTGACACCGGCGATGACGCCCTCCTTGCCCAGTTCGACAAGCAGGTCCCGGCCGAGCTTGGCGCCGCCCAGACGCACGGGCACGTCGTATGCGAAGACGGGGACGTCGATGGCCGCGGCAATGGCGCGGAAGTGGGCCTTGATCTCTTCGGCGTCGTTGAGCGCGTAGAAGGGGCAGGTGGCCACGATGGCTTGGGCCCCGAGCGCAACGGCGCGCCGTGCCTGGTCGATGACGCGGTGGGCGGTGGTGTCAATGGCCCCTGCGAGCACCGGTACCCGGCCCGCGGCCTTCTTGACGACGCGCTCAATGACGGCGTCGCGCTGGGAATCGGTGAGGTAGGCGACCTCTCCTGAGGACCCCAGGGCGAACAGGCCATCGACACCCCCGACGATGAGGTGCTCAACGACCTTGTCCAGGCTGTCGAGATCGACCTCGCCCTCGGCGGTGAAAGGGGTGACAACCGGCGGGATGACGCCGGTGAAACGGTTGTCCATGTGGTGTCTCTCTTCATTGAAAGGTTATCGGACGTCTGACATCTGACGTCGATGGATATTGTTGCAGATGTCCCCGCTCCGCGCCACCCCGGTGCGTACGACGCGCGATCACCTGCGTCGTAGGCATCGGGGCGGCAAGAGGCGGGACTGGGGGGCGGGCCGCAGGAGGGGCTACTTGACAGAGCCTTCCGAGAGTCCGCCCGAGATGTGCCTCTGAATGACCATGAAGAAAACGACCGAGGGGACGATCACGATCACGGAAGCAGCCATCATGGCTCCCCAGTCGAGAACCTCCGACCCCTGGAGAGAGTAGAGGCCGACTGCGACGGGCATCCTGTCCGACTCGGTGATGAACAGGAGCGCATAGAGGAACTCGTTGAAGGTATTGATGAAGGTGTACACAGCAGTTGCCACGATCCCTGGGAGGATGATGGGCACCGAGATCTGCCAGAACACCCTGAAGCGACTTGCCCCATCAACGGCGGCCGCCTCCTCCACCCCGATGGGAACCGTCTGGAAGAACCCGATGAGCATCCAGATCGCATAGGGGATCGAGAACGAGAGATAGGCGATGATCAGACCGATATAACTGTTCATGAGCCCGAGCTTGACCATGGTGATGGTGTATGGGATGGCGAGCAGAATCGGCGGGAACATATAGGTTCCAATGAGGATCTTGGTCAGCTGCCTGCCGACGCGCGGGAAGAATCTCACGATCCCGTAAGCGCCAAGCATGGAGACCACGACAGCGATGACTGTCGAGCAGCCCGCGATCAACAGCGAGTTCTTCAGATTCGTCAGGAACCCGATCTCCTGAATTACCTTGCGGTAGTGCTCGAGCGTCGGCGAGCTCGAGAACAGCTGCAGCGGGTTCTGCGCGAGCTCATGAGAGGTCTTGAAAGATGAGGAGATGACCCACACGAGTGGGAACACCGCAATGAAGGCAGCGACGATGAGGAGGAGGTACACGCATACCGTACCCCACGGACTACGACCAGCGCGTCGCATGATTCAGCCCCTTTCCTTTTCCCAGCGGTTGAGCATCCTGAAGGCGGCGAAGGCCAGAACCAGCAGGAAGATGAGCAGCAGGATCGTCACCGTGGAGGCGACACCGAGCTGGCGCAGGTTCCAGCCCTCCTGGTAGGCGAAGATCGGCAGTGTCGTGGTCCTCTCCCCCGGGCCTCCTCCCGTCAAGAGGAAGAGCATGTCGAAGTTGTTGAAGATCCAGATGGTGCGCAGGATGACCAGCAGCCCGATGACCTCGCGAATATGTGTCAGCGTGATGAATCTGAATCTCTGCCATCCGGAGGCGCCGTCCACCATCGCGGCCTCATACTGCTCCTGGGGAATGGTCTTGAGGGCGGAGAGAATATTCACCATGAACATCGGCGCGCCGAACCAGATGTTGATGAACAGTGCGATCCAGAAGGTCGTCGTGGGGTTGCCCAGCAATGCCGTGTTTTTATCGGTCAGACCGAGAGACGTCAGGAGATTGGGAAGGAATCCATAGACGTCATTGAGGATCCACTTCCAGGCGAATGCAGTGATAATGGCCGGAAACGCCCAGGGGACAATGAGGAGCGTTCGGAACAGCCCTGATCCACGTGGGACCCGGTCCAGCGCGAGAGCCAGTATCATGCCCACTGCGAGCTGACCGGCGATCGAGGCGGCGGTCCATTTAATCGACACTCCGAATGCGTTCCAGAAGCTGGAGGATCCGAGCAGGTCGGTGTAGTTGGAGAGTCCCACCACATGGTAGCTGGTGCGTAAGAGGTTCTTGTCCGTGAAGGAATACCAGATGCTTGAGAGGACCGGGTATATCAGCAGGGCAAGAACGACGATCATCGACGGTGCTACGAAGCAGACGCCCGTCCAATTCATTCGTTTGATACGTGTCATGAGTTCACCTTTCGGACTGGGTGGCGGGGACGAGATCCCGGCCCCGCCACTGCACCGACTCACTTGATGCTGGCTCCTGCGGCCTTGAACGCCTCATTGAGCTTCTTCTCGCAGTCCTTGGCGGCGGTCTCGACGTCGCTCCCGTCGATGATGATCGAGTGGTACATCTTCTCGATGAGGCCCTGGCCGGTGAGTACACCGGCCTGGACGAGCGGCCCCTTCTCCATCCCGATCGCGCTGCCGACGTCGACCTGATCCTGGATCACTTTGATCGAGTCCGAGTACTTCTGGATAGTCTCATTACCCAGGTAAGTGGAGTCCTGCGAGATATCGCTGAGAACGGGCAGCATCCCGCCGGGAACCGAGTGGAGGAACTCAATGTACTTGTCCTTGGTGAATAGGAACTCCAGGAAGGCCTTGGCCTCCCGCTTGACCTTGGATGCCTCCCACACCACCAGGGGCACGTTCGACACCTCGGCCGGGTAGTTGACCGGGTCGGTGGCCTTTATCCTGGGAAGCGGCGCCGCGGCGATGGAGTCGACCAGATCGGGGCGGTTGGTGGCCACCCCGGAGATATGGAATCCGGAGTTGAAGTCGAAGGCGGTCTTGCCCTGGTAGAAGAGCGTCGCCTGATCGAGGACCGCGTAGTCGAGCGACCCCTCCGGGGAGACCGACTTGTACAGGTCCGTCCAGTACTTGATGCCGTTCAGGGCCGGCTCGGAGGTCAGGTTCGCCGTACCGTCGTCCTTGAGCAGTCTCTGGCCCGCGGAACGGACGTAGAAGTTGAGGTAGCGGGCCCCCAGCATGTCTCCCGTTCCCAGGGGCACGGAGAGCCCGTAGAGGTCATCAGATTTTCCGATCGCCTTGGCCGCAGTGGCCAGCTCATCCCAGGTCGTCGGAACCGACAGCCCCTTGGACTGCAGGACATCCGTGCGGTACCACATGACCTGAGCGTGGGAGTAGATGGGTACCGAGTAGGACTTTCCGTCCGATTGCCCCTCGGCGAGCGCCGGCTTGGGGAAGCGGTCGCGGCCGATGGAGTCGATGACCTTGTCGAGCGGAACCAGGGCCTCGGAGTTGATCATCTCCACGACGTTGTTGGGCAGCGCGGTGGAGATGTCCGGCACCTGTCCGGCGGTCAATCCGGTGGTCCACTTGGTGTTGAACTCGGACCAGGAGAACTGCTCGATCTTGACGGTGACATCCGGGTTCTTGGTGTGGAACTCCTCGGCCATCTTCTTCATCCAGTCGGCACGCGGTCCCTGGGTGAAGGACGACCACATGGTGACCGTTCCGCGCAGCGGTCCGGTCTCCTCATCCTCCGAGGAGCTCTGGCCGCCGCATGCGGCGAGCGCCCCGCAGATTCCGACGCCTCCAAGGATCATGAAGCTGCGACGGTTGAAGGCTGGCGATGGGTGGGACGGGACGGGGGTGGACGGGGTCATGACGGTTCTCCTTTGAACGGGCGATGGAATGGGGATGGTTGAGCGGTGTGAGACGGATCGAGGCGTTGGCTTCATAAGCGCCCGTCCTGATCCGCGGTGGTGTGCGGCTCGATGGATTCGACATCGGCGTCGAACCAGCTCAGGGGAATGCGCGAGAAGTAGAGGCCCTGGCACTCGTTCTCCCAGAGGATCCCGATTCTTCCGTCGGGCAGCGCGCACATGCACTGGTAGACGTAGTGACCGGGGTTGAAGGTCCGTGAGCGCCTCCAGGTGCGTCCTCCGTCAAGGCTGAGTCGAATGACACCGCACCCTCGAAACGGGAGCATGAGCGAGGCGTTGGCGAAGACGATGCGGTCCTCCCCCTCGGCCGAGGGCAGGCAGATGGCGTTGGGTTGGCACCAGATCTCGGGAAGATCCTCATCGAAGTCGATCGGCCCCCAGGTCTGCCCCGCGTCATGGGACTCGGAGACGGCGACACGGCCGCACGGATGCTGGTTGCGCATGTACAGCACGAGCGTTCCGTCCCGACGCTCCACGACTGCGGCCTCGTGCAGGGACCAGGTCTCATCGACGAAGGTCCGCGGGTCGAGCTCTCCATCGGGAGTCCGCCTGCCGTCGTTGGGGCCGTGTCCCAGGTTCCAGGTCTCGCCGTGGTCGTCGGAGTAGGCCACGGTGGCGCACATCGCCAACCAGTTGCCGTCATTGTTGAAGTAGAGGGGTACTACGAGGCGTCCGGGACGGGGACCGTGGCGTAGGGCGATGCCGTTGCCCGGGCAGGTGCCCAGGAATCTCATCCACGGCTGCTTCAGCTGGGGGTTGAGATCCCGCGGTTTGCTCCATGTGACACCGTCATCGTCGGAATGGGCGATCTGCAAGTAGCTGGTGGGGATGGCCAGGAGGCTCTCGGCCGGGTCCGCACCGGGGGCCAGCTCGAAGTTCCCGGCCGGGTGGCCGTCGCGGAGCACGGTTCCGTCATCCTCGATCCGGAACTCGGTGGCCTGCCCGTCGATCGTCGTCACCTTCCCGTCCGCCTCAACGACGTAGCGTCCGTCGTCAAGGTCCCGCAGGAGCCTTCGCCCCTGCTCATCGAATCCGGTCGATGCCCAGCAGTTGGGCTGCCCTATCCCGCCGGGGAAGTGATCGATGAGAACGTGGATCCTCCCCGTGTGCGGATCCTGAACCATGCAGGAGTCGATCACCGACGAGGCGTCCTCTCCGCTTCCCGGGCAGTCGATCACGGTGCGCACCGGTTCCCAGCTCCGCCCTCCGTCGAGGGATCGGCGCACGACGAAGTTGATGTCGTTGGGAGAGTCGTTGGCACTGGAGACGCGCTGGTCCGCCCCGGCCAGGATGGTGCCTGAGGTCAGGGTCAGGAGGGACGGGATCCGGTAGGACGCAGAGCCGCGGTAGCCCCGGTCGAAGAGCGCATCGGTCTCGATCGGCTCGATCTCGCACAGACGCTTGATCTGGGCGTCGCTGAGGGCGTAGTCGTAGAGACCCGCACGCTGCACCTCTCCGGACAGGCGCACGCCATCGCAGTCCTGGCCGACGACGATCTCGTCGAGCCCTTCGACCTCGCCGAGGAAGAACTCGCCGGGAGCGTGCTTCTCGCGGAATCCATCGACGTAGAGGTCGACGGCACCGTGCCCCACGGTGACCACGACCTCGTGCCAATCGCCATCACTCCACGCACCGTCGGCTTGGACCTCCCTGCGTTCGCCCGTCGCGCTCACGCAGGTGTAAGTGATCCCCTCCGGCCCCACCGTCACGGAGAGCTGCTCTCGCCCGAGCCCGCTGGCCGCGAGTAGGGCTCCTTGCTGCATGCGACCACGCACCCGGAAGCGCAACCAGACCGAGCCGTGCCGGGCGTGGCAAAAGCGGGTGACGTCGTAGGGGCTCAGACGGTTGGCGGCGAACTCGACCAGTGGCTGCACGCGCCGTGACAGGGCCAGGACCTCCCGCGAGGTCAGCACCTCTGGGCGCACCCTGAACGCGGTGATCTCTGGACTGTCGCCCTGGCCCAGTATCGCCTGCGTCAATCCGGGGAGGTCCTTGAGGAAGGCCGTGGTGGTACCGCAGAAGACCTGGTAGCCATCGACGTAGAGCCGAGTCCCGGCGGAGTCGACGGTCACGACGGCACTGTGCCAGCGTCCGTCGTCGAGTGAGCGTATATCCTCGGCCTCCAGCTTATTCCACTTGCTCGGAACCGCCGCCTCGTACACGAGCGACGACCCGACGATGCGCATCTCGAGAGAGCGCGCATCGGACCCGCGCAATAAGAACAGGTTCCCGTCGGACCTCGACCTGAACTCAAAGGAAATGCTCCCCGTCTCAGCCTCGAGAATTTCTTCATCAAGCCGCATCGCGGCACACACCGATCCCATGACACTTCACCTTTTACTCTAAATAAGACACAGAGGTCCCCATCACTCATCGATCTGCTCGAAAGACCCGCCGGCCAACACCGTAATGAGCCGGATGGATACATCGAGAATGCACCCGACAAAACATATCGATCTTTTATGATCGAGCACATATCGGGGCGCGCATCACCTCATGGACAACAATGAGGCGGGCCGCAGGCAGCGGTTCCTTCCGTCTTTCAGGCGGGCACCGGCTTCAACCGGCCATCAAGAGCGAATTAAAGAGGGCCCCCGACCCTCGCGCACGACGGACTGACGACGTGCAGTCGTGGTCACACGCCATGGCGCTGCGACATACATAGGACCCTCCTTCACATGCAACATCTTTGTTGACGGCCGTACCGGCACGACCGGCTCCTCACTGAACCGATATAAGTAATCTACTCGACATGTGACCTGGAAGTCAATCCCCGAGGGTGCCGAATTCACACCATCATAACGATCTGTTTTTCTCATAGTCACCAATTCCCATATTCCCTGTCCACCATATGAGTGCCTATCGCACACGTGAGGGGCGGACCCAATCGGGTCCGCCCCTCACGAAGAGGCCAATGCATCAAGAAGCACTCGAGCGATGGCTACTCACACGTCGAGCAGCGAGGGCACCGCCGCCAGGAGGGTGCGCGTGTACTCCTCCTGGGGGTTGTTGAAGATCTCCTCGGTGGTGTTGAGCTCGAGGATCTTGCCGAAGTACATAACGGCGATCCGATCGGAGACGTAGCGCACCGTATTGATGTCGTGGCTGATGAACACCAGTCCCAGTCCCAGGGATGCTTTGAGGTCCTGGAGGAGGTTGAGCACCTGGGCTCGCACGGAGACGTCCAGAGCGGAGGTCGGCTCATCGGCCACGATGATGTCCGGGTCCAGCGCCAGCGCTCGGGCGATGGCGACGCGCTGGCGCTGACCGCCGGAGATCTGCCGGGGCAGCACATTGAGGGCGCTGGGAGGCAGCCCCACCAGGTGGAGCAGGTCGCGCACGCGCGCCTCGCGTTCCTTGGGCGCTCCGATTCCGTGAACGTTGAGCGGGTCGATAAGCGTATCGTGCACGATCATGCGCGGGTTGAGAGCAGTCGCCGGGTCCTGGAAAACCACCGAGATACTGCGGCCCAGCTCGCGACGGTCCGAGGCGGAGTGCCCCAGCGGGCGTCCCTTGAAGACGACTTCGCCGGAGGTGACCGGCTGCAGCCCCACCATGACCCTGGCGGTGGTGGACTTGCCGCAACCGGACTCCCCTACCAGCCCCAGCGTCTCCCCGCGCTTGACCGACAACGAGACGTTGTTGACCGCGTGGACCGTATCCGGGTTGAACAGGCCGCCGGTGCGGGACTTGTGGATGACATTGACGTCCTTGAGCTCAACGACCGGCTGGTCCTGGCTCCAAGAGGTCGATGCAGAGGTGTTGGACGGCATCAGTGCTTCTCCTTCGCGAGCAGAGCCTCGAGCTCAGGGGTGATGGCGTAGCTGTGCTCGGTCGTGCCAGGTACGGGCTTGAGCACGGGACGGGTGTCCAGGCCGACCGTCGGGTGAGCCGATCGAGGCGCGAAGCGGTCGCCCTTGACGAACTCGCTGGGCGAGGGGACCACGCCGCGTACCTGGTGGAGCCGCTTGGAACCGGCTTCGATAGAGAGCACGGCACCCAGAAGGCCCCGGGTGTACTCGTGAACGGGGTTGGACAGCAGCTCACTGGTGGGGGCCTGCTCGACCACCTGACCGGCATACATGACGGTGATGCGGTGAGCCAGCTTGGCCACCAGCGCCAGGTCGTGTGAGACGAAGACCATCGCGAAGCCCAGTTTCTCGCGCAACTCGTTGAGCAGGTCGATAACCTGCTTCTGAACGGTCACATCCAGCGCCGTCGTCGGCTCGTCGGCAAGGACCAGCGAGGGGTCGCGCGTCAGGGCCATGGCGATGAGGACACGCTGGCGCTGACCGCCGGAGAGCTCGTGCGGGTAGCTGCGCAGCGTGCGCTTGGGGTCGAGCCCCACCAGCTCGAGGAGCTCCTCCGCGCTGCGGGTACCCCCGCGAGAGGTCAGCTGAGCCATCTGGGTGCGGATGAGCATGGAGGGGTTCAGCGAGGACAGGGCGTCCTGGTAGACCATACTCATCTCGTGGCCGCGCAGGGCGTTGTGCTCGGTCGGCGTCATCTCGAGAATGTTGCGTCCCTTGAACAGAATCTCGCCGGAGAGCCGTGCCGACGGGGGCAGCAGCCCCATGACAGCCATCGAGCTGATGGACTTGCCGCATCCAGACTCCCCGACCAGGCCCATGGTCTCGCCGGGACGCACGGAGAAGGACACGCCGTCGACGATGTTGACATCGCCGTGCTGTTCGGGGAAGGCGATCGAGAGGTTCTTGACCTCCAGGACAGGGTCCTCACCAGTGTCCTCGTAAACCAGGCGGTCGCGACGGGCCAGCTCGGCCGTCCGCAGGGAGCTGAGCCGGTCGGCCAGAGGAACGTCCTCGGCGGCCGGAGCAACAACACCGGTCAGGGAGCTCACGTTCGTGGTGTCGCCCTCCTTGGCGACGGTGGCGTTAGCGGTCACCGCCTCGGCAGCGTCGTCCCAAGCGTCCAGGGTGTCCTGAGCCTCCATGGCCTCTTCGTCGGCCTGGACATCGGGTTTGGCCTTGATGCGGGGAGAGGCCATCGCATCGGTCAATCCCTCGGACAGCACGTTGAGGCACAGGGTGGTGATAAGGATGAGCAAGCCGGGGAAGAAGGTCGGCCACCAGTGACCCGACAGGAGCAGCTCCTTGCCCTCGGAGAGCATGTTGCCCCAGGTCGGCGTGTTAACGGACTTGATGCCCGCACCGATGAAGGACAGCGAGGCCTCGAAGACGATCGCGTCGGCCACCAGGACAGTCGCGAACACCATGATCGGGGCGATGCAGTTGCGGGCCACGTGCTTGAGGAGGATCCACGGCACCGGAGCCCCCATCACCTTGGAGGCGGCCACGTAGTCCTCTCCAAACTGGGAGAGGATATTGGCGCGCACCACGCGGGTGAGTTGGGGAATATAGAGGATGGCGATCGAGATGATGATGACCGGCAGCATCGGCAGACGGGTCGACATCGCCGAAACGAGTACGGCGGCCAGAGCGATCCCGGGAAAGGACATGACGACGTCGAGCACACGCATGAGGGTCTCCGCCACCCACTTGCGGGAAGTGGCCGCCACGGCTCCGAGGACGGAGGCCACCAGGAGCGCCAGTCCGGTAGCGGTCAGCCCCACGACCAGGGAGACCCTGGCACCGTACACGGCGCGGGAGAAAATGTCGCGTCCGGTACCGTCGGTACCGAACAGGTGCGACATCGAGGGAGCCACCACGGGGTCGCTGGCGGTGACCTCGCCGACGCCCTCGATGTAGGAGGTCGTCTTGGTCTCGGCAAGGCCAGTGGCGCCGGGCGAGTACGGGGCGACGACGGGGGCCAGGATGGCGATCAGGGCAATGAGGCCGAGCACGACGATGGCGATCTTGGATCCGAGGGGCAGAGCCTTCCAGCCCTGGAAGCGCAGCCCGGGCCGCGAGGCCTTATCCAGTGTGGAACGGTGCAGCATCAGATGCTCCTGATTCGTGGGTTGACGAGGACGTAGAGCAGGTCGACAACGATGTTGATGAGGATGAAGGCCAGTGCAACCGTGATGGACACTCCCTGGACGATGTTGACGTCGTTACGGGTGATGCCTTGGAAGATGAGCTGTCCCATCCCCTTGATG
This sequence comes from Actinomyces johnsonii, assembly GCF_006546835.1. Lineage (GTDB taxonomy): Bacteria > Actinomycetota > Actinomycetes > Actinomycetales > Actinomycetaceae > Actinomyces > Actinomyces johnsonii. The sequence continues at coordinate 3,081 of NZ_VICB01000024.1, read as the reverse complement.
TTGAAGATCATCTCGATGACGACGGCGCCCCCCATGGCGTAGCCGATGCGCAGTCCCAGCACGGTCAGCGGAGTGATGAGCGCGTTGCGCAGCACGTTGCGGGCCACCACGATGTTCTTGGGGATACCACCACCGATGGCGGTACGAACGTAGTCGCGATCGAGCTCCTCGACCATGGCGGTGCGCACCACGCGGGTCAGCGAACCGGCATTGGGAACCGCGATGGCCAGCGCCGGCAGGAAGATCTGATTGAGGTAGGTTGCGGGGTCCTCGCTGAAAGGCACCCACTCGGACACCAGAGCCGGGAAGGCTCCCGTTCCGCCTGGAATATCGGAGAACCACTGGATGAGCAGCAGGGCGAGCCAGAAGGAAGGCGTGGCCAGGCAGGCGATGGAGACGACGCGGATGACCTGGTCCTGCCACTTGTCTCGGTACAGGGCGGCCACGATGCCCAGGATCGTGGCGAAGATGACGGCCACGAAGATTCCGATGAAGGTCAGCTGGAGCGTGATCGGGAAGGCCGCGGCCACCATGTCGGAGATCTTGACTCCGGTGAAGGAGGTGCCGAGGTCGCCGTGGGCCAGGCCCAGGAGGTAGTCCCAGAACCGCTTGAGGAGGGGATCGTTGAGGTGATGGGCGACTCGGTACTGCTCGAGGGCGTCTGCCGTTGCCGACTCGCCCAGCGCCAGACGCGCCGGGTCTGCCGAGGAGAACGACATGACGATGAAGACGAGCAGCGTCACGCCCAGCACCATGACCGGTAGCGCAACCAGGCGCCGTCCGATCAGGCGGATGAGGTTGGACACTGAAATGCTCCTTTGCGTTAGCGTCCTGCCGCCGAGGCGGGCGGCTGGGTGGCTCGGCAGCTGCGATGCCAGCTGCCACTCCAATTGTCTGATGTCTGACGTCAGATGGCAAGTCCGCGACGTTTGCTCCGCAGAAGCTCCGGCGGCTCGGAAGGCTTGAAAATGGCGCGGGCGGAACGGCCAACCGTCATCGGCTTGCCGCACCGCCCGCGCACAGATCTCAGGACTTGGATGATCCCGTCCCCACGAAGGACAGACCAGTCAGGGAGATCGGCTTGAAGTTCTCCAGCGTCGCAGAGTCGTAGGCCGTCGGGGTCTTGCGGTGGAAGATCGGGTACAGCGGGACTTCCTCGGAGATCTTGTCGAAGGTCTCCTGCCACTTGGCGATCTGCTTGTCACCCTCCAGCTTGACCGCATCATCGAGCAGGGCCTGGATCGCGGCATGGCTCTCCGAACCCTTCCAGTGCATGCGGGTCTCGGTCCACACATCACCACCGTACCACCAGCGCATGAGCAGGTCCGCATCGTTGCCGAAGACCGAGGGGTCGCCGGGCGCAATGAGGACGTCCCACGCACCCTGAGCGGAGTCGATGAAGGAGTAGGCGTCGGCGGACTTCTTCTCGTCGTAGTTGACCGTCACCCCCAGGGCCTCGAGGTTCTCACGGATAACGGGCCGCACCGCCGAGAACCAGCCATGGTCCGTACACAGAACGTTGATGGCCGTGATGCCGGCCTCCGCCAAGAGCGACTTCGCCTTGGCCGCGTCCATGGAGTAGACCGTCTTGGCCTTCTTGTAGGCGGGGTGGTTCTCCTGGACGAAGCAGGTCGCCGGCGTCGCCAGCCCGGCCATGCTGCTGTCGCAGATCTTGGCGTAGTCCAGCGCGTAGAGCACGGCCTGGCGCGCCTTGACGTTGGAGAAGGTCGTGTTGTTGAACATGGCGAAGAGCAGGCCGAAGCCCTGCTGAGCCGCCACCTTGACCGGATCCTTGAGCGTCGTGAGGTTCGCGGCCGGAACGGCGTCGATGGCCTGCACGGAGCTGGAGCTCATCGCGTTGGTGCGGGTGGTGTCGTCGGGCAGAACCTGCCAGGTCATGGACTTGGCCAGCGCCGGGCGGGGACCGTTGTAGTTGTCATTGCGCTCGAAGACGACCTTCTGGCTGGCTGCGCCATTGTCGGTCATCTTGAAGGGGCCAGACCCGGTGGGGTTCATGTCGAAGGCCTTGGCATCGGCCTCGACGATCGCCTTGGGAACGATCTTAACGACGCTCAGACGCTCGGCCACGAGCGAGAAGGCGTACTTGAGCTTGATCGTCACCGTGCTCGCATCCTTGGCCTCGACTTTGTCGACGAAGGGCAGGAACTGGGAGTACAGCGACTTGTTAGCCGGATCGAGCACGCGCGTGAAGGAGAAGACAACATCGTCCGCAGTCACGGCCGAGCCATCGGAGAACTTCGCATCCTTGCGCAGCATGACCTCGTAGGTGGTGTCGTCTACCTTCTTGGGCATCTCGGCGGCCAGTGCCGCATAAACCTCTCGGGTTGCCGGGTGAAGCTCGGTGAGTCCCTCCAGAGTGTGCCAGTTGGCGGCGACCGTAAGAGCCGACGACGTCGTCATCGGGTCGTAGCCATTGGTGCCCAGCTCATAGGAGATGCCCGCAGTGATGACACCGTCCTTGTGGGTGACCTCCTGATCGGTGGCCATGGCACTGCCCTTCGCACCACCCGCAGTCTTGGCCTTACCACCGCAGGCCGCCAGGCTGACAGCCAGACCGGCAGCCATTCCGAGGGTACCGGTCAGCCTGATGAAATCCCGGCGGCTAGAGCCGGCCGGAGTTGTGATCGCCATTGATTCTCTCCTGAAGTCTGACGTCTTATGTCTGACGTTGGTAGGATGACTGTAGCAGAGGTCGGGACGTCCAGACCACTCACAACCTCGCAGGTCAGGACGCTCGACTATCGAAGTTCAACCAGAGGGCGAGGGCGTCCAACGAGCAGATTCACACCGCAGTGATCACAATGATTGACAGGGCAAGAACCGTGGCCGACACCGAGAAGAGCAGCACCGTGAGCAGATCACCCGCATCGAGGGCAGCAGGGACTCCACCCAGAAACGAGACGAGCATCACAACAAGCGTGAATGAGGTCGTGATTCCGCACGGCACCTACTCGACACTGACGGCTTCCCCGGTCACCCAGGCGGAGGCCACGATTACCGCGATCAAAGACTTCATCCTGGGAGCCGGCCTTCAGGTGGGGGATGCTTTGCCGACCGAGT
>NZ_VICB01000023.1 GCF_006546835.1 Actinomyces johnsonii | reverse complement strand
AAAGCCCAGAAAACCAGACCACATAGCCCAACCCAACCCCAAGCAAAACCCAGAGCCAGGCAAACCAAAAACAAACAGCCCCAAGAAACCACACAAACACGCAGCCCCCCAGAACCAAATGGCATAAAAAACATGACACACTATCGAGTTCTCAAACAACACACCCAGCGAGATATCCACAAGGAATATTCCCTGCTTGCCTCTCGAAGGCGACCGGATTATGATAAGCAGATCGGCGTTCCAGATTCAAATTCGGATCGCGTGACCCTGATCTCTGAACTTTATCTGCTTTTATCGCATCGATGAGCTTGCGCCCGTCGACCTGACGTTTCAGCCATCCGGAGCCGCCGTCGAACCGTCCGGTTGCGTCGGCAGCGAGGAGTACTATAGCCAGACGATGACGCACGCTGTCAAATAGTTTTACAATGACCTACGTCACAGCTTACGCGTCCGTCTACTCTGGCCGGTTTCCCGCGCTATAGCGCGCCGGTCCACCCCGTCTCGGTCTCGTCTGAGTCCGCTCTCGATTCTTATCCGAGCTTACGGATGCACCATGCCTGTGCGGATCGCCCATAACACCGCCTGGAGACGATCCCGGGATCCGGTCTTCTGCAGGAGCCCTGTCAGGTGGTACTTGATGATCGTCGGCTCGACATACATCAAACTCTCAGCCTCCCCTTCGACAGCACAGCCGACGCCGCCCCACGCGGCACCGACTCACGCGGGCGCTCAGGAGGTGCGTGTGCGGGAGGCCTGATAGGCGGCCCCGACGATGCCGGCGGTGTTGAGCAGCTGGGCCGGGACGATCGGGGTCTTGAGATCGAGCAGCGGCAGGTACTTCTCGTGTTTGCGGGAGACTCCGCCGCCGACGACGAACAGGTCCGGGGAGAAGAGCATCTCCACGTGGGCGTAGTAGCGCTGGAGACGTTTGGCCCATTTCTTCCAGGACAGGTCCTGGGCGGTGCGCTGGCCGGCGGAGGCCTGGCTCTCAGCGTCGTACCCGTCGATCTCCAGGTGCCCGAGCTCGGTATTGGGGACCAGGGTCCCGTCGACGATGACGGCCGAGCCGATCCCGGTGCCCAGGGTGGTGACGATGATGGTTCCGGGCACGTCTTTGGCGGCGCCGAAGGCAACCTCGGCCAGGCCCGCGGCGTCGGCGTCGTTGAGGCCGGTGACCGGTCGACCCAGGTGCTCGCGCATGAGCTCGGTGAGGTTGACGCCCGTCCAGGACTTGTCGAGGTTGGCCATGAACGGGACGGTACCGTGGACGATCGGAGCGGGCAGGGCCACGCCGACCGGGACGTCGTCGCCCACCTGAAGCTGTTCGAGGAGCTGGCGGCACACCCCCGCGATTGCCTCAGGCGTGGCCTCCTCGGGGGTGTCGATGCGGACGCGTTCGCCGATGAACGTGCCCGTGGTCAGGTCGACCAGGGCGCTCTTGACGCCTGACCCGCCGATGTCGATCCCGCATGCCACTGATGTTGTCGGTGCTGTCGAAGTCATGAGGTCCTCCTGGTACTACGCGTCCTCGCGGCCGCCGCCCAGCCTAGTGCAGGGACGGCGGTCGCGAGGACGGTCGGAGAAAGATCGACGTCGTTTCCGGAGGAATCCGGCAGCCTCAATCGCGAGTGCTCTCCTGGCGGGCGCCCCGGTAGAGGTACCACAGGGTGGCGACGAACAGCACTACGCCTACCCAGGGGGCGACACCGGCGAAACCCTCGGGCATGATGGCCAGCGGGTCCTCCTTGCCACCGAAGGCCACGACGATACCGGCATAGATGACGCCGGCGAGGCTCTCACCGACGATGAGGCCGGTGGCCATGAGCGTGCCCATGCGCTTGGCCCGCTCGGGGTTGGCGGTGCGCTGAGCCCAGCGGTCGTAGAGGTGTCCCAAAGCAGCACCGATCGGGATCATGACGGTGACACTGGTGGGCAGGTACATGCCCATGCCGACGGCGAGCGGCGGCAGGAAGTACTTGCTGTTGCGCCGCAGGATCTCGTCGATGGCGATGATGACGGCGCCAATGAGGGCGCCCAGCCCCAGTAGGCTCCAGTTGAGGTCGCCGCCGAGGACGCCCTGAACGAGGTGCTTGATGAGGTTCGCCTGGGGCGCGGCCAGAGCGTCGGCACCGGCGCCCGGGGCGCCGGCGAAGCCGAAGGCCCCCTGCATGAGGCTGAGGACCGGCGGGATGACGATGGCGCCGAAGACGACACCAATGACGAGGGCCACCTGCTGCTTCCACGGGGTGGAGTCGACGAGCTGGCCAGTCTTGAGGTCCTGGAGGTTGTCGTTGGAGATGGTGGCCACGCCGAAGACAACGGCGGTGACGAACAGGGTGTAAGCCACCAGGGTGCGAACGTCGTTGGACGAGGAGCTACTGGCGATGGTGCGCACGAGCGCCGCCGCGGAGACGGCCACGAGGATGCCGACGCCGGAGATCGGCGAGTTGGAAGAGCCGATGAGGCCGGCCATGTAGCCGCAGACCGAGGCGACGACCAGGCCGGTCAGCAGAATGAACAGGATGGAGGCGATGATGAGTCCGACCGTGTGGTGGGCCATGGGGGTCCCGTGCAGGAAGAGCCACAGGAGCACACCGATGGGCAGCATGGAGCCGACGGTGACACCGATGACCGTCTTCATCGACAGGTCGCGCTCAGTCAGGGGGATCTCCTCGCCAGCGTCGCGCTTGGCACTGGAGGCCAGGGATTCGCGGATGCCGGAGACGATGGGGCCCAGGATCTTCAGGAAGGTCCAGATGGCGGCAATGGCGATGGCCCCGGCGCCCACGATGCGCACCTCACTGGCGAAGGTGGTGCTCACGAAGTCCGCGAGGTCCGGGGCGGAGGCGGCACCGCCCCAGGTGCGCACCGGAAGCAGCACGCCGTAGGAGATGAGTAGGCCGACGATCATGGCGATGCCGACACCGATGCCGACCAGGTGGCCCACACCGGCCAGGGCCAGGGACAGGGAGGTGCTCATCATGGTGGCACCGGCGCCGACCCGGAAGACCCCGGAGATATCGACGCTGATGGCCTTGAGGGCGTTGAGGAAGTAGAGGGCGGCGGAGGCGATGGAGCCGCGCACGATGACGCCCAGCCCACGCCCGGACTCCTCGGCGCCCTCGCTGGTGTCGCCCACGCGGAGGACCTCGGCGCCGGCTACGCCCTCGGGGTAGGGCAGGTCGGAGCTGGTCACGAGCGCGCGCCGCAACGGGATCGAGTAGGTGACGCCAAGGATGCCGCCCAGGATGATGACGAGGACCGTCTGAAGGTAGGGGAAGCCGGTCCACCAGCCCACGATGATGAGTCCAGGCAGGACGAAGATAATGGCGGACAGCGTCCCGGCCGCCGAGGCGATCGTCTGGACGATGTTGTTCTCCTGGATCGTGTGATCGGAGAAGCGACGCAGGATCGCCATGGAGATGACGGCGGCCGGGATGGAGGTGGCGAAGGTCAGACCCACCTTGAGGCCGAGGTAGACGTTCGCCGCGGTGAAGACGAGCGTGATGACGCCGCCGATGACGATGCCGCGAATTGTCAGCTCCTTGACCGGACTGGCCCCTGAGCTGGACGGTTCCGCCGCAGCGGAGCCGGTTGAGGATGTTGTGGACATGGTGAGATCTCTCGATGTCGGGATGATTCCGGTGGGAGAGTAGCACTTTGTCCAATAACGATTGTTAACGGTCTATTCAATGCAGGACAAATCAGCCCTCCCTCTCACCCTCCCCCACTCCACAACAACCAAAACTTCATAGACGACCCGGAACCGTGTCTTCTATGAAGTTTCGGTCGAAGTTAAGGAGCGCGACACGCAACGGCCGGCTCACTCGGAGGTCAGGGCGCCGGCACCCCTGTAGATAGCGACGGCCAGGAGGAAGGCTGCGACAGTGACGACGCTGGGCCCCCAAAAACCGGGGACGCGGGTCAGGAGCCCGCCGCCGATGGCGCCGGCGATCGTGGCACCCAGGTACATCGCGGTATTGGACAGCGAGGAGACGGTTCCCCGGGCCTGGCCGGCGTGAGCCTGAAGCTGCCCCATGAGGACGGGCAGGAGGAAACCGGCTACGACCAGGGCCGCGGCGAAGGCGACGACGGCGCCCCACATGGTGGGCATGATGACGGCCATAGCAGCGGCCAGGAGGTAGAAGGCACCCTGAGCGAGGATGCCGGCCCACAGTGACCGCTGCTCACCGACCCTTGCTACGAGCCGTGGGCCGAGCAGCGATCCCAGCGCGGTTCCCAGGCCGATCAGCATCATGGCCTTCCCGATAGTGGTCTGCGAGGCGCCGAAGTCCTTGGCCAGCCAGGAGCCGATGAAGGAGAACGAGGCATAGTTGCCGGTCTGGAACACGAGGTAGGCGAGGAGCGACCACCGCAGCACCCGAGAGCCGAGAACCCTTCGGTAGGAGCCGACGACGTCAGCAGGCTCCCCCACCGGCCGCACATGGGGGAATGAGAGGAAGAGGAGTCCCCACAGGACGACACTGACCGCCGCGACCACGAAGAACGGCAGCTGCCACCCTCTGACTGACAGGTATGAGCCGACCGGTACGCCGGCCACCTGTGCAACCGCCAGTCCCGCAGTCGCGTAGCCCATGACCTTGATGATGGATGGCCGGGGCACCGTCACCGGGATGGAGGCCCAGATCTGGGAGCTGACGAAGGCTGCGCTCACGCCGGCCAGGAACCGGGCGGCGACCATGCTCCAGAAGCTCCAGGCCAGGCCGCAGGCGCAGGTGAAGACGGCGAAAGCCGCCAGTCCATGGAGGATGACCCGACGTCGGTCATGGCGGTCCGAGACAGGACCGGCTACAAGGGCGAACAACGCGTACCCCAGGGCGTAGGCGGACACCAGCCAGCCGGCCTGGGACAGCGGGACGTCGAGCTCGCGCTGGAGCAGGGGCAGCAGGGGCGCGACAAGGAAGGTGTCGGTCCCGATGACGAACATGGTGAAGAAGGACAGCCAGCCCATGATCGAGACGCGACCACCTTTCGACGACGCCCTCTCGTCATCCACGGACACGCGCGATGAGCCACTAGCCTCTTCAGTCATCTCAAACCTCCTTAGTTCGATGTTTGACGTACTAAGAATTGTACGAGACGCTTTCCTTTGTCAACTTCGTCCGCACGACGCCGAGGCGAGGACTGAGACAGAGAGGCGGGGACGAACCGTGAAGGACAGGGAGCTCTTCCACCCTGAGGCGGGCGACATCTCCCTGGACGCGATCCTGGGCGCCCTGTCAGATCCCATCCGCCGCGACGTCCTGCGCCGGATCGCCGATGAGGGCGCCCTGTACTGCGGGGACCTGAGCTACGACGTCGTCAAGTCCACGATGTCGCACCACTTCCGGGTGTTGCGCGAGTCGGGGCTCATGCATACCGAGCGCGAGGGCAAGCACCGACGCATCACCCGGCGCGACAACGTCATCGAGCAACGCTTTCCGGGACTGCTGGCCGCCGTCGGCCTACCCGCCGGCAATGGGCAGTGGCAGGACTGACGACCGCCCGGGCGAGTACCCTGACGGCGCAAGGACGAGCCGCCAGCAACCTGCGAGGTGAGAGATGGCCAGGCCGCGCAAGCCGATCGATCCGCCCCGACGTCGCCGCTTGATGCGGACGGCGCGCACGATGTTTGCGCTCCACGGATACAACGGCACTGCATTGAGCGACATCCTCTCCGCCGCGGAGTTCCCTCGCAGCTCCTTCTACTACTTCTTCACCGACAAGGCGACACTCTTCGACGCGGCATTCTCCGACGGACTGACCCTGCTCGCCGAGCGAGTGAGCCCACCCAATCCTGCGGCGCTGACCACTGAGTCCTTCTGGCCCGAGATCTTCACCTTCTTCGATGAGCTGGCGGCGGCCGGAGGCGACGAGGACACAGCAACGATCGCGACGCTCTTCCACATGCGGGATGCCCCACCGAGCGCCTCAAGCGCCGATTTCGAGAGGTCCGCCCGGGCCTGGTGCCAGCAGATCGTGCACACGGGTCGCGAGCAGGGCGTACTCGACTTGGACATTCCCGAGGACTTGTATGTCGAGCTGGTGTGGAACGTTGCCGTCACACTCGATCGGTGGTTGGCCTCGCAGGCCGGCAAGGGTGCAGATGCTCGCGAGCTGGTGCACACCCTCCTGACACGCCTGTTCGGGGCGCCATAGCATCCCTTCCCCGCCTGACCACTGCCGCAGGAACCGACAGCACCCCGTGTTTGTGGACAGTGTTGTCCACAAATGACTACCATGACTGTTACCCACCGTTCACTGCCACAACGAGGTTCAGGAGGAATGCGAGATGGCGAGCGTTCTTGTCGCCGGGGCGACCGGGTACCTCGGCCGGTACGTGGTCGCCGAACTTCACAGCCGCGGGCACCTCGTTCGGGCCGTGGCGCGGGACCGGGATCGCGCCTGCAGGGAGGGGCCCTGGGGCTCGCCGTCATTGGACGGCCTGGTGGACGAGTGGGCTCTCGGGAGCGTCACCGATCCTCGCTTCACCCGGGAACTCGCAGCCGACGTCGAGCATGTTGTCTCGGCTCTGGGGGTGACCCGCCAGAAGGCCGACCCGTGGCAGATCGACAACCTCGCCAACCTGGCGATCCTGAACTCGGCGCTGAAGCACGCCGAATCCTTCACCTACATCAATACCCTGGGCGGCGATCGCTGCCCCGCCCGGCTGACACGAGCGAAGTCGGCATTCGCGCAGACACTCTCGGTGGCAGAGATCAGTTCTCAGATCATCAATCCGCCGGCCTACTTCTCCGACATGATGGAGGTGCTGGCGATGGCCAGGCGCGGCTTGGTGACGGCGCTGAGCCCGACAGCGCGGATCAACCCGATCCACGGGGCGGACCTGGCGGCCTACGTCGTTGACCGAATGGAGAAGGGGGCTTCCGGCACGTGGGACATCGGCGGGCCGGATGTGCTCACCTGGCGACAGGTGGCCCAGCTGGCGTTCCGCGCCGTCGGCACACGACCACGCATCGCCGCGGTGCCCACCTGGATGCTGCCACCGGCGCTGAGGCTGACGGCGCTGTTCAGCCCGCGCCTGGCCGACATCGCCCAGTTCATGTCCTGGAACATGATGCGCGACTGCGTGGCCCCGACGACGGGCACCCACCACCTCGCGGACTTCTATCGCCAGGCCTCCATAGCCGGCGCGCCGGACAGGGAGACTTCCTGATCGCGAGGCCGCCGGTCGACTCACTGCGAAGTGACCTCGACCTGCTGACGAGTGTTCCACCCCATTTTGCCGCTGGTGATCATCCCCCAGACCCGCAGAGGGCGCAGGATCAGCGCGGACCAGAGCGTCGCCACCGGAGACAGGATGAGGCTGGCGCATCTCTCGGAGACGGTGGTGTCCGAGCGCCACACGGTGATGTACCGCGACCCCTGCGCCAGCCCGATCGCAAGAGGCACCAGCAGCACCGTCGGGGGAATGCCGTGACCGACGACAAGCGGACGCCAGAGCACTAGGTAGACGAAGACCGAGATCACCAGCCAGATCTGCATCCAACCGGTTGCCTGCCGCCACCACCCCCAGGAGAGAACCGGCAGGAAGCGGATACGCCAGAGCCCGCGAATGAAGGAGCCGCGGAACCAACGCTCCTGTTGCCGGTAATGGTGGCTCCACCGGTCGGGCATCCATGCGAAGGCGAAGGCCGAGGGCTGCTGGACGGTCCTGCCGTGCAGCAGCGCGAAGAGGGTCAGCATAGAGTCGTCCGAGAACTCCACATGCCGCCCCAGGAAGTTCTCCTTCATGTAGGTATCGATGTTCTCAGCCAGGATGGAGCACCGGTAGGCGGCCAAGCCACCGGAGTTGACCATCACCGAGCCGAGCTTCGACATGAAGGAGCGGTCGACGAGCTGCTGTCCAACGAAGATCACGTCGGTCACACGTGCCAGCAGATTCTCCCGGTTGTTGATCGCCAGGATGACGCCTGCGACCGACATGACCCGCGAATCGCTGAAGGGCTGGACGATCTCATGGAGGGCCTCGGCGTCGAGCATGGAGTCGGAGTCGACGGTCACGAACAGGTCGGCGTCGCGAATCTTCCTGAAACCATGGATCTGAGCATGACGCTTGCCCTCATTGGGAGTCCGTTGCCATGTGGCGTAGATGCGGGCCACCGCCGCCTGACGGATGAACCAGTCCCGCTCTTCCAGATAGGCACCCTGGGTGGAGCCGTCGTCGACGACGTGGATCTCGGCCGGCGGAGAGCTCTGATTCAACAGGGCGGAGAGCATCTGAATCACGACGTCAGGATCCTCGTTGTAGAGCGGAACGAGCACGGCGACTCGATACACCTCGCCGCCACCGATCATGCGCCCTTCGAAGCCGACCAGCACCAGCTGCACGGCGACGATCACGAAGAGGACATCGAAGGTCCATACGACCCACGTATCCAGAACATGGTGACGGCTCACCAGCACGCGCCAGCACAACCACCCCACCACGCCGAGGACTACCAGGATGGCTGGCAGGGGCCCGCTGGCCCCTGTGAGCGCCCGGGGCAGCCCGGTCGCATCGGCCGATCGCTGAGCTTCATCCGTGGTCGTCACCGGAGCGCGCACAGTGACCACCCCGCCGCAGCCTTTGCCGCGGCCCCGTACCGCCCTGAGCCGCATCCCGCGCTTGAACAACGCCTTGACCGCCCCGCAGGCCAGAAGGATGAGAAGGCAGACGAGCGTGACGAAGAATCCGAATGACCAGGACAAGCGTCAGTCTTTCCATGTCGAAGGACTTACTCGGAGCGGGAGCGGCGGTGCCTCAGTCCGGGGCAGGGGCGAACGACTGACTGCGCATGACCTCCGGAACCGTCTTGACGGGCAGGCCGGAGTCCGCCACCTGCTTCATGAACCGCTTGAAGCTGGCCGCCTTCACCGACTCGGGAGCGTCGTCAGGATCCTTGTCAACGCGGTGGAAGACCATATGGGTCCAGCAGCGGTGCTCCTGACACCGAGCCAGGGCCCGCTCGACCTGAGACTCGGTGGTGTAGGAGCCGCAGTAGAAGACGCGGAGCCGGTACGGATCCCCCGGCGCGAGGGTCTCCGGGGCGACGTCGATGGTGCGCAGCGAGTCGAAGTAGCTCTGGGAGGTGCGCAGCACGAGGTCGTTGTACCGCCCCATGGGCAGGGCGAAGTGGGCAGCACCCTCGGGGTATCCGTGCTCGAGGAGGAAGGACCTGATCGTCTCGAACTCCTTGCGCATCCTGGCCTCGTCGAGCGTGGTGAGGTCGGTGGAGGCGTGGGCGGCGATGTCCCAGCCGTGAACCTCTCGCATCTCAGCGAGCTGGTCGGCGCTCATACGGCCCGGCAGCCCGACCTTGTCGGCGATGACATAGGAGGTTGCCGCGGGGATGCCGTACCCCTGCATGATGCCCCGGGCCGTGTCGTAGTCGCTGTCGTAGCCGTCGTCGAAGGAGATGGAGACGATACCGCTGTCGGCCGAGGGTAGGGTCGCCAGGTAGCCGAGCCACAGCCGGCTCGGTGCCGAGTCGGAGGCGGGGACAACCTTCAGGCGCACCCTGGTCACCCGATCTAACTGGGGGCGACCGACGACGGCGCGCTCGGCGGCCCGGTTGACGGTCACCCGGCACCAGGTACTGGTGCGCAGCGTTCGCATGTCGGGAGCAACGTCCAGGCGCAGACAGTCCTCGCCTTCCCCGCCGAGCTCGAGCAGGATGCTCGCGACCTGTCGGTAGTCCTCGACGCGGAGCCACAGATCCCACTGGCAGTCGGTCATGTCGGTGCCCGAGAGTGCCAGGTCGGCGCTGGTGGGGCGATCGGGGTCACCGGTGGTGGTGACTTCCAGCGACTGGGTCCCGTGGGAGTGGGTGGAGGTGTCCGGCCGTATGGACCCGGCCTCGGAGGAGTGGACCCAGGCACGCGGGTCCTGCATATCTGACAGCACCTCTGACGGCGCCGAGGGAGGACCGGCGGCCGGCGCTGCTGGGAAGACGGGAGAGGCATGGGCCGTGAGCTGCATTGCCTCAGGTAAAAGCGTGCTCGAGGCAACCAAGGCGAGACCGCCCATCAGAAAGTTCCGACGCCTCATCCGATCATGCTGCGGCAAGATGTTTCTCCAGTTAACAGTCCATGCGGTCAGTTTCTGTTCCAGGGTACGCACCGGATCGCCATCACCGCATACAAAAGTCGTATAAGCGTCACACCAGTCGACGACCACAACATGTCAGACATCCAGAGATCCGCACGAATCCGCGCAGTTCCGCCGATCAGCACCAATCGTATGTGAGCGAGATCACTGCACTGTTGTAGGAAACTGCGAATCCTCCGTCGACTACCCGCCATTGAGCCTGAACCACGAAGAAGCCCGGCCACACGCCATCGATACGTCCTCGATGGCTCCGCTCGTTCAGGACTCAGGCGAAGACCGAGGCGAGGCGGGCGACGGCGGGGTCGGAGTCGCGGGTCAACCGGAGAAGCGCCTCTCCGGCGGCAGCGACCGGGAGCTCGATGAGAGCCTGAGTCAGACGCAGTCGTACGGCGGTCCCGGCGGTGGGCGCGGCGAGCTCGTCGGTCAGAGCATTGACAATCCAGGACGCACGCTCATCGTCGTGGCACAGCGCTCCCAGCACCTCCGCCGCCTCCACATCGTGGGCGCCTTCGACCACCATCGCGACAAGGACGGGGACGGCCTCGGTCATACCGCATCGCCCCAGCGCCAGAGCGGCGCAATCGCGCACGACCGCGTCGGGGTCGTCGAGGGCCTGTGTGAGCACGACGGCGGCGCCCGGCGCCTCGGGCACCTCAGAGATCGCCCGAACCGCGCGCCGTCGAACATCCGTATCCTCTGCGCGAGCACCGGCGCGCAGCGCCGCCACCGCATCACCGCCAGATCGGGCGATGGCCCAGCGCAGCGCACCCGCGACATCCGGCTCGGACTCGCTCAGAAGCGCTTCGGCCAGCAGTTCGACGGGGACCGGTGCTCCCGCAGATCGGATCAGAACGGCCTGCTGCCTGCGTGCGGCACTTTCCGAGTCAAGGTCTCGCATCAGGTCAATGACGCGCAGGACATCGCGCCAGTCGGCAGGCGCGGAGGCGTCAATGGCCCGGAGCCGGTCGAGCAGCTCGCGCTCCTGGGCCAGACGCTCCTCAGTGCACCGGATGAGGTCAACGACGAGCGCGGCGGGCGTCAGGTCCGGGTCTTCCAGAGCGCGCCCCACCTGCTTGAGCGACAGCCCCATGGATCGAAGGCTCTCCACCTGGAAGATTCTGCGGACATCCTCGGCGGAGTAGTCGCGGTAGCCGGCGCTGGTGCGGCCTATCGGCCGCACCAGACCCAGAGCCTCATAGTGCCGGAGCATCCGGGCGCTCACTCCACAGGACCGGGCCGCATCGCCGATCAGCACTCCATCGCCTCCTGCACCCCCACGGAGTCATCCCCCGCAGATTCAGCTCTTGTCACGCTAGTATCCGGCTCCTCCGCGCTTGGCGCCCCCGGTGTGAGCATCAGCCTCGCCTCGGAGATGGCCTCCTCAAAACCTCTCTCAGGGTCCTGCCGAAGCAGCTCGGTGGCACGGGCGTGCGCAGCCACCTTCGGATCGAGACTCTGCGCAGCCTTCTCCAGGACGGGGTCGGCGAACTCGCCGAGGTCGATCAGCGCCCGGCTCAGGCTCAGCTGAACGCTGCGGTCTCCGCGACCGAGCTGGCGCGTCAGCTCCTCGGCCAGAGACACCTTCTCGTCCTCCGAAACGAGGACGACGGCGGTGCGCCAGGCGGTCCGCGCGATCCCGTCGTCCGGATCGCCGAGCATCTCACGGGTGATCCAGGGCCAGACGCTCTTGTCCCCGATTTTGGAGAGTGTGTGCAGGGCCTGACTGCGGGCCTGGTTGCACCCAGAGTCGAGCTCCCGGTGGAGGCGAGGCAGAACGATCTCCGGCGGCATGCGGGTAAGCGCCCAGGAGAGCATGTCCCGAACGAAGAAGTCCGGCTCGATCGCACACCGCTCGACGAGCAACTCCGTGTAGTCGGCGTCGGCTCCGGACCCGATGGCCAGGGCCGCCTGCAGACGGATCGAAGAACTCTCAGCGCTCAAGGCATTCGCGACGCGGAAGTCCTGCGGGGTTGTACGGGTCATCGGGACCACCTCCTGCTCCCAAGGAAAGGCCTTGTCACGATGTCAAGGTCAAGTCGCCCCGGCGGCCGACACGCATCCGGACGATGGCCGAGCCTACGGCCGCAGCCGGTCGATGCCAGCCTCGATCATTCGCAGGGCCTGCCACCTGAAGCCGGGGTCGAGGTTGATGAGCAGATGGATAGAGAGCCCGTCCACCAGCCCCGTCTCTGCCTCGATATCGAGGTCCGGCCACGACCTCCTGACCGACTTCGCCTGGCACAGCGGGCTATTCGCCGCAGCGGCAGCCACCACGTGGGTGGCGCGCAGTGGACTGCTACCGGATGGTACGGACGTGTTCCGCAATCACGACACCCGACTCGAAGCTTCGACAACTCACCAGATCAAAGTTCTGCACGACGGTCCCAGCGGCACTACCTCAATCTCAATCAATGAACCGTCGGTGGCTGAGGGCGCTAACGCCACCTGCTAATCGCAGGCCGGGCACCGTAGAACCGTCAACAAAGCTCGTTGCAAAACTACTCCTTACTCATATCAACCGATTCCTCGCTCGCGGTTCCCTGGATCGCTGGCGCGCAGCACCCACTGGGCCAATGGCAGCGCGGCGAGCGGTAGGAGGATGAGTCCGGGCAAGAACGTCACCAGGAATGGTTGAGCCGACAGGTGGGTGTCGATATTGAACCAGGTATCCGAGATACGCTCGTTGAGCAGCCGCGAAACCAGCCAGGCGACGGGGAAGGCGATCACGATGCCGGCTAGCCCGAGCAGTGACGCCTCCATGACCACAGTGCTGCGAATCGCTCCGTTGCGGAAACCGAGCAAACTGAGCAGTGAGTACTCGCGTCTTCGTTCCAGGATCGTATAGCCAAGACACGCCCCCACGAACAACAGCGCCACCGCGATGCTTGTTAGGGCACCGAGCCACAGCAGGGCTGTGATCTGGGAGGACGACGCGACGATCAGCTTGACTATCTCATCCTTGCTCAAAGCCTGCTGCACCCCCGATTCGGAGTTCAGTGCAGCGGTGGTCGCTGCAATCGCGCCGGGCGAGGCCTTGACCAGCACGCCCGAGAACAGGTTGCTTCCAGTGAGCGAGCTCGCGAACTCCAACGTCGAGCGAACCTCACCGGGCAACGCAGACGACATGATCCCCACTACTTGGGCCTCGTGCTTGGTTCCGGTTGCATCCACCGTGAGGACATCGCCCGGCTCAAGTGCCAACCGGTGAGCGAGTCCGGCCTCGATGACCACGCCATCCAGATTGGACTCGGAGATGTCAGAACCTTCGATAAGAGCGACCTTGTGCCAAGTGTTCTGCGGGTCGAAGCCGCCGACCATCAGGTTTTCGATGGCTGAACCGTTGGTCGCTTGGGCCACCGTCTTGATGATCGGGGTCCACTCGCTCACGCCGGCCTCCGCCATGAGGGCTGCCGCCTGAGCGTCTGCCTGTGGTTGGACGAAGTCGACAGTCAAGTCCCACTCGTTGCCGTCAACGGCTGACCGAGAAGTGGCGATCACCGAGGAATACGACAGGGAATAGGCCGCCGTCAGGCCAAAGCCGATCGCGATGGCCAACACGGTCAGGGCAGACACCCACGGGTTGCGCTGAACGTTTCTGACTGAAAGTCGGGTTGTGGTGCTCGACACCAGAGTCCCCAGCCAGGCCCCTCTGATGCGGCCGCCGCGACCGGTGTCGACGGTGCGGGTCATCGCATCGCGCGGCGACATCCGGAAGATCCCTGCAAAGGCAAGCGCTGCGCCGAGCCCGTAAACGACCAGGGTGCCAACACAACCGATGGCGATCACCACGGGGTCGAGGACAAATGGCACACTCGGCAACCCGACCGAGGATGCGAAGTTCTCCAGGAACGCACGTCCTACGAACACCGATCCCAGCAGACCCATGAGGATGGTCCAGGCGACCAGCCACATGTAGGGCAGGACATAGGCGCGGGCCACGGCGATGGGTTGATGACCCTGCACTAGTAGCACTGCGATGCTCTTGCGCTCCCGTGCAATCCACTGCGCCGACAGGAACATCGACACGAAGGCAGCCGACAACGCTCCCACCAGCACCATCAAGGGAATGACGACGCCGAAGACGTCAAGGTTCTTCTCGACATACTGGTAGGCGAACTGCTCTTCCCGCTCCATGGCGTAGGCCCCGGCCAAATGCTGTGCGGCGGCCGCATCGAGAACAGACTGCCGAGCGGCGTCGAGATCCTGTCCCGGTTCGAAGTTGAAGACCACGCTATTCACGCTCTGCGACGACGGGGGCAGGTAAACCACGCCCATGGAGTCCTTGGCGGAGATGAACAGGCTCGGGTTGAGCGGGGCGATGAGGAACTCGGGGTCTCGAACGATCCCGCGCACAGTCACGGTTCGCGTAGTGCCGCCGACCTCAATGTCCAGTGAGTCACCGACACCGACCGAGTGGTAGTGCGCCATGCCTTGGTCGATCAATGCACCTGACTCGTCGTCCCGCGTCAGAAGGGTCCCCTCAAGAGGCGTCAGAATGTTCAACCGAGCCCCTGCCCATACCGAATCGGAAGAGATTACGGTCAGCGCCAGGTCGTCGGCCCCGGTCAGCTTTGTGCGTCCGGGCAGGACTTGGCGGGACGCACTATCGGTCAGCCCGGGCAGCTCATCGAAGCGCGGCGCCGACTGGTTCGGTGCGGGGGTGAATCGCAGTTCCAAGTCTGCGAGTTGACCCGCAGAATACCAACTATCACGCGCCTTAGTGATGCTCGACAGCGCCGAGTACTCGCCAACCAGCATCGAGAAGGCCATGGACGCTACCGCAATCAACAGCATCAGCCGACCGACCATCGACCAGGCCGAGCCGAGGGCGAATTTCTGCAGCGAGGTGAGCGGAAGGACACGGGCCGGATTGTGAATCTGGATCATGAGCGACCAACCTCGATGGCGCCATCGCACATTTCCCAGGTCTCGGTGGCATAGCTGATAACGATTGGATCGTGGGTGGCGACGACGATCGTGGTGCCGATCTGCTGTTGCAACCGGGTCAGGCAGTCAAGCACCTGCGTCGCATTCTTGTGGTCAAGCGCACCAGTTGGCTCATCGGCCAGAATCACCGGAGGCTGCTTGACCATCGCCCGGGCGATCGAGACGCGCTGCTGCTCGCCACCGGACATCTGGGCGGGGAAGTTGCCGGCGAGGTGTGCGATCCCGACTGCGTCCAACATGTCCATCGCCTGCTCGCGCCGCTCAACAGCCGCTTTATTCAGCGGTTCGAGCGCTGCAGACACATTCTCCAAGGCGGTGAGGGTGGGCAGTAAGTTGAAGAACTGGAAGATGAAACCGATGGTGCTGGCCCGGAAGGCAGTGCGTTGTCCTCGCGACAAGGTTCCCAGGTCTGCCCCACTCACCTCGACCTTTCCTGAGTCAAACACCTCGATGCCACCCAGGATGTTGAGCAGGGTCGATTTGCCGCTACCCGAGACACCTCGCAGAGCAATGTAGCTGCCCCGCTCGGCAGTGAGCGAAACGTCGTCGAGCACCTTCAGGCCGTGGGTGGGCCCCGGGTACGTCTTAGTCAACGAACTGACACGGATGGTCCCGCGATCGGTTTCAACGGACGTGGTCATAGGGATGTTTCCTTCCATCGATCGCGGTTCGAAAATTATGGTATAAAACTGCACCACAACTCGCTATCCTCGCTGTGGAGGAAGTCCATGTTGGAGATGATGCGCAAGCAGGCGTCCTGGTGCTGATCTGCGATTGCCCGCGCCTCGGTGAGCGCCCCACGCTCCCGCATGATGCCGACCGCGTTTCGTAGCTCGCGCTGATCGGTCGTGCTTGCCCGCAGGATGCGGACCAGTTCCGCCGCCCGGTCGTCGGCATTGGCTATACTCGCGCCGATCTTGAACGGCATCCGATAGGTATAGGAAGTCGAGCGATGCAATACCGACTGCAGGTATTCGTTGGGATCGTGGGCCATGAACTCCCCGGATCACGTCCATGTCGAATGCAACGTCGCGACTCAGCACCGGCTGGTCGCGGAGCGTCACGGGCTCGATTCGGCCGAGCGGATGATGAATAGGGAATCGTGCCTGGGCTGGGGCGCCCGACGCGGCGAAAAGGACTGTGCAGCGTCTAGTTCCCCTCACCGCTCCACCCGATTCGGGTAAGGCGCGATCCGCAGGGTGAAGCCTAGGTGCTCAGTGGACTGCTACCGGATGGTGTGGACGTACTCCTCGATCACGACGCCGGACTCGAAGCTTCGACAACTCACCAGATCAAAGTTCTGCACCGACGATAAGTACCGCTCGCCCCGGCGAGGCGGTCGTGTCGGCGAGAGCCTGCTGTGGCAACGTCGAAAAAGGTCCGTCCCGCCATCTTCCTGGCGGGACGGACCTCTGAGGTGGTGGAGCTAGGGGGATTCGAACCCCCGACCTTCTCATTGCGAACGAGACGCGCTACCAACTGCGCCATAGCCCCAAGTGCGGATCGATCCTAGCACCGCTGCCAGGCGTCCTGGCAAGTTCGGTGGCGGTGAGCCCGCCCACCGCGCCAGACTCCCCAGAGCTGCCCGGGCGGGCAGCCGCACCACACGGCCCGACGATCACTCGCCGGCCGCGTGCCGCCCTTCGAGGATGGCGTCGAGGTCGATGGGGTGGAAGAGCTCTTCCTCATCGTCCTCCACCGGTGCCGGGACGTATGCACGGGCCGTCTGCGGGCGCGCGGGCACCGGCGCCGAGGTGCCCGGGTCGACCACCGGGTCGGCGTAGGAGCGCCGGGGTGCACGGGCCGCCAGAGTGTAGGTCGGTGCGGGCACGTGGACCGGCCGCCAGCCCTGAGGCGGGGTCGACGTCGTCGTCTCCTCCTGGGTCACCTCCTCGCCCTCGACGGACGCGCCGGCAGCGGGAGTCTGCGGGCCCTCGGCCGGGCAGGCCGACTCGGAGGCGGCCGGAGGAGCGACCTGCCGGCCATGTGCGGGAGCATCGGGGGCCGATGCCGAAGCCTCGTGCGTCTCCCGCGCGATCGCGCTGGCCTCGGCGAAGAGTTTCCCCCAGCCGACCAGACGGCGGGAGGGGGTCGAGGGAGATGAGGCGCCGACGTCCTGGGTACGCGATGAGCTCCTCTCGTCGTCGCGCGAGGTCGCATCGAGGACGGTATCGAGATCGGCATCGCTCGCTCCGGGGCGATCCGCCTCGGAATCCGTGCTGTAGGAGGGCCGAGCACCGGCGGTCTCAGCCGCCGATGCGGACGAGGGAGCGGCCGGGGACATGGTCTCGGTGGTGGTGTCGGCAGAAGCGGGGCCCGCGGTCTCCTGGGCCGACGTCGCGGAGCGGGCTGCCGCCCGCTGGGCACCTTCCCGAGCGAGCCGTTCCATGAACGGGTCCTGCGCGGCACGGGACTCGCCGGTGAGTGAGGCAGCGCTGGAGCTGTCGGCGCCGCTGGAGGCGCTGCGCGCACCGTCGACGACGGAACGGGGCGCGGCCACGACCGAGGCCGAGGAACGGCGACCGGTCAGGGTCACCAGGGTGTGCTCGATCTCGGCGATCCGACGCCGCTCGCGGCGGTCGGCCGCGGCGGAGGCCAACGCGGCGCGGCGGCCGGCCACCATCGAGACCCCGAGCAGGGCGGTGGGCAGCAGGGCGGGCCACCACGGCAGGGCCGTCACGAAGCCCAGTACCCAGGCACCCAGCGACACCCCAAGCAGAACGCAAGCGACGATCCCGCGGTGCGAGGCGGCGACCCGCCGGCGCTCGCGCCCCCGGGCGTGGACCTGACGGGCATGGTTGAGCTCGCGCTCCGTGCGCACAGCACGCACATTCCTCACAGCGGGCCTATTCATCACCCTCACCTCCGGTCGACGTCGAAAGAGCTCCGCATGCCCACTGCTCGCACAGGTGTTGCCGTGCTCGACGGCGGCGGCACCCGTGGCCAGGACGCGCAGCTCAGCAGAGTAGCGGTCCTGGACATTGGAGCGCCGCGCCATCTCGCGGCGCCCCACCAAATACGGAAGGAGGTACACGGAGAGAACCGTGATGAGGGCAATGACGGCCCAGATCTCGATTCCCACACCGTAACGGTAGGCGTGTCCACCCCCGTCCCCGCGCAGGAACACTCCGCTTTTCCTGCGAAATACCTGGGATTCAAGAAGTCACACTGTCAGCATTTCATCTCTATCATCACACTGGTCACATTCGTTTCTTCTGTCTCGCTGTCCACGTCTCGACCGGTCGGTCCTCAGTCGAAAATCCGCCTCTCCGAAGCATTCGGCGCACCCCGCGAGTGCGCCCCGCCCGCACCCGGAACCCATCCTGGAAAAACCTCATCCGCCGGTGAGCCGCCGTTGGAAGCCGACGCCGTCGGGTCTGCGAACCTCCTCGGCCACGGCGGCGAAGGAGACATGGTCGGCCCAGGCGCCGTTGATGTGCATGTAGCCGCGCCGCAATCCCTCCTCGCGCAGCCCGAGTCCGCGGCACAGATCCAGGCTGCGCGTGTTCTCCGGGCGCACGTTGATCTCCACACGGTGCAGCCCGACCGGCCCCAGGAGATGGTCGAGGACCAGGGCCACCGACAGGCGCATGATTCCGCGCCCCTGCCAGGCGCCTGCGATCCAGTAGCCCACCTGAGCGCTGCGCGTGGCGCCCCAAGTAATCGGGTCGACGGCGACCTGACCCGCGAAGGCGCCGTCGACCTCGACGACGAACGGCATCGCCTCTCCCAGCCTCGCCCGGCGGGTCTGGCGGCGCACGAACGCCGGGAAGGCGCTCAGGGATTCCCCGCCGCCGGGAGGCAGGGTGGCCTCCCAGGGGGCAAGCCGCTCGTTCTCCGCCAGTCGCAGCGCCTTCCAGGCCTCCTCGTCGGCCTCCCGGAGTTCGCGCACCACGAGGAGCGGGCGATCCACCAATCCGCCGCGGCCCCTCCCTTCTCGATTCTCTTCTCGAACAGCTTCCGGCTCGAGGCTCACCGGCCAGGTGAAGCGCGGCGCCGCGCCCGCCCCGAGCAGCAGGCCGTCCATGGCCCGCCGAAGTCCTCCTCCGATGGAGCCGCCACGAGCCTCCGCCCTGGGAAGCTGCCCGGCGTCGTCGTCGCGAGGCTCCTGCTGCGGGGCCGGATCATCGGGCATCAGGCGTCCAGCAGGAGGCAGTGGAGGGTGTCGCCGGCCACCACGGTGCTGGTGTCCTCAGGGACGACGGCGATGGCGTTGGCCTCGGACAGGCCGTGCAGCCGGACGGTCCCGGGCGGCGTCGTCGGTTCGGCTCGGTAGCCGAGGGAGGGCGAGCCGCTGACGTGTACGGGGATAAACTGGCGCTTGCCCACCGGCGAGTGCCAGCCCTCGGAGATAGCGGCGGGCAGGCTGGAGCGGTGCAGGGAGGTGCGTCCAGCGATCTGGCGCAGGACCGGGCGCACGAAGGTCTCGAAGGCGATCTGGGCGCTGACCGGGTCTCCGGGCAGGCAGAAGATCGGGGTGCCCTCGACCGTCCCCACGCCGAGCTGGCGGCCCGGGGACATGGCGACGGCGTCGAATCGCACCGATCCCAGGGGGGTGAGGACTTCCTTGACCGTGTCGCCCTGGCCGACGCTCAGGCCCCCGGTGGTGATGAGGACGTCGGCGCGCACGAGCTGGTCTTCGATGGTATCGGCCAGGGCGCGTAACTCGTCGGGGACCGCGGACACGCGGAAGGCCTGGCCCCCGGCGTCGGTGACGGCGCAGGCCAGGGCGTGGCCGTTGGCGTCGAAGACGTCCCCGGCCTCGCGGGACTGGCCGGGCTCGACCAGCTCGTCTCCGATGGAGACCACGACAACGCGTGGGGCGGGGTGCACGCGTACCCTGTGCAGCCCGAGGCCCGCCAGGAGAGCGATGTGCCGGGCGCTGACGCGCGAGCCCCGTTTGAGGACGGTGGTTCCGGACTTGACGTCCTCGGCGCGCCTGCGCACATGGTCGCCGGCCGTGGCGGCGCAGTAGAGGCTGACCCGGGACTCCCCGCGGTCGGTGTCGGTCCAGGGGATGACGGTGTCGGCCCCCAGCGGCATGGGGGCGCCGGAGTCGATGAGGACGGCGGCCCCGGAGACGAGGTGGCAGGGGCGCATGTCGCCGGCGCGCACCGCGTCGACGACGTCGAGCACGAGGGGATTGTTCCGGGTCGCCTCGCGGACGTCCCTGGCGATGACGGCGTAGCCGTCCTGGCCGGCCAGGTCCACCGCGGGCAGGTCGATTCCGGCGACGACGTCCTGGGCGAGGACGCATCCGACGGCGTCGGGAAGGACCACGTCGAGGGGCGCGGCCGCCTGGGCGATCTCCAGGCAGGCGGCCAGGTGTTCGGCCACTGTTCTCATGGCACTCAGGTTACCGTCAGGTTGGCGACACGCGCTGTGCCCCGCCGGGACGAACGGTTCAGACACGGGGCACCATCACCTGCGAAGATGGATCCATGACGACCGGCGCGCTGGAGCTTCCCGATACGAGTCAACTCGAGGTCGACGACGCCAAGGACGAGCTGCGCAAGGTACTGCGGGAGCACCGGCGCGCCCACCACCGCCACCCCTCCTCGGGGCACACGGCGGCCTGTGAGGCACTGACCGAGCATGCCCTGGAGGCGGTGGCCGGTGCGGCGAGCGTGGCGACCTTCGTGTCAACGGGCACCGAGCCCTGCACCCGGCTGCTGCTGGAACGGCTTCATGAGGCCGGCGTCGAGGTGCTGTTGCCGGTGCTCGGACCGCACCTGGCGCGCTGCTGGGGGCGGTTCCGGGGGGCCGGGGACCTGGCGGAGCGGGCGCCGAGGCGTCCTCCGGAGCCCAGCGGCCCCGCACTGCCGGCCGAGGAGGTGCGTAAGGTCGAGGCCCTCCTCATTCCTGCGCTCGCCGTGGACTGCGACGGGCGACGCCTGGGGCAGGGCGGCGGATGGTACGACCGGATGCTGCCGCTGCGAGCTCCGGACACCCATACCTTCGCGATCATTCATCCCGAGGAGCTGGTGGCCGGGCCGCTCCCCGTCGAGGAGCACGACGAGTCCGTGGACGCCGTTATCACGGCTCAGGAGTGGTTCCTGCTGGCCGCCGGCTCCCCAGCGCACGCCGGCGCCCTGGAGGCCTGAACTCGGGTGCGGAGCCTGAGCCCGGGGGCCACAGGCCCGCCGGTGCGATACGCCTCCACAGGGCCGGGGACTGCGGCGCGCCGGGCAGCGGAGATCCCCCGATCCTGGGGGCATGAGACTCCGCCATCGCCTGTCCAGCCGCCCGCCCCGTAATGAGCCCCGCGGGGAATCCTCCAAAGAATCCTCTCGCTCGTCCCCGGGGACCGCCCGCTCATCGCGGTCCGGCGGCCGACTGGCCGCGCAGCGCCCCTCGCTCCTGCTGTGGCGACATCGCCATCTGGTCGTGGCGGTGTGTCTGGGGACGGCGGTCCTGGTGGCACTCAGCGTGCTGCGCCCCGGCCCCGAGCAGGGTCAGCAGGCGCTCATCGCCGCCCGCCAGATCAGCGCCGGAGCCCTGATCACCGAGAAGGACGTCTCGACGGTCGAGCTGCCGGCATCGGCACTTCCGCAGTCCGGGCTGGCCTCCCGGGAGCAGGTCGTTGGGACCCGAGCGGCTATCGCCCTGGAGGCGGGCACCGTCCTGACAATCTCGATGACCAGCGGAAACATGGCCCAACAGCTGGGCCCCGACGAACGAATAGTCCAGGTACCGATCGATGTCGGAGCCGAGCTCGCCCGCCCCGGAGCGAGGGTCGACATCATCGGGCAGGTGCAAGAGGGCTGGATTCCCCAAGCCACATCGCAGGATGATACTCAGCCCTCGGGCACAGTGCCGCCAGAAGGGTCCGATGCGCAGGCCGGGACGCCTGCGCAGAACGATCCGGAGAACAGTTCAACAAATGCGCCCGCTCAAGCACCGGATACGCCCTCACTATCGCCATCCGAACAGGAATCACCAGGAATTCAGAAGCCTTCTCAAAGCCTTTCCCAAGGAAAGTCGACCGGACCGTTTGCGCAACACAGCATGGTGCTCTGTTCCGGGGCTCGAGTGATCTTGACTCAAGAGGCCGGGGAGAGTGGACGCTGGACGGAGAATAAGAAAGTAACACTTATCACACTGGCTATTCCTGCTGGTAGCGCTATTCCGGTAGTTGGTGCGGCTACGAATAGCACGCTCGGCATTGCGCTGAGCCCGTAATGCCGCTGCAGCAGCTTACATGGACGAGATGATAAGACGCTGCGCTTTCACAGTCCCCCGATGGCGCACCCCGGCAGATGCCTGCCCGCGCCGCTATGAAAGGATCGCCATGATCAAGGGATTCAAGGAGTTCATCGCGCAGGGCAACGCCCTCGAGCTCGCCGTCGCCGTCATCATCGGTAACGCGTTCAAGCCGATCGTTGACGCCATCACCAAGGTCATCCTCGACATTATTGGTCAGATCGTCGGCCAGCCGAACTTCGACTCCATCGGCCAGTTCAAAATCTTCGCGAGCTCCACCGAGTTCATTCAGCCTGGCAAGATCCTCACCGCTGTGGTGAACTTCTTCCTTATCGCCATCGCCGTCTACTTCGCCATCGTTCTGCCGATGAACAAGATCAAGGAGCGCGTGGCCAAGCAGAAGGCTGAGGAGGAGGCCAAGGAGGTCACCGACGTCGAGCTGCTCACCGAGATCCGCGACCTGCTCTCGGCCAACTCCGCCAAGCAGTGAGTCTCGCAGCGATTCGATAACCGCGATCACGCCATCGCTTCAAGGCCCCGCCGATCCTCATGATCGGCGGGGCCTTCCGCACTTCCCCATGACGCGACGCCGGAAGAAGCCTTTCCCGGCGTATGACATGCGGTTCCGCGATTATCAACCCCAGTGCGGGGGGATATCTCGCCTGAGGCGGGCGTCATTGGTGGCGGCGCCACCGGTCTCGGACACATCGAGCCCTTCCCCGGTGCCGGTCAGCGCATCATGCTCGTAGTCGGCTCTCGCCAGGTCCTCGGGATCCTCGCCGCGGGCGACGCGCTCCCGATCCCGGGCGGACAGGGCAACAACCCGGCGACGGCGCCGTGACCTCCCCCGCCCGGACGTCGCGTCGCCATGCGGGGCGGGCTGCGCACCCGGGGCACTGCCCCGGTCTGAGTGGTCTGCCATCTGAGTGTCCCTCGGGGTGCATCAGCGCCGATCGAGCCGCTCAGCGGGTGCGCCGCACCGCATTGGCCAGGACGGCATCAATCCCCGAGCCGCGACGGCGCAGGGCCAGGGCCGCCCGGAGCTCCTCGACCTCCCGGGCCTCGGAGCGGCCCACCCCGTCGGAGCGGATCCAGGCCATGAGGTCGTCGAGCTGGTCATCAGAGTAGGCCTGCAGCGGCAACCCCTGGGCGATGCGAGGGCGCTCGGTGCGTTCGGACGCCTCACCGGGCTCGGGCTCCGGCACCTCCGGGACAGCGCGCGCCGAGTCGTCGACACGGTCGGGCACCGCCTCCATGGGCGGAGCCGCATTGCCCTGGCGCTCCACGAGGACGGCCAGGACGAGCTCCTCAACGGCCTTCGCCTCGGCCTCCGGGTCGACGAACACCCCGGCGGAGAAGGCCATGTGGACGCGCCAGCCGCGCCGCTCGAGGCGCTCAACGCGGTGCCGGTCCCGCCGGCGCAGGCTCGGCTCGGAGATGTAGTCGACATCGTCGGTCAGGACCGCCACCAGCAGCTCGTCGGGGTAGTCGGGGTGGCCGATGGCCAGCGGGATGCGTACACCGCCGTCGGTCCCGTAGCGGGGGACGACGGACAGGCCTTTGCGCCACAGGTGCTCGGCCAGGTCCACCAGGAGCCGGTCGGGCACCTTGCCGGCCGAGTTGCCGGTCTGGGAGGCGTCCTCGGCGCGGGCCAGGACCTCGCGCAGCAGGCGCGCCCCGGGGGCTCGCAGGCGGTCGCGGTCGATGTCGTCGGCGGCCAGGCAGGAGACCACCTGGGTGCTGCCCCGCGAGGAGCACAGGGCCTCGACGAGCCCCACCATGCCGCTGTGGTCGGAGACGGGGCCAAAGTTGTGGATGGTGCGCCCGTGCGGGGTCTTGGCATAGCCCACCGAGATAATGATGTGGTCTCGCCGCAAAGCACGGGCCTCGGCCAGCTCGACGACGGTGAAGGGCTCAGCGGCGCCGGGTGCGAAGAACTCCTCCAGGGCTGGTGCGCCGGCGGCCGCCCGGGTAATGGCCGAGCGCAGGGCGTCGGCGTGCAGGCGGTTGAGGGCGATGACGCCCAGCGACTCCTCGGGTCGGGTCAGGGCTCGGTCGATGACCATGTCGACGACGCGGGAGACCTCGGCCTCCACGGTCTCGACCGCTGTCTGCCCGGGGGCCGGCATGCCCTTGCCGTCCACGAGCTCCAGGGACAGGTGGGCCTCGCCCGGCGGGGAGGGGACGGCCTCGACGACGCCCTCGTATCCGTTGGCCGCCAGGAAGGCGGCGATACCGGCGTCGAGGCTGTTGCGGGCCGTCGGCAGGGTACGGGAGGGGAGGAGCGGGCCGAGCTCGGCGGCCAGGCCCGTCGTCGTGCGCCGGGAGTCGCCGACGACGAGCACCTGTTCGGCGCGCACGAAGGCGGGCAGGACCTGTGGGACCGGCATGGGCGTGGAGGCGTCCAGGACGGCCAGGTCCACCACAGCCGTGGGCGAGAAGATCTGGGGCACGAGCGTGGGCGGGACGATCCAGATCGGCCGGGCCAGCAGCGCCATGGGGTGTGCGTCGATGATCTCGCGCAGGGGGACGCCGTCCTCGCGGGCCAGCGCGATGTACAGGGCGCGCGCGTCAGCCTTGTCATGCTCAACGGCGGCGCGCACCCGGCGGGCGCAGGCCTGCGCCACGGGACCGGACAGGGAGCGGCTGTGGGCGGCGTCGAGCTCGCGCAGTGAGACGGCCATCTGGGACAGGGCGCGCGCGTCGAGGCCCCCGAGGTCCGGATCTGCGGCGAGGGTCTGAGACAGCAGGGAGGACCACCAGCAGTAGGTGAGCTCGGGCTCGAGCTGCTCGTCCTCGACGCTCCGGGCGGCCATGTCGGCCACGAAGTCGCTCAGCCCCATCTCCTCGAGGTCGGTGCGGATACGGTTGACCTCGGGGAGCTTCTGAGCGGTGAGATCGTCGGCAGCCAGCGAGCGGGCCAGCTCCAGGAGGTCCTCCAGGGGCATCTCCATAAGCACCGGTGAATCCTGGGCGCGCCCCAGCAGCGGCTGGACCTCGGAAACGGCGCCGCGAGCCCGACCGGCGGTACGCCGCATCTCGTCCAGGCCCTGCGGTAGACGGGGCCAGCCGCCGTCGGGGTCGTGCCTGCGCCACACCTCGCGGCGGCGCTGGACCTTGACCAGCTCCGCGTGCAGGTCGTCGACGACGCGGCCCGGCCGCACCAGGTCATTGGCCTGGCGCGTGAAACGGCGGCGCCGTGAGCCGTCCATGTGGATGCCCCGCTCGTCGCGCCAGCGCTTGGAGGCGGTGGCGATGACCATGTCGGCGGCTGAGCGCTCGAAGACCTCGGGCAGGAAGACGTCCAGGGACTCGCGCACGCCGTCGAACATGTCGAGCTGCTCGATCCACTGGCCGAGGTTGCGGGCGTGGCTCAGGCCGGTGGTGCGGGTGACCGTGGCCGTGTGCTCCTGGATGGAGGGAAGCAGGTCGTTGGCCAGGGCGCGCAGGTGGACGAGTGCATCGGTGGCCTCGTCCATGTCCGCCACCGGGATCCCGTTCCAGGCGCTGGAGGAGACCTCGGGGGTGAACAGGCCCAGGGCGTACCCCCGGTGCAGGAGGGTGCGGGCCCGGACCATGCCGTCCTCGTCGAGGCGCCCCAGGTGCTGGGCATCGATGCGGGCGCGGGTGGTGGCGCGGTCGCGTCGGCTGGTGAGCTCGGCGAGCTTCTGGAGGGCCTCGTAGGCGGAGACGGACCAGGGCTCGCGGGATCGGTGCAGGGCCCGCACGTAGCGGTCCAGGCGGGATCGGACCGTGGTGAGGCGGTCGCGCAGGGAGATGATCCCGGCAACGTCGAGCTGGGGAGGCTGGACGCCCAGGCTCTCGCGGATGCCCTCGGAGGCGTGCTGGCGCCAGGCAGCGTCCTCGGTGAGGTCCAAGACCATGGAGCCCAGGCCCGCCTCGCGCAGGGCGCTCGCCACGGCGTGCCCGTCGGCGCTGGTGGCGGGCACGTGCAGCACGGTGCGCCCGGAGGCAGCGGCGTCGGCGAAGACGGCGGCCAGGGTGCCAGCGACGTCGGAGCCGGGGGGCGCGTCGATGAGGAAGCTCGCTCCGGTACCCACCGACTCGATGACGTCGAGCTGGGCCGGTTCCAGGTCGCCCACGCCGCGCTCGGCGCCGGGGACCCGGTCGGTGGGGACGGACGGGGGCAGCTCGACGCTCAGGGCCTCGCGGGCCCCCTCGTCGCCAGCAATGGCCGCGACCAGGGCGGAGGTGCGCGAACGCTCCAGAACGGCGTCGAAGTCCTCCACCAGAGCCTGTCCCGGGTGGACGAAGGCGCCGACGACGAGGCGCTCGTGGATCTCGAAGCCGGGCAGGTACTGCCGTCCCAGGGCGCCGATGCGGGCCAGGGCGGAGCGGGGGGTGAAACCCGCCGAGGACAGGGCGGCGCGGGCGATGTCGCCGATGTCGGTGGTGCACTGGTAGCGGCGCAGCGCGCGGGTGAGGACCGGGTTCACCTCGATCGTGGGGTCGAGGGTGAGGGTGGCGTCGGCGGTGGCGCTGGCCAGGCGCACGGGGCGCAGCAGGACGGGTGCGTTGACGGTGCGCACGCGCGGGCCCGAGGGGGCCTCGGGGACGGTCAGGCCGGCGGCGGCCAGGGCGTTGCGAGCCGCGTGCTCGGCCGCAATGCGCTCGACGTGCGGGATCTGGGCGGTGAGGTCCGCGGCCTCCGGTGAGGCGCCGTCGGCCAGGTGGATGCTGCCATCGTCCTCGCCGTCCTGGGGAACCGTCTCGTTCCAGGTGGCCACCCCGATGGCCAGGTAGACCGGTGCGACGCCGAACTGACGGGCGAGGATGTCGGTGCGGGCGGAAACCTCCCGCAGGGACTGGCGGGCCTCGCCCAGGGCGTTGCGCTCGCGTACGATGCTGGACAGGTGGGTGGGCCGGCCGGCGTAGAGCTGAGCCAGGCCCGAGGGGTGCGCGGCGGTGAGGTCGACGACGCCGTCGAGCAGGGTGATGTCATCCAGGCTCGCCACGCCGCCCAGATCTACGAGCTGGCTGCGCCAGTCGGACAGGGCCATATCGATGCGCTCGCGTCGTTCGACGTCCGCCTCGCTGAGCGGCGGTGCGGGCGCGGGGCGCACGGGAGCGGGCGGGGCCGGCGGTTCGGGGGCCGGTTCGGGCTTGCTCGGCGCCGCGGCCAGGGCCCCCAGGTCCGCGGCGAAACGCCGTCGACTCGCGGCTTGATCCGATCCGCTCGAGGCTCCGGCGCCCTTGCGCTCATCCTCCCGGAGGGCAGCATCGCGCCGCTTGCGGCCGAAGGAGAAGAACGATGGCGTCATACGCTCAAGATATAGGCCCATCGGCCCTTGGGCGTGGAGACGCACCGGGGCGTGGCTCGCCCTAGGGGCCGCACCGGTACCGACGTCGACCAATGTCTATGGACGCCGGGTTGAGCCGAGCGGGTCCGTCCGACGTCGACGGACACCGTCCGGCGGCCGCGCCCTCGATTGGATTCGAACCAACGACACCCGCTTTAGGAGAGCGGTGCTCTATCCCCTGAGCTACGAGGGCCTGGGCGGAAGACTACCAGCGGATCGGCCCGCGCATGACCAGCCGGACATCGGGGTGGCGCCGTGTTCACACTGCACTCGGGCTGAACTTAGGGACTGTTGTGCGAGTCTGTTGGGCTCGGCTGCCCCGGGTCGTCCGGGGCTTGCGGGCGCTTCCGCGACGCCGCATCGGTAGGCGGCGTGAGGCGACGAGCACCGCACCGGCCCCGACCCCCACTAGTCGGCACTGGCCCGCCTCGACAGCGGCACGGAACGGGCGGCCGCCAATCGAGAACTGCGTTTCCCATCCAGAACGTACCCATCCCGCAAACCACTGGCGTCCGCCCCCAGTCGTCTGCGGGACAACGCAGTTCCCGATCACGAAGTACGTTCCCGATCAAGACCGGCGCACTGGTGCCATACATAACAAGACCTAGAGCAGCATCAGCGCGTCTGCCGTGCCAACCGATGTGAGGTTGGTCGGCACGGCAGTGCCTCTGATGCGGCTGCACACGCTGCGACCGGCGGTTCACCGGCGGCCCGTTCAGCCGGAACCGGGGCGACGCAGGTTCGCGGCAGCGATCGCGTTCTCAGGCGCGGCCCCACGGGGTGGAGGTGCGCGAGGAGCGCCGCTCACCCTTGATATGGTGCGAGGGCGCTACCAGGACAGGGCACGACGCATGGGCCAGAACGGCCTGGCTGGTGGAGCCCAGCAGGAGCCCGGAGAAGCCCCCGCGTCCGCGTGAGCCGACGACGACGAGGTCCACGGCGGTGGAGAACTCGGCCAGGAGCTCGGCCGGGTTTCCGTCCAGCGCGTGACGGCGCACTGTGACGCCCTCATGGCCCTCGAGGGCCTCATTGATGGCGCGGTCCAACCCGGAACGAACGTCGGCCAGGACCTGCTCGCGGTCGACGGCGGCCGGTAGCCAGGCGAGCGCGCCCGCTCCGGAGGCCATCGGCACGGCTGCGATGGCGGTGAGCTCGGCGCCCCAGGCCTCCGCCTCGGCCACGGCCCATTTGAGGGCCTTGCGGGCCGAGGAGGAGCCGTCGACCCCGACGACGATGCGGCGCACCGGCGTGTAGTCGGCCCCCTCGGTGCGCTGGGGCACGACGACAGCTGGGCAGTGGCTGTGCGCAGGCAGGGCGGAGGAGACGGTCCCCAATAGACGGTCAGCGAAGCCGCCGCCTCCGCGGGTACCGACGACGGCCAGAGTCGCCTCTTCGGAGAGGTCGACGAGGACGCCGGCCGGGTCCCCGGTCTCCAAGGAGGAGGTGACGGCCACTCCGGACTTCTTAACGCGTTCGACGGCCTCGTCGATGACGGCTTGGGCACCGGACCTGATGGCCGAGTCGTCGAGCGCCGCGTAGCCGCCGTCGAGGGAGGCGGTGGTGAAGGAGGGCAGGGAGTATGCGCACAGTATGTGAACGCGCCAGCCCTGGCGTTCGGCACGCGCAACAGCCCAGTCCACTGCTGCCAGGGACTCGGGTGAACCATCGACTCCGACGAGGATGACGTTGCCATCAGTCATGGGATCTGCCCTTTCTCGAGATACGGTCTGCGACCCAAGGAACATTCTGCCTCGAAAAGGGGTGTGGGGACCACCACATGATGAGGTTGTGTCTGTTTTCCCCATGCGAGCCCTCTCCACCCCGCCCGCCCCTCGCCACAACGCGGTGAGGGGCGGGCGCCTCACGGCACCCGCCCCTCACGGGAAGGATTTCAGCGTCTGAATCAGGCGACGCGGACGAAGCTCGGGGAGCCCCACAGCTCGCGGTAGACCACACCGGTGGACTCGTTACCGGCCTCGACGACCATGCCGTTGCCGGCGTAGATGCCGACGTGGCCGGGCCAGGTGACCAGGTCGCCGGGCTGGGCCTCAGCGGCGGACACCGGGGTACCGGCCGCAGCCTGGGCGCCGGAGGTACGGGGCAGGTTGATGCCGACCTGGGCATACACGTAGGAGGTGAAGCCGGAGCAGTCGAAGGCGTTCGGACCGGAGGCGCCCCACACGTAGGGAGCACCCACGTACTGCATAGCGATGGCCACGACAGAAGAGTTGGAGTTGGCGGTCGGCGCGGAGGCCTGGGTGGTCTGAGCAGTCTGCGTGTCCGCGGAGGCGGCGTCGGTGCCGTGGTCAGCAGCAGTGGCGGCAGCGGCGTTGTCGGCATTCTGCTCGGCCTGGGCCTCGGCGGCGGGAGCCTCGGGAGCGGCGGGAGTTTCGGGAGCGGCAGGGGTCGGAGCCACGGCCTCGACCTGCGGGGCGGCCTCGGTGACCCAGCTGGCCTGAGAGATGGTGATCTGCTGACGCGCGGCCAGGGCCTCGCTAGCGTTGGCGGCGAGGATGCCGACCCCGGGAGTCACGCCGGACGCCTCAATGGTTCCGGAGGACGTGACCTCTGCGCGGCCTGCGGCGTTGGCACCCGAGGCGAGCATGGTCAGAGCAAGACCGGACGATGCGGCGACCGCCAGACCTCGGCGCGCGGTGGGAGCAAAGTCATCCAGTGGGGTAAGGGCTCGGGTGGCTTTGCGGTGACGTGCGATGGTGCGTGAGGACATGAATGCTTTCTCCTGTTGAGCCGACGAGGTGAGCTGTCGGGTTCGGACTGGAGACGCCCGGCCCGCAGATGCGGGCTTCACCCCAAGGTCGTTCGGACTGTCAGTCCGGGCGACCGGTAGTTGGTTCCCCCGTTCCTGCCACTTGAGTTGTTGGTTCCACTTGCCTCAGACCGAGTGGCAGGACTAAGCCCCGATCCGAGACGCCACCGAGACGGTTGTCTGCGGCAACGACCTGAACGCTACATGACAGACCAGCGCTTCGTCACGGCCAGGTGTCACACACTGTTGTGAGCCGAGACACCTCGTGTCGATTTTCGGTTTCCTCCATATATCTCCAGGGACCTCGGTCCGCGAGAGCGAATAGCGATGACGGACGAAATGGCGGCATTTAGCGGAAAAAGAACATCCGCCTATCGGAGCGGTCACCATTTCCTCTCCACCCCACCCCGATGGGACTCACAGTGAGAGAGAACTCTCGCCTGTGAGCTGAATCACAAAACAGCGCCCCGCATCCCACACTCTCGGGACCCGGGGCGCCGGCATAACAGCCTTGCCTGCACAGGATGTTTTCAGGTGTTTCTGTGGATTCTGACAGAGAGGCCGATCGGCGTCCCTCAGCGCTGAACGAAGAGGTGGCGGGCAACGTCATCAGCCAGGACGACGGGGTCGCCAGAGGCCCCGACGAGCCGCACCCCACCGGCGCTGATGCGCAGTTCCACCTGGGCACCGGCCGCGATCGCGGCGTCCTCGAGAGCGGCGATGAGCCCGGCATCCGCCTGGATCGGCTCTCCGATGCGGCTGACGACGGCAGTGGCGGTCTCACGGCCGGCGATGCGCTCCACACTGACCTCATCTGCGGAGGGCTTGGGATGTTCGGCGGTCTGCGGCGGGATGGGGTTGCCGAAGGGGTCAGCGGAGACGTCGTCGAGGATGACGGCCAGGCGCTCCTCGACCTGTTCACTCATCACGTGCTCCCAACGGCAGGCCTCCTCATGGACGAGCCGGCGGTCCATGCCGATGACGTCCAGCAGCAGCCTTTCGGCAAGTCGGTGCTTGCGAATCACTTCGGTGGCCCGTCTACGGCCCTCCTCGGTGAGCTGGAGGGAGCGGTCGTCGGCGACCTTGATGAGGCCGTCGCGCTCCATGCGCGCCACCGTCTGGGAGACCGTGGGACCCGAGTGGTCGAGGCGCTCGACGATGCGGGCCCGCAGCGGTGGAACGCCGTCCTCCTCGAGCTCGTAGACGGTCTTGAGGTACATCTCGGTGGTGTCGATCAGCTCGCTCATGAGGTGGGCTCCTGCTTGAGGTGGGTTGCCGCGGCAGCTCGGGCCCCTCCGGAGGGCGCATCCGTCAGGACCGCGTTCTTTGAAAGGATAGACAGCGCTCTGGGATGTGGCCAGTATCGCCTGTCGGCTCGCCGATCCTCGGCCGGGGAGGACTCCCCAGTGCCTCGGAGATGCGCGACGGATAGCGTGCGTATAGCCCGTCCGGATACTCGATCGACTCCGCCAGTCGACTCAGTCAGTTCTGTCAGTCGACGTCGTCGCCGCGGCTCTCCGACTCCGGAGCCTCCGTCGGTGCCTTCGGAGCGGCCCTGAGGTAGGGGCGGGTGGAGGAGTAATGCAGGGACAGGTTCCAGTGCCTGTAGCTCCAGGCGGCGGCGACCAGGGCGGCGAGGACAGCGCTCAGGCCGCCGGCCGCGATCGCGATGCGCGGTCCCCAGGCGTCGGCCACCCACCCGATGAGCGGGGCACCCACCGGCGTCGACCCCAGGAAGAACATCATGTAGATACTCAAGACCCGGCCGCGCATGGCCGGCTCGGTGGTCATCTGCACGGTCTGATTGGCGCTGGTCAGGAGCGTCAGGACGCACAGGCCCACCGGGATCGTCATGATCGTGAAGGTCAGATAGGTGGGCATGACGGCCAGGAGGAGGGAGAAGACTCCCAGGGCAAAGGCGGCCACGACGACGGTGCGCGGTCGGGGGTTGCGGCGTCGGGCCGCCCACAGGGCGCCGGAGAGGGACCCGACGGCGAAGACCGAGGAGACGGTGCCGTAGGCGTCGGACTCCAGGTGGAAGACGGTGCGCACAGTCGCGGCCATGGTGACCTGGAAGTTGAGGGTGAGCATGGAGACGACCGCGATCACAGCGATGATGACGATGAGATCGGTGCGGCCGCGCAGGTAGGCCAGGCCCTCGCGGAGCTGACCGGCGGCGCGGCGGGCGCGGGGCATGTCCACGAGCTCGTTCAGTCTCATGGTGGCCAGAGCGGCGGCCGGGAAGAGGAAGGTGGCGGCGTTGACGGCGAAGACCCAGCCGGCGCCGACCCAGGTGATGACGACGCCGGCGAGCGCCGGGCCCAGGAGCCGGGCGGCGTTGAAGGAGGCGGAGTTGAGCCCCACGGCGTTGGACAGGTGCTCGGCCGGCACCATCCGGGCCACGAAGGTCTGGCGGGCCGGGGCGTCGTAGGCGGCGGCAAGGCCCCCGAGGAAGGCGGCGAGGTAGACGTGCCAGAGGCGCACGCTTCCGGCCAGGACGTCGATGGCGACGACGGCGGAGACCAGGCCCATGGCGCTCTGAGTGATGATGAGGAACCTGCGCTGGTCGACCCGGTCCGCGACGAGGCCGGCGTGGGCGGACAGCAGGAGCATGGGGAGGAACTGCAGGGCGGTGGTCAGGCCGGTGGCGGAGGCGGAGTCGTTGGTGAGGATGCGCAGCACCAGCCAGTCCTGGGCCACGCGCTGCATCCAGGTCCCGGTGTTGGCCACGAGGGCGGACAGGAACCAGATCCGGTAGTTGTGGAACCTGAAGGAGGCGAAGATACCGCCGCTGGACCGGCGTGATGAAGTCGTGCGGGTCATGTCCTGAGTTACGTGAGAAAACCGTGTACGTGAGAGTTGCGAGCGCCAGAGCGACGAGACAGGGGAGCGGGCACGACGACGTCGGGCGGGCAGGCCCTGTCCTCTCGCAGGGTAAGCCCTACTGGCACTGAAAGCAGTGCCGCGGAGGCCGCGTCCCGCCGTCGGGTCCGACGGTGGGACGCGGCCCCCAGAGGTATTCGTACAGGGCAGCTCGGCCCGGGGCTCCGGAGGCGAGGGTCAGGAGACGCCGAGGATCGCCTTGATCGGGGCGAGGGTGAAGTAGATGACGAACATCGCGCAGGCCGCCCACATGAGCGGGTGGATCCTGCGGGCGCGTCCCTGGGCCACCTCGACAATCAGGTAGGAGACGAAGCCTGCCCCAATGCCGTTAGTGATCGAGTAGGAGAAGGGCATCATGATGATGGTCAGGAAGGCCGGCAGGGCGATCTCCGGGGACTTCCAGTCGATGTCGGTCACCTGCATCATCATGAGGAAGCCGACGACGACGAGCGCCGGGGTGGCCGCCTCGTAGGGGACCATTTTGACCAGCGGGGCGAAGAACATGGACAGGGCGAACATGCAGCCGGTGACCACTGAGGCCAGGCCCGTGCGGGCCCCCTCCCCCACGCCCGCGGCGGACTCGACGTAGGAGGTGTTCGAGGAGACCCCTCCCACACCGCCGGCGATGGCGGCCAGGGAGTCGACGACGAGGATCTCACGGGTTCTGGGCGGGTTGCCGTGCTCGTCGAGCAGGTCGCCCTCGGCGCCGATAGCGACCATGGTGCCCATCGTGTCGAAGAAGTCGGCCAGGAGCAAGGAGAAGACCAGGAGGATCACCGAGACGATCCCGACCTTGTGGATGCTGCCCAGCAGGCTGAAGTGGCCCAGCGTCGACAGGCTCGGCAGGTCCACCGGGAAGCCGCTCAAGCGCGGCTCGGACAGGGACCAGCCGGTGAGGTTGAGGGGGCCGTTCTTCGGGTCGTCGTTGAAGGGGCCCAGGTGGACGAAGGCGTCGATGACGATGGCCAGGACCGTGGCAGAGGCGATACCGATGAGAATGGCCCCGCGGACCTTGCGCACGTGGAGCACGACCGTGAGGAAGAGGCCGAAGAGGAAGACGATAACCGGCCATCCCTGGAGGGAACCGCCCAGGCCCAACTCCAAGGGGGTGCCACCGCGGCGCACCATCTTGGCGTCCACCAGGCCGATGAGCGCGATGAACAGGCCGATGCCCACGGAGATCGCAGTCTTGAGCTGATCGGGGACCGCCTTGAAGACGGCCTCGCGGAAGCCGGTGAGCACCAGGACGAGGATGATGACGCCCTCGATGACGATGAGCCCCATGGCGTCGGCATACGTCATGCCCTGGGTGCCCACGAGGGTGTAGGCGACCATCGCGTTGATGCCCAGGCCGGCGGCCAGTGCCATCGGGTAGTTGGCGACGACACCCATGAGGATCGTCATGATCGCGGCGACGAAGGCGGTGCCGGCGGCGAGTTGGGCCTCGGTTCCCGGAGGGCTCGCCTTGGACAGGATGGCGGGGTTGAGGACGAGGATGTAGCTCATCGAGAAGAAGGTGACGATGCCGCCACGGACCTCGCGGGAGATGGTCGAACCGCGCTCGGAGATGTGGAAATAACGGTCCAGCCAGGACGCGCTGCCGGGAGAGGACGAAGACGACGATAAGGACTTCGTGGGATGACGTGTGCTCACGGCGGCATTCTTCCAGATCGTCAAGCGCTGAGCGAAACCAAACAGTTGCGTCACCGCAACGCGATGCGTTATTGAGGCCATCGGTAGAACTATTTACACCATCACAACAGCGGCGTCCCTAAAGTCTGGCCTCGTGCAGACAGCTGGCTCAATCGAACCGACGGGCCGTCCAACGACGTCGAACGCATCGCCGAGGACCGCGCCCGCCAGGTCGTCGGGCACCTCGTCGGCAGCGCCATCGACGACGCATTCCCGGCCCCGACGGCGCATCATCGGGCTAGACATCGCCAGGGCCCTGGCGCTGATCGGCATGGTGGTGGCCCATCTCATGGAGCCCGAGGGGTGGCCAGCCGAGATCGTTCGCGGGTTCCCCTCCGCCCTGTTCGCCGTGCTGGCCGGTATGTCGCTGTCCATCATGGGCTCGCGCGGGGTCCGTGAGGGAGGGCCGGCGCTGGCGGCATCACGTCACGGGCTCCTCGTGCGCGGCGTCATCCTCATTGTTCTGGGTGAGGCGATCACGCCTTTCGCCGGCACCATCAACGTGGTGCTCACGGCCTTCGGCATCTGCTACATCGCCCTGGCCTGCGCACCGCGCTGGCGCACCCGCACCCTCATGGTCGTCCTCGCGTGGACGATCATCCTCTCCGCCGTCTGCCACGTCCTCGACGCCACCGTCGGAGTGCCCTCACAGGCGCTGACGGGGGCGTACCCGGCCTTCGCCTGGGCCAGCTACATGATCATCGGGCTGCTTGCTCACCGTCTCGTTACGGGCAGCACCCGCGCCCAGGTCCTCACCGCGGTCATCGGCCTGCCCCTCGCCGTCGCCGGGGCCGTAGCGCGCAACACCATCGACGTCGTCGCCGCGGTCTCCTCCGACGAGCTGAGCACCATCATCCCCATGATGCTCATCGACCCGGTTACCCACTCCGGAGCGCTGATCGACATCGTTGCGACGGCGGGCGGGGCGCTGTCCGTCGTTTCCCTGTGCCTCCTGGTCTTCAGGGGGACTCGCACCGGCTGGGCGAGCCGACTGGCCTTCCCGCTCCAGGCCATGGGCTCGATGTCTCTGACCGTCTACGTGTGTCACGTCCTGAGCGCCGGGCGCTTCCTCTCCGACGACGCCCCGCTGCGCATGCCGGTCCTGGGAGCCGCCACGATCCTGTTCACCCTGGCACTGGCCACGATCATCCGTCTGAGGTTCGACCACGGTCCCCTGGAGTGGGCGCTGCGCCGGCTCATCCGAACCGCAACCGACCAGGGACGTCCCGGCCGGACCATTCCCGAACTCACCTGAACCACGACCGCCCCGCGCTCACCGGCATCTGCACGAGCGCCTTCATCTCCGCAACACCGCACCACTACCCAGGCCAGAGGAGAACACCATGTCACCCACCGCCACGCTCCCGGATTCCCCGTCGCTCCCCTACCGCCCCCGCCTTCCTCGTTCACTCGTGCGCGCCCACAGCCTTCTCGCCGTCACCGCCCTTGCGCTCCTTCCGGCTGGCGCAGCGCACGCGCTCATGAGCCCCGACGTGGCCGGAGACGACGCCGTCAGTACCGCCGTCGTCTCCGAGAAGATCGGTGAGGAGGGCGATCCCAGCGGCAACTGCACCGGCACCGCGATCGCCCCGCGATGGGTGGTGACCGCCCGGCACTGCGTCGAGGGCTCCCCCAACGTCTCCGGGTCCTCCGTGCGCATCGGCCAGGGCGACAAGCAGCGCGTCGTTGACGTCGACCGGTGGGAGAAGGCCCCCGCCGGCGACATCACGCTCATGCACACCACGGAGGACATGAAGCTCTCCAGCTACCCTAAGATCGCCGACACGGTGCCCTCCTCCGGCGAGGTGACGGTCTACGGCTGGTCCTCCGACGGCTCAGGCGGTACCAAGACACTGCCCAAGGCGACCGGCAGCATCACGGGCATCGCGGATTTCACCCTCTTCGACGGCAAGCAGTCCCTGAGCGTCGACCTCAGTAACGGCGCCAAGACCCAACCGGGGGACTCCGGCGGTCCTGTATTCGTCGGGGACAAGGTGGCGGCGGTTCTCACTGCGAGCATTGATGAGAACGATCCCGAGGCCACATCCTCCAGTCACTTCACATGCACTCCCCTGGCCGAGCAGTACGACTGGATCACGAAGACGATCTCCGCCGACGACGGCGACTCGGGCTCGCAGACCAAGGCCAAGGACTCGCACGACCTCAACCCGTTGTGGCTGGTTGGTGGAGGGGTCGTGCTACTGGCCGCCCTGGGCGTGTCCTTCGTCGTCATCAAGCGAGGCGGGAAGAACCAGGGGACGGATGAGGCCTCGACGCCCCTTGCGACCGGTGACGACGCTCCTCGAGACTCCGAGGCCCGGACCGGCGAGCCCGACTCCGACGGCTCCCCCGCCGGGGAGTCCTGACCCAGTCCCCTGCGGCGGCGGTGGGAGAGCAGAGACGGGGATGCTCTCCCGCCACCGTCGCAGGCTATATCGGCTCCGCGCAGGGAGCTGGTCTCTCAGCGCGTCGGCGCTGTCCGCTTCTCCCCCGGCCGGCCCGGGGAGAAGCAACACGGATAGCCGTCAGACCCTCGTGGAAAAATGGTCGCCGAGGCCATGAGGCGACATGGGGCGAGTAGGGGGTGCCGGGTATGACACCGGGTATGACGGAGACGGGTCATGACCGGGCCGATGCGGCCGGTGCCCGCGGGCCGGGGTGGGAGAGCCTCTCGCAGACCACCCGGACCTGGTTCCTCAACGCCTTTCCCGCCGGGCCCACCACCGTGCAGAAGCGGGCCTGGACGGCGATCGGTCGGGGAGAGAACGCACTGGTCATCGC
The DNA here is from genome assembly GCF_006546835.1 of Actinomyces johnsonii. Classification (GTDB taxonomy): domain Bacteria; phylum Actinomycetota; class Actinomycetes; order Actinomycetales; family Actinomycetaceae; genus Actinomyces; species Actinomyces johnsonii. The sequence goes on along the minus strand of NZ_VICB01000023.1, from coordinate 54,710 downwards.
CCCGACCGGCTCGGGCAAGACGCTGGCGGCGTTCCTGTCGGCCATCGATCACCTGGGCCGGCTCGACGAGGCGGAGACTGCGACCGGAGCGCCTGGCGAGGACGAGAATCCGGCCGACGGCGTGCGGGTCCTCTACATCTCACCGCTCAAGGCGCTGGGGGTCGACATCGAGCGCAACCTGCGCCGGCCGCTGGCGGGGATCAGCGCCGTCGGCCCCACCCGCCCCATCTCGGTGGGAGTGCGCTCGGGGGACACGCCCGCGCGGGAGCGTCGTCGGTTGCGCACGCATCCGCCGGAAATCCTCATCACAACGCCGGAGTCGCTGTACCTCATGCTCACTAGCGCCGCGCGCGAGACGCTGCGAACAGTGGAGAGCGTCATCGTCGATGAGATCCACTCCTTCGCGGGCTCCAAGCGCGGCACGCACCTGGCGCTCTCCCTGGAACGCCTCGACGACCTCCTGGGGCGCCCGGCGCAGCGCGTGGGCCTGTCCGCAACGGTCTCGCCCCACGGGGAGGTAGCGCGGTTCCTCGGCGGAACGCGCCCGGTGACGATCGTCGACGACGACGGCCGGGCGACACCGGAGGTGACGGTGAGCGTCCCGGTGGAGAACATGGCTCGCATCCCGGTGATCGCGGATCGGCACACCCGGATGGAGCGGGCGATGGGATCCCCCTCGCTCGGCACCGCGAGGCGGTTCTCGGGGCTCGGACGGGCTGGGACGGGGGATGCGTGGCGCTCGGATAGGGCGCTGCGCCGAGCCATGGTGGAGGGGCAGACGGAGCAGGCCGAACGAGCGGGGCGGGCCGGGGCGAACCATGGAACGGGGGCAGCGGGACCGGCCCGGGTGTCGGGCTCCATCTGGCCCCACCTGGAGAATGCGATCCTCGACCAGGTCCTCGCCCACCGCACGACCCTGGTGTTCGTCAACTCCCGTGGAGCCTGCGAGCGGCTGACCGCCCGTCTCAACGAGACCTATGCCGCGCGCAGCGGGACCGGTCTCGGGGCGCAGCCCGAGTCACAGCTCCTACCGCGGTCAGAGTCCCGGGAGCCGGTTCACCGCGAGTCCTGGGAGATGGGCACCGCCGCGCACACCGAGCCGATGCCGGAGGGCACGCCCGTCATCGCCCGGGCGCACCACGGGTCGGTCTCCAAGGAGCAGCGCTTGGAGGTGGAGCGCCGGCTGGCCTCGGGTGAGCTGCGGTGCGTGGTGGCCACGGCTTCACTCGAGCTCGGGATCGATATCGGTTCCGTCGACCTGGTGCTCCAGGTGGCGCCACCTCCGTCGGTCGCGGCGGGACTGCAGCGGGTGGGGCGGGCCGACCACCGGGTGGGCGGGCGGCCCCGCGGCGTCATCTACCCGGTAGAACGGACCCATCTGGTGGACGCCGTCGTCGCCTCCGAGGGGATGCGGGCCGGGGCGATCGAGCGCACGGCTCTGGTGCCCAATGCGCTGGACGTCCTGGCCCAGCAGACGGTTGCCGCGGTGAGCACGGAGGACATGACGGCGGACGCCTGGTTCGCCACCGTCACGCGGGCGGCGCCCTACGCCTCGCTGCCGCGTCGGGCCTTCGAGTCGGTTCTCACGCTGCTGTCCGGGGGTTTCTCCTCGGCCGACCTGGCCGACTTCTCGCCCCGGCTCGTGTGGGACCGCGCCACCGGCCGGCTCAGTGCCCGGCCGAACGCGCAGCGGTTGGCCGTGACGTCGTCGGGCACGATTCCGGACCGGGGCATGTTCCCGGTGGTCCTGCCCGAGGGTGCCGAGGAGGCCGGGCGGCGCAGGGTCGGCGAGCTCGATGAGGAGATGGTGCACGAGTCCAGTCCGGGTGACGTCATCACGCTGGGGACGTCGAGCTGGCGGATCCGGCAGATCACGGGTGACCGGGTCGTCGTCGACCCCGTCGAGGGACGCAGCGCCCGCCTGCCGTTCTGGAGGGGTGAGGGCCTGGGGCGGCCGATGGCCACCGGGCTTGCCAAGGGGGTTTTCCTGCGGGAGGCGCAGGCCGGTCTGCCGGAACAGGAGGGCACCGGGCCGGACACCGGGGCGCCGCGGGCCGAGCGGGCGCTACGGCGTCGGCTCGCAGATGCAGGGCTGGATGCCTACGCGCGTGACAACCTCGTGGGGCTCCTGCGCGAGCAGCGCTCCGCCACCGGAGTGCTCCCGACCGATGAAACTCTGGTCCTGGAACGCAACCGGGACGAGTCCGGCAGCTGGCGGCTCATCCTCCACAGCATGCTGGGGCGGCGAGTCCACGAGCCCTGGGCGATGGCGATCCGGGAGCGGGTGCACCGGGTACTGGGCATCAAACCGCAGGTGATGGCGGCCGACGACGGCATCGTCCTGCACATCCCGCCGCTCGAGGGGCGTCTCCCGGGGGCCGAGCTCGCCGTCTTCGACCCCGCTGAGATTTCTGCCCTGGTGCGCGGCCGGATCGATGAGACGGCGCTGTTCGCCGCCCGGTTCCGCGAATGCGCCGCGCGCGCCCTACTCATGCCCATCACACGTCCGGGGCACCGCACGCCACTGTGGCTGCAACGGGTCAAGGCGGGCCAGCTGCTCGAGGCCGCCCGCCAGTTCCAGGACTTCCCCATCAGCGTGGAAGCGGCGCGCGAATGCCTTCAGGAGTACTACGACCTGCCCGCGCTCACCGGTCTCATGGAACGCCTGGGCTCCGGTCGAGTGCGCATCGTCGAGGCCGTCACCGCCGAGCCCTCCCCCTTCGCCCATCCGCTCCTGTTCGGCTACGCCAGCACGCTGCTGTACCAGGAGGACCTGCCGCACGCCGAGCATCGGGCCCGGCTGCTGGCCCTGGATCCCAAGGCTCTCAACGCGCTACTGGGGGACGGGGGTATCGCCGAGCTGCTCGACGACGAGGTCATGGCCGAGGTCGAGGCCGAGCTCCAGCACCTGGCGCCCGACCGGCGGGTGCGCGCCGATACCGAGGGGATCGCCGACCTTCTGCGCGAGCTCGGGCCGCTGACCCTTACGGAGCTGGTCGAAAGGTGCACCGGCGTCGGCGATGGTGGGGTCAGTAATGCCGGCGGGACCGGCCGCGAGGGCTCCGGGGGCGTTGAGGACCTGTCCACAGCCGTCCGGGCGGCGGTGGACAAGCTCGCCGATGCCGGCCGGGCCCTGAGAGTGACTATCGGCGGGCGCGAGCACTGGGCTCGGATCGAGGACGCCAGCGACCTGCTCCTGGCGCTGGGGACGGAGCTGCCCGACTGGGCTGCGGAACTGATGGAGTCCACTGCGGCCGACGGCACGGCCGTGCGGACGGCGGCGGCCCGTTCTCCCTTGGGAAACCTCGTGCTGCGCTACGCCCGGGTGCATGCTCTCATCGCGCCCGAGCAGGTGGCGCAGCGTTTCGGGGTGGGTGCGTCGCCGGCCGGGGCCGCCCTGAGCGAGCTCGTCGAGGACGGTTCCCTCGTGGACCTCGGCGAGGCGGGTTGGGTGGAGGCCGGTGTCCTGTCCCGGGTGCGCAACCGTTCCCTGGCCCGGGCGCGAGCCGCCATTGCGCCGGTGGCACCCAGGGTCCTCCAGCGTCTGGTGCTGGAGCGGGCCGGGATGGGCGAAGCGGGCAGCGGCGTCGACACCCTGGCGGAGGCCCTGGCCGGGTTGGAGGGAGTGTGGCTGCCGGCCGGCCTGTGGGAGTCGGTGGTGCTGCCCGCCCGGGTGGCCGACTACCGTCCCGCCATGCTCGATGAGCTCATCGCCTCCGGGGAGGTCGTCTGGCAGGCGCGTCCCCATGAGGAATCGGCCTCGAGCCAGAAGGAATCGGGGCAGACGGGCGGGGGCGAGTGGGGCTCGACCGCCTCAGCCGGGGTCGACGACGTCGTCGCGCTCGGGGAGATCGCCTTCTTCCCCACGGACTCGGCTCTTGCCCCGGTGGTCGGGGAGGCACTGACGCGGGCCGAGTTTCAGATCCCGCGGAACAGCGGCGCGGAGGAGAACGGGGAAAGCGCCACCGGGGAAGACACCAAAGACGACGCCAAGGAACTCTGGCGACTGGTGTGCGAGGGGGCCGCCACGGGTCGCTCCTTCGAGCCGGTGCGCCGGTCGCTGGAGCCCGTGGCCGGGCCGCGCAGCGCTCCGGCGCGTCGGGTGCGCAGCCGTCGCAGCAGGCGCCTCATGGTCGGGATGCCGCGAGCCGGAGGGCGAACCGCGTCCGGGCGGTTGTCCTCCGTGCTGTCCTCGGCCTCGTGGCTGCGACTCTCGCAGGCCCCGGTCTCCGCAGAGGAGCGGGCGATCGCCGAGGTGGAGTCGCTGCTGGACCGGTACGGGGTCGTTTCCCGCGACGTCGCCCTGTCTTTCGGAGACAGCGGGGGGCTCGTGCCGCTGATGCCCGTACTGCGACGCATGGAGGACACCGGAGCCATCCTGCGCGGCGAATTCGTCGAGGGCCTGGGCCCCGCCCAGTTCGCCGAGCGGGAGACCGTTGACCGGCTGCGGTTCTTGAGCCAGAACCCGGTTGGTGCGAGTAGCGCCTGCGTCGTGCTCGATCTCAAGGACCCGGCCTGCCTGGTTGGCCGAGGGTTGGCGTGGCCCGAGCCCGTATTGCCCACCGGCATTGGCGAGGCCGGGCCGCAGCGCAAGGAGGCGGGCGGCGCACCACTGCGACGCCGCGGCGCGAGCGTCGTCCTCATGGAGGGGACACCGGTGCTCTACGCCCCGGAGAACCTCAAGGCGCTCATCTCCTACACGCCCGAGCCGGAGATACTGACATGCGCCTTACGCGCCCTGGTAGTCGCGCGGCAGCGTGCGCTGGCGCGCGAGGGGGCGTCGCTGGGGCGGCACCGTACGGTGGTGGAGTCGCTCAACGGCGTCAGCGCACTGGACCGCACCGTGAGTGACCTGCTGCGCCAGGCCGGTTTCGTCTCCGACCCCAAGGGCATGCGGCTCGCCGTCGGCCCGTATGGGGCCTCCTCCTCGCGCTGAACGGGCCGGCCCTTCACCGATGACAGAAGCCGGCACCGCATCGCTCTGCCCGTGTACACAATGAGGACATGGCCGATCCGCACCCCATCACCGGAGCGCTCTTCGATTCCCCGGTCCCTCCCGGGACCGGGTGGCCCGACGATCCCGCCACTACCGCCACACCCGTGGCCCGATCGGCCGCCGACGTGGCGCGCCTGGCCGGCGCATCATCGGATCTGCCTGCGCTCGATGCCCAGATCACGGTGTGTCGAGCCTGTGACCGTCTCGTGGCCTGGCGCGAGGAGGTGGCCAGGACCGGCCGTCGCGCATCCTTCACCCACGAGCCGTACTGGGGGCGACCGGTGGCGAGTGTCGGAACGACGAATGCCCGCATCTACGTCGTCGGGTTGGCCCCCGCGGCCAACGGGGCGAACCGCACCGGCCGCATGTTCACGGGGGACCGTTCCGGGGACTGGCTGTGGGCGGCCTTCTACCGGGCAGGCCTGGCAGCGTCACCCACCTCGACGGCGGCCGGTGACGGGCAGCGGCTCATCGGGGCGCGCATGGGCGCAGCCGTGCGTTGCGCCCCGCCCGCCAACAAGCCGACAACCGTTGAGCGCACCACCTGCGCCCCATGGCTCGCCCGCGAGATCGCCCTCATGCCCGAGGTCAAGGTTCTGCTGGCGCTGGGCGGGATCGGATGGAGCGCGGCGCTACGGGTCACTCGCGAGGCGGGGTGGACCCTCCCCCGCCCTCAACCGCGCTTCGGCCACGGGGTGACGGCGGAACTGACCAGGCCCGATGGCAGGCCGGTGACACTGCTCGGCAGCTATCACCCCAGTCAGCAGAACACGTTCACCGGGCGGCTCACCGAGGCGATGCTGGATAAGGTGCTGGCGACTGCCAAGCGCCTCGCTGCGACATGATCACCGACCGCGGCTGAGGGTGTGTCAGGAGCGGTCGGGCAGGATGGCCTCGAGCTCGGCGAGGGTACGCGGCGCGAGATGGTCGTCGCTGTCGGCGTCTATGCCCTCGGTCTCTTCGGCGGAGGCGCCATCCTGGGGCGTGTCGATCCCGAGCGCGAGGGACAGGCCAGCCACGGCAGCGCGGGCCGAGGCGGCGCGTTCACTGGGCGAGTCACCGGTTTCGACGCTGGCGGGGGTCGACGACGTCGGCTCCGCGGCTGCTGTGAGGACCTCGGCGGTGTCGGAGGCCGATGGGGCCGACGCCGCAGCGGCAGCCCTCTGCCCGAGGTCTGCGAGGTCGAGCTCCAGCAGGCGGCTGCGGCTATCCTCGTCGGCCTCGGCCACGGGGGCGGCGGCATCCGCGGCCGAGTCGGTGGCGGTCTCAACACCATTGCTCGCGACGTCGTCGGGCAGAGTGTCAACGTCCTGGTTCGAGGGATCAGGATCGGAGTTCAAACCAGGCGCGTCTGCCGCGCTCTGGGCTGTAGCGTCGTCGGTCCCGCCGTTGGCGCCGTCTTCATCGTTGTCGACGTCGTTGCCCGACTGCTGGGCCGCGAGTTCGGCGATGCTCTGCCCTTCGCGCAGGTCGAGCCCATTGGTGCTCAAAGGCACCATGAGGTGGTCGTCGACTCGTGAGGGGTTGATGGGCCACTCCGGGCCATGGTCGGGCAGGTCGGTCTCGGAGTGGGCACCGCAGCCGTGGTCCAGGGAGACGACGCTGCCGTCGTCGGTGGCCCACTCGTTGGCACAGACGCCGAAGATGGCGCGCAGGGCACCGGCCATGGGCACGAAGAAGCCGCAGGTGGAGCAGGTGGCGTGGGCTTTGCGCACACCCTCGGCGTCGGGGCCGTGGTCTCCGCCGTACCAGCGCTCGGCAGCGCTGGAGACGCCCTGGGCGCTCAGGACGCGGGGGCGGCCCAGGTCGAGCTGGTCCAGGGCGACGGCGTCGGCGTCCTCGCCGGTGGCCTCCCACCCGGGTTCGAGGCGCTCGTCGGTCTCCTTGCGGGGCAGGCGGTCGGAGCGGGTGATGTCACCGGGTTCGAGGCGCTCGGCCCACGGGACCCATGCGGGAGCGAGGAGGGCCTCCTCTCCGGGGAGGAGCTCCATCTCGCAGACAGTGGCGGTGCGGCTGCGCGGGACGCGGCTGAGGGTGACGGCCCAGCGCCAGCCGCGGTAGCCGCTCAGGGTGCAGTCGAACAGGTGGGTGACCAGGCGTTCGGCGTTGGGGGCTGCGGCGAGGTACTCGCCAATGGTGATGGGGTCGGTGATCTCCTCCAGGGCGCGGTGGGCGAGCTCGACGGCGGCCGGGGAGGTGAGGGTCTTGTCCTTGGCGGCCTGGGCCTGCTCGCCGGGGGTGGGCAAGGAGCCGGCGCGCGGCACGGGGGTCGGTTCCGGGTGAGTCGGGGCCGATGCTGGGCGCTCCAAGGTCGCCGTGGCGGTACGCGCCCCGGTGGCGACGCCCGAACCGGGCTCGGTCTCGATCGGGGGCGCGTCTGAGGCGTCGGTGTGAGAGTCGATCGTGTCGGTCACCCGGCCAGTGTAGGGGAGGCGTCTGAGACTGCCCTGACCCGGGTGGGTCGGCCGCGGCACACCTCTCTCCAGAAGCTCTCAGCCGATGCGACACGGCAGGGCAATTGGGCCGAACGCTCGAATGGCGCGGATCGTCCCAAGTCACGATCAGGGCGCACCGTGAAGCCGACGGGCAGGGAACCGGTCGGCGGGGTTCTGTTCCGGGGGTTTTCCACAGGGCCGTGTCAAAGTCTGGCGGTCGGGGCGTGTGTGCAGGTAATGTCAATACACCGCTCGGACGGGCACTGCCGCCCGTCCCGGTGGTGTGAGGAGTTGTTTCGGTGGCGAGGAGGCTATCGGTGATGAGTACGTCCCTACGATCCCCAAGGCCTGCGCACTCGAGGCGATCCACAACCGAGTACGGGCGGTCCGGTTCTCATCTGGGGCTCCGCCGGGCGGCCGCCGGTTTGGCGGTGGTATGCGTCCTGGCCCTGGGGGCGGCGGGCTGCGCGCTGAAGGACGCCCGGGCGGAGGCCAGTGCCAGCGCCAGTGCCAGCGCGTCTGCGGCCGTCGCCCGGGCCGAGAAAGGGATCGCCGACGCCAACGCCTCAGCGACCGCCTCCCGAGAGGCCGCCCTGACCCCCGAACTCAAGGCCCAGCGCGACACCGCCCTAGCCGAACCCGCACCCGTCAAACCTCTGCATATGGATGAGGAGTCCGCGCGAGGCGCCACGGGCAGCGTCCAGTACTTCCTTGAGCTCTACCGCTACGCCTTCATGACCGGCAACACCACCGAACTCGCAGCCATGAGCGAAAACGGATGCGTTTTCTGCAATTCAGTCATCGATCAGGCGACCGAGCTCCACAAGGAGGGAGGATGGGCCAATCGGTGGGAGCAGGACATCACGAATATCCGTTACTACGAAAAACTCGAAGGGTACAACTACAACCTTATTCATGTCCACATTAGCTACGGCCAAATGACTTGGTTCTATCCAGATAGCGGACCTTCTGTCTCCGAACCCGATGAAGATCGGGAACTTAAGCTCGGAGTTCGATACATCAATGGCCGCTGGATGATCGGCGAAGGAGAGGTGATTCCAAAATGAAACGCCTTCTTGCTGTGATGCTAATTACCTCTTTTGCATCATTTGCCGCCACCGCAGCCCGAAGCGACCATCGCTCACCTACTCCAACTATCGATGGAAAAAACTCTGGGAGCAGGTCGGAAGTTACTGGGGAATCGTCTCAAGAAATTCAGGTTCCCGATTCGAGTTCTGGTGATCCTGCGTCGCCGCCTCGTCCGAAGGTAACGGCCTCTGACCCGTCGATGTGGGAGGAGCAGCCCCATCAGGACTGCGTTAGCAACGGCGGTCAGATACCGGATATGGACTGCATGTACAACAGGATGTTCCAGCCCAGCGATCCCCAGAACGATGCGCCCGCCGGGAACGGTCCCCGCACGGTCACCGTCACCGTGCGCGAGGCCGCCACACTCATCGCACAGGGCTCGGGCATCACCCGCCAACCACCCGGCCCGAAAGTCATCATCTCCAAAGCCTTCATCGTCTACACCAACCCCACCCCCCGCTACCAGACCACCACCATCCTCGACACAGCAATCGACGTCGAATTCACCCCCATCTCCTACACCTGGAACTGGGGAGACGGAACCACCACAACCACCACCGACCCCGGAGCCCCCTACCCAAACCACACCGTCACCCACCACTACAAACACACCGACAAGAACATCACCACCACCCTGACCACCACCTGGACAACCAGATACCGCCCCACCGGCCACACCGACTGGCACACAGTCGAAGGCACCATCACCACCACCGAAACCTCCACCCCCTACGACCTCGTACGCATCATCACCTACCTCACTGACGACGCCGAAGAAGCCCAAGGACACTAACCCCCAACACCCCCACCTCCCCACACCGCGATGTCCTCTTCACCAACGACGCAAGACCCCGCCGTCGTCGGTGAAGAGAACATCATCAAGCGGGGCAGCACTCACTCCGCCTCGACCGAGACGATACGGTGGACGGCCACGGTCAGTTCGGTCTCGCGCACGACGTCGCGCAGGCGCACCCGCCCGGGTTCCACGGCCATGACCCGCACCTGCCGCTCCTGCACGGCGCCGTCGGGACCGGCCAGACTCAGCCGCAGCCGCGAGCGCGAGGACTGCGCCTGGCGCAGAATTGCCAGGGCGTGTACCGGGTCGGTGGCCACAGCCGTTTCTCCGGCGGCTTGCAGTGCCTCCTGCCCCACGCGGAGCCTGCCCACCAGGGTCGCCAGCTCGCGTCTGCCCGGCCGACGCCGCCTTACCGAGTGCTCGCTGCCGGGTCGTGACGGCTCAGGAGCCCGGCGCGCCTGCTGCGCGGTGGCCGGCCCGACCACCAGGTGACCGCTCGCGTCCTCGGTCACCGGCGCCAGCCCGTTAGCGCGCAGCTCGCGCAGCACCTGCCCGGCGCTCGCCGTGGCCACGAGAAACCCGGGGGCCACCTCAGCGAGGCCAAGATCCTTCAGGCGTGGCTCGGCCAGGAGCCCGGCGGCCGTCGCCTCGTCGCCAACTCTCAGCAGTGCGGCCACGGCCCGCACCCGCACTGTCCCGTGGTGGCGGGCCGCGTCCTGGATGAGCACGGTCAGCGAGTCCGGCAGGGGCGCGGGACTGTAGCGTCCGATGGCCTCGATGATCTCCTCGGCGCTGTAGCCGATGTCGAGCGCGCCGCGCACCGATTCGGGGGTGAACCTCACCGTGAGCGCCCCGCCGCGAGACTCAACCACGCTCGTACGCTCCAGCAGGGCCGCCAGTTCGGGGGCGGGCCGGCCCGGGACGATGGCGGTGAGGTCGGACTGAACGAGGATCATGTCGACGGCGGCCGGCAGGTCCGCGGCGAGCGCGGCCTCCAGCACTGCCAGGGTTTCGTCGTCCGACGGCGCCTCGGCGACCGCGCCTCCGTCGGTGCCCTCGGCGCTACCGGCGCTGCCACCACGGCCGGCTTCCGGCTGATCGAGGCTCGCCGCCGCCCGTCGGGCGAGGATTCTGCCGGCTTCGGTGAGCGCGCGGCCACCGGTGATCCCGAGGGTCTCGGCCTCGGCCAGGACCGCTGAGATCGCCCCGCCGGGGATGGCACGCCTGGGGCTTTCCCAGGTCAGGGCCGCCCGCACGAAGGCAGGGGTCGCGCTCGCCCCCTGCGGGAGGTCGCCCAGGAGCGCGAGTACACGGGCGCGCAGGCGCGCCGCCCACCCGGCCTCCAGGTCCGGGCCGAGGACGGCGCGCAGGGCCCCATCGTCGTCGCGGGTGCCCGTCAGCCAGGCGGTACGGGCGCTCCCCGCCCAGGCCAAGGCGAGCGGCGCCCAGCGCTGGGGGAGGCTGTCGGCGAGCCAGCCTGCGGCGAGGGTCGAGGGCACCCAGGTGGTGCCGTCGTCGTCGAGTCCCAGGAGTCCGGCGCCCGCGGTGATCTCGATGATGCGGGCGGCCGCGTCGGGTTCGAGGTCGAGGGCGTCTGCAGTGCGGGTCAGGGCGCGTACGCTCACTCCCCCGGTGCGGCGGATCGTCCCGCCCTCGCGGCCCCACTCCTCCAGAAGCGCGCCCACGAGCCGGACAGTCTCCTCAGCGTGGAAGGAGGACTCGGAGGCGACGACGTTGCCGCCCACCGTCTCCAGGTCGCCGGCCTCAGGGGCGGTCAGGGTCTCGCGCGTCAGGCGGCCGCCGCGCAGGGCGAGGGCGACCTGGCGCGGCAGGATGAAGCGGGTGCGTCCCTGGGCGTCGCTACTGCGTTCCAACCAGTGGCGCTCGATGAGTGGCGCCGCGCCCGGGACCTTGCCGCCCGAGCGCAGTGTGCCGGCTGGCGGCCCCCAGGTGAGGGCCTGGAGCATCTCCACAGAGGCCGTCGGGACGATCGGCTCGCCGGCACCGCGGGCGGCGTCCTCGCTCAGCTCCTCCAGGGTGGGCGGCAGCTGCTCGGCGCTCAGGGGCTCGGCGGCCCAGGGCCCCAGGCCGAAGGGGTGCGGCCCGAAGGCCGCCTCCAGCGCGGCCACGGGTCGGCCCTCAATGACGAGCGCCAGCCGGCTCAGGCGATCCAGCGCCTCAGTGACCTGCTCGGTCTCCAACGGCAGGCGGGCGGCGATCAGCCCGGCCAGGTCGGCGTTGTCCGGGTTGTCGGCGGGATCGCCGACAGGCCCGTCGTCGGCCGACTCACCACCGGTCCCGACGGCTCCACTGGCTCGTCCGTCCTCAGCTGCCTCGGTCGACCCAATTCCTTCGGCCTCCCCCGATTCGTCGAGCCGGCTGAGTGCCACCACCGCCTCGGCCACGGCCAGCGTCGACGCGTCCAGCCCGGCCAGCGCCTGCTCGACACTGCCCTGTGTCCCGGCCCGGGTCGCCAGAGCCAGGAAGGAGGAGGACGGCGGCGAGGCTAGGTCCGGGCGCGCCACCAGCAGGGCGGCGACTTCGCGGTCCGGCAGCGCCGTCAGGTGCACGGCGAGGTCCTGAGTGGAGGCGGAAGGGCTCATCCGCACCAAAATACGCCCCCACCCCGCTCACGGACAGCACAGAACAAGAGCGAGGAGGCGAGCACGAGCGAAGCCAGTGCCGGTTACTCGCTCACCGCCACCTCGGAGGGCTTTGAGGCCTCACTCGACCTAAGGGACGTGCCGATGGCAAATCCCATACCCCATCCCACGGACATCCACAGGTACCAGAGCTTCGGCATCATGACGGCCATCATCACGGCCATGACGATGCCCATCGAGGCCCCGAGTACCACCGGCAAGAACCAGCGGGAGGACATCACTCCGGGCTTCTTAAGGGTCTTCATCTTCTCGGCGCTTTCACTGGAACCCGGCGTCTCCAGCCCGTCGACGGGCACGCTGTTCTCGTTGTTCACGCCGTCACCCTAAACAGTCCGCCCGAGTGGATTCCTCCTCCTGCGGAAGGAGACCCGCCCCCGCCTCAGGCCATGAGGTCTCAGGCCACCTAGGGCCGCCGGTGTCCAAATCTGTCACAAAGGGGCCTGAGCACCCCTACCACCGACGACACGAACCGCAGAATTATGCGGTTTTCTTTCGCCGGTTGGAGTCCGTACCGGGCCTTTGTCACCGATTTGGACACGATCCGGCTGATTCCACTGTTCCTGGCGCCTCCCGAGGTTCGTCCGGGGCTCGCGTTCGTACCCTACGGCTCGCGCACCGCTGCGGGAGCTCAGAATCCGGCCCGTAAGGTGCGCTCTCGCGGACATGAAGCCGGCCGGGCCTCCCCTCCCGCTGGAAGAGGAACGTCTCGTCCGTCACGGCGCCCCGGCACCCCTCCTTGGGATACTCCCGCCCATGTCCGCTACGCCCAGCGATTCTGTGTCCCCGGCGTCGTCGGCACCCGACGGCCCGCTCATCGTCCAGTCCGACAAGTCCGTCCTCCTGGAGGTCGCCCGCCCCGGGGCCGGCGAGGCCCGCCGCGCCATCGCCGCCTTCGCCGAGCTGGAGCGCGCCCCCGAGCACATCCACACCTACCGGATCACTCCGCTGGCCCTGTGGAACGCGCGCGCCGCGGGCCTGGACGCCGAGACGGTCGTCCACACTCTCATCACCTACTCGCGCTTCCCGGTGCCGCACGCCCTGCTCACCGAGATTGCCGAGACGATGAGCCGTTACGGTCGACTCCAGCTCATCACCGACCCCGCCCATGGCCTGGTCCTGCACGCCACCGATGTGCCGGTCCTGGAGGAGGTCATGCGCTCCAAGCGCACCAAGGGCCTGCTGGGCGAGCGACTCGGGGAGGCCGACGTTATCGTCCATCCCTCCGAGCGAGGCCACCTCAAGCAGGTGCTCATCAAGCTGGGCTGGCCAGCCGAGGACCTGGCCGGCTACGTCGACGGCGAGGCCCACCCCATCACCCTGACAGACTCCCCCAGCACCTTCCAGCTGCGCCCCTACCAGTCCGAGGCGGTGGAGAGCTTCTGGGCAGGAGGCTCCGGCGTGGTCGTCCTGCCCTGCGGGGCCGGCAAGACCCTCGTGGGCGCCGCATCCATGGCCAGGAGCTCGACGACGACGCTCATCCTGGTTACCAACGCGGTCTCGGCGCGTCAGTGGAAGGAGGAACTCATCCGCTTCACCACCCTGACGGAGGACGAGATCGGCGAGTACTCCGGCTCGCGTAAGGAGGTCCGCCCCGTCACGATCGCCACCTACCAAGTCCTGACCACCCGCCGGAAGGGCATCTACCCGCACCTGGACCTGCTGGACTCCCACGACTGGGGGCTCATCGTCTACGACGAGGTCCATCTCCTACCCGCCCCGATCTTCCGGATGACCGCGGACCTGCAGGCGCGCCGACGTCTGGGCCTGACCGCGACCCTCGTGCGCGAGGACGGCCGCGAGGACGAGGTCTTCAGCCTCATCGGCCCCAAGCGCTACGACGCCCCCTGGAAGGACCTGGAGAACCAGGGCTGGATCGCCCCGGCGATCTGCACCGAGGTGCGCCTGACCCTCGACGCCGGCGAGCGCATGGCCTACGCGACCGCCGAGCCCGAGGAGCGCTACCGCCTGGCCGCCTGCTCACCGCGCAAGATGCCGATCATCGATGCCCTCCTGGCCCGCCACGAGGGCGAGTCGGCCCTCGTCATCGGCCAGTACGTGGATCAGCTCACCGAAATCGCCGAGCACCTGGACGCCCCGGTCATCACCGGCTCGACGACGGTGCGCGAGCGCCAGCGCCTCTACGACGCCTTCCGCTCTGGGGAGATCCGCACTCTCGTGGTCTCCAAGGTGGCGAACTTCTCCATCGACCTGCCCGGGGCGAGCGTGGCCGTCCAGGTCTCGGGCTCCTTCGGCTCACGCCAGGAGGAGGCCCAGAGGCTCGGCCGGATCGTGCGCCCCAAGGAGGACGGCCGCCAGGCCCACTTCTACACGGTCGTCGCCCGCGACACCGCCGACCAGGAGTACGCGGCCCACCGCCAGCGCTTCCTGGCCGAGCAGGGCTACGCCTACGCCATCATCGACGCCGAGGACCTCTGAGCCCGACGACGGGCTGGAAGGTCAGCGCGTTCAGCGCGCCAGGCGGCGGGCGCGCACGTTGCGCACGAGGACCCGCGCCAAGGTGCGCCCGAAGGCCTGGATCACGGGGTCGACGCCCTCTGCCGCCTCGCGGGCCGAGGCCCCGGCGCTGGCGGCTGCTTCGGGCAGGTCCGCGGCCGTCGCCCCGTGGGTTCCGGCGGCACCCGGTGCGGCGCTCCGGCCGGCGGCCACCTCCAGGGCGTTGCGGGCGGCCTTGAGCGAGGCCGCATCCATGGTGCCGGCCAGGTCGTTCAGGGCGTCGCGGGTGCGCCAGTAGGCCACGCGCGCCGGGTCCGACTCGGGGTGGTGCTGGAAGGCCAGGAGCCGGCCCGCCCGCCAGGTGTGGACCGGGGAGCGGTCGGAGGAGGCCAGAAGGGTGGCGGCCTCGGGCAGATGGGTGACGGCGTCGTGGTGGGAGACGATGACGGGGAAGCGGGTGCCACCGGCGGTGGAGATCCCGGCGCGGTGGGCGGCGCGGACGGCCTCGGCGGCCACCTGTCCGAAAACTGGGTCGCTCTCGCCGGCGGGCGTGATGGTCAGCTCGACGACGCCGACCTCGTCGTTACCCAGCGCCGGCACGGCCGTGGTGCCGCCCAGGGCCTCGGCGGCCACCTGGGCGCCCAGGCAGATGGCGATGGCGGGGACGTCGGCGGCGACGACGCCGCGCAGCAGCTCACGCAGGTCGGACAGCCAGGGATGGTCGGCCTCGTCGTGGGCACTCATGGAACCGCCCAGCACCACGAGGCCGTCACCGACCTCGTCCAGGCAGGGGATGGCCTCGCCCTGCCAGGGGCGCACCATGCGTAGAGCGGCCCCCTCAGCGAAGAGCCACTCCCCCAGGCGCCCCACGGGGGCGAGCTCCTCGGGCTCGATGACGGTGATCGTGAGCGTATCTGTCATGGGTGACATTCTGCCGGTGGTTCGAATGCTCGCAACCAGCGACAGGCGCAGACGTGCCGCCTGAGGCGAAACGACTTGCTCACACCCGCGCCCTGCGGGGAGCATGGCCCGGATGAAGCACCCACGATCCCCACACCTCCGTCCCTTACATCAGCTGTATCAGTTGGCCGCCTCCGGCGCCGCGACGGCGGCCGTCCTGGGACTGCTGGGAGCCTCCGCGAGCGCTGCGGCGGCGCCGACGACGACGGCCGCGGGCGTCACACCTCTGGCCCCCGGCGCTTCCGCTGGCGCAGTGTCGGCGGCCGCGCCCCGTGCCCTTCCCTCGGCGTCGACCACCCTGACCGAGCACGTCACCGATGAGCTCGGGATCCTGGACGCCGCCAAGGCCAAGCAGGCCGTGGACACGATGTCCTCCAAGCACGGCGTGGGCCTGTGGGTGCTGACCGTCTCCGACTCCAGCCGCAAGGCCTCGGCGATCGCCGAGCAGACCTTCAAGGACACGAAGCTGGGGCGCGACGACATGCTCCTGGTCATCAACATCCCCGCCGACGGATCGGCCTCGAGGAGCTACAAGCTGCAGGCGCACAGCAACTCCTCGAAGTTCTCCAAGTCCGACTACAAGCGGATCGATTCAGCTCTCAAGAAGCAGCTGAACGCCGGGGACTACGACGCCGCCGTGGCGGCGATTCCGGAGAACATCTCCGGCTCATCGGGCTCGAGCGGCTCGGGCTCCTCGGCGCTTCCGGTGCTGCTGGGCGGGGGCGCGGTCGCGGCGGGTGGGGCCGCCGCCTGGACGGTGTACAGGCGCAGGAAGAACAAGGACAAGGAGAACGACGACATGCTGTTCGGCAAGCGCAGGAAGCAGGCCGCCGCGGGCGACGCACCCGGGAACCAGGCCACAAGCCCCGCGACGATGACGACGGAGCAGCTGCGCACGCAGGCCGGCAGCGCCCTGGTCCAGGCCGATGACACGGTGCGCGCCGCCGCCGAGGAGCTGTCCTACGCCCAGGCGCAGTTCGGGCTATCCGCCACGGACGCCTTCACGGCCGCCCTGGACGGCGCCCGCAAGCACTTGTCGCGGTGCTTCGAGCTGCGCAAGATCCTCGACGACGACATCCCCGAGACCGAGCCGCAGCAGCGGCAGATGTACACCGAGATCCTCCAGCGCTGCTCGGAGGCGGTCGGTGAGATCCGCGCCCAGGAGGAGGCCTTCAACAAACGGCGCGGCATCGAGGCGAACCTGCCGACGTCGATCGCGGAGACCACCCAGAGGGCCGACGAAACCGAGCAGACCATCGTTATGGCCGAGACGATCCTGGTCACCCTCAGCGCAGCCTATCCCGCCTCCTCCCTGACCAGCGTGGCCCAGGCCCCCGAGCAGGCCCGACGGCTGCTGACGGCCGGGCGCACCGCCCTGGACCAGGCCCGCGACAGCGTCGAGGCCGCCCAAGGGGCGACGGCGGTGGAGCAGGTGCGCATCGCCCAGGGCTCGATCGCGCAGGCGGGCGAGCTGGCCGCCCAGGTCACCGGGGCCCGTGAGCGCCTCCAGAGCGCGGCGAGGGACCTGGAGACGGCTATCGCCTCGATCTCCTCGGATCTAGTGGACGCCAAGCGCCTGGAGGACTCGGTTCCCTCAGCGACCCTGGCCCCGCTCGTGGCCGACGCCGAGGCCGCGGTCGCCGAGGGCCGTCAGGCCAGCGGCAACTCGCCGAGCGGCGACCCCCTGGCCGCCCTGGACCACCTGGCCCGAGCTGAGGCCGCCATCGACGACGCTCTGGCCCCGGCCCGCGAGCGCGAGGAGAACGACTCGCGCGCCCGGGCCTCCCTGGGCTCGCGCCTGGCCCGTCTCAACTCCCAGGTGGAGTCGGTCACCTCCTACATCACCACCTACCGTGGGGCGGTGGGCCCCTCGGCGCGCACCGCACTGAGTGAGGCCGCCCGCCACGCCACGGCCGCCACGACGGTGCAGACCACCGACCCGGTGGCGGCCCTGGCGGAGGTCGCGGCGGCCGAGCCCCTCGTGGCCCAGGCCCAGGCCCTGGCGGAGGCCGACGTGCGCGGGTCGTCGTCGAGCTCATGGAGCCCGCGCTCGGGCGGCGGGCTCGACCTGGGCTCGCTCCTGCTGGGCGGGCTGCTGCTGGGCGGCGGCCACAGCTATGGCGGCTGGGGCTCCCACCACCACGACGATGACTGGGGCGGCGGCTTCTTCTCGGGAGGCGGAGACTTCCTCGACGGGGTCGGTGACTTCTTCGATGGGGGCGGCGACTTCTGAGCTCCGGTTCTCCGCCGTCGGGTCCCACTCATGAACCAGTCATGCCCTGAGCGATGAGATCCCCGCCCGCGTGACTCCGGTGGCCCGCACCTGAGATCATGACGCCTGATCCGCTGGCCAACCGGCCATCATCCGGCAACCGCCGTGCCCATACCTGCCCATACCGACGTCGCACCTCGACGGAAGGACGAAATCAACTATGGCTGAGAAGCAGTCGATCCTGGGGCGCATCGCCCAGCTGACCCGCGCCAACGTCAACGCACTCCTGGACCGCGCCGAGGACCCGGAGAAGATGCTCAACCAGCTGGTGCGGGACTACACGGCCTCCATCGCTGAGGCCCGCGACGCCGTCGCCCAGACGATCGGCAACCTCCGCCTGGCTGAGAAGGACCACGACGCCGACGTCGCCGAGGCCCGCGACTGGGGCAACAAGGCCCTGGCCGCTTCCCGCAAGGCCGACCAGCTGCGCGCCGGCGGCGACACGCCCGGTGCGGACAAGTGGGACTCGCTGGCCAAGATCGCGCTGACCAAGCAGATCACGGCGGAGAACGAGGCCAAGGCCGCCGAGCCGATGATCACCTCCCAGCGCCAGGTCGTCGAGCAGCTCAAGACCGGTCTGCAGCAGATGGAGGTCAAGCTCGGTGAGCTGCGCTCCAAGCGCGACCAGCTCATCGCCCGCCAGAAGACCGCCGAGGCCCAGGTCAAGGTGCAGGGCGCCATCCGCTCCATCAATGTCCTGGACCCCACCAGCGAGCTGTCCCGCTACGAGGACCAGGTGCGTCGGGTCGAGGCCCAGGCCGCCGGGCAGATGGAGCTGGCCGGTTCCTCCCTGGAGGCCCAGTTCGCCGAGCTCGAGTCCTCCGGTGCCGGCCTGGAGGCCGAGGCCCGCCTCGCCGCCCTCAAGTCCGGGCAGAACCCGGCGCTGCCGGGCGCCCAGCAGCAGGCCCCCGCCCAGATCACCGACGGGGACGACGCCGCCATCAACGCCGCCTTCGAGGCCCTCAAGACCCAGAGCCAGCCGGTCGGCGAGGAGAAGTCCTCCTACTGAGAGCCCTCTCGCGGGGCCGGGCACTGAACCGGCCGAACCGCGAGCACCCGCATTCTGCACCGCGGAGCCGCCCGGCACTCGTCACCGAGACGGGGCCGGGCGGCTCCGCGCCGCCTGGCATCAGCGAGCACCGGCGCATCCCCACCAGGGACCGGCCACCGCCTGCGATCACCCTCGGGGCACGCCCCGAGAGCTCCCCTAGCAGGCCGGAAAGGGCTGAAATCCGCGGCGCTTACCCGAGCGTCGCCTCCTGCTGGGAGACAACCGGACCGGTAACATGGGGCCCATGAGCGTACCGACTTATCTTCTCGTCGATGGCGAGAACATTGACGCCACCCTCGGCATGAGCGTGCTGGGTCGGCGTCCCGAACCTGAGGAGCGGCCCCGTTGGGACCGGGTCCTCGCGTATTGCGATGAGCTGTCCTCCGCCGACGCCGCCGAGGGCGAGGGCGATGAGGCCCGCGCGCTGTTCTTCCTCAACGCCACCAGCGGCCACATGCCCATGAGCTTCATCCAGGCCCTGCTGGCCATGGACTACCGTCCCGTTCCCCTGGCCGGGTCGGGCAGCAATGAGGAGAAGGTCGTCGACATCGGTATTCAGCGCACCCTGGAGGCGCTGGCCGAGCGGGTCGAGTCCGGCCAGGAGGCCCACATCCTGCTGGGCAGCCACGACGGCGACTACATCCCCCACATCGAGCGGCTCCTGCAGGCGGGCGCCAAGGTGGGGATTCTGTGCTTCCGCGAGTTCCTCAACGCCCAGCTGGCCGCGCTGGAGGGCGATGGTCTGACGGTCTACGACCTGGAGAGCGACGTCAAGGCCTTCACCATCCCCCTGCCGCGCGTGTGCATCATCCCGCTGGAGGACTTCGACCCACTCGCCTTCCTCTGATCCTTCGGCGGGGCGACGGCATCGGCCGTCGCCCCGCCCCATCTCACAACCCGACTCGCCCGGAGCGTTTCACCGGCCACCTCTGTGCGACGGCAACCACACAGACCCCACTTTCTCGTGGAAATCCCAGGGGATGCGACCATCGGGACGCGCCATACGTCGCACAAAGCATTTGACCCGTCAACAGCAACCATTCGGAACCCATTCAGGAAACGACCAGAAAGTGAAGGGATGGTGAGCAGCATGGAGCGTTCCCAGCAGTCCCGCACCGAAGCTCACCTCCTTGTCGTCGACGATGAGCCCAACATCCGCGACTTACTCGCCTCCTCCCTGCGCTTCGCGGGCTTCGAGGTCTCGATCGCGGGAGACGGCAATGGCGCTCTCAAGACGGTGGAGAAGACGTCCCCCGACCTGGTGGTCCTCGACGTCATGCTGCCCGATATGGACGGCTTCACCGTGGCCCGGCGCCTGCGCGAGCGCGACGTGACCACTCCCATCCTCTTCCTGACCGCCCGCGACGACATGGCGGACAAGGTTCAGGGCCTGACCGTCGGCGGCGACGACTACGTCACCAAGCCCTTCGGCCTGGAGGAGGTCATCGCTCGCATCCGCGCCATCCTGCGCCGCACCCACGCCATCGAGAATGAGGACGATGGCGTCGTGCGCGTGGCCGATCTGGTTCTGGATGAGGACGCCCACGAGGTGTACCGCGCCGAGGTGGAGGTGGACCTGTCCCCCACCGAGTTCAAGCTCCTGCGCTACCTCATGCTCAACGCCGGGCGCGTCGTGTCCAAGGCCCAGATCCTCGACCACGTCTGGGAGTACGACTGGAACGGCGACGCCGCGATCGTGGAGTCCTACATCTCCTACCTGCGCCGTAAGGTGGACCAGATTCAGGGAGCTGACGGCCAGCCCGTCACCCCGCTCATCCAGACCCGTCGTGGAGTGGGCTATATGCTGCGCGAGCCCAAGGCCGAGTGATGACCGCGGCGCGTGGGGGGAGCACGCGCCCGGCCAAGTCGTCCGGCAAGCAGCACCGGCCGATCAAGCGGGGCCGGTGGCACCCGATCACCGCGATCCAGCGGCCCTGGCAGGCGATGCCGCTGCGCACCCGCTTGACCCTCATGACGACGGGCCTCCTGGCCATCGGGCTCATCGTCGTCTCCTTCGTGGTGACCTCCCTGCTCTACAGCCACATGATGGGGCAGATCGACAGCCAACTGCGCACCACCTCGGTGGCCATCGGGAGCCAGGGATTGGCCCAGATCCGCGAGGGCGGAACCAGCAGCACCACCTTCCCCTCGAACTACTACGTCAAGGCCGAGTACCTCGACGCCACCCGCAACGGGGAGTGGATCTCGGCCGACACCGCCACCAAGTACGGCCGCCCCGAGATCAAGGGCCTGGACTACCGGCGCGCCCTGGCCCACGCGGATAAGGGCGACTACCCGATCACGACGGTCAACTCGGATCAGCCCGGCCACCAGTGGCGGATGATCACTCTGCTCATCCAGGACAAGGAAACCCAGGAGTACACAGGTGCCGTGGCCCTGGCCCTCCCGCTGAGCGACATCATGGAGACCGTTGAGCGGACCCGCCTGGTGGTGGCCCTGGCCGACGTCTCGATCATCTCGGTGGGCGCCGTCTTCGCCACCTACCTGGTCCACCGCTCCTTCCGATCCCTGCGCCAGATCGAGGGCGTGGCCGGGCGGATCGCCCATGGCGACCTGTCGGCCCGCATCCTGGTCACCGAGCCGCGCACCACAGAGGTCGGCTCCCTGCAGCGGGCGATCAACGCGATGCTCTCCCAGAACGAGAACGCCTTCGCCGCCCAGGTCGTGGCCCAGGAGCGGATGACCCGATTCGTCTCCGACGCCTCCCACGAGCTACGCACACCCCTGGCCGCGATTCGCGGCTACGGCGAGCTCTACCGGATGGGCGGGGTGCCCGCCAACAAGACCGGCGAGGTCATGGGGCGCATCGAGACAGAGTCCAATCGGATGGGGCGACTGGTCGATGACCTCCTCCAGCTGGCCCGGATCGACGAGGGCCGAGAGATGTCCATGGAGCCGGTCAACCTCACCGAGCTGGCTGCCGGAGCCCTGAGTGACATGATGGTCCTGGCCCCCGAGCGCGACTGCGGCCTCATCCCCTTGGATCCCCGCGATGAGGCCGCCGGCAAGGAGGCGCCGTCGATCCAAGTCATCGGCGATCGCGATCGCCTCTCCCAAATCCTCACCAACCTGCTGGGCAACGTCGTGCGCCACACGCCTACGGGCACGCCGGTGGAGATCGCCATCGGCATGGCGCCCCCGCACGCGAATCCGACGGCGCAGCCGGTCGTCGTGGTCGAGGTGCGCGACCACGGCCACGGCGTTCCGCCGGAGGCGGCCGAGAAGGTCTTCCAGCGCTTCTACCGCTCCGACACCTCCCGCAACCGGGAGACCGGCGGCTCCGGTCTGGGCCTGGCGATCGTTCTGGGGATCGTGGCCGCTCACAAGGGCACGGTCCAGATGCTTCAGACCCCCGGCGGCGGCGCCACCGTTCACATCGAGCTGCCGCCAGCACCGGCCTGGTAGGCACGATCAGCCCCGGTCATCCCCGGACCCGCCGTCCGAGACGCCGTAAGAGTGGCGCGCGAGACACTGTGTCACGTCGACGTTGCGGTAAAGACAGTCCTACGATGGCACGCGTTCCATTTCCAACACGGAGACTGACCCATGGGTGTCATCGACGCACCGCAATGGCTCCTGCCGGCCTTCACCCGCTCGGTGAAGGCGCTCGGCGCCACTCAGCCCCCAGAGGCGATCCACTCCGCCGGCGAGCTCCTCATTGAGCGCTGGTCCACGCCGGACCGCCGCTTCCACAATCTGCGCCATCTCATCGACATGCTCGCGCGCGTCGACGAGTTGGCAGAGGAGTCCCACAACCCGAACATCATGCGGATCGCCTGCTGGTACCACGGGTGCGTCTTCTCCTCCGACGCCGAGGAGGTCAGCCGCGGTAACGGCGGCGAGGACGAGACCGCCTCGGCGGCCTTCGCCGAGGCGGACCTCCACCACTTGGGCGTCCCGATGGAGACCGTCAAGCGGGTGTGCTGCCTCATCGTCAACCTCAAGCGGCACATGCTCGACGAGCATGATATCGATGCCCAGGCGCTTATCGACGCCGACCTGGGGACCCTGGCCGTGGACCCGCAGACCTATGCAGAGTACGTGCGCCTGCTGCGCGAGGAGTACTCCCATATTCCCCTGGGGGCGTATCTGCGCGGGCGCCTGACGATCGTCTCCCGACTGCTGGACCGCGATCATCTCTTCCACTCCCCCCTGGGCGAGCGTTGGGAGCACGCGGCCCGGGAGAACCTGTCGGCCGAGCAACGACGGTTGAGGGAGAAACTCGCCAAGCTCTCCGACGTACCCGGCGCAGAGACCGGACAAGACGATCATCAGGTGGCCGACGCCCTCCCCGACCGGGCCATGCCCCGTCCCGACCCCACGACTCCGGTTGCCGGAGACACTGCGACCACTGCTCGCCCCGAACCGGCCCCTGAGCGGCTCGACGACGGCACCGGCAGCGATCCCCGCACTCCTCCGCTGGGGCTGCGCGTCCTGACTCCGGCCGGACAGCCAGCCCCCGGCCCGTCTCGGGACGGGGACACCCTGCGTATCGACACCAACAGCCTGAGGGCTTTGAAGTCCGCGCCGTCGTCAACGACCCCGGCGGTAGCCGCGTCGCCGGCATCGTCCGCGCCGTCATCTCCGTCGAGTGCTCCCTCCCCGCGTACCCCCGCCAGAGGGATTCCGGCCGTTTCCCCGGCCTCCGTGCACAGACCCGGCGAGACGCCCGCCGACCGCAGCGACGCGCTCGAGGACGGGGACGGCGAGGAGGCGATGGCGCACACGGCCTCAATGGAGTCCTGCGTCGCCGACCTGGATCTGCTCATGTGCTCACGCAACCGCTCCGACGAGACCGAGGACCGCCGTGCCCGGGTTCAGGCCGAGCGGGACAAGCTCGCCGAGAAGCTGCGGGCCAAGACTCAGGAGGCCAAGGAGCTGCGCGAGGCCCGTACCGGTGAGATCACCCCCATCGCCGAGGAGATCATCGACGACGGCGCCGGCAGCCTCTAAGCGTCTGCGCGGGTCCTGCGTGGCCACAGGCCGTCGCCTGCGGGCCCAGTCCACAGGGCCGGCTGCGCGCCCGACGTGAACCGGATCCGGCCTCTAACGTGAGAGGCACAGCGTGCACCACTGAGCACCGCAGCGCACGGCCTTCGAGCCGCCTCTCACGAAAGGACCCAGCCATGCCCACCTACTCCGTCGACACCGCCGCGGTGGCAGACACCGCCGCACGGACACGAAGCCGTATCGCCACGATTCAGACCGAGGTCGACGCCATGCAGGGCGATATCGGCCTGCTGCAGTCCTGCTGGACCGGGACGGCGTCGGACTCCATGGCCACCTGCGCATCCGACTGGCACCTCACCCAGCTCCAGGTGCAGTCCAACCTCGACCAGATCAGCCTCGCCCTGGATAACGCCGCCGTCTGCTACGACGACGCCGAGACCACGAACAAGGGCCGTTTCGCAGCACCCGCCCCGGCTCCGGCCGCGAGCACCGGGCCCGTGGCCGGCCAGTAGGCCCGCCCACGGCGGCCAGGAGACCGTATCGGCTACCGTGCCACGCCGACCGCGCACGTTACGGCATACAGGTGCCGGCAGTGCACGCGAAGCGGCGGGCCGCCCCTCACGCGAGTGGGAGACGGCCCGCCGCCGAGTCCCGGGTCCGGCCGCGTATCGCGGGCCGGGACTACCGGGCAGTGACTGGCTCGTGATGAGTGACGTCGATCAGTACATGCCGCCCATGTCGCCGGCGCCGCCCTCGGCCGGGGCGGCCGGGGGCTCGGGCTTGTCGGCCACGACGGCCTCGGTGGTCAGGAACAGACCGGCGATGGAGCCGGCGTTCTGCAGGGCCGAGCGGGTTACCTTGACCGGGTCGGCGATGCCGGCGGCCAGCAGGTTGACGTACTCTCCGGTGGCGGCGTTGAGGCCCTCACCGGTGGGCAGGTTGCGCACGCGGTCCACGACGACGCCGCCCTCGAAACCGGCGTTGATCGCGATCTGCTTGAGCGGGGCCTCCACGGCGACCTTGACGATCGCAGCACCAGTGGCCTCGTCGCCCGCGAGCTCGAGGGAGTCGAGAACCTCTGCGGCCTGGAGCAGGGCGACGCCACCACCGGCGACGATGCCCTCCTCGACGGCGGCCTTGGCATTGCGCACGGCGTCCTCGATGCGGTGCTTGCGCTCCTTGAGCTCCACCTCGGTGGCGGCGCCAGACTTGAGGACGGCCACGCCACCGGCCAGCTTGGCCAGGCGCTCGGAGAGCTTCTCGCGGTCGTAGTCGGAGTCGGAGTTCTCGATCTCCAGGCGGATCTGGGAGGTACGGGCGTCGATGGCGTCCTTGTCGCCAGCGCCCTCGACCAGGGTGGTCTCGTCCTTGGTGACGACGACCTTGCGGACCTGGCCCAGGTCCTCCAGGGTGGCGTTCTCGAGCTTGAGGCCGACGGTCTCGGAGATGACCGTGCCGCCGGTGAGGATCGCCATGTCCTGGAGCATCGCCTTGCGGCGGTCGCCGAAGCCGGGGGCCTTGACCGCCACGGACTTGAAGGTGCCGCGGATGCGGTTGACGACGAGGGTGGCCAGGGCCTCGGCCTCGACGTCCTCGGCGATGATGGCCAGCGGCTTGCCGGTCTGCATGACCTTCTCCAGCAGCGGGAGCAGGTCCTTGACGTTGGAGATCTTGGACTCGACCAGCAGGACGTAGGAGTCCTCCAGGACGGCCTCCTGGCGGTCGGGGTCGGTGACGAAGTAGGGGGAGATGAAGCCCTTGTCGAAGCGCATGCCCTCGGTGACCTCGAGTTCGAGGCCGAAGGTGTTGGACTCCTCGACGGTCACGACGCCCTCGTGGCCGACCTTCTCCAGGGCCTCGGCGATGAAGGCGCCGATCTGCTCGTCGGCGGCGGAGATGGAGGCGGTGGCCGCGATCTCCTCCTGGGTCTCGACCTCCTTGGCGTCGGCGAGCAGGCGCTCGACGACGGCCGCAACGGCCTTCTCGATGCCGCGGCGCACGGCGATCGGGTTGGCGCCGGCGGCGACGTTGCGCAGGCCCTCGCGCACCAGGGCCTGGGCCAGGACGGTCGCGGTGGTGGTGCCGTCGCCCGCGACGTCGTCGGTCTTCTTGGCGACCTCCTTGACGAGCTCGGCGCCGATCTTCTCGTAGGGCTCCTCGAGCTCGATCTCCTTGGCGATGGTCACACCGTCGTTGGTGATCGTGGGAGCGCCCCACTTCTTGTCGAGCACGACGTTGCGGCCCTTGGGGCCCAGGGTGACCTTGACGGTGTCGGCGAGGGTGTTGAGGCCGCGCTCCATGCCGCGGCGGGCCTCCTCGTCGAAGGCGATGATCTTGGACATTGAGTTTCCTCCACTGCGTGGTAGGGGCGGCCGGTTCGTGCCCGCGACGGACGGATCGGTCCCCGGACGTTCACGTCACGCCCGACGCCGGTCCTCACGTTCCAGCCTGTGTGGATTGAGATTGCATTCGTGGATGCGTTGTCACTCGAGGACTCCGAGTGCTAACCGCAATGCTGGCACTCTCAGCCCTTGAGTGCAAGGCGCTCAGATCTGATCCGCGTTGAATCCTCCGACGGCGAATCGGGGAATCGCGGCAACACCCGCGGGGTCCCTCAGCAGCTACGGACTCGATTCACGACCGCTCGTCCGCTGCCCCTGGGGCGGTGGCCAGCAAGATGAGCGCACAGGTCCAGGCCAGGGGAGCGGGCCCCGCCGGGGCGCCGTCGGACAGGACCTTCTCCGGCAGGGCGCCAGCGCCGGTGCGGTGCTCCTCCAACCACGACAGCAGCCGCACGCCCTCATCCTCCATCCCCAACGACAGGGCCGACCAGGCCAACAGGGCGGTCTCCGGCGTCCAGGAGACGCCGTCGTCGCGCCAGCCGGACCCCGGGGCCAGACCGCCGGAGGGGCGTCGCATGCGAGCCGCGGCCGTCCGCCTGGCCTCGCGCGCTCCCGCCAGGGCCTCGGTGAAGGGCGGCAGGACCAAAGCGATCGCGGCATCGATGTCATCGCGTCGCACGTGCCGCCCCCAGGAGGGGGCGAAGTTCAGTTCCATGGCGCGGCGCACCACCTCCGCCCGGTCTGCCAAGACCTGGGACGGGACGGCCAGATCGACCCCGGCCCCGGCCAGCGCCGTCGCGGCCTCGAGTCCCAGGAGCACCGGCGCAGCGGTCCCCAGGGTGAGCACCGTCTCGGCCACCTCCCAGTAGTCGGGCGTGGTGGCGGGCAGGTGCGAGGGCGTGTCCGTCATCGTCAGGAGCCGGGCCGCGGCGCGCGCCAGGCGCGTTCCCACCGAGGCGCCCAGCTCTGCGGCGGAAACACCATCGTCCAGGAGTCGGGCCGCAGCCCACAGGAACCATCCGGAGCCGTCGGCCTGGGGAGGGCGGTTATCAGGGGCCTGGCCACTGCTGGTGTAGCGGGCCTCGAAGCCGCCGTCGGCCCGCTGCCAGGAGGCCAGGTTACCCAGTACCCCCAGGGCCTCCTGGGGAAGGTTCACCGCACTGAGGGCGGCCGCGGCGAACGCGGCGTCCCGGGGCCAGACGTAGCGCCAGATACCGACCGGCGCAGCCACTACCGCGCCCGCGGGGAAGGCCTCCGCATCCTGCGGGCGCCCGTCGCCGTCGTGCGCAACGCCGCTCGCGGAACCGGAGCGGACGGTGGGATTCCAAGTGGGCCTCTGATCGGGCTCCGTCGTCCGCCGGACTGCCGGCCCCGTCATCAGCACCGGCCCGGTCAGGGCCAGCAGGTCGGTCAGGCAGACTTCCGCCAGGTCCTTCCACCTGCCTGCGGGAAGACGCGCCGTCTCGCGGCGCGCAAGGGCCTGGCGGGCCAGTGCGTCCCGCTCCGAGAGCGTCAGCCCCCATGGCGCAGGGTCCTCGGGCAGGCGGGTCCCCGGCACACAGGTCACCGTGTCGCCCGGAGCGAGGGG
Source organism: Actinomyces johnsonii (assembly GCF_006546835.1). Lineage (GTDB taxonomy): Bacteria > Actinomycetota > Actinomycetes > Actinomycetales > Actinomycetaceae > Actinomyces > Actinomyces johnsonii. Next base: position 27,093 of record NZ_VICB01000023.1, on the reverse strand, counting down.
GTACACCGCCCCTCCCCCGCCCACAACCAGGCCGTTGCTCAGCAGTGTCGGCTCGCGGTACGAGAGCCGTCCAAGACGAGGGCCCGCCCAGATGGCTGCGGCGGCGGTGAGCGGGGCCGCCACAGCAAGTGTCAGGATCCGACGGCGGCTGGGGCGCGCCGGCAGCCTCATGGGCTCGTACTACCCGTTACGGCTTGTAGTCATCGCGCAGGATGACGACGATCGGGTTGGACTGCGCGTTCTCCGCGCTCTCCACCACGTTGCTGATGCCCAGCTTCTTACCGACCTCCTCGGCCGCGGGACGGTTCTCCGGGGAGCTGAAGTAGACCGTCGACTTGGCAGGCTCCTCTCCCTCGTAGATCCCGGGGGTGACGTTCACCGCGGTGAAGCCGCCGTTGGTGAGCTTGTCGCTGGCGCCCTTGGCCAGGCCACTGGTCGATGTCCCGTTGGCCACAGTGACCCCGGTGTTGAAGTCGACGTTGCCGGAGGAACTGGCGGAAGCGGAGGCGGAGGCACTGGGCTTGGCCGAGGCGTCGGCCGACTTGTTATCAGCAGGTTGGGAGGCCTTACCGGACTTCTCGCCCGAGGCACGAGTGCTCGTGGCCTGCCCGCCTTGGGCGGGCCGAGAGGACGACGCCGTGCCCGACGAGCCGCCGGAGCCCCCCGTGCCGTTGAGGAACAACGTCACGGCCCCCCAGGCGAGCGCCGGGACAATGACGATGATCGCCAGCAGTGGCACCCAGCTGCGCCACCGGGGCACCTGAGCGCGGTGCACGCCGACGGGAACCGGGCCGTCGTCTTCGCCGACGTCGAACTCGTCCTCGGGGTAGTCGTAGTTGCTCACCCTCACAAGATACCGGTCCGAGCACCATTCGTCGGGTATTGATCGCCACGTCCGGCTCACATAACCGCGGTCCGGCCGGACAAGATCCTGCAAGCACCGGCAGCGGGCCATTAGGCTCGCAGTGTGACGACCGCCAAGCCCCTGTCAGAGCTCATCGACCCCTCCTGGGCGCGCGCCCTGGCGCCCGTGGAGCCCACGATCCATGAGATCGGGGAGCGGCTGCGCAAGGAGGTGGCCTCCGGCGCCGGGTATCTGCCGGCGGGAACGGACGTGCTGCGGGCCTTCACCTACCCGATGGATGACGTGCGCATCCTCATCGTCGGCCAGGACCCCTACCCCACCCCGGGACATCCCATGGGGCTGAGCTTCTCGGTGGCCCCTGGCGTACGGCCCCCGCGCAGCCTGGAGAACATCTTCCGCGAGCTGGTCAGCGACCTGGGCGTGCCCCGGCCGACGTCGGGGGACCTCACACCGTGGTGCGAGCAGGGCGTCATGCTGCTCAACCGGGTTCTCACCGTTCGGCCCGGGGCGCCGGCCTCGCACAAGGGCTGGGGCTGGGAGAAGGTAACGCAGTGCGCGATCGAGGCCCTGGTTCAGCGCGGCGGCCCGCTGGTGGCGATCCTGTGGGGACGGCCGGCGCAGTCCCTGACCCCCATGCTGGGGCAGACGCCGATCATCGCCTCGCCGCATCCTTCCCCGCTGTCCGCCTCGCGCGGGTTCTTCGGTTCGCGCCCCTTCAGCCGCGCCAACACGATCCTCACCGAGATGGGGGCCTCCCCCGTGGACTGGCGCCTACCCTGACACATCGCTTACTCCACGTGGTTCGGGGCGTGCTGGCCGGGAACCATCTGGTAGACACGGGCCCATGTCTGATCACCAGCCAGAACAGCTTCCGCACCGGGTCTCCCGGCACGCGGCCGCCGCCGACGACCCCGCCTCGTCGCCCGCCCCCCGCTCCCGGGCGCGCCATGCCGCCGGCCCGGCCACGATCGAGCTGGACAAGATCGCCCAGTACTTGCCCCGCACCGGCATCGGCACCGACGTCCACGCTTTCGCCGCCCCCGATTCGGACGGCTCGGCCGTCCCCATGCGCCTGGCCTGCCTGGAGTGGCCCGGGGAGGTGGGCCTGGTCGGCCACTCCGACGGCGACGTCGTCGCCCACGCCTGCTGCGACGCCCTGTTCTCCGCCGCCGGCCTGGGCGACATGGGCTCGAACTTCGGCACCGCCGAGCCGCAGTGGAAGGGCGCCTCCGGGGCCGCCCTCCTGGGCGAGGCCGCCCGCCGCGTGCGTGAGGCCGGCTTCGAGATCGGCAATATCGCCGTCCAGCTCGTGGGCGAGCGCCCGCGTGTGGCCGCCCGCGCCGCCGAGGCCTCCCAAGCTCTGTCGGAGGCCGCCTCAGCCCGGGTTTCCTTCACCGCGACCACCACCGACCATCTGGGTTTTCCAGGTCGTGGCGAGGGACTGCTCGCCATCGCCACTGCCCTGGTCTACCCGACGCCCTGGGACGCCGGCCGCGATTGATCCGTCGGGCACGAGGACGCAAAGATTCAATGGGCACCGCAGGCAGGCGGCCAGGTAGCCTGTCTCCGTGAGCACCACACCCACTGAGCCCTTGAAGTCCGCCGCCTCACAGTCCCCGACGTCGACCCCGGCGCCCTCGGCGCCCGTAAGCGCACCCGGTGAACCGGCTCTGCGCCTGTATGACTCCACCGCCCGGGCGGTCCTGCCGCTGGCCCCCACGGCCACACCCGGCCTGGTGACGATCTACCTGTGCGGTGCCACTGTCCAGGGCTCGCCCCACATCGGCCATATGCGCAGCGGCATCGCCTTCGACGTCCTGCGCCGCTGGCTGGAGCGCGGCGGTCAGGAGGTCCGCCTCATCCGCAATGTCACGGACATCGACGACAAGATCCTCATCAAGTCGGCCGCGGCCGAGCCGCCGGTGCCGTGGTGGGCCTGGGCTCAGCGCTTCGAGCGGGAGTTCGACGCCGCCTACCGGGCTCTGGGCGTGGCGGCCCCCACCTATGAGCCTCGCGCCACCGGCCACATCCCCGAGATGATCGACCTGGTCCAGCGCCTGCTGGACGCCGGCCACGCCTACATCGGCGAGTCCGGCAACGTCTACTACGACGTGCGCTCGCTGCCCGGCTACGGGTCCCTCACCAACCAGCGTCTGGAGGACCTGGCCACCACCGAGGACGAGTCCCAGCTGGACGACGACGTCGAGGCCGACAAGCACGACCCGCGCGACTTCGCCCTGTGGAAGGCAGCCAAGCCCTCCGAACCGGCCGACGCCGCCTGGGACGCCCCCTGGGGCCGGGGCCGGCCCGGCTGGCACCTGGAGTGCTCGGCTATGTCGCGCCGCTACCTGGGTGAGACCTTCGACATCCACGGCGGCGGCATCGACCTGCGCTTCCCGCACCACGAGAACGAGCAGGCCCAGTCCCACGGCGCCGGCTGGGGCTTCGCACGCCATTGGGTCCACAACGCCTGGGTGACCATCAAGGGCGAGAAGATGAGCAAGTCGCTGGGCAACTCCCTGGTGGTGGCCGAGCTGCTTAAGCGCTATGACGCCGCCGTGCTGCGCCTTGCCCTGGGCACCGTCCACCACCGCTCCACCGTGGAGTTCTCCGAGGAGACCCTGGCCGACGCCGAGGCCCTGTGGGAGCGCCTGTCCGGTGCGATCCTGCGGGCCTACGAGCTCTCCGGCGCCCCGTCCGACGACGGAGGACTGAACCCCGTCGACGCCCCCGCTGAGCAGGTGCGCACCCGACCGCTGCCGGCCGAGTTCACGGCCGCCATGGACGAGGACCTCAACCTGGCCGGCGCCATGGCGGTCGTCCACGCCACCCTCAAGGCACTCAACGTGGCCCTCGCTAATGCGGAGGCCAGCCCGGACAGAGGTGAGGACGTCGGCTCCGACCCGCACGGGGCTGTGATCGGCTTGGCCCTGGACCTGCGCGCCCAGCTCGACGTCCTGGGCCTGGACCCGCTGGCCGAGCCCTGGCGCACCCACGTGCTCGACGGCGTCGGCTCCTCCCAGGGCGGCGCCGCCATGGAGACCCTCGACCGGCTCATCCAGGACGACCTCGACGAGCGGGCCCGGGCCCGCTCCGCCAAGGACTGGTCTCGTGCCGACGCCCTGCGGGACAAGCTCACCCGGGCCGGCGTCGTCGTCGAGGACTCCCCCTCGGGGGCCCGCTGGCACCTGGCCTGAGCGCCAGCCCGCACGCCGACGGCTACACCGTCCGCCGGCTCACGGCATACTTCTCTTCTCCGCACGCATATCAACACCATCACGAACAGGAGGCCCGGATGCCCGGCAACGAGCAGTACCCCGGCGCCAAGCGCCGCCCCGGCTCGAAGAAGGGCCCCACGAAGGGCTCCGGCGGCCAGCGTCGCAAGGGGCTGGAGGGCAGGGGACCCACCCCGCGCGCGGAGAACCGTGTCGGCCATCCCAAGGCGCGGGCCAAGGCCCGGGCCGAGGCCCGCGCCGCCCAGCCCACACGGGCCAAGCAGCTCGAGAAGCTCAAGCGCCGCTTCGAGGTGCCCGAGGGCCACGAGATCCTGTGCGGGCGTAACGCGGTGGCCGAGGCCGCCCGCGCCTCGGTGCCCATCACGAGGGTCTTCATGGCGGTCTCCGCCCAGTCCGATGAGCGCCTGGGCGCCGTCGTGCGCCGCGCCGCCCTGCTGGGCGCACCGGTGCTGGAGACCACCAAGCTGGACCTGGACGCCCTGACCGACTCCGCCGCCCACCAGGGCGTGGCCATTGAGGTGCCGGCCTACGAGTACACCACCGCCCGCGATCTGCTGGAGCGCGCCCGCTCGCTGGGCCGCACGCCGCTGCTCGTAGCCCTGGACCAGGTGACCGACCCCCACAACCTCGGCGCGGTCCTGCGCAGCGCCGGCGCCTTCGGTGCCGACGGCGTCATCATCCCCGAGCGTCGCTCGGTCGGCGTCAACGCCACCGTCTGGAAGGTCTCCGCCGGCGCCGCCGCCCGGGTGCGCGTGGCCCGCGAGACGAACCTCGTGCGCATCCTGGGGCAATTGAAGAAAGAGGGCTGCTTCGTCGTCGGCTTGGACGGGGCGGGCAGTACCGACATCGAGGATCTCACCTTGGCCGATTCCCCCCTGGTGCTGGTCACCGGCGCGGAGGGCGCGGGCCTGTCCCGCCTGGTGCGCGAAACCTGTGACGTGCTGGCATCGGTGCCGATCAGCCGCAGCGTGGAATCCCTCAACGCCGCCGTGGCCACGGGCATTAGTCTCTACGAGGTCGACCGTCTGCGGCGCCGGGCCGCCGCCGGAAGCGCCTCCTGAGCCGGCCGATTCGGCTGTTAGCACCCGGCTTCACTGAAACACTCCCCCATGATGGCCCCGTTGCTGACACAATGGGCCCCATCCGATCCACAGGAGGTCCCCATGGCTCAGGACGCTTCGCAGCGCTGGAACCGCACCGACGGCGTACTCATCGCGCCGGGCACGACGCCGGAGGCCGTCGCCGACGCCTTCGCCGCGCGCGGGGTGGTCGTGCGCCTGGAGTGGTTCCCGGCCACCACCCACCTGCTCAGCCTCACCCTCATGACCGACGTCGAGGGCCGGGTCGCGGTGACACCGCCCTCGCGCGGGGGCGTCGTGCCCGGGCCGCGCGTCAGTGAACTCGTGGAGTCCCTGGCCCGGGAGTTCACCGCCGATGTCGCCGTGGGCCCGGCCACCTTCAACGCCCTGCCCGACGACGTCGAGCTGCCCGTGGTCTCCCACCACGGCTCGGCCAGCGCCCACACCGTGGTGGTCTCCCCGATGAGCGCCTACATGGTGCCCCTGCAGGCCACGCTGCTGGAGCGTCCGCTGGCGGTGGCCTCGGCGCCGAGCCTGGACCGCCGCATCGTCATGTACTCCGGTGAGGGCACGGACCTGGGTACCTTCGGCTGGGACGAGGAGTCCCTGCCGGCGCTGGTGCTGACCTCTGACGCCGAGGACATGTCGATCCGCGCCATCCCCACCGGAGACCCCGAGGACGACGCCGTCTTCTCCTGGGGGATGACGTCGCGCTACGTGTGGGGCGGGGTCGAGGAGCCCGGACCTGCCCTGAAGTCCCTGGTCGACGAGCTCCTGGCGGACCTGACCGACGCCTCGGGGATCGTTGACGCCGTGCCGGGTGCGGACCTGGAGGCCGCGACCGCCGCCATCGTCCAGCCCGGCGTCGATGGTTTCGCCGCCATGCTTCAGGCTCTGGGCCTGCCCGATTGGGTGCTGGAGGTCCTCACCGGCCGTCTGGCCCCGGTGGAGGTTCCCGGCGTCGTCGTGCATGAGCCGCGCGGGCTGTCCAACGCCGTGGGCCGCAGCGTGGGCCTGCTGCTGGCCGATCCCTCCACCCCAGGTTCGGCCTTCTGGCAGGGCTATGTGCGCACCGTGACGGACAAACCCTGGGCGGTGCGAGGCGCCGCGCTCGTGGAGGCGGGTCTGGGTGGCGCACTGCTGGGGGCCGCTGTGCGCCGTCGCCGCTCGACCGGGAGCCTTCCGGGCGGGATAGCGGCAGTGGGCGCCTTCCTGCTGGTGGACGCCATCACCGAGGTGTCGCTGGCCTCCTGGACGCGTCACCGCGAGCTGCGCCGCCGCGCCGATGAGGAGATGGCCCTGGTCGCCGAGGAGCTCGGCGCCTGAGGACCACGCGAGGGCGACCCGCCGAGAAGCACCCGGAGTCAACCGGTTCCCACATTCCCAGACGGTTCAGGACCAGAGCGACAAAGCGAACGAGATCGCCAGCGCCGCCACCACCATGCCAAGAGCAACGACGACTATGTACTTCATTTCGTCGATAGTTCTCTGCTCGGAGGGCGAGCGTCCCTCGAGCTTCTGGAAAGTCAGCGATCCCGGGTTGCGCCTGAAAGTGGAGTACCGATAGAACACCGGCACCGTCTGGCCGGTATGCACCACGAAGTCGAGTCGTGGCATCGAATCGTAGAATAGCCGGCCGAAGTTCGGCGCAAGGACAACCTGCGCCAGCCCCGGCGGGACGGCTATCTTGGTGGATTGGCCCGGAGACAGGCGGAACTGCCGGCCGTTGATCGTGAAGGGCACCGTCATGTTCAGCAGGGGCGATACGGAGGGGTCGAAGTGCAGGTCGATGAAGGCGCTGTTCTCCGGTGTCGCCCCCGGCAGGGCGTGAAAATCGGGACTGTCCCCGGTCATGTCTCTCAAGCAGCCCTTCTTATCGCCCCAGTTTCCCGAGAGCCAGGCTATCAACCGCACGGGCACCATCATGGCCCCGGACGCGCGTTCGTAGCCCGAGGCTCGAACTCCGAACCTGCACTGCCGTAGGCGGGCCGGAAGGTAGAAGGCGAGGGCTCGCACGGTTGTGGACAACGCCCGCACCAACCCGGCGCCCTACCGGCGTCCCCTTTACTCCCCCTTGAACTTCATGCCGGCGGTGAATCCGTAGGGGTTGGCCTCGTAGTCGGCCAGCGTCTGCTCGTCGCGGGCCGCGAATTCGGCGTCGTCGTCGGGCAGCGGCTCCTCAACGTCGTCGAAGGAGACCGCCTCCATCTCTTGGGTGTCCCCTACCCCGAGGTAGGCCCGCTCGTCGCGGTGCTGGGGCAGCACCGTGGCCACGTAGTCATCCACCGCTTCCTGGGTGGTGACGTAGCGGTTCTGCGCCTCGGACATGTACCAGCGGTGCTCGAGGATCTCGTGGAAGATCTCCGCCGGTTCGAGCTTGCGGCGCATCTCGATGGGGACCGAGTGGATGGTGGGCTCGAAGACCTCCGCCAGCCAGGCGTGGGCCACGATTTCGATGGGGTCGTCGCTGCGCCCGGACATGGCCCGGTAGGCCTCCAGGTCGTTGAGCATGCGCTGGCCCTGGCGCTCCTGAACGTCCAGTCCGGTCAGCCGCATGATCTGCCGGTGGTAGTGGCCGGCGTCGACGACTTTGGGCTGGATGGTGATGTGCCGGCCCTGGGAGTCGGTGTTCATGGTCAGCTCGGCGACGTCGTAGCCCATCTCGTTGAGCCTCTGGACCCGGCGGCGCAGGCGCCAGCGCTCGTCCATGGAGAAGGACTCCTCGGCGGTGAGGACCTCCCACAGCTCGGTGTAGCGGCTGACGATCCGGTCCCCGACCTCGATGGTGTCCACGCTCGGTTCCAGTAGGGCACCGGCCTGCAGGTCCATGAGTTCGCCGATGATATTGGTGCGGGCGATATCGATGTCGTAGAGGCGCTTGCCCTCGGTGAGCCCCTCAGTGTGGAGCTCACCGGTCTCGGCGTCCACGAGATAGGCGGCGAAGGCACCGGCATCGCGGCGGAAGAGGGTATTGGACAGGGACACGTCCCCCCAGTAGAAACCCAGCAGGTGCAGGCGCACCAGGAGGACGGCGAGGGCGTCGATGAGGCGAGTCGCGGTCTCGGGACGCATGTACTGGCTGAACAGGGCCCTGTAGGGCAGGGAGTAGGACAGGTGCTCGGTGATGAGCACCGAGTTGAGTTCCTCACCGCTCAAGCTGCGCCGGCCGGTGATAACCGCCGTCGGCTGCACGCAGGGCGCCCCCAGCCGCACCAGGTCGCGCAGGAGCTCGTACTCGCGATGCGCCACGGACTCGCCGATCTCCTTGACCGCGATCACGCGCTCGGAGAGGTTGACGAAGCGCACGATGTGGCGGGATAGACCGCGGGGCAGCGCGGCGAGGACCTCGGCGGGCCACTCCTCCAACGCCGTCTCCCAAGGGAGGTCAAGCAGCGCCGGGTCGATCGTCGCTGCCGTGATCTTCATGGACTGGGGCATATCTTCATTCTTCCAGGACAGAGGCCTCTTCGCCGTTCAAGGCGTGAGCTGCGGCCCACACCCTTCAGGGGCCTCGAGGAGGATCCGGATCTTACCGCACGGTAGTCGCATCCGGGCCGTCCGACGACGACGCGGTCCCACTCCCCGGCCGCACACTGCACTCAATCCGATCCCCCCAACGGGTCCGACCCCCGCCTCGATGAGAACGACGGCGGCGCCGCCCCGCAGAGGGGAACGGCGCCGTCATCGTCAGCATTCTCAGGAAGGCAGGCGCTTGCCTGTGGAGGCGGAGAAGATGTGCTCCTGACCGGGGCGGATCCGCACGTAGACGGTCTCACCCGGCTCGGGGGCGGTACGCGGGGGCACGCGCACAATGATCTGGCTGGAGTCCTCACCGGAGCCGAGCTTGGCCTCGGATTCCTCAGCACCCACGAGCTCGCCGTAGATGTAGGCGTCGGAGCCCAGCTCCTCGACGAAGGACAGGCGCACCGGGATGGAGTGCTCGTCCTGGGCGGAGACGACGTCGAGCGACTCGGGCCGGAACCCGATGGTCACCTTGCCGCCGTCCTCAGAGGTGATGGCGTCCAGAGTCGCCTTGGACAGCTGGATCTTGGCAGCGCCGACGGTGGCGACGTCGCCCTTGACCGTGAACTGCCCCAGGTTCATGGCCGGCGATCCGATGAAGCCGGCGACGAACTCGTTGGCGGGGTGGTCGTACATCTCACGCGGAGTCCCGACCTGCTGGAGCACGCCGTCCTTGAGGACCGCGATGCGGTCGCCCATGGTGAGGGCCTCGGTCTGGTCGTGGGTGACGTAGACCGTAGTAACGCCCAGCGAGCGCTGGAGCGAGGCGATCTGGGTGCGGGTCTGGACACGGAGCTTGGCGTCCAGGTTGGACAGCGGCTCGTCCATGAGGAAGACCTTGGGCTTGCGCACGATGGCGCGGCCCATGGCCACACGCTGACGCTGACCTCCGGAGAGCGCCTTGGGCTTGCGGTCCAGGTACTCAGTCAGACCCAGGATCTTGGCTGCTTCGCGCACGCGCTTGTCGATCTCGGCCTTGGGGGTGCCCGCGATCTTCAGGGCGAAGCCCATGTTGTCGTGGACGGTCATGTGCGGGTAGAGCGCGTAGTTCTGGAAGACCATGGCGATGTCACGGTCCTTGGGCTGAACGTCGGTGACGTCGCGGTCACCAATGAGGATGCGACCGGCGTTGACGTCCTCCAGGCCCGCGAGCATGCGCAGAGAGGTGGACTTACCGCAGCCGGAGGGGCCAACGAGCACGAGAAACTCGCCATCGGCGATCTCGAGGTTGAGAGCGTCAACACTGGGGCGGTCATTGCCCGGGTAAATTCGCGTGGCGTTCTCGAAAGTAACAGTTGCCATGGGTGGTGCTTCCCTTCACCGGCAGGTACGTGCCGGACGATCCGTCGTGAAAGGTGCCGATGCGTGTCCGCATTGACACGTACCGCGGTCGGTCATTCGACCGTGGACGGGTTCATACTGACACACCCTTCACGGTTTGGCCAGCGATTCATAGCAATCTTTCAGGGTGATCTTTTCCGGAAATGGCGACGAAAGGACGCCACCTGGTCGACGAAACCCCGACAGAACCTCGGCCGGCCGGCCGGGGAGGTGCCGGCGTCGACCGACGCGCCCACCCATCGCCCCCGATGCCGCTCGCCCGCCCGTATCGACACTCCGGTCGGTGTAGACCTCCCCATCCCCTCCACCGACAGCGGGCCGCCCGACCGCCGGGAATAGGCGCCAGCGCTGGCTTTTCCCCGCGATATGGCCCACAGTCGGGCGAACAGCCCCACAGGTGAGGGGCACCCACGAGCTGAAACAGCCCGGTACTGTGGGGACCATGACGCAGAACATCGACGCGCACCCGGGCGAACCGGTCACCCTGAGCAAATTGCGCGCTGGAACCCTGGTGGGGGGTTACCGGCTTCTGCGTCGTCTGGGCGCCGGAGGAATGGGCGTGGTGTGGGAGGCCGCCGACGAGGGCGGCCGCCACGTGGCCATGAAGATCCTCCATCCCCAGATCGCCGCGGACCCCACGGCCCGGCGCCGCCTGGACCGCGAGGCCAGCGTCCTAGCCCGGGTGAGGGACACGCGCGTGGCCCGCATCCTGGACATCGAGACCGGGGACGGCTCCCTGGGCATCACCTTCGTCATCACCGAGCTCGTCGAGGGCCCCACCCTCCAGCACGAGGTGGAGCACGAGGGCGTCTACGACCTGACCACCGACGCCCGAGACCTGGCCGATCTGGCTCACGGACTGGTCGACTCGCTGCGCGCGGTCCACTCCGCCGGCGTCATCCACCGCGACCTCAAGCCCTCCAACGTCATGCTCAGCGCCCAGGGCCCGGTTCTTATCGACTTCGGCATCGCCCAGGTGGCCGACGACGTCCGGCTCACTCAGACCGGTCAGGTCACCGGTACGCCCGGTTTCATTCCCCCGGAGATGCTCGACGGCGGGGAACCGACCCCCGACGTCGACTGGTACGCCTGCGCGGGCGTGCTCCTGTTCACCGTCACCGGACTGGCGCCCTTCGGTTCAGGGGCGTGGCAGGTGGTCTTCCGCCGCGTCTACGCGGGCACCCCGGAACTGGGTGACCTGGAACAGGAGAACCCGGCCCTGGCGCGGGCCTTCACAGCGGCGCTCGCCCCGGAGGTCGAGAACCGACTGGGCCCGGATGGCCTGCTGGAGGTGCTCGATGAGATCGCCGAGGGCGGCACCGGTCAGGAGGCCGTCGACCGGCTCCTGGGCGCGGAGGGGGAAGAGGCGGAGGCCGATGACGAATCGGCCGAGTCGGAGACGAATACGAGCACCTACATCCCGGGCTACGGCATCGCTCCGACCGGCTACGGCATTCAGCAGAGCGCCGGCAGTGCGTCCTCGGCCTCTCCGGCCGCCTACGGCAGCCCCGTCTCGGCGGGCTCCGCCGCTGACGGCGGATACGGCTACATGACGGCGCCGTCGGCGTCCTCGGCCGCTTCGGTTCAGCCCCCGCCCGCCATTCCACCGCGGTCGTGGTACCGGAACGGCTCCCCGATGCCGACGGGCCCGGCGCAGTCGATGCAGTACGGAGTCGGAAGCCCCGCTCCCATGGCGTCGTCGGGGGCCTATCCACGGCCCGCGCCATCCGGGCAGGTACCGATGTTCCCCTACTCGGGGTACCACCCGACGACGGCTCAACCCGGCTACTCCCAGGTCGCCGCCCGCCCAGCGGCAGGGGCGATGACGGGGCCGATGATGACCGGCGCCCAACCGGTTCGGGCTCAGCGTTCGGCTGTCCCCGCCCGCGCCGGAGAGCTGCCCGAGTGGGCGCAGGAGCCGCAGCGGCGCCCGCTGATGCTCCTGATCCTCGGGTTCACGCTGTCCACCGTGGGGATCATAAGACCGGGGTGGACCGCCATCCTCGCCTCAATTCTGACCCTGGTGGCCGGCACCGTCGGCCGGGCCCAGGACGCCCGGCGCTGGAACCGGCTTCAGCGCGGCTCCACCTCGCCGGCCGACACCTCTCTCATGTGGGCGGCGACGCCGTGGTACCTGCTGCGCTCGCTGTTCTCAACTGGTTTCGCCGCTCTCCTCGCCTTTAGCGTGAGCATGCTCTACTTCTATCTCGTGGGCCGGAACTTCGTCGATATCACCACGGATACCACCTACTCCGTAACCGTCACCAGCACGCTCTCCTTGCTCTTCATGTCGACCGAAGCCCTTTATCTCCTGACCCTGTGGCTGATCCCCTGGGGGGCTCCCACGCGTCGCGGAGGGGCGCACATCGCCAACATGATCGCGACCAATCCCCTGCGCCGAAACAGCATCTGCACGAGCCTCATGCTCATCGGCCTCTTCACCTTCGTCCTGTGCGCCATGGGATTGGCTCCTTCCCCCTCTCTCAGCCCCTTCTAAGCCCCTCAGGCCGACGCGGCAGCGGGGCGCTCAGGGCCGGACCGGCCCCGCAACGACCGATGCGTCACAATCCGCTGGCGGCAGACGTCAGGCGTGGTTTCCAACAGGTTCGTCGGGCAGAATGACACTGATATGGCTATGACTCGTTGATGATTCATCTTCTTCGTCGTCCGCTTGCCCACGCACCACAAGGAGCACCGAGTTGTCCACTAACCAGCCCCGCCCGTCCAAGGCCCAGCGCCGTGAGGCCGCACGTCTCAAGGCCAAGGAGCTGCGAGAGGCAGAGGCCCGCCGTGCGCGCCGCAACACGATCGCCCGCCGCAGCTTCATCGGAGGCGCGGGAGTGGCCGCGGCCGGCGGCCTGGGCTACCTGGGTTATCTGGCGGTCAACCGGAACAAGAAGGAGTTCCCGGCCGCGGGCAAGGGCCTGGCCACCAAGAAGGCGGACCAGAGCGGTGTCCCCAAGCAGGTCCTGGCAGACGCCTCCTGGACCTACGGGGAGGGCAACAAACTCGACACCATTACCGCCTCCGCGCCCGTTCTGGACATCTACTTCGACTACTCCTGCTCGCACTGCGCCCAGTTCGAGGGCACTCACACCCAGGAGATCAACCAGCTCCTGAGCGATAAGAAGATCACCCTGGCCCTTCACCCCTGCAAGCTCCTCGACCAGGAGTGGACCAGCGTGGTCATGAACGCCATGGGCGTGGTGCTCGACGAGGCCCCGGCGCAATCGCTGAGCTTCCACGGCGCCGCCTTCGAGATCTTCTCCCAGTTCATACAGACCAAGAACCAGAGCAACATGAGCGTCGAGGGTCTGGTCGCCGCCGCCAACAAGGTGAATGTTCCCGCCGAGGTATCCGCCAAATTCAAGGCCGCCATCGACTCCAACAAGTACAAGAACTGGGTCGCACTCGGAGACAAGGCCTTCGCCGACAGGGGCCTCCAGGCCACCCCGTCCGTCTTCTTCAAGGGTGAGAAAGTCGACCTGAACAAGCTGCAGTCGTCGACGGCCCTGACCGAGCTCGTCACCGGCACCACGCCGACGGCGCAACCTTCCCAGCAGCCCTCCCAGCAGCCGGCCGAACAACCGGCCGAGCAGCCCGCTGAGCAGCAAGGGGCCGAGGAGGGCACGGCGGAGCAGGGCTGAGCCGAACGCACGTCTCGCACGGGTCCCGTACGATTCCTCCCGACACCGGAGCAGGCTCGCACTCGTCGGTTTCCCGCCCCGGGTCGGTCTGTGCCAGACTATCCCCCGCACCTGCGGCCGCCTCGCCGGCCGTACGCCGCTTTAGCTCAGTTGGTAGAGCAGCTGTCTTGTAAACAGCAGGTCGTCGGTTCGAGTCCGACAAGCGGCTCCACTCATCGGCCGCAGCCGTCCAGGTCCTGACGCCGCCATCGTCTCGCGGACCGGCATCGAGCTCACCACCGGGAGGGGACATGTCGGTGATCGCGCCGCAGGCGCCGCCGTGCGCGCTCCACGACTCCGGTACCTGCCGCTCCTGCCCTCACCTGTCCCTGCCGCCGCTAAGCCAGCTGGCCGCCAAGCAGTCGCGCGTCTCCTCCCTGCTGGCCGAGCACGTCCCCGCCGACCGATGGGAACCGCCGGTCGGAAGTGCTCCGGAGCACTTCCGCAACAAGGCGAAGATGGCGGTGGCCGGGACCGCCGCCCGCCCCACTTTGGGAATCCTCGACGGCACCGGCCACGGTGTCGACCTGCGCACCTGCCCGCTGCACGTGCCGGCGATCGGGGCGGCCCTGCCGGTCCTGGCAGATCTCATCACCGACCTGGACCTGCGCCCCTACGACGTGCCCGCGCGCCGCGGCGAGCTCAAGCACGTCCTGGTGACCGCCTCGCCCGACGACGACCTCATGGTGCGTTTCGTTCTACGTTCCCGGCGCCACCTGGACCAGCTGCGCGCTGCGATGACCGACTTGCGCCGCCGCCTGCCTCAACTGGCGGTGGTCGGAGTCAATATCCAGGGCATCCATCAGGCGGTCATCGAGGGCCCCGAGGAGATCGTCCTGACCGCTGAGGACCGGCTCCTCATGCGACTGAGTCTGCCGTCGTCGGAATCGGGCGCCCCGTCCGGGCAGCGGCACCCCGACGACGTCGAGCTGCCGCTCTACCTGCCCACCCGTTCCTTCTTCCAGACGAATACGGCGGTGGCCGAGGCGCTCTACGCCACCGCCCGAGCCTGGGCCCGGGAGTCCGAGCCGGCCCGGGTATGGGACCTGTTCTGCGGCGTCGGAGGATTCGCCCTGGCCCTGGCCGCGCCCGGCCGCCGGATCCTGGGGGTGGAGGTCTCGGCCCCGGCCATCACCGGGGCGCGCGATGCCGCCGCCCTCATGGGGCTGGATCCTGCGCTCGTGCGCTTCGAGGCCGGTGACGCCCGCGTCCTGGACCCGGCCGCACCGGGCGGCAGCGCCTCGGGGGTGTCCGGGGTGGAGCGGCCGGACCTGCTCGTAGTCAACCCGCCCCGACGCGGGATCGGGGAGCAGCTGGCCACTCGGATCGAGGCCTCAGGTGTGGAACGCGTGCTCTACTCCTCCTGCAACCCCCGCACATTGACGGCGGATCTGGCACACCTGCCCTCGATGCGCGTGGTGCGGGCCCGCCTGTTCGACATGTTCCCTCACACCGACCACGCCGAGGTGCTCGTCGAGCTGGTCCGCAGCTAGCTCGCGTCGACGCGCCCCGAGGGGGCTGTGGCAGCCGGCTACTCGAGCTCGTCCAGGGCGGCGCGCACGTCGGCCAGGCAGGTGTTGATGGCTTCGGCCTCGTAGGGGACCTCCAGATCGCGCACACGCACGGCCAGGTCGGCCAGATCCCGGGCCTCGGCGAAGCCCTGGTCGACCAGAGCGCGCGCGGCGGCCACGGAGTCGGCCCGCCCGGCGCCGGCGGCCGCGGCCGCCTCCATCAGTTCCAGGATTGGGCCCTGAATGACGCCGAGGTCCTCGGCCACGAGGTCCAGCTCGCCGCCCACTAGCTCGCGGCGCGCATCCAGGAGGGCCACGCGCTCGGTCAGGGCGTCGGCGCCGTCGCCCAGCGCCGTGCACAGCTCCTTGAGGCTGCCGACGGCGTCGTAGGCGTCAACCTCGTCCTCACCCTCGATGATCTGGAGGGCGAAGAGCCCGGCCGCCAGGTTGTGCAGGCGGGCCAGGGCGACGCGGAAGCTTGCCGAGTCCAGGTCTCCGCGCAGCTCCTCGATCTGACTGCGCAGCGGGTGAAGCTGCTCGCAGCACTCCAGAACCAGGGCGTCGACCTGCTGACAGCGCTCGGCGACGTCGTCGGCCCGCTGTCCCTGCCCGAGGACCGCGACATCCGCGCTGACGGCCCGCATGGCCTCGCGCAGGGCGCCCAGGCGGACCGAGAGGGCCCCGATCTCACCGGCCCGCTTCCCCAGGAGGTCGACGAGCCGCTGCCCCTCCTTGAGGATGCTGACGAGCCCGGCGGTCTCGGACTCGATACGGCTCATGGCGGCCAGGATCCGGGCAACGGGGCCGCTGGCCTGCGGACTGTCGGGGATGCCGACACCGTGGGCCAGGAGCTCGCCGACCTCGGCGACCAGCACCCGGCGGGTGAAGTCGATGGTGTCGGCGTAGCCCAGGGCCCGCAGTTCGGCCAGGAGGGCGGCCTGCCCCGCCGCGGCCGCCTCCCGGCGCGTCGAGCCGGCCGCGGCCGAGGCCTCCTCGACCTCGCGGACCCGGGCGTAGGCGGCCTCGACGTCGTCGCGCAGGTCGGTGAGCATCGGCAGCGTGCGCACGGACAGGTAGCCGGATCCGGAGGGAACGATCGTGGCGAAAACGCGGTAGCGGCCGTCGTCGGAGGAGCGGTTGGTGATGTAGGCGCTGGCGGCCCATCCCTCCTCGATGGCTTCCCAGATGCTGCGGAACAGGCCCGCGGGCATGTCCGCGTGCCGGACGACGTTGTGGGCACGTCCCACCAGGGCGCCGCGTGGATAGCCGGACAGGCGCATGAAGGTGGAGTTGGCGCGGCGGATGCGACCGTGGGAGTCCGTGGTGGAGAAGAAGAGCTCGTCGGCGGCGAAGACGTGCTCGACGGGAGCGGCGGACTCGACCATGAGTAACCTTCCTGGGGGCGGAGGCAGGACGCGGGAAGATGTGTCAGCACCTGCGGGCCCATCGTAGGACCTTAGTCGGAAGCCTACTCGCGACCGACGTCCGGGGCGGCCGATTCAGGCGGGGCGACGCATCACAGTGGATCCGGCCGAGCCCTGTCGATCGCACGGTCGTGGATAACGGTAGGACGATGCTCGGAAGGCAGCTGGTCGGCAGTAAGCCGGCGCGCGATCGGGGATGTTTCCCCATGCCGTGTCGCCACCAATGCCCTGACAGCCCCCGGAGACATCCCTAGCCTGTCCCTATGGCCCCGTTCCCGCCCGCGAACCCGCCCGAGTTCGACCATCACGGTCCGTCCCGCCGTCACCTGCTGACGCTGGCCGCACTCGTCCCCGCGGTCGCGGCACTGCTGGGGTCGTGCTCGTCGGCATCCGGGAAGGCGCTGACCTCCAAGACCGCTCATGAGACGGTGGCACCCTCCGAGGTCGCCTCGCAGGTGACCACTGCGGCCTCCGCCTGCGACCAGCTCGGCGGTCGGCTCCTGGCCCACTACCTCAAGGAGGCTGCGGATACCACGGCGATGGCCTCCCCGCTCAGCCTCGCCTTCGTCATGGCGATCCTGGCCGATGGTGCCACGGACGCCGCCGCCCAGGGCTATGACGCGCTTCTGGGACTCTCGGACGAGGAGAGGGACCGCGCCTGGTCGGCCATCCAGAACTCCCTGAACCGCTACGACCGCGACCTCAAGGGCTTCGACCCCGACAAGATCCCGGACAAGCCGCTCGTCCACCTGGCCAACCACGTCCTCATCGCCGAGAGGAAGGACCTCCAAGTCAAGCAGTCCTACCTCGATACGGTCCTGCGCTGGTTCTCCGCCGAAATCGAGCAGATCAACGTGAACTCGATGCAGAAGAACCTCGACGCCTGGGCCTCGCGCAACACGGCCGGCCTCATCCCGAAAAGCGGCATCAATGTCACGAGCGACACCCGTCTGGTGGTGCAGAACGCCCTGCTCTTCGCAGCCCAATGGGCCTCTCCCTTCAAGGCCGAGGACACGTCACCGAAGAACTTCGCGCTCGCCGACGGCAAGACCATCAAGGCCGATCTGATGCACGACACCCGTTCCATCCCCTACACCACCGGGCAGGGCTGGGCGGCCGTGCGCCTGAACTACTCCGGCGGGGGGAGTAACGCCGACGGTTCCCCCGAGGACTCCCAGCTCGCCCTCGACGTCGTCCTGCCCGACTCCGGGAACCTGCCCTCTTCCATGGACGCCGGGACCTGGGCGGCAGCATCGGACGCGCTCGACTCCGCCACAACCCGAGAGGTCAAACTGGCCCTGCCCAAGCTGGACCTCACCTCCCAGCCCAAAGAGCTCCTCGAATTCCTGAAGGAGCAGGGGCTCAAGCCCGAGGGCCTGGACAAGATCGCGCCCGGGCTCACGCTGGCGCACGTGGTCCAGCAGGTGCGCCTCATCCTGGACGAGGAGGGCACGGTTGCGGCAGCCCTGAGCGAGGGCGAGGTGGCGGTCATGGCGGCGCCAGAGCCGGACAAGCCGATCGAGTTCACGGTAGATCACCCCTACGTGCTGCGATTGCGGGATCTGACCAGCGGCACCGCGCTGGTGGAGGCCGCCGTCATGGATCCCACAGTCAAGACCATCGGCGCCTCGACCTGACCGCGACGCAGGGCGTCCGATACGAATCTTCCGGCCGGTGGGGCCGCTTCACCACCCAGAGCTCCTCAAGGCGGTAGGCTCCTAGGCTGACAGGAAGCCGTTGCGGGGGTGCCCCGTCTCGGTCCGCCGCCTCTTTTCAACCAGCAGGAGAACTCCTCATGACCGTCGAGCTCGTCACCGCCTCCAGCCCGGAGATCGTCGAGGCCATGGAGCGCCTCATCCCGCAGCTCTCCCGCAGCGCCCCGGCGCTGAGCGCCGAGCAGTGCGAGGCCTTCATCGCCCAGGAGGGGGTCTTCCTCTTCGTCTTCCGCCCCGAGGCCGACGCCGGCCGGAACGCCCCGATCCTAGGCATGCTCACGCTGGCGACCTTCACGATCCCCACGGGCCTGCGCGCCTGGGTGGAGGACGTCGTCGTCGACAGCGAGGCCCGCGGCCAGGGCGCCGGCCAGGCCCTCGTGGAGGCCGCCGTCGAGTACGCCGGGAAGATGGGGGCACGTACCGTGGACCTCACCTCGCGTCCTTCACGCGAGGCCGCCAACCGCCTCTACCGCCGCGCCGGCTTCGAGCTGCGGGAGACCAACGTCTACCGCTATGCCCAGGCCTGAGCGGCCCCCACGGCCCCTTCCCACCACCACACTTCGACAAAATCTTCACAGACGACACGGCTCCGCGTCATTTGTGAAGATTTTGTCGATGTGCGGGGCCTAGGCGGTCGGTCGTCCCATGAGGGAGTCGATGAGGTCGGCCAGGCTGGAGACCGTGCCATCGCACTGCTCCACCACCTCCGGCGGCGACCACGGTAGGGCGTAGGCGTGGTCGGCGGCCTGGTGCATGGTGATGTCGTTCCAGGAGTCCCCGATGGACCAGGTCTCAATGGGCTCGGCCGGTTCTGAAACGCCGGCGGAGTCACTGGCAACGTCACCGGCAGGGTCCTGGGCAGGCGGTTCGCTGAGGCTCGCCACCAGCTGCCTGAGGCCCGCACCCTTGGAGGCGGAGGCGGAAACGACGTCGATGAAGTCCTGGTTGCGGAATCCCACCGCCTGCCCGTCCCAGCGCCGGCGCAGGTAGGTCTCGGTGCGGGAGGCCATCTCCGGGTCGGTGAAGCGCATCGGCACGCCGATGACCTCGCGCCCGTCCAGGTCGCGCCGGGTCGCCGGGCGGAACAGGGTGAGCAGATCGGATCCGGAGCCGATCGTGTCGTAGATGAGCAGATCCTCGTCCAACCCGGTTGTGAACACGGCGACGCCCGGAGCCCCTTCGACGAAATCGAGGATGTCCTCGACGACGCCGGGCGGCAGGGCCGTCGAACGGCGCACCCTGATGTCCTCGTCCACAATGACGGCGCCCGTGTAGAGGATGGCATTGTCGAACTCCAGGCCCATAGGCACCACGACGTGCTCCAGCGCCGAGACCGACCTGCCCGTATTGATGACCAGAAGGTTGCCCGCAGCCCGCCACCGGGCCATGGCCTCGCGGTCGCGCAGCGGAATCGTCCCGTTGAAGACGATGGTGCCATCCAGGTCGGTGGAGATGAGCCTGCGTGGCATAGGGAGTCCTTTCAGTTGGGGTGCTGCCGGGTTTCGGCGGTCTCGGAGGCGTCGGGGAGCCACCTAGGAGGCATCGGCAGACTCATTCTCCTCATCCGTGGCGGCCACGTCAGCAGACTCAGTCTCCTGGTCTGCGGACTTGCGGCGAGCCTTCTTCTCCGCCTTGCGGGCCTTCTTGGCCTGCTTCTTGTCCTCACGTTGCTGGCGCTCGCGGGCCCACTGCGCATAGTTCTCCAGGAGCGAGCGGGAGTCGGGGGTGAGGATCTTGTTGTCCTCGAGCAGGCCCTCGGCGCGCAGGATCATGAATTGCAGGTACTCGGGGTTGCGGGTGAGTCCGTACTGCTTCTTGGCCTCCTCCAGGTCGGAGACATCGCGGCGCACCTGGCGCTCGATCATGACCCGTCCGCCCATGAGGAAGATGGCCACGATGAGGGCCAAGATCGAACCGATCCCCCGGGTGAAGGGGTAGAGGACGCAGGCGATGACCATGAGCCAGGTGACGTACTTGCCCATGGAGTGGGTGTAGCCGCGCCAGCGCCCGTCATCCCCGGTGGCCCAGGTGCGGATCTTGGCGGGCCCGTCGGGGTCTCCGCCACTGAACCAGTCGCGTACCCGGGTGCCGAGCGGCTTCTTGCCCTCGACCTTACCGTTCTCACTCATGCGTGGTCGCCTTCCAGGATCGTGTCGATGAGCTCGGCCATGGAGCCCACGGTCGTCTCGCAGGTGGCCGTGACCTCCGGCGGGGACCAGGGCAGGGCGACGGCGTGGTCGGCGACGGCGTGCATGTCCAGGTCGTTCCAGGAGTCGCCGATGGTCCACACCTCGACCTCCCGCCCCGACAGGGGCCCGCCCAGGAGGGCTCGCAGGCCCGCGCCCTTGGTGGCGCCGGCGGGCACGAAGTCGAGGAACTCCTGGTTGCGGTGGCAGTCCAGGACACCCTCCCAGCACCGGGAGATCTCCTCCTGGAGACGCGTGCGCAGGGCATCGTCCGTGACGCGCAGGGGTACGCCAATGAAACGGTGGGAGTCCATCTCCTCCAGGGTCATGTTCTCGAAGACCGCCAGGATCGGAGAGATCTCGTCGTTGTTGTCAGCCAGGATGTAATCGGTCTCGATGGTGGTGACGTAGGTGGTCACCCCCGGCAGGTCGACGGTGCGTATGGCCACGTCGCGGGCGACGCCGTCGGGCAGGTAGCGGGCCGAGAGGACCTGATAGTCGCCGTCGATGAGGACCGCTCCGGTGAAGACAACGCCGTAGTCGAAATCGACGCCCAGGGGCGCAAGGACGTCGCGGGTGGCGAAGGAGGACTTGCCGGTGTCGATGGCCAGGAGGTTGCCGGCGCTCCGCCAGCGGGCCATGGCCTCGCGGTCGGCCGGGGAGACGGAGCGATCGAAGACAATGGTGGCGTCCAGGTCGGTGACGAGGAGTCGGGTCACGCTGGTTCCTTGCTGCTGGAGGGGGCGGAGGGCGCTAGCGGTCGGGGAGAGTGGCAGAGAGCTGGGAGACGGCGTCGGACGGTCACAATGGGGCACTAATGGCGTGCTGGGAAATCCGGCAGGAGCCCCGCGCATTCTACCGAGCGCGCGGAGCGGGGAGGGGACCGGAAGCAAGTCCTCCGGAACCCTCCCCGCTCCGAGGCGGATTGGGGCCAGCTCGCGGCTAGTCCTCTACGGCGTCAGAGTCCCAGGAAGCCGGTGGCGGCTCCTGCGATGCCGACGGCGAACATGCCCATGATGATCCACAGGGCGTTGATCTTCTTGTTGAGCAGCCACATGCACAGGAAGGTGAGTCCCAGCGCCGCCAGGCCTGGCAACAGTTGGTCGAGAATGGACTGAACGGTGGTGTCGGTGACGATCCCGTCGTCGTTCTTCACCGTGGAGACCACCGCCGGGAACTTGATGGTGGTCCACTTGGAGACCAGGGCGCCCATGACGAATAGACCCATGATGGCGGCCATCTGGGTGATCTTCTTGAGCTGGCCGCCGCCGACCTCGGTGACCATCTCGGTGCCGCGCTCGTAGCCGAACTTCAGGCCGTACCAGCGGGTAAGAACGCGCAGGATGTTGATGCCGACGAAGAACAGCAGCGGGCCGACGATCGATCCGTTGAGGGCCAGGGAGGCACCCAAGGCCGCCAGGACGGGGCGGGCGGTCCCCCAGAAGATGGGGTCGCCGACACCGGCCAGCGGCCCCATGAGGCCGACCTTGACCGAAGTGATCGTCTCCTCGGAGATATCCTCGCCCTTGGCCTTCTGCTCCTCCATGGCGGCGGTGACGCCGAAGACGACCGAGGAGACCCAGGGCTGGGTGTTGTAGAACTCCAGGTGCCGCTTGAGGGCGGCGGCCTCAGCGGCCTTGTCACCGCGGTAGACCTTCCGGATAGCCGGCATGAGCGTGTAGCAGAAGCCCATAGCCTGCATGCGCTCGAAGTTGAAGGAGCCGAGCAGGAAGGTGGAGCGCCAGTACATCCGACGCAGGTCGCGGGTGGTGAGCATCTTCTCCGACGTCGCCGGAGCGGTTTCAGTAGTCATCAGAGTCTTCCTTCCGGCTCAGTCGAGCTCGTCGTCGAGGTCGTCGTCCAGGTCGCTGCTGGAGCCGCCACCGGCTGCGGGCGAGGCGGCGGCGGGCAGGCGCACGGAGTCATGGAACTCGGGGTTGAGCTGGACGTAGATGACAGCCAGGCAGGCCCCCAGAATGCCCAGGGCCACGAGGGTGGCGCCGTTGGGGGCGAGGTCGATGACCCACTTGGCGATGCCCTTGCTGTGGTCTCCGATCGTGGCCTTGCCGCCGTAGGTGGTGGCGAAGGTGGCGAAGATGAAGCCCAGGAAAAAGAAGGGCATGAGCTTGCGCGCCTTCATCATGTTGATGACCATGGCGTAACCGACCACGACGATGAAGCCACCGGCGATGTTGAGCCCGTTGGTGATGACCTTCGGGATCATCTCGAGAGCATGCTTCACCGTGTCACCAGAGGCCAAAGCCGCCACAACGGCAGTCGGGATGGCCACACGCAGACCCTGAAGGCCCAGAGCCGTGAAGTGCATGACGGCGATGCCGCGGTAGTTGGCCTGCTCGGCATATCGATCCGCCTGGTGGGCGAAGAAGATGGCAATCGTTCGCACGAAGATGGTCAGGGCCTGTCCGGCGACGGCCAGCGGGACGGCAACGCCAATGGCGGCAGCGATGGCGCCCTTGGTGGAGGAGGCGTCACCCACCGAGGCGACGGCGATGACGGTGGAGACCGTGGAGGCCAGGGCGGAGTCGGGAGCCATGGCGGCGCCGACGTTCATCCAGCCCAGGGCGAGGAGCTCCAGGGACCCACCGACCATGATGCCGACGGTGGGGTTGCCCATGGCGATACCGGTCAGGGTGCAGGCGACGAGCGGGCGGTGGAACTGCCGCTCGTCCAGGACACTGGCCATACCCGCGACGAATGCCACGAGCGTGACCAGAATGATCTGGATCAGGTTGATGTCTTGCACGGTATGTCTCTCTCACGTGAGGTTTGACAGGACACCCCTCCTACTCCCGCCACCGAAGGGGCGGGATGGGAAGTGTCAGAGGGATACTCGGGGAGGGGACGCAGGCGCGTCAGAGAACGCGGGCCCTCAGAGCAGCCCCTTGTCCTTGAGAGCCCCCATGAGGTCGGAGCTCGCGGTGGAGGGCACCTGCTGGATGTACTGCTTGATGCCGCGCGAGTCGATCTCCTTGAAGGCCGCGACATCCTCGGGGCCGGCGTAGACAGCCTGGGAGACCTGGCTGGTGCCCTGCTTGAAGGTCATTCCGCCGACATTGACCTCCTTGGCCTCCACGCCCAGGTCGAGCAGACGCACGATGTCGGCCGGGGTCTCGACGACGATGACGGCCTTGAGTGCCTCGTACTTGGGGTTCTTGTAGACGCGGGCGGCCTTCTCCACGCCCAACACGTGGACCTTCACCTTGCCGCCTCCGGTCTGCAGCATGAGGGTCTTGCGCAGCTCGTCGTTAGCGGCGCCGTCGGAGACGGCGAGGATGGCCTCGGCTCCAAGGGATCCGGCCCAGTTGTTGGCGACCTGTCCGTGGACCAGGCGGGAATCGATACGCAGGAGCTTGACATCCATCAGAGCTCGTCTCCTTCATCGTCAGAAGTGGTGGTGGGTGCTGGGGTGAAGACCTCGGAGAGGACTTTGACGCCGTCGGTGGCGGACGTCCGGGCGGCCTCTACGAGCTCGGCGAGCCCGGCGCCAGCGAGGCGACGGGACAGGACCTCGATGACCATGGGCAGGTTGACACCGGTGACGACATCGGCGTCATCGCGGCCCGCGGCGAAACGGGCGGCAGCGTTATATGGGCTGCCGCCGAAGAGGTCGACGAGGATGAGGTGCTCCTGACTGGGGGACGCCTCGACCGCGGCGGTGTACTTCGCCAGCAGGTCGTCGGGCCCCTCGGAGGGGTCAAAGGTGACGGCGACGACGTCGTCACTGGGGCCGACGATCATCGCGGAGGAGGCAACGAGGCCTTCAGCCAGGTGTCCGTGAGCGGCTATGACCAGGGAAGCCATGGGCGGGAACCTTTTCCATCCGGGCTGCCGCCGAGGATTCCGTGAGGCCCGGGCAACAGCGACGTGTGTGACATGGCGACGATAGGGACGATCGACGTGATCACCACCACGTAGACGCCCACCAGTTTCACACAGAAACCCACAAAACCGACATTGCTAACACGCGTTAGCATATGCAAACCTCGATTGTGCGGCGTAAATACGCGTTTTTATTTAATCAAGGTCGAACACGGAATGCGGAAACCGGTTGATTGTGTTTTATATCACATCATAGGACGATAGTCCCCGTTCCGTCAGCGGCGTCACGTACGCGGCACGTTGCGCTCGAGCTCTGCGAGCCAGGCAGTCGCCGCGGCATCGGAGGGCATGCGCCAGTCCCCGCGAGGCGACAACGAGCCGCCGGCCACCACCTTGGGGCCATTAGGCAGGGTCGAGCGCTTGAACTGGTTGGTGAAGAAACGTCGGTGGAACAGCTCGAGCCAGTGGCGGATCTCGGAAAGATCGTAGGCGACCCGCTCCGCCTGGGGCAGGCCCTCGGGCCAATCCCCGGCAGTAGCGTCCGACCAGGCCTGGTGCGCCAGGAAGGCGATGCGACTGGGACGCGCCCCTCGGCGCAGCACGTGCCACAGGGTGAAGTCCTGCAGGGCGTAGGGCCCGATCTTGGCCTGGGTGGACTGGATGGCACCACCGGCTCCGGCCGGGACCAGCTCGGGGCTGATCTCGGTGTCCAGGATGGACAGCAGCGTGCGCCCGACGACGTCGTCGAACAGGCGCTCGGCGACCACCCAACGGATGAGGTGCTGGATGAGGGTCTTGGGAATACCGGCGTTGACGCCGTAGTGGGCCATCTGGTCGCCCACCCCGAAGGTGCACCAGCCCAGGGCCAGCTCGGAGAGGTCGCCCGTGCCCAGGACGATGCCGCCGCGGTGGTTGGCGATGCGGAAGAGGAAGTCGGTGCGCAGGCCCGCCTGAACGTTCTCGAAGGTGACGTCGTAGAGGTCCCGCTCACTGATGCCGTCGGGGAGGTCGCCGGTGCGGGCGTACTCGCCGTAGGGGTGGCCCATCTCGGTGAGCATCTGGGTGGCCGTCGCCCGGATGTCGAGCTCCTCGAAGGTGCAGCCCAGGCCGACGGCGAGGTCCTCGGCGTTGCGGCGCGTGCCGGCGCTCGTGGCGAAGCCGGGCATGGTGATGGCATGGATGTCCGAGCGCGGTCGGCCCAAGCGGTCCATGGCGCGGGCGGCGACGATGAGGGCGTGGGTCGAGTCCAGGCCGCCGCTGACGCCGATGACGATCTTGGGGTTGCCGATGGCCCCCAGGCGCTGGACCAGGGCGGCCACCTGGATGTTGTAGGCCTCGTAGCAGTCCTGAGCGAGGCGGGCCGGGTCGTCGGGCACGAACGGGAAGCGGTCCACGCGGCGGCGCAGGCCGATGTCCGTGCGCGGGGCCGTCAGCTCGGCGCCGCCGATCCTGATCCGCCGGAAGGCCGCCGGGTCGGTGAAGGTGGTGGCCGCGGCTGGGGAGCCTGCGACCGAGGAGCTCAGGGTGCGGGCGTTATCGGCGAAGGTCCCCTGGCGCAGGCGCTCGGCGCGCATGCCCTCGACGTCGACGTCGACGACCGTGGCGCGCGGCCCGTCCGGGAAGCGCTCGGTGGATCCGAGCAGCTCGCCGTTCTCGTAGACGAGGGTCTGGCCGTCCCAGGCCAGGTCCGTGGAGGATTCGCCCTGCCCGGCGGCGGCGTAGACATAGGCGGCCAGGCCCCGGGCCGACGACGATCGGGCCAACAGCTCGCGGTCCTCGGCCCGCCCCACGGTGATGGGAGAGCCGGAGATGTTGACCAGGACCGTCGCCCCGGCCAGAGCCGCAAGCGACGAGGGCGGGACGGGCACCCACATGTCCTCGCAGACCTCGACGTGGAAGGTCAGGCCGGGGACATCGTCGACCTCGAACAGGAGATTGGGCCCGAAGGGGACCCGGGATGCCGGCCTGCCGGGTACAGCAGCGGCATCGGAACCAGAGTCGTTGGAGCCGTTGCACACGCCGGGCAGCTCAATGGTCTCCACCCCGGCGGGCAGGGCGTCGCCGGGGGCGAAGTGCCGTTTCTCGTAGAACTCCCGGTAGGTGGGCAGGTAGGACTTGGGGGCGACGCCGCGCACGCGCCCGCCCTGGATGACCAGGGCGCAGTTGTAGAGACGATCGCCCAGGCGCACGGGCGCACCGACGACGAGGGCAGGCAGGAGGTCGGTGCTGGCGGCGCGCAGGGTCTCAATGGCGGCGAGGACGTCGGACAGAAGCACATCGGACAGGAGGAGGTCGTCGATGGCGTAGCCGGTCAGACACAGCTCGGGGAAGGCGGCCAGGCAAACGCCGTCGTCGCCCAGAGACCGGGCCTGCTCGATGATGGCAGCGGCGTTGGCGGCCGGGTCGACGGGCACCACGGGCAGGGTGACGGCGGCGACGCGGGCGAAGCCCTGGTCGTAGGCAGAGTGAAACTCGATGTCGGTCATAGCGTCGGTCACAGCGTCAGTCGCAGTGTCATTCACGGCTTTGGTCACGGGCCGATCCTCCCATCGACGGCGCCTTCCTGCGAGACCGCCGCTCCTCAGGACGACCCGCGAGTCGGCCCGCTGCATCGTGTCCACAACTCGTCCTTGTCGGCACGGGCGGAGACATCCTGCGCGTACGGACACGGTGGGGTCAGGTGGTGTT
>NZ_VICB01000022.1 GCF_006546835.1 Actinomyces johnsonii | reverse complement strand
CTCACCTAAACCAACCAGCAGCCGACTCATTCAAGGCCCGGGGTTTCCTCGCGGCGAAGCAGAGCTGACTTCACGGCGGCCCCGTAGCGGAATCCTCCAATGCCCCCGTCGGAACGCCGCACCCGGTGGCACGGGACGAACAGCGCCGCGGCGTTACGCGCACAGGCCGAGGCCGCGGCCCGGGAGGCGGCCGGATTCCCGCTGATGCGGGCGAGCTCGGTGTAAGTCAGCGTGGTGCCGGCAGGGACCTCACGGAGTCTGGACCAGGCCCGCTCGATGAAGGGGCCGCCGACCTGGAGAACCGGGACATCACCGGGAGCGCTGTTCTCGCCGCAGTAGTAGGAGCGCACGGCAGCGACGGCCCGGGCCAGGAGCCCGTCGCACTCCTCTTCCGGAAGCGCCTCGGTGCGGGATGGCCTCAGGCTCGGGTGGATAAGTCCGACCAGCTCCGCGATCTCAGCAGTCCATCCCGAGGCGAGCACGTAGTCGGTCCGGTCGACGCCGTCAGCGGCGCCATCGGAACCACCATGGCCCGTAACGATGGTGAAGGGGCCATCAGGGGTGCTCACGGTGCAGCTGCGAGCTGCGTCGGTCTTCATCGCCATGGAGCCAGGCTACGTAGCGTTCCATGCATGTTCCACCAGTCCGGGCACTGGCCACCGAGGAGCAGAAGAGCCCGCCAACCGTTAAGGCTGGCGGGCTCTTCTCGTGGGATACGTGGAGATGGGGGGAAGGCCGCACCCACCGAATCACGCCGTTTGACGTTTCAGTCCACCAGACGCCGAAACCGAGGGATTCACCCTGCAATGACAGGCAAATGTCGGGATCACCTCAGTGTCGTTGAGACGTGTGGAGATGCGTCTAGTAGCGTATGCGTGTACCCATTCTGTACCCACACGGGAGGAACCGGCATGGCTGGGCGGCTGAGGTTCGGCACGGTAGATCAGCGGGCCCCGAAGGGGCGCCCCAAGCGATGGCGTGCACGCTACGACGACCCGACGTGGACGGGCGATGGGCGCCCACCAAGGATCACTGCACCAGAGACGTTCCCGACGAAGGCGGCGGCCGAGGCTTGGCTGGCCGGGGTGTGGGCACAGGTCGCGGCGGGCACCTGGACGCACCCGGACGAGCTCGAGGCTCGCCGCCAGACGGAGGCCAAGCAGGCGCAGACGGACGCTCTCACCGTCGAGCAGTGGGCCACCCAGTGGCTCACCACCCTGGAGAAGACCCGTTCGGCCGGAACGCTACGCAAGCGCCGCTCCGACCTCCGCGTCCACATCCTCCCCGAGCTCGGCCCCCTCAGGCTCGTTGATCTCACTCCCCGCAAGATCGCCACATGGCACTCGGCGCTACCCTCCGACGGGATCCGGACCGCCTCCTACCAGACACTGCGAGCCATGCTCACCGCCGCCGTCGACTCCGAAGAGACATCCCTGACCGAGAACCCCTGCCGCATTCGCGGCGCGTCCACCGCACGCCAGACCATGGGAGAGCGCTATCTCCTCTCCCCCACCGAGGTCGCCGCCATATCAGAGGTAATCCGCCCCGACCTCTCGGCCCTGGTGACCCTCCTCGCCGACGCCGGCCTACGGATCAACGAGGCACTGGCACTCCACCGCGACGACCTTCACCTGGGGACCAACACCACAGTCATCAACGTCGCCCACTCCCTCGTTCGCGCCGGCACAGACCTGACCCGAGGCCCCACCAAGACCAAGCGGTCACGACGAGTTCAGGTCACACCATCCACCGCAGCAGCGCTCGCGGGTCATCTGGATCGGTTCGCGGAGGTCAGGATCGTGTTCCCGGCACTGCGGGGTGGCTACATGCGGGATTCGACGGCGTCGAAGGCTCTAAGGGCGGCATTGTCGGCAGCCGGCGTGGTGATTCCACCGGGCAAGTACGGTGGGTGGCACGCCTTCCGGCACTATGCCGCGACACGGTATGGGCAGGCCGGGGCCTCGACGTCGGCCATCATGATCCGGTTTGGCTGGACCCGGCCTGAACAAGCGATGCACTACCAGCGAGCGGACGCCGATTACGAGCGAATGATCCTGGACCAGATGGCGGCGCGTGCCGGCGAGACGACCTGGGCGGAACAGGCCGAGGCCGCTGGCGACGTGGTTCGCCTCGAAGGCCGACGGCGGGCGTAGGCCCGCGTGAGCATGAGGGCCACCAGCGTCACAGTCCAGACCTTCAGCAGTCAATCCGTTGCTGCGACCTTGACGAGACTGGCCACTGCCGCTTCAGCTGGTCCGCAGAATATTGCAGCAAGTAGATCCAGCAAGCCGAAGGGTTAACGGCCAATACGACAAAGGTGTCCCACCACCCGCTCTGGGTGGTGGGACACCTTTGTTGTTCCTGAGGCTAGCAGGCTAGGTCGCGAGTGAGGCCGACACGGGCGCGCTCGATGTCGTCGAGGAAGGCGAGGCGGGTACGTAGGGTGTCAACGTCGACCCAGAGCATCTCCGCCGTCTCGAGCTCGTTACGCGCCTGGGCAAGAACAGCAGCGAGCTCGTCGATGGGAATGAGGCGCCTGGCGGCCTCGCGCGCGACGTCGGCCTCGACATCGGGTGGCTGGCAGGTGCTGTGCCCACGTTCGAGGTGGATGAGCTCGTGGGCGAGGGTGCATCGGGCCTCGGCGACGGTCTGCTCGACGGTGAGCCAGATGGAGGTTCCATCAGTGCAGCCCAGGACGGTGGATGGAAGAGAGCTGGTGGGCCAGACAGCGGTATCGGGATGGGCTTGGAGCAGGGTGCTCCAAGGGCGCCGGGTGTGCGGCGTTTCGCAGTTCGCATGAGACATTTTTCTAGGAATAGGGGCAAGGCTCGGCAATCGAGCAGGCGAATGTTTAGGTGTACTTATCCTGCCCCTTCGCTAGTCATCACAGGCCTGTAACTAGAGGATGTATCTAAATTGTTACCCGTAACTTAGTTGGCTCCGCCAGTCTCGTGGGACTCGTCGACCACCTGCTGGCGACGAGCAAGCTCGGCTTCCCACTCGGGACGGTCGGTCACTGTGCGGGCTGCAGCCTCGATAAGTGGCGGGGGCGGCGGCGCGTCAGGGTGAAGCGACAGCACCTGCTCACCCTGGGCGACACCCGCATCGTGCTTCCAGGCATCACGAGCACCGTTACGAACGCTTAGTGAAGGTGCAACTGAACCGGTACGGTCCGAACTCGAATGAGCCACTGCCGACGCCACCTCCGCTTCAGCGGCAGCTATGAACTCTGAGCCACTTCGGCCGATCGCCCGCGCGATCGCAGAGATCTCACCGACCGTAGCAGGGGGCGTGCCGAGGCGCAGGATGATCGAAACCCGGTTCTGCGACATGCCAGCTTTTTCGCCGACATCCGCGTGCTTGGCACCAGTCTCACGTACCGCGTCAGCAAGCAGTGACTGGGTGATGTGATCGACGGGCCTGAGCTGCTTTGCGCGTGCCATGGCTCCACAGTGACACAGTCGTTACCGAAGCGCAACCGAAGTGGGTTTGACGTAAACCGAATTGGGTTCCATCATATTGCCATGTCCTCAAACCCAATTCGGTTCGCCACTCTCGACCAGGAGCTGTCAGGCGTTGTCCGCGCAGAGCTCGGACGCGCCCGCATCAGTCAGGGGGAGATGGCCTCTGAGATCGGTATGCATCCCAACGTGTTCGGTCGCAAATGCCGGGGCCAAGTAGCCTTCTCCCCGGCCGAGCTCGCCGTCGTCGCCGAGCGTCTTGGCCTCACCGCTTCCGCACTCACCGCCGACGCGGAAGAGCGGTTCTTCAACGCACCGTCGTGTTCGCGGACCATCGTCCCCACACTTGCGACCTTGTCATCCTCGGCCACTTCCGGAGGGGAGGCTGAGTGATGTCTGATGTAACTGGACGATCCGAGAAGGATCTCCTAGGCCGCAAGAACGACCTGGCGGCACAGCCTCAACCTCGAGGAGCTCTCTGCGTACGTCGCCCACGAAGGCGCATCGCTGATGATGCTGCCTCTACTCGCCGGGCGATATCCGTTGGGAGGTACTCCCGGTGAAGCCCACGAACATCACCGCCGCTCGCTTCGCCGCCGCTGCTGACCTAAGCATGACGACGGTGCGGTCTCTCATCGCCAAAGGCGACCTGCATGTGGTGAGGCTCGGGCGGAACGTGCGAATCCCGATCTCAGAGTTCGCGCGACTCGGACTTGACCCGCCCGACCTGAGCGACCTGGGCGAGAAGCAGCCCACGGCCTGAGTAATGAACTGCGCGGGTGACCGCGCGCATCTGCCCTGGCAAGAGGGCGCCCCGCGCTGTGTGCGTCAGCGACGGGGCGAAGGAATCAACCAATGAATCCACGAAGGAGTATACCCGTGAAAACCCGTTACACGCCGCGTCACCAGCGTCGGTCCCGTCTGTCGGCTATGGCCACGTCTGTTCGTAGGGCCCTGCGTCCGCACTGGGAGTACCACGAGGTGAGCATCCTCGACGTCCTGGCCGAGGAGCGTGGAAGCGTCCCAGTGCCGTCCCTGTCGTCTCGGCAGGCTCGGTGGGGCGCTGTCCTGCTGGTGCTAGGGGCCTTGTTGGTCCTGGGGAACCTGGTGGTGTGCCTGACCCGGGCATGGGCCTACTCAGGCTTGGCGATCCCCGGGGTCATCGCGACCGGCCTCGGCGTGGTCCTTCTGGAGCTCTCACCCGAGGCCGGCGTATGCCCCTGGTGGGCTGATCCCGACAGCGGCGACACCAGCTCCGTTGAGGATGCTGGCTCGGAAGGCCCGTCGGGGGTGGCGGCATGAGCCGGCGGAAACCTTCCAAGATCGATTGGTCGCACGGTCCGGTCCAGTGCGTTGCCCAGGGCTGCACCACGATGCTGCGCCCCAACAACCAGCGCGCCGAGGGCCAGTGGGCGGACACCGTGCAGCACAAGGGTCATGGCATGTGCTTCAAGCACTGGCAGGCCGACATCGCTGAGGAGAAGCTATCTGAGCGGCTCCGTACCCGGAGCGGGAGCCCTGAGATGAGGATCCGGGGCTCTGCGGCGGCGGTGTTCTGGCCGCTGCCGGCCGAGGGGACCTGGCTCGGGCGGGAGAAGCGGGATCTGGAGAGCTGGGCACGAACGGAGCTGGAGCGCCTCAGTTACCGGGTGATGGGGCGGGCGGTGTTCACGGTTCATCACGGCCGGACCCCGTTCATCTCGGCGATCTTCCGCGTCCGAGATATCCCTCTTCATCGGTTCTCGCGAGCGACGCGGACGGCGGTGGCGGCGGCGTGAGTGGGAATGTGCAGTCGGGACGGCGTCGGGATCTGTGGCAGGCGTTGACGCCTTTGCAACAGTCGGAGGCGTTGCGGTTGACGGTGGCGGTGATTGCGTCTGCCGTGTCGGGGTCGGCGCGGGCGGTGGAGTCCTGCCTGGCTGAGGCCGGGCGGGTGGCCCCTCAGGTGGAGGCCCATGTGCTGTGGGCGGCGCGCGAGCTGACTGGGCCGATGAGGCTGGTCGGTGACACGGAGTCGGAGTCGTCGAGGTGGCTCGAGGAGGGCGCGCGGGTGCGCGCCAAGCAGTGCAGGACCAGTGTTCAGGAAGGACTTTTCTCATGACTACGACAGAGGAGCGGCCGGTGCTCGGCGTCGACGACGAGCAAGCCGGCCTGGCGCAGACCTGCCGAGACGTGAGCCTGACCCCACCGATGCCCGCCTTGCCGGCCGTGGTGGAGCAGGGGCCCCGGGTCCTGTCTCGCCAGGAGGCCACCGACCCTCTGGACCATGTTGTGGAGGGGGCCCGCTACCTGGTCAACCCCGAGTACCTGCAGACCGGGGAGAACGTGCGCCGTGACCTGCGGGCGGGCAAGGGCTTCCTGGAGACGGTGCGCGCTCACGGCGTGGTCAAGGACATCGACGTCTACGTGACCTTGACGGGCCTGGTCGTCCTGGACGGCCACCGCCGCCTGGACGCGGCCCTGGCCCTGCACCTGGAGAGTGTGCCGGTGCGGGTGGTGCGGGTCGATGACGAGGCCGAGCGGATCGCCAGCCAGCTGATGGTTAATGACGAGGCCGAGCACTGCAACAGCGCGGAGCGGGCCGACGCGATCCAGCAGCTCGTGCTCCTGGGCGTGCCTGCCCAGGACCTGTGCAGGCGGGGTATCCGAGGTGAGGAGGTCGCGGCCGCCAGGGCCGTGGCAAGCGCCCCGGAGGCCGTGCGCCAGGCCGCCGTCGAGCGCCCGCAGATCGACCTGGTGGGGCTCGGTCACCTGGCTGAGCTCGCTGCCGACGCCGTGGAGGACTCACCGGTGGTGGCCAAGGCCGTCGCCGATGCGATCGAGCGGCCCGAGCAGGTCGAGCACATCGTTGCCCGGGCTCGTGCTGAGGCCGAGGAGGAGCTGCTCCTGGCTGGCAAGCGCGCCGAGCTCGAGGCTCAGGGCCTGCGTGTGCTCGCCTGGGCTGAAGAGCGTCCCCTGCTCGGGCGTGGCAAGCTCCTGGAAGAGATGGTCGACGAGCGCGGCGAGGTGTTCACCGCGCAGACTCACGCCTCCTGCCCCGGCCACGTCGCCGTTGTTCACCCCAAGCTCGATTGGAACAGCAGTACCCGCAGAGTCGTGGGAGTCTCCATCGACTTCTGGTGCGATGACTGGAGGGCCCACGAGCACCGCAACCGGTGGGCCCGCAACGCCTCCGGGGCGGCCTCAGGGCCCATGGAGGAGGAACAGCGCAAGGCCAGGGCGGAGAAGATCCGCCGCAACAAGGCCATGGACGCTGCTAACGGCGTGCGCCGCCAGTGGATCCAGGACCGGCTGCTGACCTCGGGCACTCGCCTCCCGGCGGTGGCCTGGCGCTCCAGGCTGCCGCTGTACCTCTTCCCGGTGCTGCGCTGGACCCACATGAGGGTGTCGTCCACCGCCCTGGAGAAGGGCAGGGAGCGGCTGGCCTGCGACCTGCCCTCGCTGAGGGCGGTGCTGCCGACGGCGCCTGCCGCTGAGGTGGCCCTGCTGACCTTCGCGCTGGCAGCGATGGAGGGCTCCATCGAGAAGGACACCTGGACCGACACCAGGGGCGTGTCCGCCATGATGACCCGCCTGCACCTGCGCTTCCTCGAACAGCTTGGCTACACCCTCTCCGACGTCGAGGTCGGCTACTGCCAGGACGTCGAGGACTCCACCGACGACAGCGACCTGCACCAGGTCCCCGGCACCAAACCCACCACCAAGACCACCAGGACGGACCAGGCCGAGGAGGGCCAGTCATGACACCAACAACGGCACAGGGGCTGAGGGCCACGGTATCGGCCGTGTGCCGAGCAGAGGACCTGACCGCAGCGATCAAGGCGGTTACCCCGCACGTGGGCAAGGAGAAGGACGGAGGCGGGGTGGAGCGCGTCCGCGTGGTCGCCGACGCCGAGCACATGCGCCTGGCGCTGGTCGCGACCAACCGGCAGAGGGCGGCGGTCGCGCTGGTCCCGCTGCTGGAGGTCGACGACCCCACCGAGCTGGACGCCGAGACGGACACGACCGAGGGCCTGGACTTCACCGCCCCAGCGCTGAAGGTCATCACCCAGGTGTTCAAGTCCACCGGCACCGAGCGCCTGCGCCTGGACATCACCGTCCAGACCCTGCAGGCCACCGACGTCGACGGGCTCCTCGAGGGCCGCACCATCCGTATCCACGCCCAGGGCGAGTACTTCGACGAGAACGGCCTGGATCGCGTCGACGGTGCCGCCACTGTGCTTCGCGTGTGCGCCGAGCCGATCGCCCAGGAGGCCTCCTTCCTGATCCCCGAGGACCAGCTCGCCGCCTGGAAGGCCACGGCCACCGCCCTGGGCGGCCTGCCCCTGGTGGCCACCGCCACCGGCCACCTGCTGGTGGCCTCCGGGGCGCTGGAGTCCCTGATGGGCCTGACCATCCTGGCCACCGGCGACGCCTACGGCACCACCGAGGCCTCCCTGGGCGTGCCTGCCTACAACGGCCCCGCCATCGAGGCCCTCATGGACCTCCTCATAGACGGCACCCCACCCGGCGGAGAACCAGCCCGCGAGGCCGAGCATGCCCTGGTCACCGAGATCCAGCACTGGATCCGCACCCAAACCAACGCCACCGAGACCTCTGAGACCTCTGAGACCTCTGGGAACACCGAGGACGCCGAGGGCGCTGAGGGCCCGTTCGGAGGTGACGCGGCATGAGGGTCCACCTGAGCATTGACGCTGACCTGTCCGAGGGTATGGAGATGACCGCGACTGCGCCGGCTCCTGATGTTGACGCGACCAGCCGGGACGACGTCGTCGCCGGCCAGCGTCGCGAGGTCCGCGTGGTCTCCCAGATCCTGAAGATCATCACCAGCTACCTCGACGGTGA
Source organism: Actinomyces johnsonii (assembly GCF_006546835.1). Taxonomy (GTDB): domain Bacteria; phylum Actinomycetota; class Actinomycetes; order Actinomycetales; family Actinomycetaceae; genus Actinomyces; species Actinomyces johnsonii. Next base: position 57,028 of record NZ_VICB01000022.1, on the reverse strand, counting down.
CAACCTGAACCGTGACGGTATCGACGAGCTTGCCGGCCAGGGAGTCCAGTTCACCGCCCGCACCCTGCACACGCCGATGGCCGGCGCCGCCGGCATCACCGACGCACCGATCTGGTATGACCGGCAGCAGGACGGCGACCTGACCGCCCTGGACCTCGTGGACAGCCACGCTTCCCCAGCTAACGGGCTGGTTCTGGTCGAGGTCTACACCACCCAGGGTCACGAGGCGTGCCGGGCAACTGCCCGCCTCCTGGGCGAGGAGGGCATCGCATTCACCGAGATGTCCGCCGAGAGCCACCAGAGCCTGCTGCACTCCCGGGGCATCACCACCACGCCGGCGGTTGTCCTGCGGGCGCCGAGCTCAAGGCGGATCATCACCTCCTGGCAGGGCCATCGCCCAGACCTCATCACCCGCTACCTCACCGATGACGAGGGCCCGTTCGGGGGTGACGCGGCATGAGGATCACTATCCGTGTCGAGCTCGATCACCAGGACGGGATCGAAGCCACCCTGATCGCTCCCGCACACCCCATTGACGCCTCCTCCTGCTCCGACGTCGTGGACACCAAGGCCTGCGAGGTCGCCCAGGCATTCACCTTCCTCGGGTTCCTAACTGACGCGTTCCGGGGATATGTCCGGGGCGGTGACTCCATGGGGCAGTGGCTGCGCGACAACGGCATCCGGCTCGGTTTCAGCTCACTCAAGCCGGCCTCCACGAGTCAGGAGCAGCAGGAGGTGTCCTTATGAGCCCGGCACCTGTCTGGAAGGCGGTGATCCGCCTGGCCGCCAGCGACGTGCTGAACCTCAACGACCGGAACCACTGGTCGAAGGCCGCCTCCAAGCGCAGAACCATCCGTCAGCTCGCCGAGCAGACCGCACGGTTCTCTCGCACACCGCACCTTGAGCGCGCCCGCCTCGTCGTCGAGATTGCCTTCCCCGACCGCCGTCGGCGGGACCCGCACAACTACATGGCCACGGTCAAGCCCATCGTCGATGGCCTGGTCGACGCTGGCGTCCTGCCCGACGACGACGCCAAGCACCTGCTCGGCCCGGACCTACGCCGCCACCCAGCGGTTGCCGGGAAGCGAATGGGCAGCCCGATGTACGAGTTTCACCTCGCCCTCTACGACCGGGGAGGCACCACATGAGCACCACCTGGGCGCCAGTGACCTTCTACGAGATCCGCGTCGGCGACACCGTCAGGACCCTGGATCACCGCACCGGCGAAGTGATCGCCGCCGGACAGGTGGACCACATCATCCACTGCAAGGACCACGACCGCGCCGTCAGCCACTCCATGGGCCTGCTGGCCCGCTCCGACTACCCACACATTGAAAGGAGGGCTTCATGGTCACCAGTACAGCCCACCGCGCCCAACGGGTCCTGATCGATTTCTCCTCAGGACCGGTCCACTGCCGCTCCTGCGGCGCCGTCATGCGCCCCGTCGAGGGCATCACCAACGGATGGCCGGCCTCGACCATTCCCTACGGACGCGCCGGTGAGTGCAAGAGCTGCGCCACCCCAACGAAGGACGAAGGCAGATCTACTGGCGAGGGGGAGGCTGCCGTCGCCGTCGAGCAGCCCCTCTCCCCCACCAAAGCCGCTCCGACACCCAACGCGGTTCCTCGGCGTCGACCGCGCCACCGTTTCGACTACCGGCCCCCGACGGAGAACCTCTGCTTCTCCTGCGGACACCCCATCAACCCCCTCACCGGCGAGTGCCGGTGCTCCGACTGACCAGACAAGGAGACCTTCATGTCCACCTTCACCATCGAGACCATCAGCGCTACCGAGGTCCGCCCCGGTGACACCGTCCTCGCCGGAGGAGTTCCCGAGAAAATCAACCGTATTGCGGAGGTCGATGCCGCCGCGAACAACCTCCTCATGATGGGCAAGTCCACCCGGATCCGCCTCTACTCCAGGAAGGACCTAATCGCCGAGGTTCCGCTGTCGACGACCGTGTGCCGGCTCGTTGAGGACGTGGTCTGCGTCCCGGGGGCCGACATCGAGTACCTCCGCGACGCGCACCGCAAGATCACGGCCAAAAGTCCGGCACCGGAGCGAGCACTGGCGGCCGCCGTCTGGGAGTTTCTCCACGCCGCCGGCGCTGAGGACAAGGACAGCAAGGCGGAGGGCGAGGAGGAGACAGAGAAGGACGAGAAGGCATGAGCGTCGCCGTCATCGTCGCAGCCGTGGTCGTCCTGGGTCGCCGCCTCGCCCACCACCACATGAAGGGGCGCAGCTGATGGCCGGTGAGACCGTGCTGACTCTGGTCGGGAACCTCACCGCGGATCCCGAGATGCGCTTCACGCCCTCCGGGGCGGCGGTGGCCTCCTTCACGGTCGCCTCCACGCCGCGCACCTTCGACCGCCAGGCCGGCGAGTGGAAGGACGGCCAGACCCTGTTCATGCGCTGCTCGATCTGGCGCGACGCCGCGGAGAACGTGGCCGAGTCGCTGACCAAGGGCACGCGCGTCATCGTCCAGGGCCGACTGGTCCAGCGCTCCTACACCACCCGTGAGGGAGAGAACCGCACGGTGGTGGAGATGCAGGTCGATGAGATCGGCCCCTCTCTGCGCTACGCCAAGGCCCAGGTCACCCGCCAGCCGCGCGGCGGCGGCCAGGCCGGTCCCATGGCCTTCGGCTCCGGCATCGGCCAGCCCCAGCAGCAGGCCCCAGCCCAACCGCCAGCGACCGAAACCTGGCAGGCACCCCAAGGCGGCGCCCCGAACGACCCGTGGGCCACGGGCGGGCAAGCAGCCTTCCGAGACGAGCCTCCGTTCTGAGTGGAGTTCCCATGAGACGCCATCACGCTCGCGGCCGGGATCCGCCTGGTGCTGTAGATGTCCTGTTGTTTTGTGAGTAGAGAGAGCCCCGTTCCATGCCTTGGGCACGTTTGACTGATACTGCGGCCACGCACCCGATCGTGCTGGCAGTCGCGGAGCACCCGGATGCCGACGACAGGTCGGTCAACGAGGTGTTCGGGTTCATGCTGCGTCTGGCGGCGATGAGCGCGCAGTACCTGACGGACTACGTGTTCTGGTACTCGTCGGCGGTGCAGATGGCCGGCTCGAAGTCACAGGCCGATCACCTGCTCGAGCTGGCGGCCTTCGCCGGCTACGGAGTCCAGGACGTTGAGCCAGGGACTGGCAGGAGGTTCTTCCGTCTCGTGGCGGACCCGGACTTCATCCATATTAAGACCGCCGAGGAGGTCGCGTGGGAGCGCGACCGTAAGGCGAACAACGGGGATGTGTCGATCATCGTGCCGGTGCGCTGGCGCGATGGAGACGCGTGCCGCTACTGCGGGAAGGTCGTCAACTGGGCCGATCGCAAGGGCGGCAAGGGTGGTACCTACGACCATCGCCTGCCTGGCCAGTCGGGCACGTGGCACAGCGAGGTCGTGGCCTGCCGTTCGTGCAACTCGATCCGGGGCAACGCCTCCAAGGGACTGCCCTCATCGGAGGGAATGGCGGCGGCCGACCGTGTCCGACCGCTGCTGACTCCTCCGGACCGCCCGTATTACTCGCCTCGGACCCGGGAGTGGCTCAACAGCCATGCCGACGTCTTGGCGCTTCACGACATGCGCCCGCCTGAGCTCGCCGCGGAGGGGACCAAGCCTCTGCGTGCGGGTAGCGACGTGCGGACGTCCTCGCAGACCGTCGACGGAGTCGGGGCTGGCAGCCAGTCGCCCCGGCCTGGACCCGTCTCCGCATCCAGCCTGCCCGGCAGCCAGCCGGACCAGGCAGCTCATCACCGGCTCCCCGGGCGCGCCGACAGCCAGTCGGACCGCGTTGGTCGGGTTGAGCCCCTCACCGCCGGTGAGGAGAGGCCCGCCCAAGCGGCCGAGGCCTCCCGCGCGCCAGACACGTTCCCCAGCCGACCTGCCAGCCAGGTAGGGACACGGCCGGGTCGAGCGCCCCAGCTCCACTGGGGCAGGCCGTCCAGCAGCCAGTTGGGCAGCCCGTCAGCGCGCGGTGATGATGAGGCACACGTGGAGCCGGTTGACCCCGCCGGCGGGCCGCAGGACGCCGCACGCGCGGCCCCCGGGGCGCGGTCGGTCCCCTCGATCTGTCCGGATCTGCCAGATCAGGTCAGATCCGGACAGATCGAGACAGATCCGCCGGGTACGGAATCTGGATATGCCGGGTCGGGTAGGGACGGGCCGGGACGGGCCTCAGGTCCTGGGACGGGTCCTGGGAGGGGGCTGGCCGGGACTGGGCACGGGCTGGGAGGCGCTCCCCCTGGCACTGGTCGGAGAAGAGCACGACGACGGCGAAGGGCCAGAAGATGAACCGATTACTGAGCGTCCTCAAGGAGGGCTGGGCCGGGTTCCGTCGGGATCTGCGGCGGATACGGGATGACCAGAACCTCTCCGTGTCGGGTTCTCTCGAGGAAGCGGATCGTGAGCTGCGTCGAGCGTGGGCGGTGCTGGTGCTCACGGTGATCGGAGATGAGGTGATCCACCGATGAGTGCGTCGACGAAGCGAGTGCTTGAGGAGGCAATCGCTGCGCACGTGGCTGATGAGATGCCCGGGTCCCTGGGTGGTGCGTGGCTTGTGGCTGTCCAGCTGATCGACACGGCGGATGCTTCCGACCCTGGTAACGGTTTCTTGTTCGCGTCCAGTGGGTCGGTCATTACTCAGGCGGGGTTGGCTGCCGCGTTCATGATGAAGCTGCAAGGAGATATGCGATGAGTGAGTGCGCGTCGGGGTGTTCGATTCGCGGCCATCACCTGGCCGAATGTGACGGCTGGGCCTGGGGTAGGGGTGAGTGCGGGGAGCCGGAGAAGGTTGAGTGCACTGGGTGCTTGCCCCGTCGGGCTGAGTTCGGGGTGTTGTGTTCCTGGTGCTGGGGGCGCCTTCAGTCCTCGGTCCGTACCCTGCCATCCCTGGTTGAACACCTGTTCGACATGGGGACTCCCTCGCTGAGGAGCCCGCTCGGCCGGCCTGGTGGTGGCCGGTCGACGCCGGAGCCTGGGTGCTTGTACTCCGATGCGCTGGTGGCGGCCGATGAGCTGCACGCGATCCTGGGTACCTGGGCCCAGGAGGTCGCGGTGGAGCACCCGACTGCGGGCAGCCTGCCGGTGGGGCTGTGCCGATGGTCGGAAGGGCGTCCGGTGGCCGGGCCGTTGGACTGGGCTGACGTCGCTGACGGCGGCGCTGACCCGGTGATCCTTGGTCCCCGGGAGCCGGAGGACACGCGTCGTCTCGTTGCCTGGCTGGCCCCGCACCTGGAGTGGGTCGCCTCCCAGCACTGGGCCGCGGACATGATCGCCGACCTGGCCCCGGCTACTGGTAGGGCTCTGGCTCGTTGGCCGGTCCAGGAGCCGGAGCGCAGGGTCACCGATGTGCGCTGCCCGTCGTGCGGCGCCTGGTCGCTGGTGATCGTCCCGCCCTCGGTACCGGGAGCCGATCGCCTGGTGCGCTGCACTCTGCCTGCTTGTGGGAGCGTGCTCACCGAGGAGGACTGGGAGAGGACCCGGAGCTGGGCGCTGGCTGTCGCTCGGTCTGCTCAGGCCGAGGCGGCCGCGTCATGAGCGTGACCGGACCTGACGGGGTGGAGTGGGTGACTGCGGCTGAGGTCCGGGAGCGGATGCCGGGTCTGAGCTACCGCACTCTTCAGTCTTGGCGGCGTCGGAAGAGGGTGAGGAGTCTGCGCTCTGCGGGACAGGTGTGGGTGGCCTGGCCCGACGTCCTCGAGCGCGAGGCGGCCGCGAACTGTGCGGGCTGGAGGCGCGGCCGTCGCGCTACTTGTAGTCGATAGCCTGTGCTCGATATACGGTCCCCATGGCAGATGCAACGCCAGGGGACCGTGGTGTTTGAGGGCGAGAGGTCAGGGTCGGCGTCGCTGCTGCTCGATGTCGCCGATGAATCGCTGCGCCGCGCCGATGTTCTTCCGGGGGATCTCGATCGTCCAGAAGATGTCGGGGCTCTCGATGGTCAGGAACTTCTCGCCCCCGGTCTTCTTCTTGGCCGCCAGGGCGAATACCCCGAGGGTGACCAGCCGGGTCATCGTGACCCGGGAGGATAGCTCCTCCCCGTCTTCAAGACGTACCCCCTCCAGTTGGCTGAGGGGGAGGGTCTCAACGGACCCACCCCCCTTCTTCTCCAGCCGGTCGGGGTAGAGATGCAAGGCACCGTCCTTCACTGAGAAGAAGCTGCTGATAGGTCGTTCCTTCTTACGTCCGAACATTGTTGTTCCTTTCTCACCATTGAGCGGACCGGATGATTTTACGCTGCGCCTTGCGGCAGCACAGCGCTCCTTTGGTCTTGGTGTGACACGCCGTCCGCGCCACCGTCTGGACAGGCGTTCGATCGTATTGCATCCTTGGTGTCAGCGGGACACTTGCGCCCAGCCGCTTCAACCGAAGGAGGTTGTCATGGTGGCATGGCAGAGCAGTGACCGCTCTTCACGTCTTCCCGATGACTGGCAGTTGCGTCGCGCCTTCGTCGCTCAGCGCGCAGGCGGTCAGTGCGAAGGTGTCATGGGCGATGGAACAAGGTGCGTCGAGCCTGGCAGAGAGTGCGACCATATCGAGCGCGGAGACGATCACGATGTCTCCAATTTGCAGTGGTTGTGCTCGTGGCATCACAAGCGCAAGACGCAGCAGGAGTCGCGCGCCGACCTCGCGGCGCTGCGCGCGGCCCGAGCGCCACGCCGGCCACCGCATCCAGGGCTCATCCCGACCGTCGACGGGGGTGGGGACCCCGTACCCCGCCCGGCCCCAGCACCGTGAGATGCTGTCGTTTTTTCTGTGTACGGGTCTGGGGATTCTGGGAACGCGACTTTCTGCTGTGATTGCAACGAAATATGGCACCCTTGCCGCGTGGCTGGGAGGCCTTTGAGGCTGCGTGTGAGGCCGTTCAGAGGGGCAGCAGCGCCCCGGGGCGGAAAACTCGCCCGGTGACCGTCACGTAGCGGTCCTGGGAGTAGAACTCCACCGCTTGCCCCTTCCAGGTGCGTCGGAAACCGCGGCGCTCCGGGGCTGTGCCCCACACGTGTAACCCGTCTCCCGACGGCGAGACTTCGACGTAGGAGCCGGCGTAGAACTCGAGCAGCTCGGCCACCGCCTCGCTCGGGTGCCCATACGCGTCCAGGCAGTGGTCCAGGTCGATACACCCAATACCCCCGCCGAGCACGAAGCCGATTCGGCTGTCGCGCTTGCTCGCAGCCTCCCAGGTGTCCCAGGTCGATGGGTCGGTCACTGACGCCCACCGGCCGGTGGACGGGCAGATGGGGCGCTTGCGCTCGTCGTGATTGACCCACCGCGGCATCGTCAGCATCTCAGCGGGCACGGGACAGGCCTTGGCGGCGCGGCGGCGCTCGCGGTGCGCGGCCACGCGGCAGCGTGTCGAGCAGAAGCGGGTATCGGCCCGCTTCGAGCCGCTGATCTGGCGGCCGCACCCCGGCCTACTGCATGTCCTCATAGACTCAAGTGTAACGGATAATTCGTTGGAATAACAGGAATTCGGGGGTGTAGTGAGGTGGCAGGCAGGGGGCCGCAGCCCAAGGACCCGTCCAAGCGGGCGCGCCGTAACAAAGATCCGGAGCCGCTCAAGGTCCTACCCGCTGTGCCGGTCACCCAGCCGAGGTTGCCGACCATCTACGTCGACGTCACCGACGACGACGGGACGGTCCACAAGAAGCGCTTCCACTGGCCGGCCATCACCGAGCGCTGGTGGCGCATGTGGGCCGAGTCGCCGCTGTCGACTGACTACACCGACGTCGACTGGGCGTTCCTGATGGATACGGCTCTGCTCCACGCCCGCTACTGGAAGGGCGATGTCAGGCTCGGCCCCGAGCTGCGCCTGCGCGTCGCCAAGTTCGGCGCCACCCCCGAAGACCGCGCCCGCCTGCGCATCACCTTCGCTGTCGCCGACAGCGCCGAGGCCGGAGGCACTGTTGAGGTCGCAGAGCCCGCCGCCACTTCGGGATCGCGCTCGCGGGCTCGCTCGAAGGTGCTGCGCGTCGTCGACTGATAGAGGGGGTGCGGCCGGTGCCGTGGTCCCCGCTGGATGAGGATGATGAGTTCCCGACTCTGGGGTACGACGTCGCCGACTGGATGACTGCCTTTCTCCTGCAGCCTGACTGCGATGATGTGCTGCCCTTCGTCCCGACGCAGGAGCAGCTGGACTTCCTGGTGCGGCTCTACGAGCTCGACCCGCTTACGGGCAGGCGGGTGAAGTCCCGCGCGGTCATCTCTCGTCCTCGTGGATGGGGTAAGAGCCCGCTCCTGGCCGCGATCTGCTGCGCTGAGGCCATGGGGCCCGTGCTGTGCGATGGGTGGGATGCCGCCGGCCAGCCGGTGGGCGTCCCGTGGGCGACCAGACGGACTCCGCTGGTGCAGGTCACGGCCACCACCGATGACCAGACCGCGAACACTTGGATGCCGCTGCTGGAGATGCTGCGGGGCTCACCGGCCCAGGATGCCTACGACGTCGACCCGCTGGACTCCTTCGTCACGATGCGCTCCGGCAAGATCGAGAAGCGAACATCGTCGGCGACCTCGGTCAAAGGCGCCCGCGCCGTCATGGCTGTTCTGGACCAGACCGAGACCTGGGTGCCCAGCAACGGCGGCCCCAAACTCGCCAAGACGCTGCGCAACAACGCCACCAAGGTCGGCGGCGTCACGATCGAGACCCCCAACGCCCATACGATCGGCGAGAACTCGGTCGCCGAGACGACGGCCCGCTACGCCGAGCAGATCAAGGCCGGCAAGGTCAAGGAAGCCGCTGCCAGGCGCCTTCTATACGACCACAGGGCCGCGCCGCTGGACACCGACATCTCCGACCGCGACAGCCTCATCGAGGGCCTGCGCATCGCCTACGGCGACGCCTCAGCGGACCCCCGCGGGTGCGCCATCCACGAACCTCCCTGCTCACCGGGCTGGGTCGACATCGAGCGCACCGCCGACGACTTCTGGGAGACGGACAACGACCCCGCCGAGATGTGCGCCGATTTCCTCAACCAGGTCGGCGCCGCCTCCGACGCCTGGCTGACCATGCCCGAGCTGCGCGCCATCGAGGACCACAGCAAGACCGTCACCACCAACGAGCCCATCACCCTCGGCTTCGACGGCTCCGAGGGCCGCAAGATCGGCATCGCCGACTCCACGGTCCTCATCGGCTACTCAGTCACCCAGCAGCACCTGTTCAAGATCGGCATCTGGTCCCAGCCCGACGGCCCCAAGGGCGAGGGCTGGCAGCCACCGCGCCTCGAGATCGAGCAGACCGTCCGGGAGACCTTCGAGCGCTACAACGTCGTCGGCTTCTACGCCGACCCCTCAGCCGGGTGGGCGCAGGACGTCAAGACCTGGGAGGCCGCCTACTCGCGCCGCCTGCGTGCCCGCATCAGCGCCGCCGAGCCCATCCGCTACCCCCAGCGCAACGTCTCAGCCACCTGCGAGTCCTTCGCCCAGCTGCTCTCCGCCATCCAGCAGGGCCGTCTCACCTACGACGGTGACCCGCAGATGACCGCTCACTTCCTCAACGCCCGGCGCTCACCACGCCAGGCCGGCTACGTACTCACCAAGCCAGCCGACGACCAGGACTACTCCAAGATCGACGCCACCTGGGGCGCCATGTTCGCCTACCGAGCGGGCCTGGACGCCGTCGGCAAAGGCGCCACCCGCCCGCAGCGACGACGCAAACCCCGCCGGCTCTACGGATAGGGAGGACCATGAGCAAGACGCTCGACCAGTGGGTCACCTTCCTGACCTCCCGGATGGACGCCGCACGCCCCCGCGTGGACCGTCTACGCGGCTACACCAACGGGCACGCGCCCCTGCCGGAGATGGGCCCCAACCTGCGCAAGTCCTGGGAGGCCTTCCAACGACGCGCCCTGGCCAACGCCGGCGCACTCATCGTCGACACCCTCGTCGAGCGCCTCATCCCCAACGGGATCCTGATCGGAGAGTCCCCCGACGGGCCCCGAGCCGTCCAGGCCCGCCGCATCTGGCGGGATAACCGCCTCGACGTCGCCTTCAAGGACGCCGCCCGCGACGCCTTCACCGTCGGCACCGGCTACCTCCTAGTCACCCGCGACGACAACGGCGAGGCCGTCATCACCAGGGAAATGCCCGAGCAGCTCTACGCCGAGCCCGACCCCGTCCGCCCGTGGAAGGCGCTCGCGGCCGTCAAGGTCTGGCGGTCCGTGTCCGAGGGCGCCGACCACATGATCGTCTGGGTCGACGGCGTCAAGGCCACCTACTCCCGCAGCGTCTACAACGAGCGCAATCAGCTCATCAGCCGTGTGCAGGGTAAGTGGGACCTGGACGGCCTCGACGTCTACGACGGTGACCCGCCCATCGTGCTGCTGGGCAACAAGGACAGCATGGGGGAGTTCGAGGCTCACACCGGCCTCATAGACCGCATCAACACCGGGATCCTCTACCGCCTGGTCACGATGGCGATGCAGACCTACCGGCAGCGGGCCCTGCGGACCACCTCCACGGATCCTGGTACGGGACTGCCCGAGGAGGGGCCCGACGGCGACGACATCGACTACCAAGAGATGTTCGAGCCGGGCCCGGGGGCGCTGTGGGAGCTGCCTCCCGGCGTCGAGATCTGGGAGTCGCAGACCGTTGACCTGACCCCGATGCTCAGCGCGGTGAGGAACGACTGGCGCGAGCTCGCTGCCGAGACCCACACCCCGGTCTCGGCGATGCTTCCGGACGCCGCCAACCAGTCCGCCTCCGGCGCCGAGCAGCCTATGCAGCAGCTCGTCTTCAAGGCCCAGGACCGCATCCTGCGGTTCAAACCGGCCCTGGCGGTGATGCTCGTCAAGGCCCTGCAGGTCGAGGGCGAGTCCCTGGACGGTGACACGACGATCGAGGTCGCCTTCGCGCCGCCGGCCACCGTGACCATGACCGAGCGGTACGCGGCCGCGGCGCAGGCCAAGGCCGCCGGCGAGGCCCTGGAGACGATCCAGGAGAACATCCTGGGATACAGCCCCGAGCAGATCGCCCAGGACAAGCAGAGACGCGCTGAGGAGCAGCTCGCGCTGGCACTCAATCTGACCACCCAGCCGCCACCGACGACGTCGGAGGAGATGCAGCCGGTCGGGAACGCGGACACGCCCGGCACCCAGGACCGGCGAACCGCCTGAGCGACGACGTAGGGGGCGGGCATGGCTGACCTGGACCGCCTCGACGCTCTGGCACGCGCCTACGACACCGCGGTCCACAAGATCCGTCAGGACCTGACGGCCTTCGCCTCCCAGATGTGGGCGTCCATGCCCGACTACCGGGACGAGGCCGTCGAGACCATGGCGCGGGCCCTGGCCCCCAGGGTCCTCGCCGGCCAGCTCCAGACCGCCGAGCTGACCCGCGCCTATCTCCTCAGCTGCGCCAGCGAGCTCGGGCTCACGACCAGCGTGCCCGCGGTCAACCGTGAGGCGGTCACCAGGATGCGCGGTGTGGACCCGCTGACGGTCTACCAGCGTCCGGGCATGACCACGTGGACGGCACTGTCCAGGGGCAAGACACTCGACCAGGCCGTCTCAGCCGGCGGGCTGCGGCTGACGCAGCTCATCGGAGGGGATCTCCAGAACGCCAAACGCGTCCAGGCCCGCGACACGATGCAAGCCACCGGCGGCCGGTACTACCGGCGCATCCTGACCGGCCGGGAGAACTGCGCCCTATGCGTCATCGCCTCCACTCAGCGCTATCACGTCGAGAACCTGCTCCCCATCCACCCGGGGTGCGACTGCAACGTCGGCCCCCTGCCCGCGGGCATGGCCGTGGAACAGGTCATCGACGAAAAGACCCTGGAGGCCGCCCACAAGGCTGTCGAGGCCCGCACCGGAGCCTCCGACCGGGCTGGCCGCTTACCGGAGTACAAGGACATCATCCTGACCACCGAGCACGGCGAGTACGGGCCGGTCATCTCCTTCAAGGAGACGAGACAGGACCATCGCAGGGCCTCGGCACCGAAGGCGTCGACGACGGTCGCGCACGCCAGTCCCCGCGACGCCGGGGAGCCCAGGTGGCTTCGCCCCGGAGGCAGCGGGAAGGTCGACGTCCCGGAAGGAACGATCCTCCAGGACCACGAGGTACGCACTGCCCAGGCCCTGGCCGACCTCGGCCACACAGTTCGATTCCGCGTGGTCGACCACACCCCTGGGGTCAAGAACCCCGACGTCGAGATAGACGGCGAGATCTGGGAGTTCAAGGCCCCCAGGGGCGCCTCCGAGAAGAACACGATCTCCGACCAGTTCAAGAAGGCACGCAAGCAGGCGTCCCGCCTCGTCATCGACCTGCGCCGCTGCGGCCTCTCCGATGAGGTCGCGATCGAGCAGATCGAGCGCCGTTTTCGCGGGCAGACACGAATCACCCGCGTCATCGTCATCAGCCACGACGGCACGGTGGCGGCCTTCGAGCACCGGTGATATTCTGCTGCTGAAGGCGACAGGCGTCCCACCAGGGTGCGAAAGCACTGCGGGTCTCCCAGTCGCCTTCGTCGCCGCCTTGAGGCAACGCCGCCTCCAGCCGCTGAGCTCCATCTCGGCCCACAAGCTTGCCCGCGCTCGCGGGCGCCCACTACCGGCCCCTACCGAAACGGCAGGGGCCTTTGTCATGCCCGAAACGGGAAGGAACCACCATGCACGTCACCACCCCCACCCCACCTGCTGGTCAGACCACTAACGGCACGACCACGGAGCCCGCCGTCCAGAGCTCCGGCGAGACCACCGGCACCAGCTCCTCCGCTCAGGCGCCCCAGGAGACCGAAACGGTCGATTGGAAGGCCGAGGCGGAGAAGTGGAAGGCCCTGTCCCGACAGAACGAAGACCGGGCGAAGGCCAACGCGGACAAGGCCAAGCGCCTCGACGCGATCGAGGAGCAGTCCAAGAGCGAGATGCAGAAGCTCCTGGAGGCCAAGGAGGCCGCTGAGAAGCGAGCTGCCGCCGCTGAGACCGCTTCCCTCAAGGCCCGTATCGCGGCTTCCAAGGGCGTTGACGTGGATCTGCTTACCGGAACCACGCAGGAGGAGATCACCGCCTCCGCTGACCGTCTGCTCGCCTGGCGCGGCCCCGTCACCCCGCCGGCCTCCACGTCCTCGGCGGACGCCGGCCAGCGCGGGGATAACGTCGCCGGGCCCCGTCAGCTGACGCGCGAGGACCTCAAGGCGATGACGCCGGCCCAGATCAACAAGGCCCGCCGCGACGGGCAGCTCAACCAGATCATGGGCGTCTCCTGACGCCCCCCTTCCCGATAAAGGAGCCACAGTGTCCACCAGCCACTTCATCCCTGAGGTATGGGCGGCCTCCATCCTCGAAAACCTCCGCAACAAGGCGGTTCTGACCGGCCTGGCCAACCGCGACTACGAGGGCGATCTCAAGGCCGGAAACACCGTCCACATCCCCGGCATCGTCGACATCCAGGTCAAGGACTACAAGACGGGTGTGGTCACCAAGCCCGGTGGAGGCGGCACACTGCCGCGCACGACCGCGCCGGACGAGGTCTCCGACACCGGCATCGAGATCAAGGTCGACCAGGAGAAGTCCTTCGACTTCATCGTCGACGACATCGACGCCGCCCAGGCCAACCAGCCGGTCATGGACAAGTACTCCGAGTCCGCGGCCGCCGGCCTGGTCGAGGACGCCGAGACCTTCCTGACGACCATGACCCTGACCGGCGGCACCGCCGCCACCGGCCTGACCGCGCCGACCAACTGGGAGACAGCCTACGACGTCGTCCGTGGCCTGCGCCGCCGGCTGACGTCGGCCAAGGTCCCCCAGGCCAACCGGACCCTGCTGGTCAACGCTGCCTTCGAGGAGTTCCTCCTCTCCGACGGCTCGAAGCTCACCGCCTTCGACAAGTCCAACACCACCGAGGGACTGCGCGAGGCGATCATCGGCCGTCTCCTCGGCTTCGACGTGGTCGTCTCCCCCTGGGTCGACGACTCCAAGCCCACCGCGGCCGGCATCTACACGCCGGCGTTGGCCTTCATCTCACAGGTCAACAAGACCGAGTCCATGCGGGCGGAGAACAAGTTCGCCGACCGCGTCCGTGGCCTGCACGTCTACGGAGGCAAGATCACGCGCCCCACCGCCGTCCAGGTCTTCAAGGCGGCGTGATATGCGAGTCAAAGGAGACAACGGACTGACCTTCGACGTCGTCGACACCGTAGCCACTGGCCTCATCGCCGCCGGCTACGTCGAACAGGTCCCCGACGAGCAGGCGCAGTCCACCACCCCGGCCAGCGAGGACGAGCCCCCACCCGACGACCCAGACGCTGGCACCGACCCGGCCCCGCAGAAGCCGCCCAAGGGCGGCAAGACGACCTAACGAGGAGACGACGGAGAGGGGGCGGGGAAACCGTGAAGCTCGCGACCACCCAGGCCGTGGCCCAGGCACTCGGGCGGGACCTGACCGACGAGGAGAACAAGCGGGCCGAGCACCTGCTGACCATCCTGTCGGCCAAGTTCTGCCAGGAGGCCCGGACCACCTTCACCCCGGTCACCTACACCCACCGGGTCAAGGTCAACGGCCGTCACGCCCGCCCCCAACGACTCCCGCTCATCACCGTCACCTCCGTCATCGACGACGACGCCCAGCCCGTACCGTTCACCCTCCGCCACGGCTACGTCGACGTCGACCTCCCCTCGGACCGGTTCGTCACCATGACCTACCAGGCCGGCCACACCGAGGTCCCCGACGTCGTCGCTGCCCAGATCGCCGACTCCGTCGCCCGGATCCTCAAGATCGATCCCAAGGCCGCCGCCGGAGCCACCCAGGCCTCCACCACCACCGGCCCCTTCTCCCAGTCCGCGACCTTCGCGTCCTGGACCATCGGCGGCCAGGCGATGCTCTCCCCCGATGACATCGCCCTGGCCCGCCAGTACCGCCCCCGCCGAAACGGCAACGTCTGGGTGGCAGGCACACGATGAGCATCATCGACGCCTTCCCCCGCAGCTGGGTCGTCGATATCCAGGTCACCGGCCCCACCCACCGCGACGCCGACGGCTACCTGACCACCACGGGCGACCCGGTCACCATCGAAGGCTGCCTCCTGGCCCCCGGCACCTCCGACGCCACCGGCATGACCGACAGGGCAACCGTCGAGGCCCCCGACGACACCGCCACCCTCTACACCCCGCCAGGCGCCCGGATCCGCCAACGGGACACCGTCACCGTCCCCACCGCCCACGCGCTCGCGGGCAGGTGGACGGTCGAGGCGACCCCGGCCCCCTACCCCCTGGGCCTGGCCGTCCCCCTCGCAAGGAGATGACCCCGCCGTGGCCACCAGCTTCAAACCCAACAGCGCAGGCATCGCCGCCCTCCTGGTCTCCGGGCCGATGCAGGCAGCCATGCTCGCCGCCGGCCAGGACGTCGCCGCCGAGGCCGCCCGCCGCGCCCCCAGGGCCTCAGGAGCCCTAGCCGCCTCCTTCCACACCGAGCCCACAACCGCCACCATCAAGACCAGAGGCGGCACCAGCCGCCGCGCCTCCGGCCGAGTCATCGCCGACGTCCCCCACGCCGCCGCCACCGAGTTCGGCCACGCCACCCCGGCTGGCACCCCCGTACCCGGCGCCCACACGCTCGGCCTCCTCGCAGCCGCCAAGTCCGCCCGAGGCAGGAGACGCAGATGACCACCTTCACCGACCCCGTCGCCGTCCTACGAGCCGCCACCACCCAGGCCACCGCAGCCCCCACCACCAGGATCCTGGACGCCGCCTTCACCACCGGCCCCATGCCCCTAGCCCACGTCCACCTCCTCAACACAGGCCCCACCGACGACGTCGACCGCACCGACACCATCGGCATCGACATCTACGCCACCACCCCCACCAGCCCCCACCAGGAAGGCGCCACCGCGCTCGCGGAGCGTCTGCTGTCCGCCCTGGGTGAGTCGCCGGTGGTGAGTGGTGAGGGCTTCGTGGACTCCGTGGAGGTGACGAGCTGCTTGGGAGTGCGCCCTTACTTCGAGGCGGTCGAGGTCGTCTCGATGATCCTGTCCGTCACTCACCGTCCGCTCACCTGAACCCGCTCCGAAAGGAACCCGCCTCATGGCAACCACCACCATCGCCGCGCTGAAGAAGAAGCACAACCGGCGCGGCAATGTCCGCAAGGGTCTGAACGCCGTCTCATTCCTGGCTCCCACCTCCGTCGACCTGCCCGAGGCCCTGACCGATGCCGGTGGTCAGCTCAAGGAGCTCCCCGCCGGCTGGTTGCCGGTCGGCCTGTTGTCCAAGGACGGCGTGACGTTCTCCGCCGACGCCAGCGTTGAGGAGGTCGAGGCGCTCGGCTACGTCGAGTCCGTGCGCACTGACCTGGTCAAGGCGCCCAAGACCGTCAAGCTCAGTGTGCTCGAGCCCTACCGCAAGCACCTGCAGCAGCTCGTCTACGGCGTCGACCTCTCCCAGGTCAAGGCCAACAAGGACACCGGCGAGATTGTCTTTGATGAGGCCCCGCTGCCACTGCTCGAGGAGTTCCGGCTGCTCACCATCATGTCCGATGGCCCTGCCGACGACGAGTGGCTTGTCGGCCGAGGCTTCCCCCGCGTCAAGCTCGGCACGATCCCCGAGGAGGCGTGGAAGTCGTCCGACCCGGTCCAGTTCGACCTGGAGTTCTCCGTGTTCTCTGATGAGGTCCTTGGCACGCCCTGCCGCCACTACCTGGGCGGCACTGGTGCGATCAAGCACCTGGACGCCATTGGCTTCGAGAAGGCCGCCTGAGCTCGGTCTCTCGCCTCATCGTCGAGCCGGCGGCCGCTGATCTCCCCGGCCGCCGGCTCGACCACCACCCCACAGGGGAGATCCCGCACGCAAGGAGGACTCCGTGCCCACACTGACCAAGACCATCACGACCGACGACGGCGCTGACATCACCCTCGAGCGCGTCACCGACGACCCCGCCGAGATCACCACTCTGCGCGCCTCGGGCTGGGAGCAGGTCTCCGGCAACACCGATGACGCGGCCGGATCAGGCCCCAAGCCCACTCCGCCCGTACCGCCCGTGCCGGCAGCTCCGACCAAGGCCCTCACCACGCTGTCCTGACCACCAACCACACCAAGGGAGATCACCCATGACCACGAAGCCGACCCTGACCCTATCCGCCCTGGAGAAGATCGACGGCGCCGCCGACCCGGAACCCTTCACCCTCGGGCTCAAGTCCAAGGTCGTCACCTTTCCTGACCCTTTCGCGCTGAGCGTCGAGGAGAGCGAGAGGCTCATGGCCGACCTTGAGGGGACCACGTCGATCAAGGAGACCCTGAACCGGTGGCTCAGCCAGGAGGACGCCGAGCTCATCGTCAAGAGCCTCAGCGTCCGCAAGGTCCGTGTACTACTCGCGCAGGTCAAGAAGCACTACGCGGCATTCCTGGGCGACGAGGGGGAAGGCAACGCCTCCGCGACCGCCTGACCCGGTACCGGAGGCCCATCACCCAGGACCTCGCGGAACAGGGCTGGGACATGCCGGCCCTGTTCCGTGCGCGGCGCTGGACCTTCCTGCTCGACCTCATCGACGGACTGCCCAGCCACTCGCGCACCATCTCAGCCATCCTCAACGACACCGACCGGGCCGAGCTGATGGCCGAGGCCATCCTCGCCCAGGAGGACGAGGACGACGCCGAGGAGGAGAGCGCCTCTTTGGTCGGCCAGACCCCCGAGGTCCGCATCCTCCAGGACATCGCCGACATCCTCATCTCCACAGCCGGAGGCAAGGAGACCTACCCCCGGCCCGTCCCCGTCGTGACCGCTGTCGTCGAGGAGATGCGCACTTCCCAGACCCTGGCGGCCGCGAACGATGTCATCGCCGTCCTAACCCCCTGGGCACTCGAGTAACCCGCCCCATGGGGCACCACACAGCTCACGAGAGGTGGTGGTGCCCCATGGCAGGCTTCCAGGCAGGCACCGTCTTCGTCGACGTTGTCCCCTCCATGAAGGGCTTCCTCAAGGAGATCAACGCTGACGTTAAGTCTCAGATGCCCACAGCCGGCAATGAGGCGGCTCGTTCCTTCGCCGACGCCTTCAAGAAGACCACCTCCTCCACCGGCGCTGACATCGCCAACTCCTTCGCCGACCCGCTCGGCAAGACCACCGCCCGTCTCAAGCAGGAGGCCACCACCGCCGGTCAGGCGCTCGCCTCCGCCCAGAAGGAGGTCGCCGCCTCCTCGGGCAACCTGGCACAGGCCCGTAGCCGTGAGGAGGCCGCCGCCAAGTCCCTGGTCACCGCGGAGAACAGCCTCAACCAGGCCCGCGCCTCGGGAAACGCCGCCCAGATCGCGCGCGCCGAGGAGGGCTACGCCCAGGCCCTGGACCGCTCCAAGGCGGCCAACAAGGCTGCGGACCAGGCCGCAGCCGACCACTCCCGGGCCATGGGCAAGGCCGCCACCGCCGCCCGCGACACGGACCAGGCCGTCGGCGCTCTGGCTTCCAAGACGGGCCGGACCAAGCGTGAGGTCGCTGAGGCCAACCCCGCGCTGAAGACATACGCCACCAATCTCGGCCAGGTCGACGTAGCCGCGGAGAAAGCCGGCGTGGCCACCGCTCAGACGGGCGCCAAGGTCTCCTCCGTCGGCGCCCTGGCCCGCTCGGCGATCGCTCCTGTGCTCGCCCTCGGCGCGGCTGTCGGCATCGGAGGCTTTGCCTCGGAGGCTATTGAGGCGTCCGACGCCACCGACAAGTTCGTCTCGACGCTTCGGTTCTCCGGCCTGGACACCTCGACTATTGACCGGCTCAAGGAGTCGGCCCAGAAGTACGCCGACGAAACCGTTTACGATCTAGCGGATATTCAGCAGATCACCGCACAGCTGGCGTCAAATGGCGTCGATGGATTCGATAAGCTGGCAGAGGCGGCAGGCAATTTAAATGCTGTCGCAGGCGGGAATGCGGACACTTTCAGGTCCGTCGGAATGGTTATGACCCAGACCGCCGGTCAAGGAAAGTTGACGACGGAAAATTTTAATCAACTTTCCGATGCCATTCCTGGCGCTTCTGGGAAGATTCAGAAGGCTTTGCTCGATATGGGCGCCTACACCGGAAACTTTAGGGATGCGATGCAAAAGGGGGAGATTTCGGCTGACGAGTTCAACGCCGCGATCCTCCAGCTCGGCTCTGATGAGACGGCGGTCGCGGCCGCCAGGTCCACCAAAACGATCGAGGGCGCCGCAGGCAACCTTCAGGCCACCGTCGTCGGCGCGATCAAGGACCTCATTGACTATGTCAAGCCCGCCATCACAGGCCTGATGGGGTGGATGGCCGACGCCATCGGCGGCTCCGTCACCTGGATCAAGCAGCACAAGGACGAGATGCAGGCTCTCGCCATCGGCGTGGGCGTCGCCGTCGCCGCGTACGCGGGCTTCTCCATCCTCACCTCGGTCATCACCTGGATCAGAAACACCACCTTAGCCCAGCACGGTCTCAACGCCGCCATGAGGGCCAATCCGATCGGCTTCGTCATCACTGCGATCGCCCTACTGGTCACCGGCTTGGTGCTCCTGTACAAGAAGAATGAGGCATTCCGTCTCAAGGTGCAGGAGCTCGGCAGGACTGTCGTCGAGATATGGCAACAGCACATTCAGCCAGCCATCTCGGCTGTCTGGGACTGGATCTCCGGGACTCTGCTTCCTGGTATCCAGTCGGTCTGGAATCTTCTGACGAAGGGGGATTTCGACGGGAACCTGTTCGGCTTGGAGGAGGACTCCGCGTTCGTCGACTTCCTCCTTACCCTGCGGGAGGGGGCTATCGCAACCGGGGAGGCGATCTCGAACGCCTGGACCAACGTCATCCAGCCGGCCCTGTCCGCTCTCTGGTCGTGGGTCACGGGCACGCTAGCACCAGCGCTGGCGGACTTCTGGACTGGCGTGGTCCAGCCGGTCTGGAGCGGGTTCGCCACCGTGGTCTCCACGGCATGGACGAACGTCATCTCGCCGGTGCTGAGCGGCCTGTGGTCGTTCATCTCGAACGTGCTGATCCCGGTGCTCCAGTTCCTCTGGGTGAACGTGGTCCAGCCGGTCTGGAGTGGGTTCGGCGCCGTGGTCTCCACGGCGTGGAACTCTGTGATCTACCCAGCCTTGTCCGCCCTGTGGGGTTGGCTGACGACCTCTCTGGTGCCAGCGCTCCAGGGCCTGTGGAACACGGTGCAGCCCGTCTGGCAGTCGATCTCCTCGGTGATATCAGACGCATGGAACTCTGTGATCTACCCAGCCTTGGTGGCGTTCTGGGGGTGGATCAAGAACACGCTGGCGCCCGCGCTTCAGGAGTTCTGGACCACCGTGGTCCAGCCGGTGTGGACGTCCATCTCCACCTTCATCGCCTCGGCCTGGACCAACGTCATCCAGCCGGCCCTGTCGGCCCTGTGGTCGTTCATCACCGGGGTGCTCGTGCCGATCATCCAGTTCCTCTGGGTGAACGTGGTCCAGCCAACCTTTCAGCTCATTGGCGCTGCGATCCAGACCGCGTGGGAGTGGGTCATCAAGCCCGCACTCATGGGCCTGTGGATGTTCATCTCGACCGTCTTGGCCCCGATCTTCATGTTCCTGTGGACCAACGTCGTCAAGCCGGTCTGGCAGGGCATCTCCACGACCATCTCCACGGTCGTGGACTTTCTGTCCGGTACCGTCTTCCCGAAGATCAAGACTGCGATCGACAACGCCAAGTCCGGATTCGAGACCTTCAAGTCCGGCGTGCAGACCGCGATGAACGCCATCAAGGGTGCCGCCGCCACCCCGATCAATTTCGTGATCAACACCGTTTACACCGGGGGCATCAAGAAGATGTTCGACACGGTTGCGGAGAAGGTGGGCCTGTCCCTGCGCTTGCCGAGTGTCAGTGCAATCCCGGGGTACGCCTCGGGCGGCCAGTGGCGGACCATGATGCCCGGGTACACCCCTGGCAAGGACGTGTTTCACTTCTACTCGCCTGACGGCGGCGGCGCTATCCGCTTGTCGGGCGGCGAGGGGATCATCCGCCCGGACTCATTGCGGGCCCTGGGCGGCAAGGACTGGCTGGACCGGGTCAACGCCTCCAGGGGGCGGGGACTAGCTGACGTTGGCGACACCGGCACGAGGCGCGGCCAGGTCTCCTTCGCCAAGGGAGGCATCTGGGAGCGTGCGAAGGGATCGGTGTCGTCGGCTGCCAGTTGGGTGGCGAATGCGGCCTCTGCGGTCGCGGACATCGTTTCCGATCCGATCGGCGCGATCACCGACCTGGTGATCTCCCCGGCCAAGGCCCTTCTCAGTTCCACCGGCTCCAGCTTCTGGGCGCAGGCGGCGGCCGCGATACCGCCCCTGTGGTTCGAGTCGCTGAAGAACATCTTCAAGTCCAAGACCGAGGAGTCGGGCCTGTCCGGAGGCTCCGGCCTGGTCGGCGCCGCCCGCAAGGCGATCGGTGTCCCCTATGTCTGGGGAGGCAGCTCGATCCCGCCAGGCCTGGACTGCAGCGGCTTAGTGTACTGGGCCGCGCAGCAGCTCGGCCTGGGGTGGCCCCGGTTGACGGCGGCCGGATACCAGTCCGGGTCGACGCCGATCTCATGGAATGCGGCCGTGCCCGGCGATCTCCTGTTCTGGGGCTCGCCGGCGCATCACGTCGCCATCTTCGCCGGTGGCGGCAAGATGGTTGAGGAGCCCCGGGAGGGGCTGTCCGGTCGTGAGGTCTCCATCTGGGGCTCACCCACGGTGGGCCGCTACGGGGGTGCCCGGAAGTACGACGCCGGTGGCTGGCTGCCTCCGGGTGTGAGCACCGCGGTCAACCAGACCCGTAGCCGGGAGGCGGTCCTGACCTCACGGCAGTGGTCGGATGTCTCCGCTCTCGCCGTTCAGGGGGCCTCGAACGAGGCTCTGCTGGCAGGTCTGGATGGAACGGAGGTCCGCCTCGTGGTCGATGACTCCACAGCGCTGGACGCACATGTTGAGGTTATCGCCGCCGGGGTCCTGGATCGCCGCGCACGGACTCTGGGAAGGGGACGACGCTGATGGCACGGACGAACCTTTTGAAGAATGGAGCGTTCAATAGCCTGGCCGGGTGGGCCGCCGGCCAGGCCGCGCTCTCCGTGGACTCCGGGCAAGCGCGGGTGATCCCGTCATCGAGCAAGTGGACGCTGTCTTCCTCACAGCCGGAGGTGAAGCCGGGCCAGTGGGTTTCTTTCGCAGCGGATGTCACCACTGGCGGCTCCCCGGTAGACCTGTGCTTGTGGATCGTTGCCAACGCCGCGATGGAGGCGAGGGTCTCGGCTCCGGCTAGGAGCGCGGGCCGCGTCGTCGTCACTGCGCAGGCCCCGGCCGGCGCCAGCGTGGTACGGCCCGGCCTGGCCGCACCAGCTAGCGGGATCGCAGCCTATCCGCCGATGTCCTCCACGGACGCGTGGAAGTTGGGGGCGGCTGTCTCCTCGGCGGCGGGCTCGTGGACGGTGCCCACCGGAGCAGACGTGTCAGATGGGAGGGCGACCGTCACTGGGACCCTCCACCGGGGCATCCCAGCTGCGTCCGTCGCCGGTCACACCCTGACCCTGTCATGGAGCGCCGTATCGACCGTGGCCGGCACCCTCATCCAGAGGGGCGGCTTCCACGGCGTCACCAGTGACGGCGTCCTGAAGAAGGCCTACCTCGGGAGGGGATTCCAGAGCCTGACGGGCTCGCCAGCCGCCGACAAGGCCACCGTCACCATCCCGTCGGCCCAGACCCTGGCCGCTGACGGCATTGAGGTCCTCTATCCTGTCTTCTTCCTGGCCGCCGGGGTCAGAGCCACCCATGTCGAGGTAGTCGACGAGACAGCCCAGACCCTCTGGGTCGACAACGCGATCCTCCAGATCGGGGATACGCGGGAAGACGTGTCCAACACTGCGTTCTTCGACGGCGATACCCCTCCGGTCAGGATTGGCGACTCCGGGCGGGCTCTGGTCCACTCCTGGACCGGCGTCCCGGGAAGCTCCTCCTCGCGCGAGGAGGTCGGTCGGTGGCCGATCTTCACCCTGACCGCGATCATCCCCGACGGCGACGGCCCAGTCGTGCAGGTAGTCGTGCCGCCTTTACTCGCGCGCTCGGGGACCACGGTAAAAGTTACCGGTCACACACCGGACGGATTCTCCTGGACGGTGCGCGGCAGTGGCCGCATGGGCGAGAACTCTCAACTGGTGCTCGGTGACGCGTTGGCCCCCGTCAACACGCCACTGACGTACCGCATCGTGCAGTCCTGGGATGGGCAGACGGTCGAGTCAACGCCAGTCACGCGCCCTTGGTCGGGGCGATCCCTGATGACCGACGCCATCGGAGCCAGCCGCCTAGACCTGATTTGGCAGGGGGACGACGCCCGGACCCCGGACCAGCGGATCACCGCTCATGAGATCCCGGGACGCTCGACCCCGGTTATGGTTTTTGCGCCGGTCATGGGTGCAGGCACGGTCTCGCTGACGGCCCGTACGAGCGGGGCGCACACGCAGACGATGACGGCACTGGCGGCCCGCCCGACCGTCGCGCTCCTGTTCCACAACCCCGCTCACTGCGTCCAGTGCCGCCGCGGTGCCTGCGACGTGCCACTGACGACGGTCATGGCTCTGACCTCGATATCCCAAGCCCGCACATCCCGCCAAGACCGGGCGGAGCGGGCCTGGACCATCAAAGGCACCATCTGCTCGATCCCGGAGCCGCAGCGCATCGTCGGGGTCTCCACCTGGGACGACTTCGACGCAGCGTCCCTGACCTGGGCACGGCTCGATGCCATGGGCCTGGACTGGGACGACTTCGACACCACGATCTGGCAGGAGGTCAGGTAACCGTGCTCCAACGCCCCGACATCCCCGCCGACGCCATGACCAGCGTGTTCTCCTGGGAGGCCCGCGTGGACTCATGGCTCGGCGGGGCCTGGCTGGGGCGAGTGCCCGTCAAGGCCGGCTCAGTCACCTGGACGACAAGTCAGCAGGTCCAAGGCACCCTGAGCCTGACAGTCCCCAGGGTCGGGGCCGCCGACCAGGACGAGAACTCCCGCGACTGGACCCCGCTCGCACCAGACTCGCCGCTGGCGACCATGGGACAGGTACTCCACGTGCAGGTCACCGTCTCCTCCCTCGTCTCCACCGACCGGTGGGACGTCCCTCTTGGGCGTTTCCTCATCACCCAGTGGGAGGTCGGTGCCACAGATATCCGCGTCACGGGCAAGTCCCTACTCCACCGACTGGAGGAGGATCGCCTCACCTCCCCGACCGTCCCCTACTCGCGCGGCACGCTCGCCTCCGAGCTGCGCCGCCTGACCGGCGGCCACATGGGCGTCGTCATCAGCGACGACCTCATCAACCGTCCCTGCCCCTCCATGTCCTGGGGAGAGTCCCGAATCGACGCGATCTACGAGATCGCCGACGCATGGCCAGCACGACTGCGCGAAGGCCCCGACGGCGTCCTCTACGCCCTCCCACCCGTCCCAGCCATCACCGAGCGCCCCAAGACGACCCTAACCGACGGCGAGAACGGCACCGTCATCGGTATCACCCGCCATGGCTCCCGGAACGGGGTCTACAACCGCATCGTCGCCCGAGGCCAGGACCAGAACGACGCCGGGCAGCCCCGCTTCCAGGCCACCGTCGACCAAGCCGACGGCCCCCTACGGACCTCCGGCCCCTACGGCATCTCCACCAAGTTCTTCAGCTCTCCCCTCATCACCTCCACCACCGCAGCCTTCCACGCTGCCTCCGCGATGCTCGCCACTTCGGTCAGGCAGAAGACCACAGTCCCCGTCACCCACGTCCCCAATCCGAACCTCACCCTGGACACCCCCGTCGAGCTCACCGCCTCCAATGTTGACGGCGCGGCCACCATCAACCAGTGGGGAATCATTTCCTCCACCGAGATCCCCCTCATCTACAGCGGCACATCCCGCTCCGACGTCGAGGTGGCGACCACGACATGAACCTGCCCATCCTCGACCTCCTTAGCACCGCTCCAGCCGACGAGAGCCCCCGCACCGGCTCCGACCGCACCATGGTCGCCGTCGCCCGCGTCCTCGACGTCGCCGACGGCGGCACCACCGTCACCGTCTCTCTCCTCGGCTCTGCAGGCATCAGCCTGCCAGCCACCGCCTCCACCTGGACCGGCGTCGCCACCGCACACGTCCTCCTCGACCCCGACACTGGACGACCCATCCACGTCCTCGGCCCAGCCCCAGCCCCCAAAACCGCCCCACCCACATTCAAACCCCCCACACCCACCACACACACCATCACCTGCACCGCCCACCCCGCCTGGACCGGCACCCACGCCCCCACCGGCTGGGGCCGATTCAACGCCGCCGTCGTCGGCCACCCCCGCGACCTCAGCCAAGGAAACGCAGGAACCGGCACCCTGACCGGTCTGGCCACCTACGGCCAGCAGATCCCCGCCATCGGCGCCACAAAAATCACCCGAGCCACCCTCACCGCCACAGGAAACGCCGCCAACCCCGGCAACTGGAGCGCAGTCCTCCAGTGCGCCACCTACACCGACGCCGGTCCCCAACCCACCGGCCCCCAGACAGCGGCGATCATCGCCAACAACCAGACCACCACAATCGACGTCACCGCGCTCGCGGCTGGCCTTCTTGATGGTCAGGGGATTGCCCTGGTGGGCACGGTCTACGGCGGTCTCCGTGGCCTGGGGGACTCGATGGTGCTGTCCCTGGAGTGCGAGGTGCAGCTATGAGCGGAGGGTGGTCGGTGTGCGGCCTGTGTGGTGCCGTGATCGCGGATATACCCGGCCATGTTTATTGGCATGAGACGGGTGCGCTTGAGTTCATCTCCGAAATAGTTGATGAGCTCAGACGGACATCGCAATCCGGTCCTGGCCCAGGTGAGGCCGAGTCAACCGCCCTTAAGGCCGCTTCCGCGGCAGGAGAGGAGTAATCACATGCCTTCCATTGATGTTAGAGGTCATCAGGTGCCAAATGGGAGCGAGCCTGCGTCCAGGCAATCTATTCTGGAGTTCTCGCGCTCGGTCCCGTCAGTCAAAGCGTGCGCGTCAGAGGCTGCCGCAATCCAGCATGTCGCCGCTCTCAAGGCCGCGGGGGTCAAGATCTCTGAGGTCTACCCAGTGTTCGTGTGGCGCACGGATATCCATGCACTTCTGGTGTGGGATGGCCTCCATTGGTCAGGGACGAGCCGGCTCCGCATGGAGGCCCAGCAGTCCGGGGACCTGGGGCTCACATACACGCCACAAGGACCTCATGACCTCAGCATGTTCAAGATCGGTCGTATCGCCGGGTTCACCGACAGCCTGGAGTACGGCTCGGGTTGGCTGCCGTTCCAGACATTTGCCGAGCCGTTCCCAAATTCGTGCGTGGCGGTTGTCTTCCAGCCGATTTGGAACAACTCTGTGAAGTGGCAGTTCACGTCAATGACTCCGCCAGCGGTCTACGACCTCGATCGGACGGGATTCCGGGTCATGTTCCCTAATGAGAATGACAAGTCTCGCGCGCATGCACTTATGTACATCGCTGTCGGATTCTGACCATCCACCTTTCATGCTCCCCCCATTGGTGGGGTTTTTTTATACCTGAATATGGAAAGGAAACAACAGGCATGTCTGTTGCAACTGTTGCGGCTGGGCAAGCTCGCTACTGGGCCGAGGCCGGTCCGGAGAAGGCGCAGGGCGGCCCGTTCAGCGTGGGCTATTCGCAGCCTGCCAGGTGCACTGTCTTCAAGTACAGCGACGAGAAGGGGTGGCTGACTGCCGATGCGGCCGCCGACTGCTCCAGTCTCGTGTGCGGTGCCCTTAACTACGGGTTGCACGCCGTCTGCGGTGTCCCTTGGGGGCATCCCGCGCTGCTCGAAATCGATGCGTTCTGGACCGGGAATCTACGCGCCGGGATGGAGGCGCGGGGTCTTGAGGAGGTCCCCTGGGCTGACTCGGACCTGTACCCCGCCGGTGGTTTTCGAACCGGTGATGTGCTCCTGTCCTCCAAGCCCGAGGGTGGCGTCGGCCATGTCGTCATGATTACCGACGCCGCTGGCGGCATCTTGTCTGAGGCGTGGGAGGACTCTCAGGGCTCCGACGGGTGGGACGACCCGGATGAGCCCGTGGGCGACCAGACCGGGGGCGAGACCCGAAGTGTGGACTACGCTTCCCACCCGTATACGCAGCGGGGCGTCTGGACATCCTGTCATAGGTTCAATCCGGCTAAGTTCGCCCAGCAGTGGTCTGAGTTCGCCTCCACCACCCCGGTACCGGAGCCCCAACCCGCGCCTGCCGCGCCGTCCTCGAGCGCACTTACTCACGGCGTCGACGTCTCGAGCCACCAAGCCGGTATCAGCTTCTCTGCGACCCCCGCCGACTTCGTCATTGTCAAGGTCAGTGAGGATGATTTCTATGTCAATCCATCGCTGAACGACCAGGCGGCCAGCGCCGTGGAGAATGGGCGGCGGCTCGGGCTCTACCACTTCGCCCGCCCCGGCGATGCTGTCGCCCAAGCGGATTACTTCCTGGACAACGCCGGCGGTTGGGTCAGCGAGGCCACCCTCTGGCTCGACTTCGAGGACAACGCACTACCCCAGGGGCCCGGCTGGGCGCTCACCTGGCTCGAGCGGGTCAAGGTCCGCACCGGCAAGACCCCCGGCATCTACCTGAACGGGAATGGCTTGAACAGCAGCGACTGGTCCTCCGCCGCTGCTCAGTACCCCCTCTGGTATGCGGACGGCCGCTACTACAGCGACCGACACGACGGGTACGCGCCCCCGGATAACCCGGCCCTTCCCTACTGGGGCACCTGCCTGTGCCACCAGTACACCGATATGGGCTACCTGCCCGGCTGGGGCGGGAACCTCGACCTCAACCGCTGGAACGGCACGGCCGCCCAGTGGGACGCCATGGCCGGCACCCCGGCCGCAACCCCTACAGATACAGATGAGGAAGACAACATGAAGATTCTTGGCTTGGATTTCGGAGACGGCACCTACGGATATGCCCGTCTCACCCCCGGTCTGGGCGCTCATTCCATGACGCAGTCCACGGCCGATGCGTTCTACCGCGCCGGTTACCGGACAGTATGGGTCTCCGGCGAAGACTTCAACACTTTGGTGAAGGACTCGTGGGCTCAGTACAACGTATTGTTCGGCGGCCTGGCGGGCAAAAAGGATATTGAGGCGGCCACTGCGGCTGTTTTGGAAGCAGTCAAGGCGGCCGCTACGACCGAGAAGCCCGAGCCACAGGGAGGCGTCCTGTGAGCACGCTAGTCTCAGACCCTTTCGTCACTACCGTTGTCCTGGGGATCCTGTGGCCTCTGGTGCAGGCGGCGCTGGACCGTCCCTGGTGGACCCGGGGACGCCGCGTCGCCCTCGTGGTCGCTGCCGCCGTCGTCCTCACGGCTGGCGCGTGGGCCATCAGCGCCTACCCCCTGGCCGCCGAGACGCTGTCCGCCCAGGCTGTTCAGTTCCTCGGCTTCGCTTGGCTTGCTTTCCAGGCCTTGTCCCGCATCAAGATCGGTGGCGTTTCCATCCTGAGCTGGGCCGGGATCCTTACTCCCGGCGGTGAGACCCGGGAGGACTACACCCCCAGCCACGGGGACGACACCCGGAGCGGGACGGGACTCTGATGAGCACCGTCATGCCGTCGCACCCCCTCGTGGAGGTCTTCTCCTCGCAGGAGGTCGCGGCGGCAGCGGGGGTCTTCCTCTTGGCTGTCATCGGTCTGGCCACAATGGGCGTGCGCTGGGCGCGCGCCTGGGTCGAGTCCCAGATCGGGGCCCTGCACTCGCAAGTCGCTGAGGTCGGAGACCGAGCCAAAGGAGCCAGAGAGGCGGCAGAGCAGGCAGTGGATGCCACCACCAACAGTCACGGCACCCACATCCGTGACGACCTCGACGAAGTCCGAGCTGCAGTGGATACGATCCTCAAGCGAATGGATGCCGCCGAGCTCGCCCGCATTCAGGAGCGTGACACCCGTGAGAGACGGGACCGCCGCGCCGAGGACCAGATCGACGGGATGCGCGACGACATCCGCGCCCTGACAGCCTCGGCCGAGCATGCCCACACCCGTCTCGACGAGCGGATCGCAGCGTTGGAGACGGCCAGATGATCGCCGACGTCGTCGCCCGCACACTCGCCCAATGGACGCCAGAGGATCCGGCCTCCTGCGACCCTGCGTGGGCCGAGACTATGCGCCAAGACCTCGAGCAGGCCCAGGACCTGCTCACCGAGGCCATCGCCAGCCTCAGCCAGTCGG
The DNA here is from genome assembly GCF_006546835.1 of Actinomyces johnsonii. Taxonomy (GTDB): domain Bacteria; phylum Actinomycetota; class Actinomycetes; order Actinomycetales; family Actinomycetaceae; genus Actinomyces; species Actinomyces johnsonii. Next base: position 27,911 of record NZ_VICB01000022.1, on the reverse strand, counting down.
CCTCGATGGGCGGCTGACGCAGCGACACGATGGCGCCCCACCACCCTCGCTGGGTGGTGGGGCGCCATTCTGCGTTCCCAAGTACTGTACCCATCCTGTACCCGCAGCAGGCAATGATAGGAACTTTTCGTTGGAAAATCAGTTGCTTGTGGAGATGGGGGGAATCGAACCCCCGTCCGACGGACGCACAACAGGACTTCTCCGGGTGCAGCTCGCTAGCGATTTTCTCGGCCCCGGCATCTCACGCGAGCAAGGACGCCGACGGGCTCAGTCGATGAGAAGTCCCAAGAGCCCTACCGACACGGGCTCTCAGCAGTGGCTTCCTAGATGACGTCAGGAACCGGGGCGGAAGCGCTCCCCGGGCTGACGGACTTCGAGGCTCGCTCAGGCGGCGAGGGCGAAGTCGGTGCGAGTGTTATCGGCACCTATTGGTTCGCGCAGAGCGTTGACGAGATGACTGCGCATCCTCGACCCGCTTCTCCTGAACCTACGACCGTCGTCGAAACCGATCATCCCCTGTGGAGTTGTCACCGGTCTGCCGAAGCCTGACCGGAACGTGCTCTCAGCGAAGCCAGATGATCCTAGCAGACAGAGAGCGATCACCGTCGGAGGACTACACCACACAATATCTCGGCAACCTGGTCACCTGCGGCGATGGTGGGTCAGTGACTCGAACGAATATCATGACAGAACAGACCGGTTGCCTCGTGGTGGCCTCGGTCCTCCTCTGCACAGCGTCAAGGAGAGTGTCATGGACACACGCCTGTTTCCTGCCCTGGGCCGCGAGATCCGAGTCATCGGCACTGGTACGTGGCAACTGGGCATTGATCTGAGCGAAGTCGATCCTTCTCATGCCTTCAGCAATCTTGATGCTGCGTGCGCCTCGGGGGTCACCTTCATCGATACGGCCGACGCCTATGACCACGGCGCCTCAGAGAGGTTCCTCGGCGAGTTCTTCTCCGCTCGTCCTCGCACCGGACTCACGGTGGCCACGAAGATGGGGAGGAGCAGTGGAGAGAAGACGTATCCCACCGACGCCTTCAGTCGAGACCGTGTTCTTCACTGGAACGACCGCTCCCGGAAAAATCTCGGCACCGAGACCATCGACATTGTCCATCTGCATGCTCCTCCCATCGAGCTACTTCAACGCCAGCACCTGTGGGAGCTCCTCGACGAGCTGGTCGAGACCGAGCGGATACGCTGCTACGGAGTGAGCGTCCTCACCTGCGCCGAGGCTCTCGAGGCGATCCGGCACCCGGGTTGCGCGAGCGTGGAGATCATCGTGAACGTCTTCCGGCACAAGCCCCTGGAGGAAGTTCTCCCCGCTGCGCGCGAGTCCGGGACCGCAGTGATCGCGAGGGTTCCGCTACCTGATGGGCTGCTGTCCCATAACCGTCGTCGTGGTAGTACGCCCGCACCGCCCGGATCAGTGGCGGCCCTCGACGCCGGCTGGATCTACTCCGTGGTCCCCGACGAGGTGGGAATGCAAGCCGCCCACGAGTTCTCCGGCCTGTGCCGCCGGCTCGGCCCCGAGCATGTTCCACCGGTCCAGGTCGCCCTGCGGTGGCTCCTGGATCAGGAGGGCATCACCTGCATCCTGCCTGACGCTCATAGTCTCAATCAGATACGCTCCAACGCCCGTGCAGCCGAGCTGCCACCGCTGAGTCAGGAGATGCACACTGCGGTGAGAGAGCTCTACAACCGTCTCATCAGGCCCTACGTACACCAGCACTGGTAGGACCGGACGACACGAGGGAGGGCCGCGCAGGCTATACAAGCCGTGCGGATGATCACGGCGGTCTCAGCCCCGACGTCGGTTCGCGGCCGCCATGGCCCTGGCCGCCTCCCGCTTGTCCTGAGCCTCGCGCAGCGCCTGACGCTTGTCCCAGTCCTGCTTACCCCGGGCCAGGGCGATCTCCAGCTTGGCGCGCCCGCCGATGAAGTACAGCTCCAGCGGAACTACGGTATAGCCCTTGGCCTGAACCCGGCCGGCAAGACGCTCGAGCTCGCTTCGGTGCAGGAGCAGCTTGCGCTTGCGACGCGGGGAGTGATTGTTCCAGGTTCCCTGCAGGTACTCGGGAATGTGGGCGCCCTGGAGCCATGCTTCGCCGTGACGGTCGATCTCGATCCAGGCTTCGGTCAAAGAGGCCCGCCCCATGCGCAGTGCCTTAACCTCTGTGCCGGTGAGAACCAGCCCCGCCTCATAGCGGTCCTCGATGAAGTAGTCGTGGGTCGCCTTCCGGTTACGGGCCACCGTCTTGTGGGCGTCGGAGGCGGCCTTGGCCCTCTGCCCGGCAGTGGGCTTGGCGGCCCGGGCGGACTTCCCGGCGGGTGTCATCGGCCTGTCCTTTCACGAGTGCGAGCTGTTGGCGTGCACGACGACGCGCAGGAACAGGAGTCTACGGGGCCCGTCAAGGGCGACTCGACTAGAATCCGGGCAGGGACATCGGATCGATGTAGACCCCGTCCTGAGCCACCTGGAAGTGGACATGCGGCCCGGTTGCGTAACCGGTCGATCCGGTCGAGCCGACTACGTCGCCGCGATTGACGTACTGGCCGTCGGCGATGGTCCGCCCCGAAAGGTGGCACAGGGTGATGACATAGGAGTGTCCGTCGATGATGCCGCCGTTGATGTCGATGCCGATGCCGCAGGACTCGGAGTTCCAGTAAGTGGCCACCCCGGAGACGGCGGCGTACTGCGGCGTGCCCTCGCTCGCGGCGAAGTCAACCCCCTGGTGCCCGGTTCCGGTGCCGGTGACCGGGTGAACGCGGTAGCCGAAGGGCGAGGTCACCTCCAGCGGACCGGTGATCGGGTGGCCGATGTACCCGTCCCCTAGAGAGTCCGAGGCTATCGAGCTGGAGGGGACAGATGGCATCGTGCCGGCGCTGGCCGCAGCCCGGTTGGCAGCGTCGATCTCCGCGATGCGAGCCGCAGCGGCCGCCGCGTCGGCGTTGGCCTGGTCGAGCTGTGTCTGCAGGTCGCTCTTGCGGTTCTCCAGCTCTGTGGCGGCGGTCTGCTTCTCAGCGGTCAACTTGGCGACTTCATCCCGCTTGGTCTGGGCCGAGTCCCGGGCGGACTTGGCGTTCGTCTCAGCGGTATCGGCCTCGGTCTTGAGCGTGCCGACCCGAGTGGTGGCTGCGTTCTGCCTGGCCTCGCGGTTGGCGTTCTGAGCGCGCTCAACCTCAGCGGCGGAGAGTACCGCCTCCTGAACCCCGGAGCCGATCTCGACGGCAGAGGCGCGTTGGTTGAGATCCTCGACGTCCTGCGAGGCGAGAACGTAGCTCCATGAAGTAACCGAGTTGTCTCCCTGGTAGGTGGATACCACGATCTCCGCCACGGAGTCCGAGGTCTCGGAGGCGGACTTCTTGGATGCGTCGGACTCTTGCTTGACCGTGTTGAGGCTGTTCTGCGCAGTAGTCAGGCGGTCACTGGCGATCTGCTGCTCACGCTCCTTCTCGGCCAGCGTCGCCTCAGCACCGGTCAACTCGGTCTCCGCCTCGCTCAAGGAGGTCTGGGCGTTTTGCAGCGCGATGTAGGCCTGCCCCAGATCGGCACTGACCCCCTCGAGGGAGGAGATCACCTCCTGCTGCTTGCGCTGCGCCTCATTCTGGTTCGCAACGGCGTCATCACGTTCATCGGCCAGGGAGACGTCACCCGAGTAGAAGAAGGCCAGGCTGACGGCGGCGAGTGCGCATACCGCGGCGCGCCGACGTGAGCGGCGGAGGAGCAGACGAGACAACATGTGAGATCAGACCCTCGTGTACTTGGACAAGGAGAAGGCGGACGAGACCGCGGCCAGGGCAATGGCGGCCAGGATGAGCCAGGGCGATAGGAGGAGGACGTCCCTGGTGCTGATGAAGGCACTCGTGAAGGAGATCGAGGAGGCGAGCCATCCCTCCACGACATAACGGACCCCTACCCACAGGGTGACCACGGCGAGGATCGCGCCGGCGAGGGCAGCGATCACTCCTTCCAGGATGAAGGGCAGCTGGATGAAGAGGTTCGAGGCGCCCACCAGGCGCATGATCCCCGTCTGCCGGGAGCGGGACATGGCCGACAGCCTGATGGTCGTTGAGATGAGCAGGACAGCGGCCACCGCCATAATGGTCGCCAGTCCTCCTGTGATCCAGGAGGCCCGGTTCATCACGAGGAAGAGGGGCTCCAGGGTGGATCGCTGGTCGACCACACGTTCCACGCCGCTGTGTCCCTCGAACTGTTCGGCCACCAGTTTGTAGTTCTCCGCGTCCTTGAGCTTGATGCGGAAGGAGACGGGCATCATGTCCTCGGTGGCGTTGCGTCCCACGGCGGACTTGGCGTAGGCCTTCATGAAGTTCTTGTAGGCCTGGGCCTTGGTCTCCATCTGATAGGACTTGACGTAGCCGGAGGGGGCGCCGCTGGTGATGAGCCTCTGGACCTCACTGATCTGTGCAGCGGTGGCCTCACCGTTGGCGCAGTTGGAGGAGGCCGACGACTTCGGGCACATGTAGACCGAGACCTCGACCTTGTCGTACCAGTCGCCCTTCATAGTCGATATCTGGCTCTGCAGCAGCGATGAGGCGCCTACGAAGAGGAGGGACACGAAGGCAACAAGTATGACGGATACCGTCATTGCCAGATTGCGGGACATGCCCTTGGCGGTCTCCGAGAGGATGAAACGCAGTCTCACAGTTCTTCTCCTTCAGCGGTCCGAGCCGTAGACACCACGGTCCTGGTCGCGCACGACCTCGCCGCCCTTGAGCTCGATGACGCGCTTACGCATCTGGTCGACGATTTCGTCGTCGTGCGTCGCCATGACGACCGTGGTCCCCTGCCGGTTGATGCGGTCGAGCAGACGCATGATCCCGACTGAGGTTGAGGGGTCCAGGTTCCCGGTCGGCTCATCGGCCAGGAGAAGCTTGGGCCGATTGACCATGGCACGGGCGATCGCGACGCGTTGCTGTTCGCCTCCGGAGAGCTCGTGCGGGAGGCGCTTCTCCTTGCCCGCCAGCCCCACGAGATCAAGGGCCTCCGGCACGGCAGAGAGGATGTAGTGGCGGGGCTTACCGATGACCTGGGACGCCAGCGCCACGTTCTCCAGGACGTTCTTGTTCTCCAGGAGCCGGAAGTCCTGGAAGACGAAGCCGATCTCTCGGCGCAGCTGGGGCACCTTCCACGAAGAGATCTGCGACAGGTCACGCCCCAGGACGTGGATACGGCCCTTGGTGGGCCGCTCCTCCCGCAGGACCAGACGCAGGAAGGTCGACTTCCCGGAACCCGAGGCACCCACGAGGAACACGAACTCATCGCGGTTGACCTTGATGTCGACGTCGTCAAGCGCCGGACGCGCCCCGCGTTTATATACCTTCGAGACGTGGTCGAAGCGGATCATCTGCTCGTTGCTCCCCTGCTGCGCCCCGAGCACGGCGCCCGGGTTCATGGCGATATGGCCACCGTATGCGCCGACACGCCATTTTCCGTCCGTGACACGCCCAGCATCGATGTGGCTTGTTCTGGCAACGACAAGGTGTGATCCTCCTGTGATCGAAAGGCTCGTGGGCGACCACGTTCCAACAGCTCGCCGACCATGCGGCCTAGGCTTGCGCACATGAGTGAGATCTCCTTGTCCCACGCGTTGTCACGGACCTTCGAGGAACGCGTCGATCTGGGGTCCTGGGCGCGCTTCACGCCGTCGCTGGCCGGGTTCCTAGATGAGGTGTGCATGCCGGCTTCGAGGTCCGCCGCGCAGCGGGGAGAAGCACCCGAGTCCGTTGCCGAAGCCGTCTTCGATCCGGCAGGAGGGACCCTGCTGCTAACCGCCCCGACCCCCATCGTCAAGGCCGAGGAGCTGACCCAGGAGGGGAGATGGACACGACTGCTGTCACGGCTGACAATGGCCGCTCCCCCGACTCCTTCACCCGACTTGCCGGGCGTCGTCCTCGTCGGTCGCTCCGACGGGGTCGAGGTGTCTCTCCCGGAGCTCGATGCGCAGGGGCGAGTGCTCCTCGGCCCTACCGAGCGAAGAATCCTGGGAAGGATCGGATGGCAGGAAACCGGGCACGTCTTCAGCCGGTTACTGACCGACAACGATGAGACCGCCGAGTTGGTGACCCGCATTCTCATTGAGGTGCTCGAGGTCGCCCACCCCGCAGATCTCGACTATCTCCTTCGCGCACATTCCGACGTCAGCTGATCGGCGCCGCCTGTTCTACGAGGTCGTCGGCGAGCTCATACGCGGGCCACTGCTCCTCGGTCCGAGGGGAGACCGGGCCGACGACGAAGGGCTCGGGGCCCTCTGGCAGCGTCCCGCAGGAGTCGGGTGGGCTTGCAGGGGCTCCAACCTCCTGAGCGACGGATGCCACAATGCCGTCGGCTGTGGCCGGGGTCTCCCAGTGATCTGATGCAACGTGGTACTCGGGATCCGCCTCGGGCCCGGTAGAACCGGTACCGGCTGCCGAGGGGGCAGAAGGCGCTGACTCCGAGGCCCGGACTCGCGCGAAACGCGACTCTCCCCTAGTCAGATCGTGACCCGCAGCCTGCAGCGTGATGACGTTGGTCTCGTGCTTCCTGCCGTCGCTCTCCCATGACTCCTGAGAGAAGCGTCCAGTGAGCAGAACCGCATCGCCTTTGCGCACCGAGTGACTCAGATTAGCGGCGAGGCGGCCCCAAGCCTTGGCTGTGAACCAGATCGTTTCGGCGTTGTTCCACCCCTGATCGGTGCGGTAGGTCGGTGTAACGGCGACGCGAAAGCGGCAGTAGGGACGGGCCTTGTCCCCGACACGGGACAGGACCGGATTCGTTCCGACGACGCCTTGAACGGTGAGGTCGAGCTGACGAGTCATGAGAAGGCTCCTTGGTCGTGGGCGGGCGACTCTCTGCCGCCCCTGCACCACCACCGTGCTCGCTTCACCCCTCGGGTGCCCAGCGGTCCCTGCTCCCAGTCCCCGCCCGAATGCCGGTGAGTGCAGGACCGTCGCCTGTGGCCACCGGAAGGCTGCGGAGTCCCAGGGGCTACAACCCCAGGGAGGCCTGCAGCATCCGGTGCTTCTCCAGAACTCTGGCGGCAGGCCTGCTCAGCCCTCGCTCGACCACGGACTCCAGGCGGGCGCGCACCTGCTGCCCATAGCGTTCGGCCTCGCGACGCGCCCTGGAGCGACGGCGGACAGTGGCCACAAGCGCGGCCATGATCCCGAGGACGATGAGGCAGGCGGAGACGATCTCAACACTGTGACTCAGCGCCTCGATCCCCTCCCGGACCACAGAGGCGACCAGCCACGACACCCCGCCGATCACCAGGAGCAGACCGCCCCACCACAACAGATCGATCACCGGCTGGCGATGCCCCGGCAGCGGAACGGAGCCGACCGCCTCAGCGGTCTGTCCCGCCAGGGTCTCGGGCGGGATCACGGATGACTCCATGCTTCGCGCCCAGGCGGGCGGCAATCCCTGCGAGGTGCGGTGAACCCAGGTCGAGTGGGCCGAGGCCACGGCAGTGCGCGAAGGCGGCTCGGGGCGGGCCAGCGCCCTGGGCAGGACCTTGGACAGGCCGGCTCTGACCGAGTCCTCCACCGCCTGGGCACCGGAGGCCTGCAGCAGCACCTTGGTAGCGTCCTCGGTGAGGTCGGCATTGAGCTCCACCTTGTCCTTGGCCACCGTGGGACGCAGGCGACGAGTGATCGCATCGAGCTCGGCCGACGCCGTACGAGCCGCGTTGGACTCCCGTGCGACGCGCTGGCGCAGCAGGCCGCGCATGACGTCGAGATTGTCGCCGCGCACCGCCGATACCGGAAGCACCTGGACCCGGCTGAGGCCGTCCTCCTTGAGCAAGGATCCGACGTCGTCGAGCAGGCTCGCCAACCCGCTCTCCGGAAGGGTGTCCACCTGGTTGACCAAGACGAGCATGTCCTCCTGGCGGGCGCCGAGCCCGCGCAGGTAGCCGTCGTGAAGGGCGGCATCGGCGTACTTCTGAGGATCGACGACCCACACGAGGATATCGGCTAGCGGCACGAGCCGGTCCACCTGCAACGAGTGCTCTGTCGTCACCGAGTCGTAGTCGGGCACGTCGAGCAGGACCAGACCGCCCATACTCCCCTGGTCCTCGGCGTCGAGAATCGAGTCCCGCCGGATCCGTCTCTCCGAGGAGACCCCGAGGAAGTCCAAAAGGGGGCCGGCGTCGTCGCCCCAGGAGCAGGCCGCGGCTCGTGACGTCGTGGGCCGACGGGCACCGACATCCGCGAAGTTCAGCTGGGTCAAGGCGTTGAACAGGGATGACTTGCCCGAACCGGTGCCGCCGAACAGTGCCACGACGGTGTGGTCCACGCCCAGGGCAAGGCGCTGCGCCACGGCATCAAGCGCCTTGTGAGCGGGGATCGACAACGAGGCCGGTACCTCTGTGGGACACATGCGCAGGGCCTCGCGAACCGCGTTCAGGCGGGCGTCGAGGTGCTCGGCGTCGAGCACCTCGAAGTCCGTCTGCGCGGTGGACACGGATGTGCGGGGAGTGTCGGGTCGGCTCATGCTGTGGCTCCGGGGCGGGTGAAGGGCTTGAGCTCGCCAGAGCGCAGACGCAGCGCAGCGGCGAACCCGGGCGCGGGGGCGAGCGAGGTCGCAGCCCCCTTGGGGACGGTTGCGGTCAGCGCCTCCGTGACCGCCTCCACCAGGAGAGCACCGGCCTGGACGGTCTGCTCCTCCAGTCCCAGACGCCCGGCGGCTGAGACGACTCCGTCGACACCGGCGGCCGCGGAGATGAGGAGGTCGACGACGCTGGTGGGGCTCAGTCTACGAATATCGCGGGGAATCTCGATATTGGCCTCGAGGTAGCCGACCCAGGCATCGATGGTCACTGCCGCTTCATCACCCTGCTCCAGAATCTTGCGCGCCCGCTCGCCGGCTCCCACCTCGTCCCAGGCACGTTCCGCCTTGGTGCGCAGGGCAACGAGCGCGGCCTGAAGCTGGTTGGCGAGGGCCTCACGGGCGTCGGCGGCCAGCTGGGAGAGCCCTTCGGCACGGGCCTTGTCCGCCCGCCCCAGGAAGCCCCTCCGCAGCCTGCCCCCCTGAGCTAAGGAAGCCAGTGGGCCGCCCGAGGAGGCCAGAGTGATCCAACGGGTGGCGGTGGCCCCCTGACCTGCGGAACCCGTCTTGATGTCGGCGCTCAAGGACTCGATCGCCGCTTCCCTCAGCTCCTGGCACTTCTTCTCCAGGTCCCGCGCCACCGCCTCCTGGGCATCGACGTCGTCAGCCAGCCGCTCCAGCTCGGTACGCAGAGTGCTCCACACGCCCCTGCCCGTCCGACGCACGAGTCCGGCTGCGCGGTGACGGCCTGCCAGGAGTCGAAGCCAGTCCCGCAGCTCGGTTACTCCCTCACCCGACAGAAGCCCCTCATGCGGTCCGGCGTCCGGAACGACGAAGAAGGGTGCCTCCGACAGCCCCAACCCCTGCAAACGGGTGATGAGATCCCGGCGCACTTCGGCCAGGATCGTCGCCGGCACCCGATTGAGAACCACGCCGATGGGGGTCTCGCGTCGAGCGGCCTCCTCCAGGGTCATCCAGGGCGTCTGGTCGCCGTATCGCGCCGCGGTGGTGACGAAGAGCCACAGGTCGGCGGCCTCCAGCAGCCTGCCCGCCAGCGCCCGATTGGCCTCGTGAACGGAGTCCAGGTCAGAAGCGTCGATGAGCGCCAGACCCGCCGGGATGGCAGCGGACACCTCCTGACGACAGACCTCTGTCAAAGGGTGTTCGCTGAGCGAATCCATGTCCTCGGGGTTGGCCACCAGGACCGGGATCCGAGTGGTGGGCCGCAGTACCCCCGCGTCTGAGACCTCCTGACCGAGCACAGAGTTGACGAGTGTCGATTTTCCTGCGCCCGTGGAGCCCCCGATCACCACGATGGACGGGATGTCCGCGTCTTGAAGGCGGGGAATCACCTGATCTCGGACCTGTCCGATGAGACCATCGCGCAGCGTGCGCGCAGCCTCGACGCCGGGGGCGCTCAGGGCCAGGTCGAGACGCTCGAGGTCCCTGACCAGGTCAGAGAGGACATCGAGGAGCTGAGCGCGACTCAGCGAGGAGACGGGGGCGTCGTCCTCGGAGGGGCGCGAGGGGACAGGAGCGGGCATGTGCCAACACTATGAGCACAGCGCAGCGGAGTCGACGATTGATCTCGACAGTTCACACCACAGGTGTCGTGAGCCCGGTGAGAATCTTCTGTTACTCCGCTGTGACGATCGGAATCACATACTCACCCCCGAAGGAGGAAGAGCATTCCCCTCCACGGGCATGGCGGATGCAGCCACCGTCAACGGGCTCCACGACGAGCGCGACCACCGACCATCGGTACAACACCGTGATCGCGCCTCGTCGCCCCCAGCGACCGATAGTGCGCGGAATATCAACCTTTTCAAGGCCGCCGACCAGTGCCCCCGGCCGGACTCGAACCGGCAACCTGCGGATTAGAAGGCCGATGCTCTATCCATTGAGCTACGGAGGCGCGCGCAAGCGCTAGACCAGCCTACGCCATCAACCTGGCGAGCCAGACCCCACGGGCGGCCGACCCGACGTCGCCTTCGACCTCGACAGTCGGTCACGGCACGGTCGCACTACCATTACGAGAGCACATCGAACCGGGCGTGCGGATGATTCCGCGAGCCGCTCTCAGTCAGTATCCGAACCGCTCTCATCCGGGTCGCAATGCGGCCGCAACAGCACTGCAACCGCCCTGTGACCAGCCGGGATGATGAATCCAAGCGACACAGGTCCCGACGACGGACTTGACGTGTACGCAACATCACACAGGGGAGCGTTACTCTTAGCGGCGACGCCGAAACACCAGTATCGTGAGCGGCACCCCATTACAAGCCCCTGGAAGGACCGAGCCTTGCCCACTTCCGCACTCATTGTGCGTTCCCTCTCTGCTCAGGCCTCGCTGGAACCTCATACCTTCACCGCACCTTTCACTGTGGGGAGGTCGCCCGACAGCGATGTTCAGATCGTCCACCCTCTCGTGTCGCGAACGCATTTGCTGGTGACCCCCACCCCGACTGGCTGGACCGTGAGCTGCCAGGGACGCAACGGCATGCTCGTCAACGGAACCGTCACCCGTGAAGCGCTCATCACCCAGGGCACCCGAATCCAGCTGGGCGATGCCTCCGGACCGGCTCTGGGACTCACTCCGATCGTGTCCGGAGCCGCTCCTCACACAGGAGCCCCGGCTCAGCCACAGTCGGCGCCGAGCGCCCCCTTCATTCCCTCCCAGCCAAGTGCGGCCTCCGCGCCCCAGGTCGGCCCCCTGCCCCAGGCATCCTCCGGCCCGATTCCGACGACGGCCGCCCCAACGCAGGCCCGCCCCATGCCGCAGGCCATGGGATCGGCCTCATCGGCCGCCACCTATATCGCATCGGGTAGCCGGAGTCCCCAGGGAGCGCCATCGTCTAGCTCGGCGAACTCGGGAGCCTTCCCCTCCTCCCGGCACACGCTCAAGTCCTTCCGCATCAGCTCGTCGGGCACCATCGGTCGAGCGCCGGACAACACCCTGGTCCTGGACGACCCGCTCATCTCCAAACACCACGCCCGCATCGACGTCTCGACCAACGGCATGGTCGTCACCGACCTCGGATCCACCAACGGCATCTACGTCGGAGGTCAGCGAGTCCCCCAGGTCCAAGTGACTCAGCCCGTCCTCCTGGGTCTGGGCTCAACCTTCGTCGCCCTGAGCCCTGATGGGCTGTGCGAGGTCCAGGTCGCCGGCGGAGCCGGCGGTGAGCTGGTAGGCAAGGACCTGACCTTCCGCGTCAACAACGGCAGCCTGACACTGCTCGATGGCATTTCCTTCTCCCTGCCGGGCAACGAGCTCCTGGCCGTTGTCGGCCCATCGGGAGCGGGAAAGTCGACGCTGCTCAAGGCCCTCACCGGCGAGCAGAAGGCCCAGGAGGGCCAGGTGCTCTTCAACGGCCTGGACGTGTACGAGCACTATCCGGTCATGCGCAACAAGATCGGTGTGGTACCGCAGAGCGACGTCATCCACTCGGCGCTCACTGTCCGCAAGACCCTGGAGTACGCCGCCGAGCTGCGATTCGCCAAGGACGTCACCAAGGCCGAACGGCGTCAGCGCATTGCCGAGGTCCTGGAGGACCTCGACCTGACCGCGCACGTGGACAAGCGCGTCAAGAAGCTCTCCGGTGGGCAACGCAAGCGGGTCTCAACCGCCATCGAGCTGCTGACCCGGCCCAGCCTGCTGTTCCTCGACGAGCCCACCTCCGGACTGGATCCCCAACTGGACCGTGATGTCATGGACCTGTTGGCGTCCCTGGCACACGGGACTCGTCCCGGCGACAGTGGCCGCACCGTCGTCGTCGTCACCCACAATGAGAACCATATCGACAGAGCGGACAAGGTCCTCATCCTGGCCGCTGGGGGAAAGCCCGTCTACTACGGCTCCCCCCGCGAGGTACTCCCCTACTTCCGCCAACGGCTCAACGAGATCGCTTCCCAGGGCCGATTGCTGCTCAACACCCCCAAGGGCACACTGCCCGACCCGCCCGCGGTGGACGGTTACGCCGATGTCTACGCGCTCATTCGCAACCACACCGCGGAGCTGCGCCAGTACATGGAGGCCACAGTGCCCTCCACGCGCCGCGGTGGAGCTCCCGCGGCGGCGGCCGGACCGGCCACACAGGAGCGTCCGCCCAAGCAGCAGTCCGTACTCAGACAGGTCTCGACCCTGGTGCGCCGCCAGCTCAGAATCGTTGCAGCGGACCCCTCTTACCTTGCCTTCATGCTGCTGCTCCCCATCATCATGGGGCTGCTGACCAAGGCGATCGAGGGAAGCGACGGGTTTGCGGTCCCCCACTACCCAGAGCCCAAACCGCCCACGCCGGAGAATCCCACACCCACGATCGTCAAGTACTCCAGTCAGGCCCTACAGCTTCTGGTCATCCTCATCACCGGGGCGGCCTTCTCCGGGATGTCGGCCACGATCCGCGACCTCATCGGGGAACGCGATGTCTTTCTGCGGGAGAAAGCGGTCGGTCTGAGATCCGGCGCCTACCTCTTCTCCAAGGCGACCATTCTGGCTCTTATCACCACCGTTCAGACCGCACTGATGATGGGGATCGCCCTCGCGCTCAACAAGGGTCCCAGTGACGCCGTCATCCTCGACGGTTGGCCGGGGGTAGAGCTGGCCTTCTGCTGCTGGTCGGTCGCCTTCGTCTCCGGTCTTCTGGGGCTGGCGGTATCGGCGATGGTCTCCTCCTCCGAGCAGGTCATGCCGGTGCTGGTTGTGGTCATCATGGCTCAGCTGGTCCTTTCCGGTGGAATCATCCCGATCGCAGGACGTGCGGTCTTCGAGCAGCTGGCGTGGTTCATGCCATCTCGATGGGGCTATGCGATGGCCTCCTCCACCCTGGAGATGCTCGCTATCCTGCCCAACCGCGACGACGCGTTGTGGAAGCACGAGACCGCGCAGTGGTTGACGGACTACGGCATGCTCTCGGCCATCGGCCTGGCCTGCATGGTGACCTGCTACATCGCCCTGGCCCGCCGCGGGCGGCGCTGATCCCCTCGAACTCCTATACAGGTGCCGGGGTGCCAACCAGATACTGGTTGGCACCCCGGCAGCGTATCTCGGTTATCTGCTGGTAACGCTGGACACCACCAGGTCGTAGTTGTAGGTGCCTCCCTGCCCAAGCATCAGGCGGGCGCCGCTGCTGCCCCCGCCCAGCGGCGGCACCGTGGCGACGTAGGTCCCCTGAGTCTTCCACCCGATTTTTCCGGAATCCGGGGAGACGGCGACGACCAGAGCACCGGTCTCGTCGGATATATAACCCTGCTTGCCAACCTGCATGAGGAGCTGGCCGTCCCTCAAACCACCAATGGGCTTGATGACGCACTGTTCGCCCTTGGCGGGCTCCGGAAGCGCGAGCTTCTTGTCGCCGACCTTGGCCGTGCACGCCTTCACGTCGATCGAGACGTTGATGGTGCCCCGGGGACCGATGACAGGGGTGGTCGAGGACGACGCCTTCGCCAACGACGTGTAGGCCTCCTTGAGCGCCGATGCGTCCAGGGGAACCGACGCGGCCCACTGGTGCTTCTCAGTAAAGCTTCCCGATACGGTGCCCGTTTCACTGCCGTCAGCATCGTAGATCGTCGCGCCTGAGGAGGTGATGCGGGAGAAGGCCTCCGGGCCGGTCTGGATATTGACCCCGCCAGGCAATTGTGTGTCGCTGTCGAAGTTGGGCCTATCGCCGGTCTCGGACATCAGGACGGCACCATCCTTGGCGGACAGCACCTGGATTTGTTTGGACTTGCTCTCATAGGCGAGGACGAACCCGTTGCGCACCCGTCCCTTCTCATAGTGTCCGCCCGCACGCCACTTCTCCTTGCCGGCCGCGTCATAGGCGATCAGAGGGCCGTCTGAGGCCGTTCCCTCGCCGGAGGAGATCACTGCGACGTCGGTCGTGGCGCCCAGGAAGGTGGATCCCTCGGGGAACGGGGCCTTGGAGGTCTTGCCGCTGTCGCTGACCAGCGTGGCCTGCCCGCTTGTACTGCTGCACAGCAACGATGTGCCCGCCCAGAAGCGGGCCTCGTCGCATTCCCCGCTCCACACCTTGCTGGTGCCCTTCCGCGTCAGATCGAACAGGTGCACCTTGCTCATGTTGGAGTACAAGAGCCTGCTCCCGTCCGCGGAGAGATAGGGATCATCGACTTCGGTGTAGCGCTGGTCCTCTTGAACGCGGTTGCCCTCGGGCAGCGCCGCCGGCCATGTACTGTCGACACTCGGCCCGGAGAAGAAATACCACCAACCAGCCCCCACCACTGCCAGAACCGTGACGACCGCGGCCGCCGCCATCCACCACCGGCGACGCGGGCGCCTCGGGGCGAGAGCAGCCGCATCGGCAGGCGTGTAGCCCGTCCCCTGGGGACCGGTCTGGGGGAAGAAGGAAGCGGGAGGAGTCGTGCCTGCCGTATTGGCGGCGTAACCGCCGGGCATACTCGTCGCCATCGGAACAGGGGCTCCCGCACCTGCCTGAGCGCCGCCGACAGCAGAGGCCTGACCGAGGCCACCCGGAACGTTGACACTCTGTCCGGACACCAGAGTCGGTATGGCGGATGCTGTCACTGTGGCCTGAGTCAAACCAGAAAGCACCGTCGGAGCCGTCGCCGCATCCGCTGGCGACGGGGCGTCCCAGTCGTAAGGGACCACGGAAGCCGTCGACTGCGGTGGTGAGGCGAGCCTCGGAGCTGCGGGCATACCCGCCAACGCGGACTGCATCGCCTCCAGGCGCTGAGCGACCAATTCGATGGCGGGGCGCATATTGGGTTGCTTGGCCATCATCGAGGCGATGAGCTCCCACAGGACGTCGGGAAGACCGTCGGGGCGGCCTGCGTCTCGTCGAGCGTGCTGGCTGAGCAGCTGGGCGGGTTCTCCCACGAACGGAGCTGTCCCACAGCTCATCTCATAGAGCATGATGCCCAGTGAGTAGATATCGGCGGCGGAGGTCGGAGCCTGCATCGATAGGATCTCCGGAGCCATGTACAACGGAGTACCGATGACCCCTGTGAGGTGAGAGGCGGAGAAGGTGTCGCAGATCCGTGCCACCCCGAAGTCGGCCAGTCGAGGGACAACGGCCTCCGGCATACCCCATCCTGGAGCAACCCCGGTCGCCACCGTCTCAGCCGGATCGCCGCCTCTGCTCGGACGCGAGCTGAGCAGAACATTGGCGGGCTTGATGTCTCGGTGAACGACTCCAGCCCGATGGACCGAGGAAAGCCCCTGAGCGATACGCGTCCCCAGGGAGGCCACCTGCGCGGGCGGCAACGAACCGCGGGCCCTGAGAAGATCACGCAGGTCCCCGCCGTTGACGTAGTCCATGACGATGGCGAAGGTGGATCCCTCGATGACGACGTCGCGAATGGCGACGACATAAGGACTACGCACTCGCAGCAGCGTCGAACGCTCCTTGATGAAGCGATCGACGACGTCGGGATTCTCCACCAGATCGGCGCGCAGCACCTTGAAGGCCAGGACCTCGCGGGAGTCAGTGCGCCGACCTCGCCAGACCTCGCCCTGGGCGCCTGCCCCGATCCGGGACTCCATGATGTAGGAGCTTCCGAGGTGACGGGAGGCGGGGCTTTGGGTCGTCATGAGGGCTCCGTGTCGCTCAAAGGATGGCAGGTTCCAAAGAGACCTTATCGCGATATTCGCGCGAGCCGGGCGGCCCTGCCACGTGCTCGCCGTGAATCGCACCGCGTTCGCGATCAGCCCGCCGACCTGAAGACCGATAATGCCGACTAGAGTGGATCCCGTGAGCAAGCAGATGACAACCTCAGACCCACTGGTGTGGATCGACTGTGAGATGACGGGCCTGGAACTGAGCACTGATGCGCTCATCGAAGTCGCCGTCGTCGTCACCGACTACGAGCTCAAGCCTTTGGCCGAGGGAATCGATGTACTCATCAGACCTCCTGCCGACGCGCTAGAGCGGATGGGTGACTACGTGCGGAATATGCACACATCCTCAGGGCTGCTCACCGAGCTGGAGGGCGGGCTGACCATGGAGGCGGCTCGCAAGACGGTCCTGGACTATGTGACCTCCCTTGTGCCCGAGCCCCGGACCGCCCAGCTCGCCGGGAACTCGGTGGGCACGGACAAGGCGTTCCTGGCGCGCGACATGCCCGAGCTCATCGAGCACCTTCACTACCGGATCGTGGATGTCTCCTCCCTCAAAGAACTGGCCAAGCGCTGGTACCCCAGGACCTTCTTCCATGCCCCGAAGAAGGCCGGGGGGCACCGTGCGCTGGCGGACATCCTGGAGTCCATCGACGAGCTGCGCTACTACCGCGCAGTTCTGTTCCCGCACGGCGAGGGGCCGAGCTCTCAGGAATGCAAGGAGGCAGCCGAACGCATCCTGGAAGAACCAACCAGGTGAGAGGATCGATCACATTCACGACGTGACGCAGTGCACCGAGTTCGGTTTGGTGCACGAGGAGCTGAGCGGATACAGTACCGACTCGTTGCGGCTTTTGCCGTACACGGTGGCTGTAGCTCAGTCGGCAGAGCGCCTGGTTGTGGTCCAGGAGGTCGCGGGTTCAAACCCCGTCAGCCACCCCGCTCCTCGGTTTCGGGTAAGCCGTACGTCCCTCTCGTTGTCAAGGTTCCGTCTGACTGAGAGATTCGACGGACGCGATACCGCGAGCCCGGGGCAAATCCTGACAACGCTCCGGTGCCGACGCTGGAGACGCAACTCACCTGAGCACTTCTATCCCCTCTTGTGTTATTAGGCCCTCGGGTTGCTTGATGCTCTCGCAACCTGATGTTCGAGAAAGTCTCTCCCATGCAACGCCGTGACTTCCTGCTCGCCCTGGCCGCCGGAACCGCAGGCTGCCTCACCGCCTGTGCTGAGATGCAGCCGACATCCCGCTCCGCCTCGTCGACCCCGCCCCCTACGCAGGCCTCGCCCTCGGGGGCCGCGTCCCCCTCGCAGACGCCTTCCCCGACACCTTCGCTCAGCCCCCTGCACCTTCAGGACGGGCCACCCCCGCTACCCGCTCCCACCCCGGTGGATCCACTCATCACCAGCCTTCCGGAGAACGTCGGCAACGTCGTGGCCATCACCGTCGACGACGGCGTTGACTCCTCAGTCGTGGACGCCTATCTGGACTTCGCCAAGGATTCGGGAGTCCGCCTGACCTTCTTCGTCACGGGCGTCTACCCGAGCTGGACCGACAACCGGAACAAGCTGGCGCCCCTCGTGGAATCGGGGCAGGTTCAGCTGGCCAACCACACCTGGACGCACCCGGATCTGACGACGTTGTCAGAGGGGGAGATCATCGACGAGCTCACCCAGTGTGAGAACCTGCTGCGCAACACCTACGGCATCACCGGGGCGCCCTTCATCCGACCTCCCTACGGCGGTCGCAACTCCTTCACCGACTCGGCCTGCGCCAAAGCGGGTTACACGACCGCGACCATGTGGTACGGATCGTTCGGAGATTCCGGCCTGCTCACACAGGACGTGCTCCTCGGAGAGGCGCAGAAGTGGCTGCTCGCGCAGCACATCGTTATCGGTCACGCGAACTTCCCCACCGTCACCCAGCTCTACGGACAGATCATCGACATCCTGCGTCAGCGTTCCCTGCTGACCGCCACGCTCGACGACGTCTACTTCGGCCCCGGACACAGCCGTCGCGTCTGACGCGGCTCACAGCGCTCAATCCTCCTCAGCCTGGCAGCACTCCTGCATCCGCGAAGCATCGATCTCCGGGGTCCGCGGCAGATAGACGATCTCACAGCGCCCTTCGAGCTGCTCGTTGAAGGTGTCAACCCAGTCGTCTCCGATGACGAAGACATCGATGCCGTACTCGTCGATGTCCTGGCTCTTCTGACCCCATGTCTGCTCGGGGATGACCAGGTCCACGTAACGAATGGCCTCGAGCATCGCCTTGCGCTGTTCATAGGAGAAGTAGGCGCACTTTCCCTTGGAGACGCTGAACTCGTCGGTAGACAGTGCGACAATCAGATAGTCACCCATCGCCTTGGCTCGACGCAACAGCTCGATGTGCCCGTAGTGGAGCAGGTCGAAGGAGCCATAGGTGATCACACGTTTCATCAGAATTGTCCTCAGGATCAGAGCGATCGATTTTTGTGCGAATCATACAAAAACCGATCATGTTGTCGTTGATTGCGCGTATGGAGATTCAACGCGCTTGCCGTTAAGTCTAGGCAGTTCTCCCCCCTCAAAACCCCCTTGTTACTCCTCTGCAGCAGGCTGCCGACTATGGCAACCGTCACCCATTATCGTTTAACCCAATGAATGCGCCGAACTGAGAGCCAGGGCCAGAAGCGCACGAGAACCAGCTGAGGCCGTCATGTGACCGAACCCCGGTATTCCCTGGTATCACAACGATTACAGGGAGTTTCAGCCCAGTCACGGCAGGCCGTGAACGTCACATTCTGATTGCAGACAGCTCAATCATGACGACGGCCGCTTTTACAGTTGTCCGACACAACTAACGTTGTGAGAAAGCAAGTAAAGAAGGCCTTCCTCCCGGGCCTCACCCATCCCAGCGGTCTGGAGGTCGCCAGTGGTCGTCGTCACCCCCACTCGGACCTTCACGGGGCCCGCTCGCGCAACCTCAGGTTCCCCGTCCCTGTCCACCTCGGCGCCCTATCTCCTTACCGATTTCTCGGCAGCACGTCGAGACATGACCTTCCGGGCACTATGACTATGCCTGGCAAGCCTTATCAGGATGCTCATGTCAACGCATCGGTTTCTCCGCCCCCGCATGTTGTTGACAGGAATCACGGCCGCGGTTCTCATTCAGGTGACGGCACGGTGCGCGACATAGCAGCACTGACCGTGGGCGTCCACACGGGTCATGCCATTCATCGTTGTCGCAGGCGCGGGATTCATGGCCGAATCCTGTTACCGCTATCTCATCACGGAGGTGCACCTGCTGCCGCGGACGGCCAGTGTCGGTGGATCGGTTGTCGCCATGACGGACCAGTGGAGAGGCCGATAAAGGTGGCGGGCTGGAGCACGACGAACCCTGGAGCTGCAGATGCTTGCCTCATGAGCGTCCTGCTCTTGAGCGGGCTTGTGGCGACCGCTGTCATCTCCGTGCCCCCGACCGCAACCGCCATACCGATTCTGAGGAGGGCCCGCATCATGGGCGTGGCGAGAATCGACTCCCTTCACCACTGCCCTGTCCCCCGTGGCTACGGACTCACCGTCGTTCTAACAGCCTCGCTCGCTGCCTGGGCGGCCGTCCTCATGGCGACGCGCGATCGGAGCCCGGTCCGGGTCATAACGAAGTTCGACGTCGTTCTCACAGGTCTGGCGACGATGCTCACCTTCGCACTGGTTGGTCTCAGCGGGACCGTGTTCTCCCTGTCGGTCAACGCCCATCCCGTCCTCCGTCTCGCCCTGGGGATGGGGCCCGGTTGGACTGTATGCAGCGTCTTGGAGTCCTCCCTGCGGTGGGCGCCGGCATGCTCTGGAGATCGGTTCTTCTGGCGGATCTGGCCGCCGTCTCCTGCTCCCGCCGGCGGTGAACAGCCTTCCCACCCGCGGCCGGCTCTGGACGCTTCATCCCGCATAGCCATGATCCTGCTCCTCCATCTGCAGATACCCTCCGTCATCGGAGCACCAAATCTTGTCCCCACACCACACAGAGCGGGGTAAGGACATGCGGTTCCCTCTTCTCATCCACTACTGGGCTCCCGAAGTCGGCGCCACGCAGGTCATCGAGGAGATGCGCACCCGAGCACTATGGCTCATGAACGGTGAGCTCATCGAGGACGGCCCAGGCCCCCAGATCACTCATGACTACCGATGGCGGTCCTGGAACACCACCAAGAACAAGCCGGAGAAGGCCATCACGACCCTGACCGCGTGTCGGGAGAAGTGGAAACCGGCAGGGGTGCGGATCCAGCACTCAGAGAGTCGCACATCGCCTTACCGACACGCTCGAGGAGTATGACCATGTGCAGTACAAAAAGTACGCTGACAGGACGAATCACCGTCTACGGATCCTGCGTGGCCAGGGACGCGGCCCGCGAGATGGAGAAACGGGGCTGGAGCGTCGAACGTTATGTCGCCCGCCAATCCCTCATTAGTGCGGGAAGGCCGGCGGATGTGGGCGACGTCGATCTATCGTTACTGCCATCGCCTTTCGCCCGTCGCTCCTTTCTGTCCGACATGGTGGGGAACCTGGAGGCGCAGCTGACATCCGTCGCCGCACGCACGGATCTACTGCTGTGGGACCTGACCGACGAGCGTCTTGGCGTCCTGGAGACGGCTCCCGGGGCCTTCTTGACCCGTTCGGCAGAAGCTCTGACGGCGGGCCTCTACAAGGGACTCGCCGCCAGGTTTCTCGAGCTGGGGACAGCGGAGCACCTACACCTGTGGAGGCCTGCCCTTCTGCATTTCGGCAGTCTCCTGGATCGACTCGGCCTCACGGACAAGACGATTCTGATCAACGTGCCATGGGCTACGAGGACCACCTCCGGCGAGTCGATGGTCCCGAGCTGGGGACAGGCGGCAATGGAGGCCAACTGGGTGATGCCCCGCTACATCGACCTGGTCCGCAGGGAAACCGATGTGCGGATCCTGCACGTCCCCGACGAGCTCGTCATCGCCGATGACGCGCATCGCCGGGGTTCAGCCCCGTTCCACTACGTCGATTCCTTGTACTCCTGGATCGCCGACGAGCTGGAGATCGCTCAGGCTCCCCGCAGCCTCGCGCCGGTGCTCTGACCTCCATCAATCCTCCAAAACTTCGAGGACTCGTCCATGCCGCTCGAAGAACCGGCTCGGAGTTTTCCACAGGGCCGTGTCAAAGTCTGGCGGTCGGGGCGTGTGTGCAGGTAATGTCAATACACCGCTCGGACGGGCACTGCCGCCCGCCCAGGTGGCCTGAGGAGTTGTTTCGGTGGCGAGGAGGCTATCGGTGATGAGCACGTCCCTACGATCTCTGACTCGCGTACGAGCGCACAGGGCGGCCGCCGAGTGCGGTCGGTCCGGTTCTCGTCTGGGGCGCCGCCGGGCGGCCGCCGGTTTGGCGGTGGTATGCGTCCTGGCCCTGGGGGCGGCGGGCTGCGCGCTGAAGGACGCGCGGGCGGAGGCCAGTGCGAGCGCCAGTGCCAGCGCGTCTGCAGCCGTCGCCCGGGCCGAGAAGGGAATCGCCGACGCCAACGCCTCAGCGACCGCCTCCCGAGAAGCCGCCCTGACCCCCGAACTCAAGACCCAGCGCGACACCGCCCTAGCCGAACCCGCACCCATCAAACCCGACCAGATGAACGAGGAAACCGCAGAAGGCGCAGCAGCCAGCGTCGGCTACTTCCTCGACCTCTACCGCTACGCCTACGTAACCGGCAACACCACCGAACTCGCAGCCATGAGCGAAAACCAGTGCAAGTTCTGCCACTCAACAATCGATAACGCCACGAATCTACACAACGCAGGAGGGTGGGCTGACAAGTGGGAACAGGATGTCAGTAACATTAGGTATTATGAAAAGCTTGAGGGGTACGACTACAACAGGGTTGAAGCCACCGTAAGTCATCAAACGATCACATCCCATCCAGGAGGAGAGGAAGCCGCCGAAACATCAAGTCCAACTGAGGATGAGGTACTTGACTTTGCTGTACGTTACAGCAATGGTCGATGGATGATTGGTGGAGTGAGGGTTGAATCAGAATGATCTACCGTGCTGTCTTACTGAGTTTCGTTATGGCCACCCACCTCCCACTATGCACTGAAAACAATTACGGAGACAAATCTTCACAAGGCGATATCTCCTACTCATTCCAGACACAAGATAACACCCCTAATGTTCGCGGAGAAAAAAGCGAGACCATCACCGAGGAAGGCCCCTCTGACTCTGGTGACGCCGCGTCGCCGCCTCGTCCGAAGGTGACGGCCTCTGACCCGTCGATGTGGGACGAGAAACCCCACCAAAAATGCACCGACAACGGCGACGAACACCCTGAGATTCACTGCGTGAACAACGGGCTGCTCCAGCCCTCCGGACCCGAGGAGCCCAACGGCGGCCCCCGCACGATCACGATCACCACCCGCCAAGCCGCCACACTCATCGCACAGGGCTCGGGCATCACCCGCCAACCACCCGGCCCGAAAGTCATCATCTCCAAAGCCTTCATCGTCTACACCGACCCCACCCCCCGCTACCAGACCACCACCATCCTGGACACAGCAATCGAGGTCGAGTTCACCCCCATCTCCTACACCTGGAACTGGGGAGACGGAACCACCACAACCACCACCGACCCCGGAGCCCCCTACCCGAACCACACCGTCACCCACCACTACAAACACACCGACAAGAACATCACCACCACCCTAACCACCACCTGGACAACCAGATACCGCCCCACCGGCCACACCAACTGGCACACAATCGAAGGCACCATCACCACCACCGAAACCTCCACCCCCTACGACCTCGTACGCATCATCACCTACCTCACCGACGACGCCGAAGAAGCCCAAGGACACTAACTCAGCCCTCCCGTGTCGACCGTGGCCGTCTCGGCAACAGGGGAACCCGGGGAGCGTCGCCTCCGGACTAGCGTTGCCCGCCGTGATTCCAGTGGGGAGCCGGCCGATATCGTTCGCGGCACAGCGTGCAGGCTCGGCCTGCGCACCGGCGAACTCGCCGGTGCAGAGCTCCACGACCTCGCCGTCGCGCACCACGGCGACCTCCAGTAGGTCCGTCCGTAGCGGGATGCTGGCCCGCCCCCTGACACCGAGGTGCTTCCACGGGTTGCGGAGGATCCGGGCGACGTAGCGCCCCGGCTCTGACCAGGCGGTCCGAGCCGGGGAACCGCCGGAGGCCCACTTGTCATGGCGGCAGACGGCACCGGGCGCATCGACGATCCGGCCGGCGAAAGGAATGGATTCGGACGGTTCCGTCCCAGAACCGGAAGTCGAGCGGGTGCGGAGCTCGTTTCCCGTGGTGGACGGGGGCAAGCGCGTATCAAATCGTGTTGCGACGGAGCTGCTTGGTGAGGCGAGCACAGGCTCCGGCGTCGAGCAGGATGAGGTCCTCGGGGGCGAGGACCCGTCCGGATACGACATCCTCCACCGCCTGGTACACCTGCGCGGAGGTGTCAGCGCCGATGGCGCCTATGGCCTCGTGCCGGGCTCGGTAGTGGTCCGTGTCCGATCGGCCGCGGGGGTCCCAGACGATACCGACGCAGCCGGCGACCATGCCCTCGTCGAGGACGGAGGACCGGTCGGAGACAACTGCCCACGAGCGGACGAGCTGGTCGGGAAGTCCTCGTCCAGTGACCGCCGGGATGCCCAGGGCCTTGAACCATTCAGGAGCGCTCAGCGCGAGCTTGGGGTGGGCGAAGAGGACGGCACGGTGTCCTGTACGAGTCAGACCTGCGGCCAGCTCGAGCCAGGGCCGGTAGAGATCGTTGAGAAGCCCGACGGCGCCAGGATCGGTCTTCAGAGCACGTGCGACCTCCGGGTCCCAGGTGGGGGCCAGCAGGATGCGGTCCCGCTTCTGTCCCAGCAGACTGTAGAGGTGGTCATGGCGGGGAAATCCAGTGCGCCAGACCTCTCGGTCAGTGAGCGTGTAGGAGGTGTGGTCCGCGGTAAGACCCGTCTGCTCGGGTGTGGTGGCGCATATGACGACGTCCAGGCGGATACTGTTGAACCAGCGCCACATGTCGCGCATGGTCATGCCGTGCTGGAGGAAGACGACGCGCTGATCGGAGCCCGTGCCCGAGCCGGTGGTGAGCCGGTGTTCGATGAGGGGGTCACCGATATCGGACAGGAGGATGGTCTCGGCGCCGGTCCAGGCGGCGTCGAAGCCCGGACCGGTGGGGTCGATGAGGACGAAGCCGTCCTGCGCGAGCCGGTCCCAGTCCGGGCAGGTGCGTTCGATGACGAAGATGTGACGGACGCTGGGGGCGTGGGTACGGGCATGGCGGTACAGCGGCTCGGCGTTGTCACCGGCGCTGTCGTGGCGGTCCATGTATAGCCAGGTTCGGGGCCAGTCGGTCGGGGACGAGGCCGTGTACGGGGAGGGTGCCGCGGACGAGACCGAGGAAGACGCTGAGGACGACGGTGGCGAGGGCGCCGTCGAGGCCGATGACGCAGCAGTCTGCCGTCCCCGGTCCTCCGTGGTGCCGCGGCTGAACATCCTGGCCAGACGCCGGCGCAGTCCGGGCGATGACGAGTTGCGCCTGCGGTGACCAGGCACAGTTTCGGGGGGCTTGGGGTCGCCCTGGTAGGGGGCGACGGGAAGTTCCTGACCGTTGATGACGGCGGAGATCTTTCCCTTGGGCAGCCAGACGATGCGCTCGTGGAGCACCACCTCGTCGAAGTAGCGGAGGTCGACCGTCTTGGCGCTGGTGGGGCTGACCCAGGCGCCGTCAACTCTCCACTGCTCCGTCGGCTTGGCACCGGTATAGAAGTAGGTGGCCTTCTGGTCGCGGCGGAATCTGCGGCTCGGAGGAAGGACCGGAGCAGGCATGGGGCCCCCGGCCATGGCCGCCAACGCGGTACGGCGCCCCACTGCCAGTGGCGTGGAGCAGTACGCCTCGATCTGGGCGGCGGGAACGCGTTGGGCGACGGCACGCAGAAGCCGGGCCACCTCGGTGCGCTCAACGGCCGTAAGCCCGGCTGAGGGGTAGCGCAGCCCCCGGTCGGCCTCGGCGACCTGGATGAGGCGATGGATGACGAGCTGGTGGACCCAAGCGGGGAGAGGGTCGTCGGCCTGAAGCCATGTCGGGAGGATCGTGCCCAGCAGGTGGCGGTAATGGTCGGCCTCGCCCCAGGCACCGGGGGGAGGCGAGGCATGGCGGATGACAGCGGGGCCGTCGTGGAGGCCGAGGCGGTTGCCGTTGGCCGCAATATGGGCGATGAGCCCGCTCAGGCCAGCATTCTCGTTATCACCGCCGGAACCATCGGCGTCGTCGACATTGCGAAGAGGGCCCGTACTGCCCCAGTCCGGCAGACCTCGCCGGGGAACGGTGAGCACGACACCGCTGATGGTGTCGGGAAAGATGTAAGGCTCGGCGGTCAAGTCCACAATGCGACTGCCGTGGTTGAAACGCCACTGAAGACGGTCATCCCGGGTGCCGTCGGGGCGGATCACCGCTGACGGCGTCAAGAGGGGCCCGACGGCGTCGCTCGATCCGCGCTGGGCCAAAGAGGTGAGGTAGCCCGGCTCAACCCTGTCACCGGCCTTCAGGAACAGGATCCGGCTTCCGGCGGGCAGCGGTCTGAGGGCCTGGGCCACGACTGTCGGATCGGGGCAGCCGATGGGAGCGATCCCGGTTTCGGGAAGGTCCCGCTGAAGAGAGTCGAGCGTGTCCTGACCACCTGCGGAACCGATGATGATGACGTGCATGGTCTCGGTGCTGCGGGTGTTCATGAGGTGGGCATCTCCATTTCGTGGGGCGGTCCCCAATGACCAATGGTGGACGTCATAAGCAGCTCCATGGTGGAGATATCCCAGGTGTGTCCGAAAGTCGCTCCGCGGCGCTGGACATACCCGAACCGGGAGGCCGAATAAATACGGACCCCAGCACCTACGCACTCGTTAAGGAAACCGACGCCCTCCCCGAGGGTCTTCTCGGGAAAACTGACGTCGCACGCCAGATCTGTACGGGCCACCAGCGTAAACCCGGAGACGGAGGCCGTATAGCGGTGTCCCCAGTCGGCGAAGCACAGCACCAGCAGATCCGGGCCTCTCAGGTGCAGGTAGTGGGAGCGCTTGCCGACGACCTCGGCGCAGGCGTACTCGGCTACGGCGAGGGACTCGACGAGGCAGGGTCGCCACGGAGGCCGTCACCGATTCTGGCGATGCAGTCGGCCTCCACACGGGTGAGCACAAGGTTGTAGCAGCTCCCAGAGGGTTACTGGTCTTCGCCTCACCCCAGTCCTCAAGGCCCAGCTCGCGTGCACGAATCTGCTGCCTGCGTGCGGGCTGAAGCTATGGGTGAGGATGACCGGCGCCATCGTGGCCCGCTGCCGGCAGGGGGCGTGTGCGGCGCCGAGTACGGGCAGGCCTGCTCCGAGCGCAGGGGTCGGCGCAACGGCTGCCGCCACCGGGCCCCGGCACCCGGTGAGGCACGATCGACGTGGCTGTCCCCAAGCTGCGGACCGGCTCGTACTTCCCCGACCACCACTCCAACATCCGTCTGGTCGGCGCCGTCCCGACCGAACAGGCCGACAAGCGGACCGAAGTGAAGGCCGCCGTTACCTCAGCCTGGAGACTCTCAAACAGTGCAGTCGATGCTTCTGAGGACAGCGTCCTCGGCACCCATAACTGTCTTCATTCTCCTGTAGATTTCGCTCTGCATCGGCTCGTATTGCCGTTTCAGGTTCTTCACTTTCCCACATCAAGACGTCTCTGTTCAGCGCAGACGCATATCTTTCTTGATCCGATTCGTCGATACTTCGGGGGTACGGGGAAAGTAGACGATCTCACACAGCCCCTTGAGCTGTTCGTCGAACTCTCCGCTCCAGTCGTCACCCATGACGAAAACATCAATATCGTACTTGGAAATGTCCTCGATCTTCTGCCCCCAGGTCAGCTCTGGAACCACGAGGTCCACGTATCGAATGGCCTCGAGCATCGCCTTTCGTTCCTCATATGAGAAGTAGGCCCGTTTCCCTTTTCCAGCGTTGAACTCATCACTGGAGAGCGCCACCACCAGAAAGTCACCCAGCGCTCGTGCGCGCTTCAGCAGTGCAATATGACCATAGTGGAGCAGGTCATAAGTGCCGTAGGTGATCACACGTTTCATCGAATTACTTCCTGGTCGGGTGTTCGAGGGCCACCCATATGATGGCGCACAGGACAAACCACCATGAGTATTACCTGGTCGCAAGCCAGCATCGAAGGCGTCACAGAACCGACGCAATACTGATATATGACTGAAATACGCTGAGCCTCCACGGTCAAT
This sequence comes from Actinomyces johnsonii, assembly GCF_006546835.1. Classification (GTDB taxonomy): domain Bacteria; phylum Actinomycetota; class Actinomycetes; order Actinomycetales; family Actinomycetaceae; genus Actinomyces; species Actinomyces johnsonii. The sequence goes on along the minus strand of NZ_VICB01000022.1, from coordinate 492 downwards.
CCGTCACAGTCTCATCAGTTCGAATACCACGCACCCTCATCATATTCTTCTTAGAGGTTCTTTTTCAGGACACGGATACTATTCATGGGGTGCCGCCTCTGGCTGTCCGCAGAGCGTCCCGCACCTGCGGTCGGTGCGGTCATGAACTCGATGTCGGCGTCCTTCAGGCGACGCCCGTTACCTTGTTGGTGGTCCCGGGTGGTCCGGGGCTGGGCCAGCTGCTGTGGGCATGATGTCTTGCCCCTGTCCTTAGATGATCCGGGGGGGGTGTTGTCACCCGCAGCAGCCGGGCGCTGGTGACCGCTGATAAGGGGAACGGCCCGCAGTGTGTGAGGTCTTTCGTAACGTGGGTGCGGGACCTGTCGTCCACCGGCTGGCCCCGCACCCATACAGCGAGAGGCGGCACGAAGATGAATATCGAGGACATCGAGGTCTTCATCGGCACCGGGCGTCGGCAAGGAGCGAGCACTGGGCCACTGCCCTGAACCGGGA
>NZ_VICB01000021.1 GCF_006546835.1 Actinomyces johnsonii | reverse complement strand
GCAAACACCACCTGACCCCACCCCCTCAACACATGGAGACATTCCACGCGGCCGGGAACAGGATTCCCGTTCCCGACGGCGTCGATCCGGGCGGCGCGTGCCTACTACATGGAGTTCAAGCGGCAGCAGGAGGGGCTGGCCCCGGACCGGCGCCTAAGCGTCGGCATCGTCTACTCCTACGCGCCCAACGCCGACGCGCCCGGTGAGACACTGGCCGATGAGGCCGTGGACCCCTCGCAGCTGACCGCCGACGACCGTGCCTTCCTCGATGAGGCGATCCGCGACTACAACGCGCAGTTCGGCACCGCCTACGACACGAGCGCACAGGGCTTCGAAGGCTACTACGAGGACATCTCCCGGCGGCTGGCGGAGCGGACGATCGACCTGGTCATCGTGGTCAACATGTTCCTCACCGGGTTCGACTCCAAGACGCTCAACACCCTATGGGTGGACAAGTCGCTGCGCACGCACGGGCTCATCCAGGCGTTCTCGCGCACGAACCGGATCCTCAACTCGGTCAAGACCTACGGCAACGTGGTCTGCTTCCGGGACCTGCAGGAGGAGACCGATGAGGCCATCGCCCTGTTCGGCAACGAGGCCGCCGGCAGGCTGGTGCTCCTCAAGCCGTACAAGGAGTACCTGGAGGACTACCTGGAGAAGATCAACGAGCTGCGGGCCAGGTTCGAGCCGGGTCAGATGATCGCCTCGGAGGCCGAGCAGAAGGAGTTCATCCGCAAGTTCGGGAAGATCCTGCGGCTGCGCAACATCCTGGCGAGCTTTGACGACTTCGGAGACGACGACGTCATCGGCGAAGCCGAGTTCCAGGACTACCGCAGCGTGTATGTGGACCTGTATGCCGAGATGCGGCGGGCCGCCGACGTGGAGAAGGAGGTCGTCAACGACGATCTCGTCTTCGAGATCGAGCTGGTCAAGCAGGTGGAGGTGGGAGTCGACTACGTCCTCATGCTGGTGAAGAAGCACCGGGGCGAGGCGGGAGATGGCGAGGACAAGGAGATCCCGGTGGAAATCCGCCGGGCGGTGACCTCCAGTCCCAGCCTGCGCAACAAGCGCGACCTCATTGAGGACTTCGTGCACACGGTGTCGGCCTTCGGGGACGTGGACGAGCAGTGGCGGGCGTTCATTGAACAGCGGCGTAGCGAGGAGCTGGCAGCGATCATCCGCGATGAACGGCTGCGCGAGGGGCCGGCGAAGGCACTGGTGGAGGCAGCCTTGCGGGACGGGTACGTGCCCACCGAGGAAACCGCGATCACGAGGATTCTGCCGCCCACCTCCAGGTTCCGCCGCTCGGTCGGCGATGACGGCCACGACAAAAAGAAGCACCGCGTCCAAGCCGCCCTGGCCGCCTATGTTGAAGACTGGGTGCGATGAGTAGAGGCTCCCACGCGGCAGCAGGAGCGTTCCCGTACGACCGGGCGCATACCACTCCAGCCGGGAATGTTCCACGTCGCCAAGTACAGGAATCCTGTACCCGGCCACGCAAGACGTCGTCCACAGCACCTCTCATGGTCCGCCTACGAGCCTTCATACCTCAACCGCGGCTCTCGCACCGGGCGACAGTACTTTAGACGCGATACCACAAGCAAAACTTGACTGGGTCACAGTTGACGTTTCGAATCCAAACGCAACAGAATCCCCAGAACCCGATTATTACCTCGATAGTTAATTTCAGAATCAACTCAGCTTTATCTCAATTCAATTACTTTCAATTTAACACTGCCATACATGTAGTTATTTTCTAACCTCAATCACCATATGCTGCTAGAATTCGAAACTGACGGCAAGGATGTCAAGCTAAGCGCACCTCTCTTTCGACTATCACGGCCACACCACGTCTACCAAAAAAGCACACCCTTATCCTGTCCGAAAAATCGTCAGGACGAGACAACTTCTCACGAGAACGGAGCACTATCTTGCAGTTACTCTATGTTGTAAACTTCTCGATCATCGGCGACGATGCCTACAACAGAGTTCTACGTCATATCTCTACATGGCTTTCCAACAAAGAGAACCCCCTACAATTCACTTCCTTACTTCATTCGGGACAGTACACACCCATCCCCGGAAAAGTACACAATCAAAAGATTCCCCGCCAAGCAGAATGGAGCACTCTTTCACACTCTAAGAGTCACGCCATTAAACTTATAGTATCGCAACATGACGGCTCTGACATGGAGCTCACGACACGAGTCACGCTTGGAGAGGACGAGAACGGCGTTCAACTCCGCATTGGAATCGGCAGAAAGAGCACATCAAATGCATTAGTCCCCGTCACTAGAACCGACGTATTCCAACCTCGACTTATTAGACTAATCGATCACGATAATACACTTAAGTTTCGCGTCAACAATCAAGCAGTAGACGGGAAATTTCAGGCGATTAAGTCGCTGGATGAAGCGAAAATTGCATCCGATTCCATGGCTTCTAGTAATCGCTTACCGCTCACCATCATTCACCTTCAGTCTCCGAACGCTTGGGAGCTGGCTCACGAGCTTTCCAGGAAGCTTATCGGCCTAACAAGAATACTCACCGTGAACTATGTGACAGCCCGAGCTATTACCGAAGCTCATCCCGGCGCAAACATACCATTTGGAGGTCTTATTTTATTTTGGCCGGGCATGCAGGGACACCCACTCCGATGGACAGCAGAGCAGATCGCTGCTATTTCTCCGCGAGACATAACCACTAGACTCACGGAGCGCCTGGGGTCGTTGTCAGCACTCAGATCAGGACGTGACACAATTTGGGATAGAATTCGACGCGACATTGACGATCAACACATGAATAAACTTCTAGCACAAGCCTATACAGCAAGGGAGAGAAGAGATAGCGCTGGAGAAATTGAGGCTCTCAAACAGCAAGTTAAAACACTCAATGATTCGAACGATGAGCTAAGTGAGATTGGCGAAGAAGCGATGCGAGACGCCGATCAGGCAAGGGAGCGATGCTCGAAACTTGAAAATCAACTTGAACACCTTAAGGAGCAATTAGAAACTACAAAACAAGAAGCGGCAGCCTGGAGAAATTCTTATCAAGATATCGCTTCCAGTCCGTCTGAAAAGCCAATTGACCCTTGGGATGCGGTTCCCAAACTCACCTCGCACAGCAACCCGAACAAAACTTATTTGGCGATTTCCGATGCCTCTGGGGACTATATTGCATTCACAGAACGAGCAAAGAAATCATGGGAGTCCATTGATTACCCCGATCCAGAAGACATGACTGACAAACTCGTCAAACTCGCACAAGCCGCCAAAGAACTATATGAGACCAGAGGCCGAACTATACCTCACCTAGACACCTGGTTCAAAGAAAACTACGGCCTCAATGTTGCACTGACAGACCAGACGATCTCTAAATTCAAACGAAACGAACTGGCGTGGCTTCGAAAGTTTAACTTTGAAGACTCATTATCGCTCGACGGCACCCCGCACGTAAAAGTTCGTGACGCAGTCAGTCCTAATGAGTGTGGGCGCATTCATTTCGCACTAGACTCTAGCAAGAATCGTATTGTCGTCCACCATGTCGGAGTAAAGGTCTACAAACACTAACAACACTGAAAAGACTACCGACGGATTTGTTTCTCGATTTCATATCTGCGAAAGTAAGATATCAAACCGCTTCTCTTGTACCAGGCAACGGCGATTTGGACGCGGTCGCGCAGGTGGAGCTTGGCCAGGTGCGGCTGACATTGCGGTACACAGAGACGGGCTGCAGCACTAGTCTGCCAGCGTCTTTCTCGTCCGATACCCCCGCTGTGCCAGGCACGACTGAACTTTCACAGCCGTTGCGGCAAGCAGCGAATGTCAGTGTTCAGTCCTGCGAGCGAAGGTCCTTGAGGATCTGGTGCCTCTCGGCGGGATCATCGTCATAATCGCCCATCGCCTGGGCGTCAGTCACCATGTCCGACAGCGCCTCATTCGCCGCCCGACGCTGACGCTCACGGAACTCCAGCACGTCAGTGAGGAACAGGCGACGATGCCGTCTGACCTTCTCAAACGGGATCTCGCCGGCCTCCAACATCCTGACCAGCGTCGGCCGCGAGATACCCAGCACGTCAGCCGCCTCCTGCGTCGTCAGACGCTGGTCCTGCGGCGCCACCGTGACAGCCAGACCTCGACGCATCGCATCTACGACTTGCAGCAGGGCCTCAGCCGCCGCGGAGGGGAGTTCAATCGTCTCACCATTGATGGTCAGCGCCGCACCGGAGGAGGCCTCAAGTTCCTTCACTAGCTCGGCGAAGCGCCCGGCGACGTCCTCCTCAGGCAGGTAGGTCTTGCTCTCAGTCGTCATCGTCATGTCACACTCCCACACTGCTGTCCGTTCACTGTTTTCGAGTTGATCGTTTTGAGCGATTTGAGTGTAGGCCTCAGTGAGCGTCGACACAAGCCGAAGCACTGTCGCTTCTGCCAGCCCTCACGAGGACTTACCTTCGCACCGAGGACGTACCTTTCCCGCACACGACGACGGTCAGACCCCAGTGATCTGTGGGAAGACGCAGTCCTCGCGGGACAAGTACGTCCCCGGCCAAGGGCGGCATCCCAGTCATTATCAAAAACCTACAAGTTTTACTGTTTTATTAGTCTATTCTACATTAGAGAACTCTCATGCTCACCTGTGGTCCCTCTAGGACTGACTCGTGACAGTTGAAGCATGAACACCTCACGCCGCATCCTCGCCCTGGCCCTGCTCATGCTCGTCCCGGTGGCGCTGGCGCTGGCCGCCGAGTTCATGGCCGTCGTCCCCGGCCCGCCCGCGCAGCCCAGCCCGGTCTACCTGACCTCCGCCGGCGAAGGGAGCTGACACCGATGTCCTCCATCCCCTCTTCCTCTCCCCCGCCGGCCGCCGACCCGGCCTCCGGCTCCTCGGTCCCCGCCCAACTGCGCATCGTCGCCTGGACGCTGTTCGTCGTCGCCCTGGGGCTGACCAGCATGATCGTCTCCGTGCGCTCCACCCTCATGGCGGATATCTCGCGCTCCGCCAACACCGACGTCGCCCACGAGGTCAAGGAGCTCCAGAACTTCGCGTCCACCGGCGTCGACCCGCGGACCTCCCAGCCCTTCGCCTCCACCACCCGCCTCATGGAGGTCTACCGGGACGGCCAGCAGCTCACCGACCGGGAAGCCGTCATCATCTACAACCACGCCACCGGCAAGGCCACCCAGGCCTCCGGCGCCTCCGCCCCATCCCTGAACCTGACCAGCACGGACCCCCTGTTCGTGAAGATGCTGCAGTCGCCGTCGGGCGCCACCGACTACGGCAGCGGAGAGGTCCGCTGGGCCCGGGTCGAGCTCGAACCCGACGACCCCTCCCAGCACCTGTCCGTCATCACCATGAGCTTCACCGCCTCGCGCGTGGACCAGATCAACGCCACGATCTGGCTCATGGTCGGCATCAGCGCGGCAGTCCTGGTCCTCACCGGCGTCGTCGGGCTGCTCGTGGCCCGCCAGATCCTCAGGCCCCTGCGCGATCTGCGCACCGCGGCCGCCTCCGTCTCCACCCAGGACCTCAACCGCCGCCTGCCCGTCAAGGGCCGCGATGACATCGCCGGCCTGACCGAAGAGTTCAACGGCATGCTGGACCGCCTCCAGGAGGCCTTCGACGGACAGACCCAGTTCGTCCTGCGCGCACACCAGGAGATCTCCGGCCCCCTGACCGTCATGGACGCACGCCTGGCCAGCCAGCCGGCCACCCGCACCGTCCTCCAGCAGCGCACCCAGATCGCCGAGCTGCAACGGGTCCTCGACGACCTCCAGTCCCTCACCCAGGCCGAACGGCGCGACTTCGCCAACCTCACCCCCGACGTCGACGTCACCGACCTGGCCCGCACCCTGCTCGACGACGTCGAAGCCATGGCCCCGGGCCGCTGGAAGCTCGACCTCTCGGCCCGCGGCACGGCCACGCTCGACGTCGAGCGCGTGCGTCAGGCCACCGGCCACCTCGCCCGCAACGGGCTGCAGCACGGCGATGGCCCCCTCACCCTCACCATCGCCCCCGGCACCGACGGCTACGGCCGCAGCGGGCTGGAGATCTCCGTGACCGACGAGGGTCCGGGACTGGCCGACGACGACGTCGATTGGCTCTTCGAGCGCTTCACGCACGGCGAGGCCGACGGCAAGCCGCGCGGAAGCGGGTTGGGCCTGGCCATCGTGCGGGCCATCGCCGACGCCCACGACGGCACCGTCTTCGCCGTCTCCGCCTCGGGCCAGGGGGCCACCGTCGGCCTGCGCATCCCGGCCGGCAGCTCCTGGCGCCTCTCCTCCGACCCCGATCCCGCCGTCGTCGCCTCCTCGGCCACCGCGCCCTCCTCGCGCACCTCGGCGGACACGGCGCCTCGGGTGACCACCGGTGAGCCGGCAGTTGCCCACGACGACCGCGCGCATGGGGCCTCGGAAGACTCGGGAGAGGAGGCCGGCTCATGACCACCGTGACCGACACCGTCGGCTCCTTCGAGACCGATACGCCCACCGTGCGCGAGACCCTGCCGCTCTCCCTGGCGAGGCGCGGCGAGCCCGCACCGGCCCGGCGCTTGCCGTGGCGGCACGTTCTGTCCGCCGCCCTCGCCGTGAGCCTGTGCGCGGCCGTGGGCGTGGCCGCCTGGCGCGCGGGCGGCGCCGAGGGGAGCCTGACCGTCACCGGAGCACTCACCCTGATCATCTTCATCGCCTCGGTGTGGGCCTGGGCCTTCACGAAGGTGGACGACACCTACATCTCGCTGGGGGCCGCCACCGCCCTGGTCCTCACCGGAGCCCTGAGCCCGGATGAGATGTTCGCCAGCCTCGGGGACGACACGATCTGGCTCCTGGTGGCGGCCTTCGTCATCGCCGTCGGGGTGAGCGCCTCGGGCCTGACCGGCCGCCTGGCCGCCTGGTTGGTGACCGGCACGGACCACCCGCGCGTCCTGGTCCACCTGGTGACGGCCGCGATCGTCGCCACGGTCTTCGCGGCCCCCTCCACCTCGGGCCGCGCCGCCCTGCTGCTGCCGGTCTACACGGCCCTGGCCGGGGCCCTGAGCACCGGACCTGACGATGACGCTGCTTTGGCGGCCTCCCGCAAGCGGCTCATCCACGCCCTGTCGCTCATCTTCCCCACCGTCATCCTGCTGTCCGCGGTCGGTTCCTTCCTGGGGGCGGGCGCCCACCTGGTGACCTCCCACATCGTGGCCTCGGCCGGCGGGCAGGAGTTCTCCTTCGCCGGCTGGCTACTGCTGGGCCTGCCCCTGGCGGCGCTGTCCAGCCACCTGTCCACCGAGCTCATCATGCGACTGTTCACCCGCAAGGAGGACATGCGCCGTCGGGTGCGCGTCGACATCGCCGACCTCGCGGCGGCCTCCCCAACCCCGGTCACCGGTCCCCTGACCCAGGCCGAGAACCGGGCCGCCCTGCTCGTCGGCACGGTGGTGATGCTGTGGTGCACCGAGTCCCTGCACGGCGTCGACCCGGCCATCGTGGCCCTCCTGGGGGTCCTGGTGACCTCGCTACCCGGCTACGGCTCGGTAGCACTGCGCAAGGCGCTGGCCAAGGCCCCCTGGTCGCTGTTGGTCTTCATGGCGGCCACCCTCGCCATGGGGGACGCGCTGGTGTCCACCGGCGCCGCGAAGTGGGTGGCGACCTCGGCCTTCAATGCCCTGAGGATCGACTCGCCCTGGCCCTTCATGCTGGTCGTCGTGGTGCTCTCGACGGCGTCGCACCTGGTCATCCAGTCGCGCTCGGCCCGCTCGGCCGTCCTCATCCCGATCGTCGTGGCCCTGGCCCCGGCGGTGGGCGTCAGCCCGGCCGCGGCCGCTTTCGCCTCGACCGCCGCCGCTGGCTTCTGCCACACGCTGCCGTCCTCGGCCAAGCCGGTGGCCATGTTCTCCGACATCGAGGGCATGGAGACCTTCTCCCCCGACGACCTGCGACGTCTGTCGTTGTTCCTCGGGCCCCTCATGGTGGTCCTGGTCATGGCGTGCAGCGCCTGGCTGTGGCCGCTGCTGGGCCTGAGCTGGTGAGGCCGGGCCGCACCGCGCCTCGGAGCCCGCCCTATCCCCTGAGAACCCCCTCAAACATTGCAATCCTGGAGGAAAGTCATGCCCACGTCCGTACCCACCCGTATTCTCGTCGCCCCCTCGGGCTTCAAGGAGAGCCTGTCCCCAGAAGGGGTGTGCCAGGCCGTGGCCGCCGGGGTGCGCCGTCTCCTGCCCGGTGCCGTCGTCGTCGAGCTGCCCCTGGTCGACGGCGGTGAGGGCTCGGCGGCCACGATGGCCCGGGCCACCGGCGGCGACCTCATCACCACCCGCGTCACCGGCCCCATTGGCGAGCCGGTCGACTCCTACCTGGCCCGACTGGGCGGCTCCGCCCAGGGAACCTGGCTGGTGGAGATGGCCGCGGCGGCCGGCCTGCGCCTGGTGCCCGCCGGCATGCGCGACCCCGGCGCCACGACGACGATCGGCGTCGGCGAACTCATTTCGGTGGCGCTCGACGGCGGAGCCCGGCGCATCATCATCGGATGCGGTGACTCGGGGACCTGCGACGGCGGGGCCGGCGCACTCGTCGCCCTGGGCGCCCGGCTCCTGGACGCGGACGGCCATGAGGTCGACCCGATCGGCTCGAATCTGGCCCGGGTCCGGCGGATCGAGACCTCCGGCATGGATCCCCGCCTGCGCGACGTCGAGGTCCTCGTGGCCGGCAACATGCACAACCTCCTCACCGGCGAGCGCGGGGTGGCCCGCGTGTTCGGACCGCAGAAGGGGGCGAGCCCCGAGCAGGTGGAGGCGCTCGAGGCAGGTCTGGTCCACTGGGCCGGGCTCCTCGCCGAGGCCTTCCCCGCCCAGGCGGACCACCGCGACCTGCTCACCGGCCCGGGCACCGGCGCTTCGGGCGGCCTGGGGGCCGGGCTCGCCGCAGGGCTGGGGGCCAGGCTGTGCTCTCGCTTCGACATCCTCATGGATGCCGACCTGTGCGGGGTCGACCTCGACGCCCAGATCGCCCGAGCCGACCTGGTCATCACCGCCGAGGGCGCCGTTGACTTCCAGACACCGCGCGGCAAGATCCCCGCCGAGGTGGGACGCAGGGCCAAGCTGGCCGGCAAGCCGGTCATCGCGCTGGCCGGCTCGATCGGCCGCGGCTCCGAGGCCGTCCACGCCGCCGGAATCGACGCCGTCATGGGCATCATCCCGGTCCCCATGGATCTGCCCGAGGCCGTTTCACGCGCCGACGAGCTCGTCACCGACGCCACCGAGCGGGCGCTGCGCCTCATTCTCCTGGGCGCCGCCATCGCCGCGTGAACCGATGCGGCCGGGTGCAATCCGCTCCAGCCGGGAGCATTCCATGCGTACGGGGACGGGATTTTTGTCCCCGTACGCATGAGATGTCCCCGGCCACGAGGAGAGAAGGGCCGGTCGCGGTCGGCCCTTCGACCAACTACAACCGGCCCCGACTGGGTCCGTCTCAGAACGCCGGGATGACGGCCTCGTTCGGCCAGGTCTTGGTGATGTAGTCACGCAGCTTTTCGTCGTTGAGGAGCTTGGCGAGCTTCTTGAGGTGCTCGTTGTCCTTGTCGTCCTTGCGCACGACGAGCTGGTTGGGATACTCGGAGTCTTTGCCGCCCTTCTCCAGGAAGAGGGAGTCCTCCTTGGGGTTGAGCTTGGCGTCGATGGCGTAGTTGCCGTTGATGATGGCGGCCTCGCCGTCCGGCATCGACCGGTAGACCTGTGCGCCGTCGACGGTCTTGAACTTCAGGTTCTTCGGGTTGGAGGTCACGTCGGTGTCGCTGGGCAGCTCAGCGGACTTGTCCAGCTCGATGAGTCCGGCCGCGGCCAGAAGCTTGAGGCCGCGTGCCGTGTTGGCCGGGTCGTTGTTGAGGATGATCGTGCCGCCGTCCTGGATCTCCTGGACGTCCTTGTATCCCTTGGAGGTGTAGATCCCCATGGGTTCGATGTGGACATTGGCGATGGACACCAAGCTGTAGCCCTTGTCCTTGTTCTGCTGCGCCAGGAAATTGGGGGTCTGGAAGAAGTTGGCCGCCAGCGACCCGTCGTTCAGCGAGGTGTTCGGCGTCTGGTAGTCGTTGATGGACACAATGTCGAGCTTGATGCCAGTGCCCTCGGTGAGGTTGTCCTGGACCCACTGGAGGATCTCGACATGGGGCTTGGGGGTGGCGCCGATGGAGATGGTGGTGACGCCGTTCTTCTCGGTCAGGCCGGTCTTGGAGCCACAGGCGGCCAGGGTGAGGGCGGCGGCTGAGACGAGGCCGCCGGCAATGACGGTGCGGCGGGAGATGGAAGCGGACGAGGAAGACATGGTGGTTCCTTTCGGAGGGCCGGGCGGGCCCGATGATGGGAGAGAAGGAAGTCTGACGGTGCTGGGCCCGACGGCGCGGATGAACAGCTCCAGAGCGGTCTGAACCGATCCAGCGCACCTACCCCGGCTGGTGATCGCCTCAGCGGTGGTTCACCAGCCGGCTGAGCATGTCGCCGATGAGCTGGATGACACCCACGATGACGACGATGACGACCACCGTGATGACCATGACGTCGGCCATGTTGCGCTGGTAGCCATCCTGGATGGCGAGGTCGCCCAGACCGCCGCCCCCGATGGCGCCGGCCATGGCGGAGTATCCCAGGAGGGTGATGATGGTGACGGTCGCGGACTGGATGAGGATCGGCAGGGCCTCGCGCACGAGGACGCCCCAAGTGATCTGTCGGCCGGAGGCGCCCATCATGAGGGCGGCCTCGACCTTGCCGTGGTCGACGTCGTTGATGGCCGTCTCCACCAGGCGCGCGTAGAAGGGGATCGCGCCGATCGTCAGCGGCACGCAGACGGCCTGCCACCCGATCGACGACCCGACGAGGAATCGCGTGACCGAGATGAGCGCCACCATGAGGACGATGAAGGGCATGGAGCGGCCGAGGTTGACGATCTGCGAGAGAATCCAGTAGAGGGGCGGATTGCGCCATTGCCCCCGCTGGCCGGTGGCCACCAGCGTGAGCCCCAGTAAAAGGCCGAAAACAATGGTCAGGACTCCGGAGACAGACACCATCGCCAAGGTCTCGACAAATGAAGTGCCGAGCTTGAGCTGGATGGCCGGGTTGTTGAACCAGGTGCCGTCCCCGGACGTCGAGCTCGCGGCCTGGGCCAGCGGAAGGAGAATCGGGTTCATGAGCGGACCTCCGCAGCAATACCGGCCTGGCGCAGGGTGATCACGGCCTGTTCGGTGTCTGACCCGGGGACGGTGACGGCCAGGCGCCCGATCTGGGCCTGACCGATCGTCTCGAAGACCCCGGCGGCGATGTCGCCGCCGAGCTCGGCCACCATGGACATGAGGGCGACCGCGGCCGGCTGGCCCGGGTGGGCGGTGATGGAGACATCGATGACGCTCTCACCGTGGGCGACGGCGGCCTCGGGCACCTTCGGGAAGGGCACGATCTCGCGCGAGAGGCGGGAGTCGACATCGAGCACGATGTCCTCCAGGCGACCGCTCTGGACAATCCTGCCGGCCTCGAGCAGGCTGACGGAGTCGCAGATATGGCGGACCACGCTCATCTCGTGGGTGATGATGATGACGGTCAGGCCCAGGGTGTCGCGGACGTTCTTGATGAGGTCGAGGATGGAGCGGGTGGTCTCCGGGTCCAGGGCGGAGGTGGGCTCGTCGCACAGGAGGACGGCCGGGTCGTCAGCCAGCGCCCGAGCGATGCCGACGCGTTGCTTCTGACCGCCGGAGAGCTGGGAGGGGTAGGAGGCGCCGCGGTCGGACAGGCCCACGAGGTCGAGCATGCGCTCCACGATCGGGCGGCGCTGTCCCCCCGGCACGCCCGCGAGCGCCAGCGGGTAGGCGATGTTCTGCGCCGTGGTGCGCTGGTCGAGGAGGTTGGCGTGCTGGAAGACCATGCCAATGCGGCGTCGGGCCTCGCGCAGCTGGCCGGCGGACAGGGCGGTCATGTCCTGGCCGTCGACACTCACGTGGCCGCTGGTGGGGCGCTCCAGGGAGGTCAGGCAGCGCACGAGCGTGGACTTGCCGGCGCCGGAAGTACCGACGATGCCGTGGATGGAGCCGGGTGCGACGTCGAGGCTCAGGCCGTCCAGGGCCCGTACCTCCTTACCGCTGCGCAGGCGGTAGACCTTGTGGACGTCGCGCAGGGAGATCATGGGCTCGCTTTGAGAGCCGGACGCGTCGCCGTCCTCGGACCGGCCGGGGTCGGCGGCGGACTGGTCGGATGTGCTCACGTATTCCTCCATCGTTCCTGGCGGAAGCACCCGCACCATGAAGGGGGTTGCTGCAATGTCGTCGAGCCAGGTCTCTCGGTTGCTCTAGATGGCCACGAGTAACTTACGCAGCGTCTCATCGACTGCGCAAGCGACGACGCCGTCAAGGGACCCAGGTCACGCCACCAGCCTCCTCTGGCCGTGCCGCCGCCACGGGCCGGTTGGGAAGGCGGGCCAGGCCGCCGTCCGGCCCCCTCGTCGTCGGAAGGGGTCCTCTCGATCAGACCTTCGTCGACGTTTCGGCAACATTCTGAGTATTCTCAGGTCTCGTATCGGCGACGCTACTCGCACCGCACAGGGCGGCATGTTTGGATCTGCTCATGAGTGCGACCTCAGATCAGACGTCCCCCGAGCCGATGCCGGAGCCGACGGACCCGACCTCCCCTACCGGCCCGAGCGCCGCACCCACAACCGCAGGCGCCTCCAGCAGCTCCGACGACGCGATCACGCCCGATATCCTGGGCGAGCCGTGGGTGGCGCGCCGCATCCCGGTGACCGAGTCGCCCACGAAGGCGCCCGGCGCCGACCACGCTGTGCTCGTCCACCAGCGCGAGGCCGCCGGTCGGGCCAGCACGCCGCGCCATTCGCGCGCGGTCCTCTACCTCCACGGTCGCAGCGACTACTTCTTCCAGACTCACCTGGCGCAGGCCTACCTCGACGCCGGTTACGAGTTCTACGCGCTGGACCTGCGGGCCTGCGGGCGCGCCGGTATCGGGTGCGTCTCCCCGCACGACGTGCGCGACCTGCGCGTCCATGACGAGGAGATCTCCGAGGCCCTGCGCATCATCCGCTCCGAGCACGGGCACGACGTCGTCGTCCTCAACGGGCACTCGACCGGCGGGCTGCAGGCGGTCATCTGGGCGGCCGACCATCCCGGGACCGTGGACGCGGTCGTGCTCAACTCCCCGTGGCTGGACCTGCGTGGCTCGGCGCTCGTGCGCTCCTACGGGTCGGCCATCGTCGACCTCATCTCGCGCCGGGACCCCGAGCGCGTCATCGACGAGCCCGGCCGCGGCGAGAAGGACAACTACGTTGAGGCCCTGCACCGGCGCTGGCGCGGCGAATGGGATTGGGACCTGGCGCTCAAACCGGCGCCGTCCTTCCCCGTGCGGGCCGGGTTCCTGGCGGGGATCCGCCGCCTGCAGCGCGAGGTCCACCACGGGCTGGGCATCCGGGTGCCGATCCTCGTGTGCTGCTCAACGACCAGCGGCGGCGTGAAGGCGGGCCTGGAGGAGGCCCAGCGCTCCGATGTGGTCCTCGACGTGGACCAAATCATCGATCGCTCGCAGTATCTGGGCGATGACGTCACCGTCCGCCAGATCCCCGATGGCGTTCACGACCTGGCCCTGTCCGGGCCGCCGGCGCGCGCCGAGTACCTCCGGGCCGTCACGCACTGGCTGGACAACCGCCTGCACTGAGCTCAGTCAGGCGCGCGGCGAGCTCGTCGGCGAGCTCGTCACTGACCCGTTCGACCACCTCGAGGGTGTCGGCGAAGTCGGCCATGGTGCCGTACCAGGGGTCGGGGACGTTGAGGACGCCGCGGGAGGCCCGGCCGGCGGCGACGGCCTCGGTCTGAGGCGCGGCAGCGGGGTCGAATTCGCGGTACATGCGGATTCGGGAGGGCTCTGCCCCCAGGCCGGCGGCGCGGCGCTGGAGGATGTTCCAGTGGGAGTCGGTCATGGCCAGCAGGAGGTCGGCCTCGGCTATCTCGGCGTCGGTGATGCGGTGGGCGGCGTGGGAGGTAATGGCGATATCCGTGGCTCGCGAGACGTCGTCGGCGCCGGTACCGTAGCCGGCCTCGGCCAGGACGCGGCGGGCCCGGGAGTCGATGGGGTTGCCGCGCTCCTCGTCGGAGACGCCGGCCGAGGTGACGACGACGCCGTCGGGTTCGCGCATGTGGAGGCCCGCGGCGACGAGACGGTCATTCAGGACGATCTCTGCCATGGCGGAGCGACAGATGTTGCCGGTGCACACCATGATCACGCGGTAGCGCCCGGAGCCCCGACGTCGAGGTAATGAGGCCGGCGCCGGGGCGGCGGTCGAGGAGGCGGGGCCGGCTGAGGTCGTCTCGGTGGTCGTCTCGGTGCTGGCGTCGGAGGAGCTCACGTCCCCGAGCCTTGCGCACGACCCGGGCGCCTGTCCACCGGCCGGGCCCACACTTCCCGGACGGAGGGATTCGACGCGTACGGGGTGGGTGGGGTCAGGGCGCGTGTTCGTACCTTAGGTCGCGCGTTCGAGGGGTAGAGGGTACGAACCGACGACCTACCCTACGAACGCGAGCCTAAGGCACGACCGCGACGTCGGCGACCGGCGAGGACCGGCCTGCCCCGGACATATGCAACAGGACCTAGAGCGCGCGGCCGTCCAGGACGTCGGCGACCCAGGAGCGGGCCACGACGAAGTCCTTGTCGCTGGTGCCGGCCAGCACCGCCGTTGGGCGCGCGTCCAGCCGCGGGTAGGAGCCCAGGAACCGCACCACCGGACAAGTGCGGTGCAGCCCGATGAGGGCGGCCTGGACCCGCTCCTCGCGCACGTGCCCCTCCACATCGATGGAGAACCGGTAGCGACCCAGGGAGTCGCCCACCGGCCGGGACTCGATGCGCGAGAGGTTGACGCCGCGGGCGCTGAACTGCTCGAGCATGTCCAGCAGCGCGCCGGAGCGGTCGTGCGGGAGCTGGACGAGGAGAGTGGTCTTATCGGCGCCGGTGGGCTCGCCCACGCGACCGGGCCGGGTCACCTTGACGAAACGGGTGACGGCATCGGGGTTGTCCGCCACTCCCCCGGCGATGACCTCCAGCCCGTACTCCTTGGCGGCCAGCGGGTTGCACAGCGCCGCCTGGAAGCCGGTGTCCACCCCAGACGAGGCCAGCGCGCGGGCGGGCGCCGAGGTGGAGGTCCCGGCCACGTAGACCGCCTCGGGGAGGTTCTGGTGGACCCAGCCGCGGCACTGCGCCCAGGCGTGCGGGTGGGTGGAGATGGCGTGCACGTCCTCCAACCGGGTGCCGGGCCGGCCGGCCAAGACGAAGGTGATCGGCACTGCCATCTCGGCGGCGATGACCAGGGGCGTGGAGGCCACGAGGTTGTCCAGGGTGGCGTTGACCCCGCCCTCGACGGAGTTCTCGATGGGCACGACAGCAGCCTCCACCGTACGCTCGCGCAGGTGGTCCAGGGCCGTGGGCACGTCCGGGCAGGGATCGAGCTCGACGTTGACGGGGGCGACTTGGCGCAGTGCCATCTCGGTGAAGGTGCCGGCCGGACCGAGGAAGGACCAGAGCGGAGCGGGAGCAGTCATGGGCACAGGGTAGTCAGGTTCGGCTCGGTCGGCCCGATCCGGGCTGCTCTGCGGGACGCTGGCACGTGGCGGCGCTCGGGCTCGGCACCGGCCCGTCGCCGGCCTCCCACTGCCCTCCCACTGCTCTCCCGCGACTACGGCCCGACCTGGCAGGCTGGGGCCATGAGCGTTTTCCGCAAGCACGACGACGGCCCGGTCTCCACCGCCCTGGAGGCCCAGGGCCTGACCTGGCTCGCCGGGGCGATGGCCGACGGCGGCGCCCACGTGGTCCCAGTGACCAGCGGCCCGGGCTGGTTGGAGGAGCCGCGGCTAACGACGACCGGTGTGACGCCGGCCGGGGCTGAGGCCTTCGGCCGGGCGCTGGCCGTCACCCACGCGGCGGGCGCCCCGGCCTTCGGGGCGGCGCCGCCCGGGTGGGATGGCAGGGCGCAGATGGGCCGCTCCGACATCCGGCTGCGGCCGCACGCAGCGGAGGAGGGCGAGCCGCGCCGTTGGGGCGAGTTCTACGCCGAGGACCGGATCCTGCCCTACCTGCAGCCCAGTCGGGACAACGGCTCGATCAGCGTCGGCGGGGCTCGCCTCATCGAGCGGCTGTGCGAGCGCCTGCGTGACGGCGACTTCGACACCGACCAGCCGGCCCTGGTGCGCGCCGGCGCCCGCGAGCGCGGCGCGCGGGTCGCGGTGGCCCGCACCCACGGGGACCTGTGGTGCGGCAACGTCCTGTGGACGCCTGCCGACGAGGCCGCGCAGTGGGCGCCGCCGCGAGCCGGGCTCGGACCGCAGGAGCCTGCGCCTGGGGAGTCTCGCGGGGGCGACGAGGGCCGAGGGGATCGGCACGGCGAGGGGCCTGCCGGGCGGTCGACGGTGGTCGGCGTGCTCATCGACCCCATGGCGCAGGGTGCGCACGCCGAGACCGACCTGGCGGCCCTGGGGGTGTTCGGACAGCGCTACCTGGACCGGATCTACGCGGCCTACCACGAGGTCTCGCCGCTGGCGGCGGACTGGCGAGAGCGGGTGGGCCTCCACTCATGGCACATCATCATGATTCACGCCTTCCTCTTCGGTGGCGGCTACGGCGGAGAGGCCGTCGCCGTGGCCCGCCAGTACCTGTGAGCTGATGCCGGCCAGGACATCGCGCCCATTTTGTCCGCCTGGGACGACTTTGAAACCGACTACGAGAAGAGCCCTCCGCGTTTGTGCAGGTCAGGGCAATTTGCCTGCGCGTCGACCACCGGAGACGACGTCAAAGTCGTCCCTTGTGGACACTTTTCGGGCTGCGAGGCCCCGTAGGCTGGTCGAGTGAGACCTCGACAACGCCAACAGCGCCTGGTGCGCGGGGTTGTGTATGTCCTCGTCCTGTTGGTGGTCATCGGCTTGATCCTGACGATGGCCAGCTCAGCGCTGGCCGCCCCCGCGAACCTGACGGCCCCGGCAGGAGCAGCAGGACCGGCGCCCTTCGGCTCAGCGGCAGAACCCCCCGCCGTCACGGATTCCGGATCGGTGACCTCCTCCGGTACCCCGCACGCCGATCAGTCCTCGCGGCCTGCGCCGGTGGTCGTCCTGGGTACCGACAACCTCACCTGGGCGGACATCCAGGCCCGGGCCGCCGACACCGGCGCCAACGCCGCCGATGTCGGCTCGGCCGCCGCCCATCTGCTGGCCTTCGCCTCCACCAATGAGGCGGTCAACCTGGCCGTACGCACCCCGGCAGACCGCACCTGTCCCACCGACGGCTGGCTCACTCTGGGCAAGGGCGCCCGAGCGAGCGCCATCGAACCGGCCGCTTCCTGCGCCGGCCCCACCGCCGCCATCCCCAACGATGCCTCCCCCCTCGTGCGGGCACTCGGGCGCGACGTCTCGATCCGGACCGTCGGCCCCGGCACTCAGCTCACCACCGGCACCCCCGGGAGCTCACCAGATACCGATGTCTCCTTGACGCCTTCCCTGCCCGAGGCCCTG
Organism: Actinomyces johnsonii; assembly: GCF_006546835.1. GTDB lineage: Bacteria > Actinomycetota > Actinomycetes > Actinomycetales > Actinomycetaceae > Actinomyces > Actinomyces johnsonii. The sequence continues at coordinate 24,434 of NZ_VICB01000021.1, read as the reverse complement.
TCCTCCGGAGCCGACCTCACCATCATCGACACCGGTCGTGACATCTCCACCGACGCCGAACGGATCACCGCCCTCGACGCGGCCCTGCACACAGTTCAGGAGCAGGCGCGCCCCGGCACTCGCATCGTCATCGCCTCCGTGGCCGACAACGAGGATCCCGGCCCCCAGATAGCGGTTCTGCCATCGGGAACGACCAGCGCTCGCGGCACCTCCGGCGGGCTCATCGTCGGGACCTCAACACACCAGCCCGGCCTGGCCCAGCTGACGGATCTCGCCCCGACGCTGACGACCGCCCTCACCGGCCACAGCGACCCGGCCTTCGACGGCCAGGCATTGGACCTGCCCGCTAGCGGCAGCACGACCAGCACCACAGACCTCGCCACCGCGCACGACACCTCCCATATCTCCTGGCTCGCCTACGACGCCCTGCACGCCCGCGCCTCTCAGCGGACAGTGATCCCAGCCGGTGTTCTGCTCATGGGGTCGACCGCGGTGCTGCTGGCCTGGGCCGCCGCCGTGCTGCGTGAGACAAGGGCGGAGCGGCGCAAAGTGGTGCGGCGCCGAGTCACCCGGGTGGCCATCTGCCTGAGTGCGCTGCCGACGGCGCTGCTGCTGGTCAACGCCATCCCCTGGTGGAGCGCAGGGGCGCGGGGCGATTCTCCCTCGGCGTGGGTATCGGGCGCCGCTTTCACCTTAACCGTGGCGATCGCGATCGGCGTCTTGGCCCTGGCCGCCGGAATCATGACGCCGGTGCACCGGTGGTGCACCCGTTCCGCGGCCTCATCGGCTCCCTCCTCCAACGCACGCGCAACCGCACCGCCGCGGGGAGGGACCGCAGATCCCGTCCCCTCCCCGCCCAGCCGGACAACCCTGATGGCACTGCTGGTCGCAGCGGCGATCCCACTGGCCTGGCTGGCGGATGCCGCCGCGGGGGCGCACCTGGCCTTCAACAATCCGCTAGGCATGAACGCAGTGGTGGCGGGCCGTTTCTACGGGGTCTCCAACACGGCCTTCGCGCTGGCGGCCGGGGCGCTCGTCGTCGTCATCGCCGGGGCATGGAACGCCCTGGGCCGTAGCCGCAGCACCGCCCTGGTTCTGACGGGCCTGCTGGGCGGTGCGGCGCTGGTTGTCGACGGCGCCCCCCAGTTGGGGGCGGACGTGGGCGGCGCCCTGACCCTGGTGCCAACGCTGGCCTTCCTCGGTGCGGGCCTGGCGAGTCTGCGTCTGAACTGGCGGCACTGGCTGGTCATCGGGGCGACGACGGTCCTGGTCGTCGGCGGCTTCGCAGTCGTCGACCTCATCCGGCCGGGCGGGCCCACGCACCTGGGGCGCTTCGCCCGTCAAGTGGCCGACGGCTCCGCCATCGGCGTGCTGGGACGCAAGGCGTACGCACTGGTCGGTCCCTTCGTGTCGAAGCCGGTCATGGCGGCGGCCCTGGCCTGCACGCTCGCGCTGGTCGTCATGGCCGTCTGGTGGGGGCGCGGGCAGGTGCGGGCCTGGCACGCCGGCACCAGCCCGTACGCCTGGCTCGCCCCCGCCACCGGTGGAGGCACCACGGCGGCACTGCGGGCGCTGGGAGTTCTGACGGTCGTGTCGGTGCTGGTCAACGACTCCGGCGTCACGATGGCGGGATTCATCTTCGCCGCCGCCGCACCCGCTCTACTGGCGCTAACACTGAACAGGAGCGATTCGGCCCCGCTGCCCCACGACTCCTCACTTCCGGATCCCGCTCGAGCGCAGTACCGGGGCACCACTCACGACGACGATCCGGGGAGCCCCCGGAAGGCGCACACGGCGCGTCAATCGCCAGCCGCCTCCGACGCATCGGCCTCCGAATCGCCGACATCGTGAGGGCTCCCGGTCGGATCGACGTCGTCGTCGACCTTGTGGGGTAGCGGCACGGCGCGGTAGGCGAAGAAGTGGTCCTGCTCGGCGGCCGCCTTCTCGAAGACGCCCCGCTGCACCCGGTGGCGGCGCAGCTTCCGCCGGGTCACGGCCCGCAGGACGTCCTTGTACTGGGCGGCCCGGTGCATCGTGCCTGCCCGGTCATTGCCGGTGACGCGATGGGTGATGTCGCAGGGAACCTCGATGACCGAGAGCCCGGCCACCAGCACGTCGATCGTCAGGCCGACTTCGACCCCCCAGCCGTCGGCCAGGGGAACGGCCTTCTCATAGGCCTCACGGCTCAGACATCGTTGGCCGGACAGCGGTGCCACGGGCGACCACCCGGTGGCGAGCGAGATGGCCCGCCTGGCCGCGCGCACCACCCGTCCGCGCCCGCCGGCCCCGGCCTGCTTGGGCGGGACCGCGATGGACATGTCGGCGACGCCGTCGACGACCGGGGGCACCAGCTCGGCGCAGGAAGCGGCCGAGTCCCCCAGATCGGCATCGATGAACAGCAGCAGCCGGGCGGGCCCGTCGACGTAGTCGCGCATCGCGACTACGGAGGCCCCGGTCTCCATGGCGGAGGCCTTCCCGCGGGAAACGGAGTGGCGGACCGTCACAGCGCCGGCAGCACGAGCGTGGTCCTGAGTTCCGTCGGTCGAGCCGTCGTCGACGACGATGACGAGGTCCACCCGCGGGATGGAGCGGCAGGCCCGAACAGTGGTGGCGATGCGCTCGGCCTCGTCCTTGGCGGGGATGACCACGGCAACGCGCTGGTCGGGGCGCTTGGTGGGACTCACACCACCAGGGTATCCAGACTCGCGGTCTCCGGCAGACTCCTGAGCGCCCCGTTGTCGTTCTCCTTTTTTGTGATGCCCGTCAAATCCACCGATTTGACACGGTTCAGTGCAGGATTTCGCGACTCCCAACGGACCAGGCGTTCACCGACGGCGCTCCGGGAGCATCCCGCCCACCGCCGCGACACGCCGACGCCATCTCGCCAACGCCGGGGAAGCGACCTATGGCCAGGCCTTCCCCAGCGATTTTGTGTCAAACCTTCAGCATGGGACAACGGTCCCCGGAGAAACCGACAAATATTGCAGTAAAGCAACACATTTCCTGATAGAAAGGCTAAGATCGCCTGTTTCGGCATGTCACACCCGGTTCTCGTGGCACAGTGAAGCCATGGAGCCCGTCAACGGAGCCGGGTTCCGCTGACGCACCACGCGTCCTTCTGTGTGCCGGGGCGACGCCCCCTGCCGCCCCGGCACGCCTTGGCCCCTCTGTGACCGCACCGTCGGCGCGGATCTCGTCCATCCATGTTTGCGCAGGCAGCACCGGTTCCCCCATCTTTCACCAGACGAGAACCCCGGCACTTCGCGCGGGCGCCCCGCGGGTCACGGAGGAGGAGACATCCAGGGCCCGGCCGACGAACGACCGGGCCCCTTTTGCATTCTTCGTGCAGGTCAGTGCAAGGCGCTTGCGAGGAGATCGAGCCCCACGCTCCCTAGGTCGATACCCCTGTTGTGGAAGGCCCGTAGGTCCAGCCGACCGCCCTCGGCACGGGCTTGCTCCTGGGCGCTGCGCCGACCGGCCTGCCAGACCCGCTCGCCCACGGCGTAGGTCAGCGGTTGGGCCGGCCATCCCAGGTGCCGCGAGACCTCGAAGCGCAGGCGCCCCTCGGAGATCACGGTGTGGTGGCGCAGCACGGCGGTCACGGTGGCCCGGTTCCACTCGCGGCTCGCACCGGGCAGGGCCGCGACGTCGTCGGGCACGGGCAGCCGGGAGTGGACACCCAAGTCCACCAGCACCCGGGCCAGGCGCCAACGGCGCGCCGCCAGACGGCCGAAGCGGTCCTCAGGCGTGGGCATGAGCCCGAGCTCGTCGGCGAGGGACTCTGCGTACAGACCCCAGCCCTCGTCGCAGCCGGCCACTGAGCCGAGATAGCGCTGCCAGGCGGTCAGCCGGGTGCTGGTGGCGTGCGCGCCGACGTGGACGTGGTGCCCGGGAACCGACTCGTGCAGAACCGTGGTCCGCTCCATCCATGGCCACACCAGTCGTTCGCCGTCGGCCAGGGACCTCAGGACCACGCCGGGCCGGCGCTCTCCGCCGGTGCCGCGCGGCTCCTCGTAGCGAACGACGCCGGCTCCGGATTCGCCCAGGCGCACCCGGGGGCGGCCCAGACCGTCGGGCGGGTCGAGGACCCGTCCGACGACGGCGTCCCAGGCCTCATCGGCCACCTCCTGCGCCCAGATGGTGTAGTCCTGAGGGCGCAAGGCCTGGGTCGGGTCAGCGCGCAGATGCCGGTTGAGACTGTGGGCGTTGGCGCCGGGACCGAGGATGTCGACGGCGATGGCGTCCTGTTCGGCGATGACCCGGGCCAGCTCCTCGGTTGCCCAGGCGTAGGTCTCCTCGGGATCCACCCGGGTCCCCAGGACCCGGCGCATCCACAGGGCGTGACGCCTACGGCCAACCCCCTCGGCCTGGGGGGCACGCGGGGAGAGCGTGGTGCGCAGGTGCGAAGCGAAGTCCAGGGCGGCGCGGCGGGCGGTGATGTCGGCTTCCTGAAGCTGGACGTGCAGGGTGGCCGGCAGATCCTCGGGCAGGCCCCGGGTACGGCGGCTGGCGAGATCGCGCGCCTGACCGGCGACGACATCGACCTGACTGAGCGGGGCAATGGCACCGGCCTCGGCGGAGGCGGCCAGGGAGGCGGCCAGTCCCTCCAGGGCGGCGGGCAGCGCCTCTAGACGGGTGCGGTGCAGGTTCCAGGCGTCCTCCCACTTGGCCTCGGCCTCGGCGAGGTCGGCCTCCTCCGAACCAGCCCGGTCAGGGGCCTCGGGGGGCCGGTGCAGCTGACGGGCGATCTGCTGGAAGGGGGAGGAGAAGAAACCGAGGTTCCCGCCCTCTTCACCGGCGGAGATGAACTGGATGGAGGTCTCCAGACGCTCCAGGAGGTGGCGGCGCAGGAGCTCGTCGGAGCCGGTCGAGCGGTCGACGGCGGCCACGCGGTGGCGCAGGGAGCGTTCGGCACTGAGGCGCTCGGCCAGGCCCGCGGGCGAGTAGTCGGGCAGAATGGCTCCGCCGGGCAGGCCGGTGCGGGCGGCCGCCTCGGGGTCGTAGGCGCACAGGAGCATGGCGTACTCGTCAGCGAGATCGCGCAGGACCACACCGGCAGCGGCGGTCTCCGAGGGGGAGCGGACGGAGGAGCGGGCAGTGGCCTGGGCAGAGGTGTGGGCGGAGGGGGCGGTGGAAGCAGCCGCATCCACCTCGTGCACGCTCAGGGGAGCGCCGGCCGTGCTGACGGGGTGCCAGGTTCCGGAGCTCGGATGCTGCGGGTAGACCGGTGGCCGCTCGGGCGGCCCGGTACTGACCGGGCTGGTGGTGGGCGCAGGAGCGACGTCCGCGCCGCCGGTCCGAGCATCCTGCTCGTGAAGGTCGGAGAGTGGCGCGGTGGCACCTGGTTGAGAGCGGTTCGCGGGATCAGTGGTCATGACAACAGGCCTTTCGCTTCACTCGCCGCATGGCGGGCGGGCCCGGCGGCGACGCTGCCGTCCCACTAGGGTGCCAGGAACTGGAACAAAGATCCATAGGCGTCATGGTTACGACAGCGAACGAAATCGAATAAGTCAAGTGGGACTCCCTGCCGCCCGGGCGGCAGGGACTGGGAACTAGCGGATAGCAGGACCCCGACTGATGAGACTCAACGACGAGCCGGAGCAAGGTCCCTCGGCGGCGGGCTCAGGAACCCGCGGTTCCCCTCGCCCCTCCGACCGACACAGACACCCGAGGGCGTCAGCGGATGATCAGCGGATAGTCAGTGGATAATCACTGAATGGCGGTCGACGGGCATCGATGGCGCCGGCTGGACGGACCGACAGGAGCGCAGGGGGCTGACGCGCATCGGCATCGACCGCGGTGCGGAGCCGCAAGCGGTACGCGTCATCAGCGCTCCTTTCATGCCGGACGAGCCGGGACTTGTCGACGCAAGGCGTTCGTCGTGCTGTGATGGACTTGAGATGATTCAAGGCCTCCTCGCCAGGAGTGTCAAGACCCCTGCCCGGAGGTTCACCCATACCGATATTCCCGCAGGTCAGGGGCATTCTCAACGGCCGCCCGACGTCGTTGCGATAGCACCATTGGTAACGTTAACAAGGGGGCCATCAAGCAATCTTCGCACCAACCTCTCCAACCCTGGATCGACCACATAGTGGTCACTCTTGGTTGACAGCGACGACGGAGCACACCAGTCCCGTCACAGAACCGCTTGACAGATAGGTAAATTGAGTTAACCTACTTGATGTGAAGATAGACCGGCGCAGCACGGACACCCGTCAACGACTCATCGACACCACCCTGGACCTCATCGATGTCCACGGATGGAACGAAGTGACGCTGGGCGGCGTCGCCCACGCCTGCGGGGTGACCACGCCCGCCTGCTACAAGCACTTCCCGTCCAAAACGAGCCTCTTCGAGGCCGCGGCGCGCCAGCTGTCCACCTCGCTGGGTGAGCGCGCGGGCGCCCTGATCCGGGAGGACCCGATCGAGTCGCTCGTCGGCATCGGGTCACTCCTGGTAGATCTGGCCGCCGAGCACCCCCGGCTCTTCGAGTTCAATCAGGTCAGTCCCGCGGCCATCGCCGCGCTCGACCGGTTGGACGAGCACCCGCTGCTGGCACTGACCCGCGGCGAGGTGGAGCGCCTGGCCGTGCAGCGGGGAACCGATCCGGAACCGCTTCACCTCCTGGTGTGGTCCTGCCTGCAGGGCTACACCCAGCTCATCGCCGTCGGCGCCACCACCGCCGACGCCACCTTCATCCGCGCAGCCCTGCGCGCCATCGTCACGATTGGAGACAGCTGATGACCACCAAGAAAACTTCCAAGAAGACGGGCGAGCGCACCCTCATCGTCTACGCCCACCCCTACGACGGCTCCTTCAACCACGCCGTGCTCGAGGCCGCCACCTCCGCCCTGGACAAGGCGAACCGGCCCTACAACGTCATCGACCTCTACGCCGATGGCTTCGACCCGCGCTACACCGCCGAGGAGCTGGCCCTGTTCAGCGAAGGCGGCACGCTGGACCCGCTCGTGAGCCACTACCAGAAGCTCATCGAGGGGGCCTCGCGCATCATTGTCATCTGCCCGATCTGGTGGAGCGAAGTGCCCTCCATCGTCAAGGGCTTTGTCGACAAGGTCATGAAGCAGAACTGGGCGTACTACCCCACGGCCTCCGGAGTGAAAGGTCACCTCACCCACATCCAGCAGGTCCTGGTGCTCACCACCTCAACCGCCCCGACCTGGTTCCTGCGCCGGTTCTGCGGCAACTACGTCGGCTCGGTGTTCCTGGGAGCCGTCCTCAAGCAGCTGGGCATGCACGGGCGGAGCTGGGTCAACTTCGGCAAGGTGGGCAAGGTCAGCCGACGTCAGCACAAGAAGCACCTCAAGCGCGTCGCCCAGCTCGTGGTGAAGTGACGCATGAGCCCCAGTATCGCCGCAGAGCGCCTGGCCGAGCTGAACTCGGGACGAGACGAGTCCCGAAGCCTGGCAGAGGTCCTAGCCATCAGCCACTCCACGCTTCTGACGCAGGTGGTGCCGGAGGCGCCCGAGGAGCTGGTGGAGGCGGCCAAGCACGCCGACTCGCTCGGCATCCTGGCTCGCATGCAGACCATGGGAGAAGCGCTGTCTGCGCACCTGGGTCGCTCCGCATGCTTGGATCTCACTGACCACCCGGCCGACACGGTCCGGGGCTGGGCACTCTTCGCCCTGGTCGCTCAGGAGAAGGACGCCGACGTCGACACGCTGTTGGCCCTGGCACGACCGGCCGCGGACGACCCGCACTTCGGAGTGCGCGAGTGGTCATGGATGGCGGTGCGTCCGCACCTGGTGCCCCAGCTCGACGAGGCGATCGGCGCACTGCGGCCATGGACCTCGGAGCCCTCGGAGCGCATTCGGCGCTTCGCCAGCGAGGCGCTGCGTCCGCGCGGCGTGTGGGCGCGGCACATCCCCGCACTCAAGAAGGAACCCGAGCGGGGTCTTCCGCTGCTCGAGCCGCTGCGTGCTGACTCCTCCCGCTACGTGCAGGACTCCGTGGCGAACTGGGTCAACGACGCCGCCAAGACCCAGCCCGCCTGGGCCAGGGAGCTCTGCGGGCGCTGGCAGGAGGAGTCGCCCACCCCGGCCACTGAACGGATTATCAAGCGAGCACTGCGCTCGATCAGGCGGTGATCTCCTGACCGGCCAGATGGTCGTCAGTCCCGGCCAGGTCTGCCCTCCCAATAGGCACACATAAGACTGACGGGGGCATTCCGCGCGGCCTGGGACCTTTCCTCATGGCCGGGGACATGCGACGCCGTCGGGGACAGGATTCTGTCCCCGCACACGCAAGACGTCCCCGACCGCGAGGGAAAGCCCCTCCCCACCAGGCCGACGTCGGAGGTGCGGCATACTTCGGTCGTGCCCGATACCGCGCGTCTTCCCTTGAGTCGGTGGCGCCTGCTCCCCCGCCGCCTGATCCAGTTCGCCCTCCTGGAACTGGCCTGCTGCGCTTTCGCGATCGCTATCTTCGTCGGGCTCGCGGCAAGCGCCCTGATCTGGAATTACACGAATCCGCCGATCGCCCGCTACGACGCCCTCCTGATCTACGTCGTCGTCGTGCAGATCGCCTTCGTCGCCCTGAAGCAGGAGACTTGGCGAGAGCTCGGCGTCATCTGCGCCTTCCACCTCATCGGGCTAGCGCTGGAGGTCTTCAAGGTCCACACTGGCTCCTGGGCCTATCCGGATGCGGGGGCGGTGCGCATCGGCGGGGTGCCGGTCTTCTCCGGATTCATGTACGCCTCCGTCGGCTCCTATATCTGTCAGGCCTTCCGGCGCCTCGACCTGCACGTGGGCGGCTTTCGGTGGTGGCCGGTGAGCCTGCTGGCCGTAGCCGCCTACCTCAACTTCTTCACCCATCACGTCATCGTCGACCTGCGCTGGGTCATCGCCGCCGGTTTCCTCATCGCCCTGTGGGGAAGCGCCGTCCACTTCACTGTCGGCGGGGACCGCTACTGGATGCCGACGACGGTGGCCTTCATCCTCATCGGGGGATTCCTCTGGCTGGCGGAGAACCTGGCGACGGCGTTGAGCGCCTGGCGCTACCCCGATCAGGCCGAGGGCTGGCACCTGCTGCATGCCGGCAAGTTCGGCAGCTGGGCGCTGCTCATCTCGCTCAGCTTCGTGCTCGTCGCCGCCGTCAAAGTGAAGGAGGGCACTCTCTACGGGCGCGGGCTGCCGCGCGTGACACGCCGGCGCCTGCGCATCGCCGAGACCTGAGTCGCCCGGCCCGCACCCCGGCCCCGCACTTGCGAACACCGTCGAGCCGGGCATATTTCGCGGTGCCCAACAGAATTTCTGTTGGTCTGGGCAAAATATGTCCGACTCGACGGGAGAAGGGAAGGGGAGGGAGAGAGCTCAGAGATTGACCTGGCGGGAGATGATGCCGGCCTTAGCGCGGCGGTCCTCGGGACTCAGAGGGCTCTCATCCGACAGTGCGGCCTCCAGGCGCTCGCCCATGGCCTGCAGCGGCTTGGTGAGCTCCTCGGCCTCCGTACCGGGCACGAGCTCCCACACGGGGATGGCCAGGCCATTGGCCCTGAAGGCGCCGACGAAGCGCGCCCCCTCCTCCAGGTCGGACTGGCGCGCGGAGTGGATGCGGGCGAAAGCGTTGAAGAATTCGTCCTCGTCCTCCCCGCGCACCCAACGCACGAACTCCTTGGCACCCAGGCGGCACCAGTAGGCGTGCTCGACGCCGGGCACGGGGCAGGTCGGGGCGATCTCATCCTTGGCGCGCTCGATGGCCTCCTCAATGGCCTGGCGGGACTGCGCGTCACCGGCGCCGACCCGAGGATCGACCCAGAAGTCGAAGGTCTCGCGCACGGAGATGACCGGCGGCTCGGTGGTGTCGAGGATGTCCTGGAGGCGAGGACCGGGTTCGGGCAGGCTGTCGGCTCGCAACGCCTGGCCCTCGGGCAGGTCGATGGCGGCCAGGACAGCGGCGGCGACGTCGCGAGAGGCGTCCCCGGAGTGCATAGAGGTCTGCATGGCCACCAGGACCTCGCCGTCGGCGCGCTTGATGCCCTGGACGAACTCGGGCAGGAGCGTAACGAGCTGGACCTGCCCGCCGCCGTACTCCTTGGTCAGACGCACCGTGGCCGTGGCGGCCGGGATTATCTGGGCCATCGCCACCAGGTCCTCCTCGGCCGGGAGACCGGCAAAGGGGCGGGCGACGAACTCGATACTCTGCTTGCGGGGCTTGGCCGACTTGCCGGCCGGACGGCGCCCGTGGCGCTTCTTCTTCGACATGGCCGCCAGCCTACCGGGCGGCTCACGCCCCTCCCAGGCCGATATCGGTCCGTCGGCGCCTCATGACGCGCTTCACGGCCGACGACGATCACCGACCCCGTTCCGTACCTCGGTCGTCAACCGGTGCACTGACGTGGACCGGTTCAGAAGCTCGAGGAGGAGCCGGACCCGGAGAAGCCGCCGCCACCGCTGTAGCCGCCGGAGAAGCCACCTCCCGAGAAACTGGACCCGGAGCCGGAGCTGCTCGGCGGGGTGTAGGAGGAGGCCGAGCTGTAGCCCACTACCAGGTCGGAGATCGGGGTGAAGGAGCTGTAGGACCCGCCGGCACCAGCACCCGAGCTGGACGAGCCGATGGCGGAGATGGCCGGTGAGGAGGGGTTGAGGCGGATCGTCGAGTGCGGGTTGTAGCTGCCGTGCCCGCCGCCCAGGTACCAATAGCCGGCATAGGCGGCTTCCTTGGACGAGCGCGAATCGTAGCGCCGACGGCGCTCGTCGGCGTAGCTGGAGGTGTCGGCATCGATGGCCTCGCGTGCGAGCCGGGCGGCCTTCGTCTTCGTTTCACTGGCGATTTCGTCGAGCTCGTCGAGCGCGGCCGAAGGCTGGAGCGAACCGTCCTCCAGGCTGGAGGTCATGTCGTCCAGGCGCTGCTTGCGAGAGCGGACCCACTCCCGCTCCTCCTTGGTGTGCTCGGCGATCGAACCGCTCTCGGCGGCGTCGGAGCTGTCGATCTCGTGGCACAGCCGCCGCAGCGACTGCAGGTCCTCCAGGACCGGCCCCTGCTCGTTGCTCCAGACTCGGTCCCAGCCCGGCGACCGGCCCAGGAAGGTCGCGGTGTTGGCGATGACGTCGTCGAGGGAGTCCAGGAGCGCCGAGCGCTTCTCCAGCTCGGTGGCCCGCCCGAGCACCGACATGCCGAACCACTGGGCGCGGTAGGGGTTGCCGAAGTCCTGCCAGGAGCGGGTGACCTTCTCATACTCGCTGCGGAACCAGCGGTAGCGGGCCATGACCTGGGCCCCGTGCGGCTCGTCCTCGGGAATCGTGCCGGCCAGGAGCTCGGTGGTCTCGTAGTCGTGGGTGACCTGCGAGTAGTGGCGCAGCGCCTCGCGCGCCCGGCGCCGCGCCGCGAAACCGCGCCACAGGTAGTACGAGAGCCAGGCGAAGCCCACGAGCGCCGAGATTCCGGGCAGGATGTAGGTCATGCCGACGTCACCACCGCCGGGCCGGCCGATGACGTCGGCGGTCTTGGCCGCCATGGAGACGGTGCCCCCGTACCAGTCGGCCTGCCGGTACTGGTTCTTGGCGGCATCCTGGATGGTGGCCTGCTGCTGCAGGGGGACCGCGACGTCCTCACCGAAGTAGCAGCCCACCTTGCGCGCCTCCGGGGCGACCGCCAGGATCACCAGGCCGTCGCTCCAGTAGTTGGGGTTCGACGTCGAGATCCACGGGACGTCGGTGTCGCTCGCATGCGAGCGGGCGTACTCCAGCACCGCATCGTTGAGGTTGTCGACATCCCAGCCCGGGACCGTGAGTACAGCGACGTGGACATCCTGGCGAAAGCGCATCGCCTGGATCTCCTCGATCAGCGGCTCGGTCTGGAGTATCCCGGCCTCGTCATGGACCTCCACGCTGGGGTGGTGGCTGCCGCCAAAGGGCCAGATGACCATGACCGGCAGCACGGTGATGAGGGCTAGGCTCACCACCACATTGGCGACGAAGGCTGTCACCGACCGGGCTCCGCCCAGGCGGGCGATGCGGGACTGTTCCATCTTTACTCCCCCTTATCTTTCTGTGGATCTGGAGTCTTGACAGTGGTGGGACACCGGCGGGCCAACGGGCTCGTAGAGGTGGGCGATGTCTCGTGCCGGCCGATTCGGACACTGGACGATGGTCCGGCCCCTGAGCGGCCATGGCCGCAACGACCACTCGGGGAGTCGAAGCTGTTCAATGGACTGCGGGAGGATGAGAGCGGCGGTTGCCGCGGACCTCAGTACCCGGGGAAGGTCCCGTCCCCGAGGAAGCCCGCACGGACCTGCGCGTACGGCCGGGTGCTGGCGTGGAGTGCGGAGTTGCCACCGGACAGCTGCCAGTGCTCGTCGGGCCTCCCGGGCCCGACGATGCCCGGCGAACCGTGGGCGGCCGACCGAGGCGGCATCCCGGCACCGGAGCCCCCGAGGGGCCGACCGGCACCAGTTACGCGGAGTGCCAGGCTGCTCCCCGTCCGGCGAACATCGGCCGCTATCCAGGCAAGCTCGTCGAGCGCCGCCGAGGGCTGCAGCTGGCCGGCTGCCAGCTCGGTGGTCATCTCGGTCAGACGCTGATGATGGGCCCGGACCTGTTCCCGCGCCTCCACCGTGCCACTGGGCGTGAATGCTTGGGAATCAATTTGCTGGCACAGGACCAGGAGCAGATTGAGATCATGAAGAACCGGTTGCTGTTCCTCGCGCCAGAGTCTCTCCCAGTTGGAGGACAGGCTCAGGAACGCGGCGTTGCCGGCGATGATGTCGTCGGTCGAGTCCAGTGCGGCCGAGCGCCGCTCGATCTCGGAGACCCGCTGGAACACTCCCGGTTCGAACCACTGGACGCCCCGGGGACTGCCGAGGTCCTGCCACGTCCGGGTCAGGCTCTCGTACTCGTCGCGGAACCAGCGGTAGTGGGCCATGACGCGGGCGCCGCGGGTGTCACCTTCAGGGATGAGGCGGGCATGGAGCTCGGTGGCCTCGTAGTCGTAGGTGACCCGCGCGTAGTGCCGCAGCGCCTGCTCGAGCAGGCGCCGTGCGGAGAAGCCGCGCCACAGGTAGTAGCCGATACCGCCAGCACCGACAATGGCCAGCAGCATCGAGACGGGTAGGAGGCCAGGCGCCCAGGCCGCCGCAGCCACTGGTGAGAACGAGGCCACAAGACCACCGGTCATAACGGCCGCGAAGGCCAGCAGCGAACGGATTCCTCCGAGACGAACCGCGAGGGGCAGGCGCATGGGCGGCATCTTCTTCCTCTCATGAAGCCTCGAAGCGGAATCCTGGTCGGCTGGTGACTCTGCGGCCACCCGCCGTGCCTCATCCTTACCCGCGGTCACGCCGCCTGCCATGGGGAGAGCAACACGGGGGCGTCCCCCCGAATGAGGAGACGCCCCGCACCATCCAATGGCTCTCAGGACCGGACGGCAACGGCCTCGATCTCGACGCCGGCACCCAACGGCAGGGCGGCGACGCCGAAGGCCGCCCTGGCCGGGAGGGTCCCGCCGGTGAAGTAACGGGCGTAGACCTCGTTGACGGCGGCGAAATCGGCGATGCTGGCGAGCAGGACCGTGGTCTTGACGACGTCGTCGTACCCGAGTCCGGCCTCGGCCAGGATGGCCCCCACATTCTTGAGGACCTGCTCGGCCTGAGCCTGAATGTCTCCCTCGACGAGGGAACCGGTGGCCGGGTCGAGCGGAACCTGGCCGGAGACGAAGACGAGCGAGCCGGCCTCCTGGCCGGTCGAGACACCCTGGGAGTAGGGGCCGACGGCGGCGGGGGCGCTGGCGGTGGCGATACGGCTGACGGTCATGGTTCCTCGTTCCTGCTGGACGCTGGGGTTCGGCCGCGTCCCCGGTGAGCGGAGCGGCGGCCCGGGTGGCAGCGCAGTAGCGCCGACGCCCGGGCCAGACTACCCATGTCCTGCGCACCACCTGCTTCTTAAACTCGGCGGCAGCCGGCCGTTCTCAAGCCGACGCCTCTCTGCTGCTCCCATGTTTGAAGGACTGCCATGAAGCTGCCCAGTATCCCCTCGCGAGACGAGCTGACCGCCCAGGCTCGCGGCTTCGCTGGTCAGGCTGCCTCCGGTGCCGCCAAGGCCGCCGACACGGTGTCTCGGGCAGCGGTCGACACGGGCCGGGCGGCCGCCCGCACGGCAGCTCAGACCTCCCAGCGTCTCGGTGTCGACCAGCTTCCGGGCCTGTCGAACTTGGCGCCAATGGCTCCCACCCCCGTCGACGCCGGGCCGCGGATCACAGGCACCCCCTTCGCCCGGACCCTCGCCACCGCCTTCGCCGCCCACCCTCACACGCGCAGTGCCGGGAGCTACTTGATGGGCGCAGGGCTCATGCGCACCGGCCTTCGCATGGGAGGCCGCGAGAGCAAGCAACTCAAGAACAACGGATTCGCCCCCGAGGCCACCGGCACCAACGGTCTGCCCGAGCTCGACGTCACCGAGCTCATCCACGTGCACGGCCGTCGCATTCCCAACATCATGCGAAACGCCTCGTCACGGTTCTTCAAGCGCAATGTCCGCAGAGCACTTGACACGGGCTCGGCCACCGGCTCGCTGCACTGGATCAGCGTCTCGGAGCAGGAGCAGGCCCGGGGGGCCATGGGGTGGACCCGCCTGTGCGTGGACACCGATCAAGGCCATCAGTTGGCCGCGCAAGGGGAGGACTGTCATCTCGATATCGTCATCACGTCAGTGGGCCAGGACCCCACTGCGTACGCCGCCGACATGGCCGGCCTCCTGCCGCAGGGGATACCGGCCGAGGCCTGGCAGGCCCTGGCCGCCGACCCGACCCGCCCGGTGAAGCGTCTGCACCTCCTGGGTCAGGATCGCGTCGCGGTGGACACCGGCGCGGACACCTACGCGCTGTTCAGAAACGTGCCGCACCCAGTACGTGGCTCGCTGCTCATCATGGGCAACCGGGTGAGGCGGGCCGAGCTGTGGCTGGCGGACCGCGAAAATGCCGACATCGAGTCTTTTACATCTTTCGCAGAAATGCTCACAGGAACGATCACAAATATGCTCGAACTGCTCCTGGTCTTCTCCTGACGCCGGGAGAAGCGCCCCTCAACACCCGCCACCACAGGTCTCATCCCGCCACCCGGGACCTACGGCACTTCCCCACCTGCCTTCGCGGCGGACTCTCCCACAACGCCGTCGCCGTCGAGCATTCTGCTCTCGCGAATCACCACGTCCCAGCCCCGGAACGGCCGGTGTTTCGCACAGCGAAACGGGCTGATTCAGGCAGTGGTACGTGACACACTGTGCCCCATGCACCCACGCGCAGGACAGCCAGCACAGCCCGAAGACCTCATCGACGTCGACGAGGTCGTCTCCGCCTACTACGACCTCGTCCCCGACCCGACCGTCCCGACCCAGAAGGTCGTCTTCGGCACCTCCGGGCACCGCGGCTCCTCTCTGGACACCGCCTTCAACGAGGCCCACATCGTGGCCACGACCGCCGCCATCGTGGAGTACCGCCGCTCCCAGGGCACCGACGGCACCCTCTATCTGGGGCGCGATACCCATGCCCTGTCCGAGCCGGCATGGCGTACCGCCATCGAGGTGCTCTCGGGCGCAGGCGTCATGACCGCCATCGACTCGCGCGGCTCCTACACGCCCACCCCGGCCGTCTCCCACTCCATCCTCCTGGCCAACGGCGCCGGCACCGAGGCCGGCGTGCGCACCACCGGGGCGGGACTGGCCGACGGTATCGTGGTGACCCCCTCCCACAACCCGCCGCGCGACGGCGGATTCAAGTACAACCCGCCCACCGGCGGTCCGGCCGGCTCGGACGCCACCAGCTGGATCGCCGACCGCGCCAACGAGCTGCTCGCCTCGGGTTGGCAGGACGTTCCCCGCGTCCCGATCGCCGAGGCGATCGACGGCCCCTACGTCATCAAGCACGACTATCTGGAGACCTACGTCGCCGATCTGGAGAACGTCATCGACCTCGAGGCGATCCGCAAGGCCGGCGTACGCATCGGAGCCGACCCGCTGGGCGGCGCCTCGGTCGATTACTGGGGCGCGATCGGCGAGCGCTACGGCCTGGAGCTCACGGTGGTCAACCCTAAGGTGGACCCGGCCTGGCACTTCATGACCCTGGACTGGGACGGCAAGATCCGCATGGACTGCTCCTCCCCCAACGCCATGGCCTCGCTGCGCGCCAAGATGACGCCCGACGCCAAGGGCAGGACCCCCTACGACGTCGCCACCGGGAACGACGCCGACTCCGACCGCCACGGCATCGTCACCCCCGACGGCGGGCTCATGAACCCCAACCACTTCCTGGCCGTGGCCATCGAGTACCTCTTCACCCACCGGCCCGGCTGGCCCGCCGACGCCGCCGTGGGCAAGACGCTGGTCTCCTCCAGCCTCATCGACCGGGTGGCCGCCGCGATCGACCGCACCCTCATCGAGGTACCGGTGGGCTTCAAGCACTTCGTGCCCGGGCTGCTCGACGGCTCGATCGGCTTCGGGGGCGAGGAGAGCGCGGGAGCCTCCTTCCTGCGCAAGGACGGCACCGTGTGGACCACGGATAAGGACGGCATCATCCTGGCCCTGCTGGCCAGCGAGATCATCGCCGTCACCGGCAAGTCCCCCTCCCAGCTGCACGAGGAGCAGGTCGAGCGCTTCGGCGCCAGCGCCTACGCGCGCATCGACGCCGCCGCCTCCAAGGAGGAGAAGGCCAAGCTCGCCGCCCTGGCCGCCGAAGACGTGACCGCAACCGAACTGGCCGGCCAGGAGATCACCGCCCGGCTGGTCGATGCGCCCGGAAACGGCGCCGCCATCGGCGGGCTCAAGGTCACCACCAAGGACGCCTGGTTCGCCGCCCGCCCCTCGGGCACGGAGGACGTCTACAAGATCTACGCCGAGTCCTTCAAGGGCGCCGACCACCTGGCGCAGGTCCAGGAGGAGGCCAAGCAGGTAGTCTCCGCGGCCCTGGGCGGCTGAAGCACGCGGGCCCGCGGCCTCACCGCGCATCCCCTTCTCACGGCCGGAGGCATTCGACGCGTATCGGTACAGGATTCCTGTTCCCGACGGCGTCGGCTGTCTCCGGCCGTCGTGCTGCTCGCCATCGGCTCGCCGCCGCCGGCCGCATCGAGCTGGTCCCATGCCGTCGAGGTATGGCGCCTGGCACAGTTACCTCATGACCGTTCAGCCCATTCCCGGTGGTCGCGCTCCCCTCGGAGGCCGTACTTCGGCGGCTCTCAAGGGGGTGCGTCTGGGGGCCTGCGCCTCCGTCATCGGGCTCATCGCCGCCGCGATCTGGCAGCGGCGCGCCCACCACTGGGGCGTCTTTCTCCTTGAGGACCGGGAGGGCGCGATCGGCAAGTGGTGGGACCACGTCGTGGAGGCCTGGCCCTTCTTCTTCCTGTGCGCCCTGGCATTGGCGCTGGTCTGCGGACTCGTCTGGTAGAGGCTGCGCAGAAGCGGTCGGCTCCCACGGCCGGGCACGGTCCTCAGGATCGTCATCGTCGTCGGCCTCCTCATCCCCCTAGGCGTCGCCCTTGCCCTGGCCGGCAGGTGGTGGCAGGTCCTGAACCAGTACGGCGTGAACATCGGCTACCTCCTCAACCTGGCCGTTGCCGCACTGGCCCTGGGGGTCGCACTCATCAGCGAGGCGATCATCCGCCGCCGGCCCCGGGCCGCCACGCCGTCGGGCCCCCGGCTCGTCGCCGCCGGGGTGACGGTCGTGGTATTCGCGGCCTCGGCACTGGTGCCGTCCCAGGTCCTCTCTCCCGTCCAGTCACGGACGATCGCCGCGCCGAGCAACGTCCCTCAGCTTCCTGAGCGGGTAACCGGAACGGTCGAGTGGAGCCGGGAGGTGAGCCCGTATGTCGACGTCGCCGCCGGCGTGTCGGGGCCGCTGCTCATGACCGGGGAGGGTCTGGAGGGTCTCGACCCGGTCGACGGCTCCACGCTGTGGAGCTACCGGCGCACGGGAGCGCAGTTCATGGGAGTCGGCGAAGATTCCGACCCTCGGGTCATCACCAGCCCGGACCGTCGCTACGCTCTCATCTCGATCTGGTACCCGCGCACGAGCTATGCGGATGACGGACGCATCATCGTCATCCTGGAGACCGCCACTGGCCGGGTCGTGGCCGAACGGGAGACACTCACCGCCAACCTCGAAGACGGCGTCGTGCAGGTGACCGACTCGGTGGCCCTCATCGGCCGGGAGGGCGTCTCCCTGTCAGACGGCTCCACGCTGTGGAGGCTGCCAGACCCCCCGATGCGGCGTTTCTCCGGCACGAAAGCGCCGCATACCCTCGTTGTGGACCAGCAGTGCGACGAGCAGAGCGGAACCTGCTCCCTGACCCTGGCAGACGACGCCGACCCCACTTCGACCCGCCGCCTGAGCAACGTCGTGGTCGACCCGACGGACGACCGCATCCCGGGCTACGGGGACGACGTCGTCACGCTAGCCCAGGGGTGGACGGTGCGGCGCGCGTCCCCCGGCGGCCCGGACTCGCCGCTGGAGGCGATCAGCCTGGATGCCGCCGGCACTGCTGATGAGGCGCAGGAAGTTGTCGCATTGGGAACCTATGGCGGACCGGACCGGGCGACTTCCGGGGCACGTATCGCCCTGCGGCCCGTCATTCCAGAGCACGCTCCCGGGGCTGAGGACGGCTCGTCGCCGCCGGCCCCGGCGCCGGTGGCGGTCTTCGACCCGGCGACTCGCAGCCTCACCGAGGTCTCCGTGGGACAGGACTGGGACACGTCACTGCATCGGCCCTCCTGGCCGACCCCGGACACGGGTGTGCCACGGTGGTCGATCCCCGACAACGGCGCGCCAGATGACCTGGGAGCGGGCTACCTGGAGCTCGGGCGGGTCGATGGATCGAGCGGCGTCCCCATCAGTCCCGCAGGGGCACTGCTTGGGAAGAACGACACCGCGCACAACCCCTTCACCGTCGCCGCCCCCGGGATCGTCGTCGTCGGGGTCGAGGTGAGCACCGACTTCGAGAAGATACGGGGCGGACACGACCAGGACCGCAGCCGCACCATCCTGTACGGGGTGGGATAGGCGGCTGCACCGTTGGGCTCTCGTCCCCATTGTCCGCGGTGGGACGTCGCCGGACGCTGATTCCATGAAGGACGATGACAAGGCGCAACCCCGCCCCGCCCCAGAATCGGACCCGCCCGCTTCGTCTCCCCGACGGTGGCGTCGACTGGTGCACAGTCTCTTCATCGGTATCGCCCTGGCCTCGGCGATTGCCATGCTAGCCCTGATTGCCGGCACGGTCGTCTCCCTCCTGCGCTCACCATTATCGATGGCGATGACAACGCCGCTCATCGTAATCGGGGAGATCGGTATTGTTCTGCTCGGTTACGCCATGATCTGGGCTGCGCTTCGAAAGCCGGCCGTGAGTGATGTTTTCGGCGCTGCGGGCGCCCTGGCCTTTTTCAGCTTTGTCGGGTGCGCGCTTACCGTGGCGGAGACCAGCAAGATCATCCGGGAAACGGGAACGGTGCCCGAGGTCGTGGGCAGACTGGCAGTTGCATGGATCTGCCTCGTTACTGCGATGCTGACACATCTCGCTCTGCGTGCGGTCGGGTCTTCTCCGCGTCTTCGCTCCAAGGACTCCTCAGACGACTCCGACGGCGATCCCTCTCAAGCCCGGTCCTCCCGCAGCGAACGAGTGAAGCATATAGGTGCGGGCGTCATCGGAGCGGCAGCAGTGGTGGCTCTGGCCGCGACGACCCCCACAGGCATCAATCACCGCTTGGACCCGCTATTGAGAACAACAGTCACAGCATCGAGCGGTCATGCTCGCTTCCCGAGCGTCGCTCAGCTTCAAGCCGGGGCACAGCAGCAATCGCCGCCGTCGGAACCGGCTTGGAAGACTCCGCTGGGAACCACCACCGTCAAACAGCTGCTCGCCGGATCCAGGGGAGCGATCGCCGTCACCGACCACGGCGTCTACGGGGTCGATCCCTCCACCGGTAGAAGCACATGGTGCTTCGCGACGGCGGCACTTCCGCCCTCACCCGACACCGAGTCCTCGGCCTCACTCCGCGGAGTGGATATCTACGCGGGGCATGAGGCCTTCACTTCCCCCGACGGAGCCTGGCTGGCCTACGCAGTGAGCATCACCCCGACCGAGGCGAACGGCCACGACAGTCCCGAGGCCGTCACCCGTGTCATCGTGCTCAACACCAGCACGGGGCGAGTGTCTGTGGATAGCCAGGTCGTTGGAACGGTTCCGACGGTGCAGCTGACTGATTCCAACGCCATCATCAATCGACGTGTTTACAACATTGCCGACGGCGAAGAGATCGCCCCCTTGGAATCCGAAACGAACGTTGTCCCCGGCCCCGGAGGGCATGAACGCATACTCACCCGAACGAGCGACTACTCCGAGTCGCTTACGTCGAACTCGGTATCGGTTGAGGGCATATCTCCGGAGGATCAGCACCAGACGCCCATTATGCAGAAAGCCCAGACGATCAACGGCCAGCCCGTCTCATCCGGCGGCTGGGTCGTCATCTCCGACAGTAACGGAGAAGAAGCCGTCCAGAACATCGATACCGGAAGAAGCATATCTTTTGGAAACCAAAGCAAGAAGGTGATCCTGATGCACGTCAGTTCTCAGGCCATCGCCGTGTGGCTGGCTGATGTGAGCGAGAATGGAGAACTGGCCGACGCTGATCCACATCGACTGTATCCCCTGACGCTGTCCGTGTTCGATCCAAGGACAGAAGAAGTGACAGCCGTCGATCAGTCGAGCATTCATCAGGCGCTTTTCAATCATCAGGAGAGCGACCAAAACGTAACGGGCAGGATCGGTATCGGGATCGTAGATACCCCGACATTCTCCGTGACTGGCGACCGTTCAGAAGATTTCGGAGAAAAACTCGCCGTCCCAACGGGAGAAGGAGAGGGGACCGTGACACTCAAGAACGGAGCCAAGGCGTCTTGGAAGAAGGTCTCCACCCCTCTTCTGGAAAATAGAGTTCGCGACACCGTCCTATGCCCCGAAGGGAGAGTAGTTTCCGCCGAGCAACAGTCGGACACAGGTCAAGTCTTTCTGAAGGGTTGGAGGCTTCCCGTATGAGGAACGGCGCAGCACCAACCAGCCCCGCCCCGCAGTCGAGCCCGCCCGTTCCACCTCCTCACCAGAAACTGCGGCCCATGCGAGGTCTCCTCATCTGGATGATCTGGGCGACCATCTCCATGACCGTCGCCCTGCACTTCGGCGCCTTCATCGTGTGCTCGTACGCGCCATATTCATTAGACATCATGTGGCTCCTGTACTACTACACGATCGTCCTGGTCTTTACCGTGACACTATGTGGGTGGCTGCTTCGTCCTTACCGGCCGAGGCCGCCGCACAGCGATAACTATCCAGCAGCGGCCTTTACCCTCATCACAGCCACTTGCATCCAGGATTGGTGGATCAAACCCATAGGGTTATCACATTCTGACACAATACCCTCATCAGTCGAGCACCTCATAGCCGCCTGGATCAGCCTGATTGTCGCCATCCTCTCATGCATGCTGCTGCAGGCGTACGACGATCGACTCATCAGGTTACGGGCAGCCGATCAATCCTCTGCTCAGACAGGCGCCTTAGACGGATCGACGACGCCATCGGGCCGCCTTCCCCATCGCCAATCGAACTCAGAGAGTGAAAACTTGCCATATGAAAAACGATGATGCGGCACTGAGCGAGCTTTCCCCGCGATCCGGCTCAGCCACTTCACCTCCCAGGCGGGAGCGGTGGCTCGGGCGCAGTATCCTCCTCGGGGTCAACCGGGCCGCTGGCCTCGCAACCGCCGCCCTGCACGTTGGTGCCTTCATCGTCTGGCTGCGCTCCCCTTTGTCCATGGCAATGGGGTCCATGCGCATCTATGCGATCACGACGATCATAGCCATCACCCTGTGCGCGTGGTTGCTGAGACCAAAACGGCTGCGAACCAGCAATTACTTTTTTTCGACCACTCTTCTTCTTTTCATAGCCACCTTTATTCTGAATCAGAACGTCAGGAGCGAGGTGGTGTCATTCACCTCCTCATCAAGCACTGTTCCGAGCGTCGCGGGATGGCTCCTTGCCGGCTGGATGGGCGTTGTTATCACCGCAGTGTCGTGCATGCTGCTGCAGGCGCGCGACAAACGCGAGCTCCTCCGACGCCAGAACACCGGAGATGCTTCCAAGCAGGAGGTAGGCCGCGAAGAGGACTGTCTCCCAGATGATGCGCTTGAGTCGGAGGAAAGTCGTCCAACCGGGCAGGGGAGGATCCAGACAACCTCTTGCCACTCTCGAGCTCCCCGTAAGGAGCGGGCCAAACGCTTGTGCGCGAGTGCCGCTGGCGCACTGACAGTCGTCCTGGCGGCGACAGCTCCCAGTGCCGTCAATCATCACCTGGATCCGCTCATCCGATCAACGACCAAGGCCGCCAATAGCCAGGTCTCATTCCCAACCGTCGATGAGATTCAGGCGGGAGCTGGGGACCGGCTACCACCTCAAGAACCTACCTGGGAGAGATCTCTCGGTTATACAAGAGTCGATCAGCTGCTGACGGGAAAGCACAACGCCGTAGCCGTCACTGACAGAGGACTCTACGGCATCAATCCTTCCACTGACGACTTGACCTGGTGCTTCGCAACGACCAGCCCAGACATCCTGGAGTATGACGCGCTTGGAAAGACCATAGAAAACACTTCCATATATGCAGATAAGCCCGCGTTCACCTCACCGGACGGCACCTGGCTCGCCTACGCCATCGACATGACCCCTAAAAACTCGCATGACACTCTGACCCGCATTGTCATTCTGCGTACTGATACCGGAGAAGTCGCTGTGGATGCCCAATTCTCAGAGAATGTGCCAACCGTACAGCTGACCGATTCCATGGCTGTCATCAATCGCAAAGTTTACGACCTCACCAGCGGTAAGGAACTCGATCCACTGGATACCGCCGTGACTGTTGTCCCAGGCCCCGGTGGTCACGCCAATGTTCTCGTCAAGACCGATAACGAGCAACCCGAGGCACAATCAAAGACATCAGTGGAAAGTCTCCCAGAGACATATCTGCGCGCCTCATCAGACAATAGATACAAGATCGAGCACCAAAGCTTGAAACGCGCTTGGATGCCTGTCGGATATATCATCACATCAGGCGGATGGATCGTCACCTACGTCGATGACAACAACGAGCTGACAGCGCAGAACATCGACAGCGGAGGCAGGGTACCCCTCACTGAACCTTCAACCAACTACCAGAATGTTCTTCAGATAGAAGCAAGCCAGCAAGCCATCTCGGTCTGGACTGTCGATACAGAACCGAACCAGGAGCTCAATCAAGCATCCACTCCCATCTACCCTGTT
Organism: Actinomyces johnsonii; assembly: GCF_006546835.1. Lineage (GTDB taxonomy): Bacteria > Actinomycetota > Actinomycetes > Actinomycetales > Actinomycetaceae > Actinomyces > Actinomyces johnsonii. Next base: position 1,132 of record NZ_VICB01000021.1, on the reverse strand, counting down.
TCTCTCAGCGTCTTCGACACTCGCTCTGGAAAATCAACAACCATCGACTCCTCCGGCCTCTACCGCAGCACCAAGCGCGCCGATGACTCCAGTAGCAGTAGCACTGAAATCGACCGCGCCGCCAACGGACCCATCGACACACCCCAGCTCCTCTTACAAACGGAAAGTTACGACGCCTACTACGGAAAGCTTGCCATCCGCATGGGGGATGACAGGGGTGACCAGAGCGGCATCACGGCATCGGATGGGCGCAGGCTGCCATGGGTACGGATCAGCATCGATTTCCCCACTCCCCCGGACACATATTCTCTTCTATCTCCAGAAGGAATGATGATCACGGCCGAAAAGAAATCTGACTCCACCTCCACGCTGACAGGCAGGAAGCTCCTCTAGCGTCTTCCCACCGGAGGCATTCGACGCCGTCGGGAGCAGAGTTCCCACGCCTCGATACGAGGGATGTCCCGGCCGTTGCCCGAAAGCGCCGGCGACACTCGACGCCGGCGGGTCACCCGGAGAGAATGCAGGTATGAGTTCCACCAGCGACTCCACCATCCTCCACATCCGCACAGCCCGCGCTCAACCGGCACAGCAGGCGCAGGATGCAGCCATGGCAGCCGCCCTGGAGGCCGTCTGCTTCCCGCCCGAGCAGGCCGCCAGCCCGACGTCGATCGCCGAGCGGATGGCCCACTACGCCGACCACTTCTGGCTCATCGAGGACGAGTCCGGCACACTGCTGGCGCTGGTCAACGGTCTGTGCACCAACGAGCGCGACCTGAGCGACGAGATGTACGAGAATGCCGCAATGCACGACCCCGACGGGGACTGGCAGATGATCTTCGGCGTCGCCACGGCGCCCGCCGCCCAGGGGCAAGGACTGGCCACCCGCCTGCTGCGCACCGTCATCGAGACGTCGCGCACCCACGGCCGCCGGGGTCTGGTGCTCACCTGCCTCGACGACCTCGTGCCCTTCTACGCACGCCTCGGTTTCATCGACGAGGGCCTGTCCTCCTCCAACCACGGCGGCGTGCCCTGGCACCAGATGCGCCTCACCCTGGGCTGACGTCGCCGTCGACATGGATCACGGTCGGGGACATCCTGCGCGTAGGGGGACGGTGGGGTCTGGTGGTGGATG
>NZ_VICB01000020.1 GCF_006546835.1 Actinomyces johnsonii | reverse complement strand
TCCCGGTTCAGGGCAGTGGCCCAGTGCTCGCTCCTTGCCGACGCCCGGTGCCGATGAAGACCTCGATGTCCTCGATATTCATCTTCGTGCCGCCTCTCGCTGCATGGGTGCGGGGCCAGCCGGTGGACGACAGGTCCCGCACCCACGTTACGAAAGACCTCACACACTGCGGGCCGTTCCCCTTATCAGCGGTCACCAGCGCCCGGCTGCTGCGGGTGACAACACCCCCCCGGATCATCTAAGGACAGGGGCAAGACATCATGCCCACAGCAGCTGGCCCAGCCCCGGACCACCCGGGACCACCAACAAGGTAACGGGCTGCGGGCCTTGGGCCGTGAGTCCATGTCCGTCACACGGCTCGCGCAGGCGCTGGGGCTCTCCTGGCACGCCGCCAACAGCGCAATCCTGACCCGGACCGAGCAGGTCCTCAACGAGGCGTCCGACCGGTTCAAAAGGGGTGGAGGTGCTCGGGGTTGATGATTCCCCCCGCGCTTCGCTCCCGTGCGGGAGGTGCTCCCTCTGTCTGGCGTCACTTCAGGCGGGGCGACCGGTACGCCCGCCGTGGTCATCGACTTGGCCCCCGTACACGACCGCAGTGGTCCGGCTCGCCTGCTGGATATGGTCCCGAGCCGATCCAAGAAGGCCCTCAAGAACTGGCTCACCGCCCGGGACGAGCCCTGGAAACAGACCGCCCAGGGTTCAAGAGCGCCGCCGGAGAGGAGCTCCCCAAGGCCCGGGCGGTCATGGACCCCATTCCACGTCGTCTCCCTGGCTTGCCGGCAAGCTCGACCAGTGCCGCCGCATCCAGTAGGGAGACCACAGGGCGCCGAGGCCGGGCAGGAGACCGGCTCCACCGGGCCAGGCACACGCTGCACACCGGCGCCGACCTGCTCACCGATCCCCAGGCCAGGCACCTTGAGGCCTTGTTCGCCGACGAGCGCCACGCTCCGGTCCATGCCGGCTGGGGCGCGTTTACCAGCGCCTGATCCAGGCCTACAGGGCCGAGGACTCGGGCCTGGGAAAGCACCTGATGCGACGGCTCATCGACTGCCCTGACGCAGACCGTCTCAGACGGGCTCGAGGAGATCAAGACACTAGCCAGGACCCTGACCGAAAGAGCCGCCGACACCCCTGGCTTACTTTGACCACCCCCGCACCTCCAACGGCCCCACCGAGGCAGTCAACGGCCGCCTGGAACACCTATGCGGCATCGCCCTGGGATTCAGAAACCTCACTCATTACACCATCCGCAGCCTCATCCACACCGGACGCCTCAAAGACCACCTGGTAACAACCACCTAAACCGACTCTGCCGACCCCCTGGCCCTGCTTGGCGGCGATCTCCTGCCTCCCGGCCTCCAGCCCCGCCTCGTCATGAGCCGATCCCAGGTGCTCCAGCAAATCCGGCGCACACCGCCGAACTTGGACACGATCTGCACCGCCGTGGCCTCCGAAGCGGTCCTGACCTTACGCAGAAACGGGCTTATATCGGTGCACCATACGGGCTCTTAGCGCCCCGTCACCAGACCCCAACACCGCAATACCAACGAAAACTCACACCCCATCACCCACAACCCACCAAAGTGTCATGAGTCAGGCCTGAGAGCAGGTCCGAGTCGCAGACAGCTGTGCCCGCGACTCACAACTTTCGCTGGCATGAAGGCCTAATCCGGATAGTGCGGGAGGTATATTCGTCCAGCGAGACAAGTAGCTGCTGACCTGGGTGAGGGGAAACGATCGCTATTTCCGTGAACGTCCCATGCAGACTTTCGAGGCGAAAGAAGTCAGCTACTATACGATTCCGCTTCGGACTGCTTTGACGACGGCGCCCACTCTGTCATGAACTCCTAGCTTTGCGATGAGGGCGGACACATGAGTCTTTACAGTCGCTTCACTGATGTTCAGCCGACGGGCAATCTGTTTGTTGGGAAGCGCCTCCGCCATGAGTGCCAGCACGTCGATTTCACGTTGAGATAGATGATCGAATTCGGGAGAACCGGACACATGGCGTGTCGGGACAGTCTCAGCCTGTTCGGTTTTCGTGGGCTTGACAGAAAGGATATTCTCGGTTTCACGCAAATGGCGGCTAGAGGAAGGGGAGAGCACGAGATTCCCCTCGACCGCCTGACGAATGGCGCCGGCGATCGATTCGACGGGATCTTCTTTGGCTATGAAACCATTCACGCCAGCCGCGAGAGCACGTTCGACTAAATCTTTCTCAGTGAAAGTTGTCAGAATCAGAATTGCTGTTTCTGGTAGCTCTTCGTGAACAATGGTGGCGAGGGAGACGCCGTCCATTTGAGGCATCTGAATATCGAGAAGAATCGCTCGCACGGCAGGATGGTCGGGTGATTTGAGGAGCTGGAGCGCTTCGCTCCCGTCGCATGCCGTCCATGCGACACTGATGTCCTCTTGGGTGTCGAGAAGCGTGCTGAGGACGTGGCGAACAAGAGCGTCATCATCCGCTATACCAATGCATATCATTCAGCACGCTCCTTGGAGGTCGTCTGCGGAACGACTGCGCTGATGATCCACGCCCCATCTTCGATTGAGGTGGTGAGAGTGCCACCGAGTGCTTCCAGTCGTTCACGCATGCTCAGTATTCCCATGCCGGACGAAGGTAATGCCCCGTTGAGATTTTCACTGACGGCGTTGGTGGAGAGGATTCGAATACAGTCTTGATTCTGAGATATTGTAAGCGTAGCAGGAGTCGCAGGATTTCCATGCCGTATAATGTTGGCACCGATCTCTCGAAGTATACGGGAAAGGACTAACGTTTGCGCGCGAGTCAAATGAATATGGTCGGCGATATGGCAACTCATGTGAAACCCTGCGTCGGTGACATCGTGTGTGACGAGATTTGCGGAGACGATGATATTATCGACGGCATGTCTTGACGGAGAGTCGTTGGACAAGGAAAGATAGTGGGAGTCCTTCTGTAGTGCGTAAAGAAGGATGCGTAGTTCATGAAGCGTGTCGGCTCCGGTCCGGGCGATAGCGGCGAACTCCGCCTTCGTCTCCGGTGAATAAGCGGGATCTTCTGAAGACACCCGCGCCCGAAGCACGGTTTGCGACATCGAGTACGATACGAGGTCGTGCATGTCTTTTGCGATATCGCTTCTTATTCTCTTTAAGTGCTGTTCTTTCATGTTGGCTTGCTTGTACCAGAAACATTCAGCTTGCCGCGCAATAGCGCCTATAAGTATAGTAAAACCATATACTGTGATTTCAGCTATTTCAAGTAAACTCGTTCGCGCCGAAGGTGTGATGACTGGTGGTATGGCTGTTGGAAAGTTATTGGATGTTAATATGATCGCAGCGGAGGCTATGTCGTTGATCAGAAATACAAGGAAGGCTTGCTTTAACCTAAAAAAGCGACCCAGGTATAGGTAGAATAGTGAGAGGCTTCCTGCGATGTCGGATGCATAGGCTCCAGGCAGGGCGAGGAAGGATAGCATGCATGCCGAGAACGTTGCGATTGCCAGTGGTTGCCAAAAGGGGATTGTGATAGAAATCAGCGACGTCAAGAGGCCGAGTGTCAAAAGTTGTCCCGAAACCGGGGCTGGCCTGCTGACGAATAGAGTTGAGAAGATGCTTAGGACGCAATATGTGGTTCCGATGGCCACATATATTTTAGTCGTGGGGGTGTTTATTGTTGTTTTGTTGGTTAAATACTTCGAAAGAGAGAGTAGGGGAGGGTGAGCAGTTCTTGCAGCCATTTTCTCCCGTCCTCACTGGATGAAGCAGGTCCGGTGGTGGGTGAGCTTCAGTTTCAGCGTACGGCGCTATCGGCCGATCGGCAAAATATGGGAGATGGGGCGTTCAGCCTCTTGACACGCACGTTGGTCGGTACGGCTATCGCACGTGCTTCTCGCTCCTCCTATTGGCTCATCCGATCGGATGAGCGTTCACCCCTTGAACTGATAGGAGCGGTTAGTTGTCGTTGTTCTCGATCTTCCGTTGTCTGGCTGAGTAGGGGGTGGGTGGCGGCGTCGCCGGTGCTGTGGGTGGGATGATGCTGGTTGGGTGTGGCGGTGTGCCGCGTGTCGTCTCGCGGTGGCCGGGCTTTTCCGGGGCCAAGGGGGTCCTGCGTGGTCACGGTGGGCAAGGGGCAAATGTATGTCGATGGGGCGATAGGCTCTGGGGCCTGAGCCCGGTCAGCTGGAGGCTGGCCTTGGGGGCGGCCTTGTAGCGCAGGACGGTGCGGCGGGCGATCACGGCGGGGACGCTCATCAGTGGCAGGCGTACCGTCTTGGGTTCCCAGCGCCTGGCGGAGTGCCGGCTAAGGTGAGCATTTGGTAGAAGGCCGGCAGGCCTGCGGGTCGGGGCCGCGAGAAGGCACCCACGCGGCTGACCGCGCAACCCTGCAACGCGAAGCGGTCGAGCTCGACAGGGCTACCTCCTGAGCGAAGCGCGCGAGAACGCTTTCGCGCACCTGATGCGGTCGTAGCCGCGTTTTTGCAGCCGGCGGTGGGTTTCGAGGTCGGCGAGCTGACCGACGCGGGTGTTGGTGGCCAAGGCCACGGGTCGGTAGCCCTCGATGTCGTCGAAGCGCAGCTGCGCGCCGTGGCGGGACAGCTCCCGGCACATGGTTGGCCCGCATCCTGGCCAACCGGGGGGCCGAGTCCGCCCTGATCCAGCGCGCGGCGGATAATCTCGACGCGGTTGGTGGCGGTGTTCGCCCCCGCGTTACCCGGCCGCAGCACGATCACCGCGCACTCCCCGCCCTGTCGTCGGAGCCGTGGCCTGCTCCAGGCAGTCAGCGGGTGATGGTCGAACCCGCTCTTGAAAGTTGGCGCCGCACCCCCGACGCACCCGGTTGACGGTCCTCTCAACCACCTCGACGTCCCCGGCTAGGGGCCCACTAACCGCGAAGCCGTCAGGTCAGACGCAACATGCCCGAAGACCTCATCCTGGCAGCGCAGCACCACCAGGGTTGCGCGCCTCGTGGCAGGCGGGGGAGCGCCGTGCGGCGCGGCCGACACTGGTGGCCTTTGTAGGATGTCGGTCATGAGAAATACAGTGGGGCGGTGCTCGGCCGATACAGGACGTGCTGTCTCGGTGTGGGCGTCTGCTGTCTTCTCGGCGGCAGCGAATTCGGCACGCCGTCGTCGAACGAGCGTCGGTGCCTTGGCGGTCCTTGTCGGAGGGTGCCTGAGTGCCTGTGGGACGGGACTGGCCCCCGCAGCAGGTGGCTCGGCCACCGTCGCAGGCCCGATTCCGTCGGGCCTGGAGTCCTTCTACCATCAGGCCGTCGACTGGTACTCCTGCGGCGCCACCGGCGGCATGGAGAAGGTCTCGGAGAAGACCGCCCAGGCGAGTGCCTCCACCACGGCCGCTGCCGCCACGGCGTCGGCGGAGGCAACGGCCGCCCCGGGCTCCGGCAGCATGACCGGGACGGCCGGCTCCTCCGAAGGAACCGACGATGCCACCTTCAGCTGCGCCGTCATCACTGTTCCTCTCGACTACGCCAAACCGCAGGGCGAGACCATCTCGATCGCCGTGAAGAAGCGCGCGGCCACCGGCGGTCACCCGCAGGGTGCCCTGTTCATCAACCCCGGTGGCCCCGGCGACTCCGGGGTCGCCTTCGCCGAGCGAGCGGGCAACGCCTTCAGCCCCGATCTGCTCAGCGCCTACGACGTCATCGGCTTCGACCCGCGCGGGGTGGGTTCCTCCACGGCCATCACCTGCACCACTGACGACGACTCGGCCAGTACCGCTGAGCCCTCCCCAACGGCATCCGCCGGCGCCGCCTTGGGTACCGGCTCCTTCGAGGAGTGGGCGGAGTCGACCCGGCGGTCCTTCAAGGAGCTGGCCGAGCAGTGCGGCTCCAAGACCGAGCCCGCTGCCCTGCTCGACCACGTCGACACCGTCTCCGCGGCCCGGGACCTCGACATCCTGCGGGCGCTGGCCGGCCAGGAGAAGCTGACCTACCTGGGCTTCTCCTACGGCACCTACCTGGGAGCCGTCTACGCCGAGCATTTCCCCGCCAACACGGGACGCATGGTGCTCGACGGCGCCATCGACCCCTCCCTGTCCCTCGCCGACCAGGCGCTGGGACAGGCCACGGGCTTCGAGCAGGCGCTGCGCACCTACGTCGACTACTGCCAGTCCTCCACCGGCTGCCCGCTGAGCGGCGGCACCGACGCCGGAGTCCAGCAGGTCCGCAACCTCATCACCTCCGCCAACAGCAGCCCCTTGGCGACCAGTGACCCGAACCGCACAGTGGCCGGCTCGGACATCGTCAGTGCCTTGAGCGAGTACCTCTACTCCTCCGAGCAGAACTGGGCACCCCTGACCAGCGCCCTGGATCAGGCCATCAACCACCGCGACGGCTCACTGCTCGCGGCCCAGGAGGACCAGGCCGCAGCCTCGAAGGATGACAGTGGTGGCGCCTTCCAGGCCGTCACCTGCCTGGACTACCCGGTGGAGGGCGACACGGCCACCTGGGCCGCGCAGTACGAGGAGGCCAAGCGCGTGGCCCCGATCTTCGGGGACTCCTCAACCGGCATGGACCTGGTGTGCAGTGTCTGGGGGCACAACGGAACCCGCAAGCCCACGCAGATCCACGCCCACGGCGCCGCGCCGATCCTCGTGGTGGGAACCACTGGAGACCCGGCCACCCCGTACGCGTGGGCTCAGTCCCTCGCCGAGCAGCTCGACTCCGGCCAGCTGCTGACCTGGGAGGGCACCGGGCACACCGCCTACGGCGGCGACGCCCCTTGCATCAACGACGCCGTCGACACCTACCTGCTCACCGGCACCATGCCCAAGAAGGGCCTAACCTGCCACGGCAACGAGTAGCCGCCGCATAGACGGCCCGGGCGCTCCGTCGCCGTCCGGCGCTAGCCGGCTCAGCGTCGCCGGATCTACAGGTCCCCGACCTTCTGGAGGCGCTGGAGACTGAGCCAGCCCACGGGGATCGGGATCCAGAAGGTGACCAGGCGGTAGACGATCGCCGTCGACAGTGCCACCCCGTAGGGGACGCCGGCGGCGACGAGCCCCGCGGTCAGGGCCAGCTCGACCGGCCCGATACCACCGGGGGAGGGCACGATCGAGCCCACGGTGTTGGAGGCCAGGTAGGTGATGGCCAGGACCGCGAAGGGCACCGTGTAGCCGAAGGACCACAGGCTCGCGCTGAAGGACAGGATGTAGGACAGGCTCAGCATGAGCGCGCCGCCGACCCCCAGGGCCAGCCGCATCGGGTTGGACATGACCCATACGAGCCGTGGCCACACCTGGCGATAAGTGGGTTCGATCTTGGCCCACGCCCAGGTGCGCGCCTGAGGGATGACCAGGACGACCGCCGCCACCACGACGATGGCGCCGGCCGCGACCAGAACCCAGCCCGACGGCAGCGTCAGCCCCGTCGACTGGCCGGTCATCGCCGCCAGCACCACGAGCAGCACCACCGTCACGATGAACTGGACCACCTGCACCAGGGCCACCGTGGCCACGCCGACTGCCGTCGGCACGCCTTTGCGGTTGAGGAAGCGCAGGTTGATGGCCGCCCCGCCCACGCCGGCCGGAGCCACCAATGACACGACGGCGCTGGCCAGGTGCACCTCGGTGGAGCGCCACAGCGACAGCCGCTCGGGGCTGAAGGCCACCAGCGTGAGCCCGGCGCCCACGTAGGTCGCCACCGAGAAGGCCAGGGCCGCCAGCATCCACCAGATGTTCGCCTGCGAGACGGCGGCGCTGACCTGCTGGAAGTCCAGTCGGGCCAGCAGCGTCCATACCGCCACCAGCGCCACCACGGCCATGAGGACGGTGCGCGTGGAGAAGCGGTTGAGGCGGGCGGGCTCGGCGTCGGCCGTGGGCGTGAGGGCCACGAGGGCGTCGCGCAGGTCCTGCAGGACCTGCCGGCTGGCCCCGCGCCTGCCCATGACCTCGCGGGTCTGACTCGGTAGCACCACCCGCTGGAGCATGGGGGCGATCGAGGCCAGCTGCGCTGTGGTCAGCGACCGGGAGGCGGCGTCGATGGCCCGCTCGGCCCCCACGCTCAGAGCCGTCAGCGCCAGGGCCTGAGCCAGGTCCACGCGGCGGGACAGCTCGGAGGAGATCGTCTCCCCCGAGGCCCAGTCCAGGAGCCACAGCCCTCCGGCCTCGTCGACGACGACGCTCGAGGCGTCGATGCTGCCGTGCGCCAGGCCCGCGGTGTGGGCCCGCTGGAGCTGGCCCCACAGCTGGTCCAGGACGTCGTCGTCGACTTCGGACCCCAGATCGCGGATGGAGCGGGCGCCGACGACGTGGTCGGTCACGAGCAGCACCGACTCGGCGGCCTCGGCCATGCCCAGCAGGCCGGGGGTGCGCACGCGGGCGCGGCGCGCCTCCATCGTCATGAGGGCGGCATGCTCGGCGGCCGGCCGCAGGGATAGGTCGCGGGTAGGGGACAGGCCCCTGACGCGGATCTGGTCCCAGATGTTGGACAGGAATCCGGCCACCTGCCGGTCGGCGTCGAGGAGGGTGACATTGCGGCGCTCGCCGGCCGAGTCCCATACGGCGTACATCCGGTGGACCGAGGCCCGCTTCTGCGACAGGGCGTCGCTGGAGGCCTCGGCGAGGACCGCGGCCAGGTCGACGTCGGTGGCCGGCCTGATCGTGTTGGCGCCCGCCGAGCCCGACGGCCTCGGGTCGAGCGGGGAGGCGACCGGCTCGGCCTGCGGGTCTGCAGTCGGGCCGGTAGCCGGCTCGGCGGCTGGTGCTGCGGCGGGAACAGGGATTTCGTCGGCGGGATGATCGGGTGTCGATGGCGCGGCTGGGCCGGCGCTGTTCGTCGGGGCGTCCGACGCCAGCGGGTTGTCGCGCACCTGTTCACGGACCTGCTCGGTGTAGCCCAGGGGCGCATCGGTGGTGACGACCCAGGCGCGCGCCTCGGGGGCGCGGTCCATGCGCACGACGCGCACGGCGTCGATCCCGGCCCGGCGCAGCGCGCGCACGAGCGTGACCCCGTGGGCGCGGCGGTCCTCCACTCCGAACACGTAACGGACCAGCAGGCCGACGGTGCGGCCCAGCAGCAGCGACAGGACCGCTCCGGGCAGAGTCAGGGCGCCGCGCAGGACAGCCAGGCCGAGGATCACCCACAGGGCCGCCCAGCCCGAACGCATCGTCGTCGAGCTGTTGCGGTCGCCGGCGCCCGTGAGCAGGCCCGCCATCGAGGCGAAGACGGTGGAGACGCCCAGCTGGGCGGTGCCCGAGGCGGTGACCGTCAGACCCATGACCAGGGCGGTCGGCCCCCATATGACCAGGCCGGTCATCGCGGCGACGGCGACCGCGTAACCGGCGATCCCCGATATGACGGCCTCGCCGCAGGAGCGCCAGGAGCGGCGCAGGAGGCGGTCCAGCAATACGGCCAGCGGCACGATGAAGGTGGTCAGTCCCTCGACGGCCTGCAGGGGGAAGACCAGGATGCGACGCAGCACCACCGCCAGGGCGTTCTGGACGTCCTGGGTGACGCCGGTCGTGGTCTGGCGGGCGTAGATCGCCAGGATCAGAACGGCGCCGATGCCCAGGAGGGTCAGGGTCAGGTCGAGCAGGTCTTCGGTGCGGCGCAGACGGTGCGCGGTGGTGTCCACCAGGAGCGTCGTTGAGCACGGGGTTGCGGGGCCGGGAGCGGGGGCGGGCTCGGGTGCCGGGGCGACGCCGATGACCGGGATGCCGACCGGTGAGGTGGAGGCCGATCCGGCTGACGGTGCGGGGGCGGGTGATACGGCGACGGCGACGGGTGGTTCGGTGGTCGTCGGCGTGGGTGGCTCGGTGGCATCGGTCGGCGCCGGGGTGTCGGTGAGGCCGCCTGCCGATGGGGGTGAGCCTGGTGCCGCATCAGTCATGGAGCCGATTCTAGGAGGCGACCCTGTGCAGGCCCTCCTACGTCGGGAGGACCCGCGCGGCGTAGGAGGGGGGCGGACGGTATGGGTGCTCTCGGCGGCCATTCGCCTCACCGTTCCTTGCGGCGCTCCCGTCGACCCGCAGTGGCCAACGACTGCCTTCGAGCGCTATCCCGCCCACCCCCACGATAGTCGCCTATCTTCAAAGTAGTTTGCAATGCAAACTCAAGGGCGCTATCCTGGAGGTGGTTTGAAACGCAAACCACTCTGAGTAAGGGGGTTCATCATGAGTGCTGCGACTCAGCATCACGAGGTTCCGGCGGGGCCTGAAGAGGCTCTCGCTGTCGTTGACGCCCAGCGGAGCACCTATCTCAAGCGCCACGAGATCAAGGCGGCCCCGCTCCTGACTGCCTGGGGGCTGGCCTGGCTGGTCGGTTATGCCGCGCTCGCCCTCTATCGTGAGCCGGACTATGACATGCCGAGAGTGCCGTACCTGTTCTTCTGCGGCTGTCTCGCGGCGGCGCTGCTCTTCACCTTCGCCTACATCATCCCCAAGGCGCGCGGCATCCGCGGCCGAAGCAGCCGCGAGGGCACCTACTACAGCCTCGCCTGGGCTCTCGGGATGCCGCTGTGCGCCATCATCCTGGGGCGGGCGAACGCCTTCCTGGCCAGCGTCAACACGGCTCGGGCCAACGAGATCGCGAGCCTGGTATCCAACGCCCTGCCCTGCCTCGTCGTCGGCGTCATCTTCCTCATGAGCGCCGCGCTGTGGGATGAGACGGTCATGGGGATTCTGGGTGGCTGGATCCTCCTGGTCACCCTCGTGGTCACGATTGTCGGTATGCCCTGGGCCTGGTGGATCATGTCCGTGGCCGGCGGGGGCGGCATGCTGGTGGCCGCCATCATCAGTGCCGTGATGAGAACGAAGCGAGGTGCGTGAGATGGCCGAGAAGCCCCGGAAGGGACCGGGGGAGGAGGAAGGGCGTGCGGGCTCCGAGACCTGGGCGGCGAAGCCGGCGGACCTGGCCGGTATGGGCGCCTCCGCCGCCTCCGAGGTCGACATCGATCCCGTCATTCACGCCCAGGCCCGCCTGCGGATCATGGCGACCCTGGCCGCCGTGCCGGTTGGTGACGAGCTGCACTTCCCGCGGCTGCGCGAGCTGCTGGACATGACGGCTGGCAACTTGTCCACCCATCTGTCCAAGCTGGAGGGGGCGGGGTATGTCCAGCAGAACAAGACCTATGCCGGACGCAGTCCAGCCACCTTTCTGGCGTTGACTCCTGAGGGGAGGGTGGCCTTCGAGCGCTACGTGCGCAACCTGCGCTCTCTGCTCGACGCCTGAGGGTCGAGGCGGCCGGCCTCGGCCGAGGGGCGTGATTAACCGAGCGGTCGACGTAAGGCGTGAAGCAAGTCTTATGTGTGGATGCCGATGGTGGTACCTCATGAGACGTCGTCGCAAGGGTTGATCGGTACCTGCCGTTCGGCCGGGCTGCGGGGCGGACGGGATGTCCGCCCCGCCCTTCCCGTTGCCGTCTCCGTCAGATCTCCGTCACCGTGGACAACCCCAAGGGCATGCCATGTCTCAGAACTCGAAGATCGCGCAGACCAACATGCAGAACAACCTCCGACCCGACCGGCAGGCTGCTCGCCGGATCGACCGGCGCACCCTGCTCGAGGGCGTGGGTGGGCTCGCCGCCTCCTTCGTAGGGGTTCGTAGGGGGCGGTGCCGGATAAGCTCCTTGCCTTGGCCGCCCTGAGGTAAAAGTGTCCAAACGGGACGACATTGACGCGGCGCTTATGCGAGGCGCTGTGCATCTATGCAGGTCAGAGCCATGTTGCTCTGAAGAGCGTGACTGCTGAAGAGCTCAAAGTCGTCCCGTTTGGACACGATTCGCCTGCCAGGCGGAGCAAACGCACTGGATAGTGCCTGGAGATGCACGGAACTGGGTGACTCCCGGGCGGTGTGGTTGGCGACTGCGTTTTTCATCGGGAACGTACTTTTCCCGCAGATGACTGAGATCTGCCCTCAGTCATCTGCGGGAAAACGCAGTTTTCGCGGGAGATGTACGTTCCCAACGGCGCTGGGTGGGTGCGCTGGGCCGATCTGCTAGCGCACGCCCCCGGTGCGGCGGGCGACGAGGGCCAGCAGGCCCCACAGGACGGCCCCCAGGCCCACAATGGCGGCCAGGAGAGGGAGTATGCTCGCCGCGTCCAGCTTCCCGGCCGTCGACATGGCTGATGATCCCAGGAGCAGAGTCATGCTGAGAATGCCCTGCGGGACGCCGTAGGCCAGAGGGCTCTGACTCGCCTCCAAGCCGGTGGCGATGACGCAGCCGACGAAAGCTACCGCCACGGGCGCGGCGAAGGATCGCATGAGCATGCTCAGAAGCGACTGCACCGCGATCAGTGGCAGCGCACCCACGATCGCGAGGAGGTCCGCCACGATGAAGACCAGGGGCATCGCGGGCCCCAGGCCCATGATGAACGTTCCCGAGATCCATGCCAGGACCATGAAGACCACCTGCATCGCCAGCACGGGCACGAAAATGACCAGGGTCTTGGCCAGCGCCACGGCTATCGGAGAGTGGGGAGTGGTGCGCATCGCGTTCCAGCTCGTGCCCCGGTGCTCCACCCGCCATACGGTTGAGGTCAGCAGTGCCACCCCCAGAGAGCAGAAGAACATCGAGTAGAAGACCGTCATCTGGGAGGTGAGGGACTCCCACGTCTGGGAAAAAACCTCCCGGTTCGCGTAGAAGTTGAAGGTACCGGCGAACACCGCCAGCAGCGGCAGCAGAATGACCACCACCCACGCCGAGGACCTCTTGAGCTTGATGGCCTCGGCGGCCAGCAGGGAGGCGAAGCCGCTTCGGCTACCACCGCTGCTGCGGCCCGGTGCTGTGATCTCGGCCGGGGCGGGTCGGGCACTGGAGTTGGCCGGGGCGGGTCGGGCGAAGCCGGTGCCGCGGGGCATGGTGGAAGTGTGGACGGGCGTGCTCATGGGGATCACCTCTCGATCCGGTCGAGCCGGCGGGTAGCGGCAGTGAAGATGACGGCGGTCAGGGCGGCGAAGCCCACGACCCAGCCCGCGGGCACGCTGATGTACTCGTAGGCGCCGTGGCCGTTCACCATCGACATCGTCACGGGCGTGATGATGGCGTAATATCCCCAGGGCAGTAGCCTCGCCAGCATTGGCGGGGCGAGCATCATGTAGACGCCGATGAAACCGCCCAGAAGCCCCGCGCTCATGACGACCAGCTGGTTCTCAACCACGGCCGCGAGCCACAGGTGGTAGGCGCACATCGCCGTGTTGACCAGGGCGAGCAGAACCGTATAAGTGACCCAGGGGCCGACGTCGAGCGGGAGGGACACCCCTATCGCCCGCGCTACGACGATGAGGACCGCGCTCTCGGCGATGGCCGCGGGAACGATGAGGAGCGACAGCGCGGCGAGCTTGACCCGGCACAGAGCTCCAGGCGTCAGGCCCGACGTGGCCGCCAGGTTCCACCCGGCCCCGCTGTGCTCGATATCGGTCTGCCGGCTGGCGAGGATCGCGACGAAGATCGGCTGCGTCAGGGCGTTGAACAGGGCCGTGCTCAGCAGGAGAGCCGCCCAGGGCTGAGAGGAGGGGGTGTCCAGCGTCCCTCGCCTGGCCAGGGAGAACAGCTCCATTGTGCTGATCGCTATGGAGGCCACCAGGAGCAGAACGGTCACCAGCAGCACGCGCAGCCTGCGCATCTTGAGGATTTCGACGCGCACGGACGTGAAGAAGCCGGGTGCTGCGGATGTCCGGGTGCTGCGGGAGCCGCGCGCCGACGGCGCAGGTCTCGCTGAGCCGGCGGTCCCGGCCGCGGTGGGGGGCTGGGAGAGGGCCGGTGCTGATGAGAGTGCGGCGCTGGTCATCACAGGACACCTCCCCGTCCGGTGAGGTCCATGAAGATGTCCTCCAAGCTCTGGGCCTCGCGGCGCACCTCGTGCATCTCGACGCCGGCGGCGGCCAGTCGGTTGATGAGCTCGGCGACGGCGCCCTTCGACATCCCCGGAATGCGCACGCCCTGCGGCACCAGTACCGGTCCGTTCGGCTGATCGGGGGCGCCAGCTGCGCCGGGGGCCTGAGCCGGTACGAGCCCGGCCAGGATTTGCGGGTCCAGGAGGGCCTGCGGCGTCGGGGTGACGACGAGGATGTCCGGCACCGAGCGCTCCATGAGCGCGGCGCGTGTGCCCTGGAAGACGAGGCGACCGGCCGACAGGATGCCGAGTGTGGAGGCCATGCGGTCAATCTCGTCGAGCAGGTGGCTGGAGACCATGACGGTGATGCCCTCGCCGGAGAGCTCGACCAGCAGGCGGCGCACCTCCTCGATGCCGGCCGGGTCTAGGCCGTTGGTGGGTTCGTCGAGGATGAGCAGCTCGGGCTCTCGGGCCAGCGCCAGGGCGATCCCGAGGCGCTGCTTCATGCCCATGGAATAGGTGCGCACCAGGCGGTCCTTGTGCTCGGTCAGGCGCACGAGGGCCAGGGCGCGGTCGACCTGCTGGTCGCTCAGACCCTGCATCTTCGCGGCGATCCGCATGTTCTCGGCGCCCGTGAGGTGGCCGTAGCCGGGCGGGTGCTCAATCATGGAGCCGGTGCGCGACATGATTTCGGCGCGCGTGGCCGGGGTGAAGGGCCGCCCGAGCACGCTGATCTGCCCGCGGGTGGGTGCCAGGAGTCCCAGCAGCATCTTCATCGTGGTCGACTTGCCCGAGCCGTTGGGTCCGAGGAAGCCGTAGATGCTCCCTCGCGGCACCACGAGGTTCAGGCCGTCGACAACGGTGCGCCGGCCGAAGGTTTTGGTGAGGTCCTGGGTGAGGACGACGGCGTCGTCGGCCGCCGTGGCGAGCGCCGTTCCGGTCTGTGGATTGGGGGCCGGCTGTGCGGGCGCCGCGGCGGGGGAGACGAGGCTGGGTGCCGCAGTGGTCGGGAGCCGGTCGGGCACCGGTGCGCCGTGGTCGGGACTCAGCCGGGGGAAGGACTGCTGAGCGGTCCGGGGCTGCTGGTCGACCGGTAGCCCCGGTGCGCCGGTCGTCGTCGGTGTTTGGAGAGGTGTGGGTGAGGTTGGGGGGAAGTGATGTGAAGTCGTCATGGCAGGAAGCCTGCCCGCGCCGGACCGGGAGATCATCAGTCCGTGGTCTGCTTCTGGAGCGGGTCCTCCTGCCCTGCTCATACCCGGGTATGAAATCCCTGCTCGGGCCTCCGGGGCGCGCCGCCACGGCGGTACGGTTCGGGCATGAGAAAACAGCGAGGTGGCGAGGCGGTGCAGGCGGGATCGGTGGCGACGCCGACATCGGCCGGGCACCTGCCGCAGGCGGGTCCGATTCCGGCCGCCTGGCGCTACCCGCGGTCGGGCCCGTGGACGACTGCGTCCGACGTCGTCATCGCCCTTGCCTTCCTCTTCCTGTCTCTCATCGGTCGGTCGGAGGCGGTGGGCGGGTTTACTCAGGGTGCAGCAACGGCGTTCTACCTCTTTCTGGTGGTGGCTTGTGCGCTGGCCATGGTGGTGAGGCGCCACTCCCCGCTGTTCTTCGTCATCGTGGCCGGCATCTGCCTGAGCGTGCACCTCGTGGTGTTCACCGATTTCTCCATCTTCTTCGTCGTGACGGGCTTGATTGCGGTGGAGACAACGCAGTCCCGCCTGGAGGCACCGTGGCGGTGGGTGGGGCTCGTCCTCGAGCTGGTGGGGGCGGCCGCCGCGACGACGCGGGCGCATGAGCTCATCGGTGACCAGGTCCACGCGGGTGCCGGACGGCTCATCCTTCTCACCAACGCCTGGCTGCTGGTCTCGGTGGCGGCCTTCGTCGGTGCCGCGCGCCGTCGCAGCCGCGACCGCTACAACCAGGCCTTCGAGCGGGCCGCGGTGCTCGAGGCGCAGCAGGCCACCGAGCGGCGCCTAGCGGTCATTGAGACCCAGCAGCGCATCGCCCGCGACGTCCATGACCTGCTCGGACACAGCCTCACCGTCATCGCCATGCAGGCAGAGGGCGCCCGCGCCATCCTGGCCACGGACCCGGCCGCCGCAGATGAGGCCCTGGCCGTCATCGGGGAGACTTCCCGTCGCTCGGTGGACGAGGTGCGCGCCCTGGTCGACATCCTGCGCTCCGAGGCCGCAGGCTCGGAGGCCTCCGACGGCGTCGCAGCCGCCAGCGCTATTGGTGCGGGCGGTACCGGTGACGGCGCGGGCCCCGCAGACGAGACTGCTGAAGCGGTTGATGCCGGCACCGGGACCTTTACCGGAACCGGACCTGCGGCGTCGAGTCATGACCATGAGAGGGATCTTCTGCGCGAACCGGTGCGCCAGGCGCAGCATGCGGGACTTCCCGTCACCCTGGAGACCGACCCGACCGAGCGAATCCCCCCGGCGGCGGCGCAGGTCTTCCATCGGGTGGCCCAGGAGTCGCTGACCAACGTGCTGCGCCACGCCCCCGGGGCGACCACGACCGTCTCGCTGAGCACCGGGATCGGCCGCGCCGTCCTCGCCGTCGAGAACGCCCCGGCCCCGAAGGCCCGGGCCGCATCATCGGCGCAGGCGGCGGATGCGCCGGAAGGGAGCGAGGGGGACGGAGAAAACGGACCCTTGCACCGCGGCTTCGGCCTGATCGGGATGCGCGACCGGGTCGCCGAACTCGGCGGCTCCTTCACCGCCGGCCCTACGCCCGAGGGCGGTTGGCGGGTGATGGCGGAGCTCCCCGTCGTCCCAGAGTGAGGTCCAATCGTGCTCATATGATGAACTTCGCAGGAGGTCATCGGTACTTCGCCAGCACGAAATCGCACAGTGAGCCCCTGGAGAGCGGATACTTCCCGTGAGAAGACGTCAAGAAGGGGGGCGCCTGTGATCCGCCTGGGTCTGGCCGATGACGAGCCGCTGTTCACCATGGGGCTGGCCATGCTGCTGGGGGCGCAGCCGGACATGGAAGTCGTCTGGCGGGCCGTCGACGGCAACGACGCCCTCATGCGCAACGCCGCAGACCCCGTCGACGTGCTCCTGCTCGACGTGCAGATGCCGGGCCTGGACGGGCTGGCCGCCACCCGCGAGCTCATGGCCCGCGGCACCACCGGGCGGGTCGTCATCCTGACCACCTTCGACACCGATGGCTACGTCATGGGGGCCATCGAGGCCGGTGCGGCCGGCTTCCTGCTCAAGAACACCCCGCCACAGGACCTCATCACCGCGATCCACACCGTCCACGACGGCGACTCGGTCATCTCCCCGGGGCCCACGCGCCGGTTGCTCACAGCAGTGCGCACCGGCCAGGTCAGTGGGGTCGGCGTGGGAAACGAGGCCGGTACCGGACGCCACGCCTCTGAGGACTCGGTCGAGGAGGTCCGAGCGGCGGAGGCCTCCCAGCAGGTCGCGGCCCTGACCCAGCGTGAGCGCGAGATCCTGGCGCTCATCGCCCTGGGTCTGACCAACCAGGAGATCTGCGACCGCGAGTGGCTGTCCATGCCCACGGTCAAGACCCATGTGAGCCACCTACTGTCCAAGACCGGCTGCCGCGACCGGGTCCAGCTGGTGCTGCTGGCCTTGCGCGGCGGCGTCATCGACCTCGCCGACGTCCTGGGTCGGGCCTGAGGACGAGCGCTCAGGCCGCCTGCGGCTGCACCAGGACGGCCACGGTGCGCGCGGGCACCGAGATCGTCCCGCTGGCGCGGTCGAAGCCGGTGCGGCGCACCACTTCGTCGGCGCCCTCGGCCTGGATGGGGGAGAGGCGGAAGTCCCGGCCCGTCAGCTCGGGCAGCGGCTGGGTGAGCGTTTGCCCGGAGGCGTTGATGACCACCAGGACGGCGTCGAGCTCGGGGTCCACGTCCTGGCCGCCCCGGGTGTCGTCGATGAGCATGACGATCACACCGGCCGGCGCGCCGAAGCCCGCCCCCGGGAAGGTCAGCTTGTCCTGGATGAGGCGCGTGGAGCCCAGGCTGAATAGCGGCGTCGAGGCGCGCAGCCGCAGCAGGTCCAGGGCCTGGGAGCGAGCCGCCGCGATCTCCTCGGGCGATGGCCGCAGCCAGGCGTCCTGCAGCAGCGGCCCCTGGATGGCCCAGGAGCCCTCGTTGCGGCTGGCCGGCGGCAGGCCCCGTCCGAAGCCGTTGGACTGCCCCGTGAAGTCGATAGCGTTGAACCAGTCCCCCGAGTTGTAGGAGTCCCGGTCCAGGGACTTGGAACGGAGCAGCTCGGTGCCCGCGCTCCAGAAGGACGGCGACTGCGCCAGTGTCACCGTGGCCAGGCACACCGTGTTCATCCGCACCCGCTCGGCCACCGGCATGCCCTGGGGCAGCTTGTAGGCCAGCAGGTCGTAGAGCGTCTCGTTGTCGTGGGCGTCGACGTAGTTGACGTTCTCCTGGGGCTGGGAGGCGAAGGCCGCCGGCGCCCCGTTGTGGATGAGGTCGATCCCGCGGCGCACCGTCCCGTCCGAGATCGTCATGACATAGTCCTTGAGGTTGCCCACCAGCCCTAAGCGCACCAGGTCGGTGCGGTGGGCCAGGTCCGCCGACTGCTCGTTCCAGCTGCGGTGGTCCAGGCCGCTGGGCTGGGTGAGCAAGCCGGTGCCGAAGCCCTGGAAGACGCGGTGGTCGGGGTCGAAGGCGCCCCCGCCGTGGACGGCGTCGCGCAGGCGGTCGTTGAAGGCGCCGATCCCGGTGCCGTCGAGCTGGCCCTGGGTGGCCTGCACGAACAGGGCGTTGCCCGCGACCTCCCCGAAGTTCCAGCCCTCCCCGTACAGATAGATCGAGCGGCCGTCGACGCCGTCGTCGGCCATGGTCAGCTCATCCAGGGCCGCCCGCACGCGCTCCATGACGGCGCGCGGGTGGTGGCCCATGAGGTCGAAGCGGAAGCCGTCGACCCGGTACCAGCGGGCCCAGCGCACCACCGAGTCGACCATCAGGCGCTCGCACAGGGCGTTCTCGGTGGCCGTGTTGGCGCAGCAGGTCGAGCTCGTCACCCGCCCGACGGCGTCGAGTCGGTGGTAGTAGCCGGGTACCACCCGGTCCAGGACGCTGAGCGGGTCCTGCCCGCAGGCGGCCGTGTGGTTGTAGACCTGGTCGAGGACCACCTGGAGGCCCAGGGCGTGCAGGGCCCCGACCATCTCGCGGAACTCGATGATGCGCGCCCCGCCGTCCTGGTGGCCCTCGGTCGCGTAGGAGCCCTCGGGTGCGCCCCAGTGGAGGGGGTCATAGCCCCAGTTGTAGGCGTCGTCGTCGGCCACTTCCTCGACGGCCGCCTGCTGGTCAGCCGAGGCCGGGTGCGCCTCGGAGGGGATCCGCGGGGAACGCTGGGAGCCGCGGTGCTCTGGGATAGTGGCGATGTCGAAGGTGGGCAGCAGATGGATCGTGGTCATGCCGGCCTGCGCCAGCTCGGCCAGATGGCGCACGCCCGCGGAGCCGGCAACAGTGAAGGCCCGGTAGGTGCCGCGCAGCTCGGGCGGGACGGTCTCGTCGGCCGCGGAGAAGTCCCGCAGGTGGAGCTCGTAGATGCTGCGGGCCGAGTCGTTGCGCACTGTTGGTGCCGGGGCCTGGGCCCACTGCTCGGGGGCCAGGCGCGCCTCTGCCAGGTCGACGGCGACCGAGCGGGTCGAGTCCGTCGTCAGGGCCGTCGAGTAGGGGTCGGTGACGATGTTGGTCTCCACCCGCAGAGTGGAGGGCACGTAGACTCGCACCTCCCACAGGTATTGGCAGCCGGCCGTGATGGGGGAGCCTGGCCGGCCCAGGTCCGACTCGTTCGCTCCGGCGTCGTCCGGTTGGCCGGGCCGGTTGTCCACGACCCAGCGGCCGTCGTCGGTGCGCACGGCCGCAGTGCGGGTCGGCGAGCCGGGAACTTCCGGCACCGAGCCCAGCGGGTCGCCGGTCTCCCAGGTCAGGAGGGTGACGGCCTGGGCGGTGGGCGCCCACAGAGCGAAGGATGGGCGGCCATCGCGGAAAGTGACGCCCAGCTCGGCGCGGGTAGCGGCTTCGGCGTAGAGATGGTCCAGGAGGATCGCGGTCTGCACGCCGGTGAAGGCGTCGAGCCGGGCGCCGCCGACGTCGGCGACCTCGGTGGGGTCGGGGGCCCCGACGTACTGGGCGATCGCGACCTGTCCGGTCAGGGCCGCGGCGACGGCATCTTCGTCGAGCAAGGGGGCGCCGGTGGCATCGGTCGCGCTCAGGGCGATGTAGCCCTCCAGGTGGGGGCGAGCGGCGAGGACGTCACCGGGCAGGTTCCCGACGACGCGCAAGGGCGTCACCGTCGGGGCGGGCATGCCCTCCGCGCCCAGGATCCGTCCGTGGACGGCAGCCGCGCCGCCGTCGGGTGCCGTGATGAGACGCAGAGCGAGGCCAGAGCCGGGAACGGGGTCGCCCGCGTCGGTGACGACGCCGGCGCGGTCCATCCCCATGGGCAGCAGGGACAGCGGCCACGCCAGGAGGGTGGGGGTGACCCAGTAGGCGCGCTGCTCCTCGCTGCCCGCCACGGGTGGGAAGGCCGCGGTGGCGTCGAGTGTGCAGGTGATCGAGTAGGTGAAGGTCATGGTGGTGTCCTCCCGAACGGAGACGCCGCGAAGGGGCGTCGCCGGTCCTGCCGGGCGTGTCGCGTGCGGCTCCGTGGGGTGGGGGCCGCGAGTGGGTCCGTTCATCTCATAGTCTCCCCTGGGCCATGGGCCACTGTCACCCTGATGGTGGGGCTTGTTCTCCCCAGCCTCCGGCTCGCCGCCCGCCCCTGCGCAGGGAATGCCCCCGTATCCGACCGGGTGGTTCGGGCTCCCCATTGTCTGCCGCGTTTCGAGAAACTGAGACTGGCTCCATGAGCGACGAAGAGACGCGAGAGACGTGGTGGTCCGATGACCCAGATGAGCAGTCGGATTTGTCTCATAGTGTTTCCAGGCGGCCGTTACGGCGTCGGTGGCTGGTTTTCAGCTTTCTCATCGGCGTCAGTCTGGTGGCGGGTGTGGCGACCTTTATTCTGGTGCTAATGGGGTTTATTAAAATTGTACGCTCGCCGCTGCCCGTGAGCGACGAGTCATGGTGCATCTGGGCGGTGCTGATCGCGATGGTCGCCTTGTGTGCCGGTTGGGCGACGCGTCCATCTAAACGGCTGACTGCTGGCAGCTTCTGGGGTGCGGCCATTGTTCTTGCTTTCACCACCGTCTTCGCCTACCCCCTCGTCAAGGCCGGCATCGTCAAGATCACGTGGTCGGGCATGAGCATTCCTGGTTTCGTCGGTCAGCTGATGACGGCGTGGGGTTGTTTCACTCTCGCTGTTCTGACCAACATTGCAGGGCGCGCATACGCTCACGCCTCCCTGCCTTCTTCGGAGAGCCGGAATAGCTCTGTCGCCTCTGAGTCCGACGGCGATGTGGAGCTTGATATCACCGTAAGTGACATTTTATCCGGTGTGGCATCCAAGCTGCCGGTGCCCAGAGAATCTCAGCACGAGGAGAGTGAGGAGAGTGAGGGGAGTGGCGACCGGAGGCGTGTGGGCACGTATGCGCAGCGTCTCGGACTGGGGGCAGTCGGTGTGGCGACTGCTACGGCGCTCGCTGTGGCAGCGCCAATGGCCATCAACCGACGTATCGATCCGTTCATCCACGTCACGGCGAAGGCTTCATCTCATTATGAGGGTTATCCGAGTGTGGAGAAAATAGTGGAGGCGGCTGCCGGCCAGGAGCAGTCGGCTGCTGATTCCGATTGGAAGGTCTCCTTCGGTGACGTGAATGTGAAGCAGATCCTTGCCGGAGTGCGCGGTGCGGTCGTCATCACCGATCGCGGAGTTTATGGTCTGGACTCCGCGACAGGGGAGAGCACATGGTCCTTCTCCACAGCGGATCTGAAGGAGTCCTCTCATGAAAGCGACGTCAGATCTCTGAGGGGTGTGGAAATCTATGCCGAGGAGTCCGCCTTCACCTCTCCCAATGGTGCGTGGCTCGCCTACGCCTTCGATGTAACGCCTGAAGGAAGCTCTGGCGGCGGATACTCTCCAGATGATGTCACGCGGGTCGTGGTCCTCAATACGGACACCGGTCGCATCGCCCTCGACACTCAAGTCACTGGATCGGCGCCGACCGTGCAGCTGACTGATTCCACGGCTGTCATTAACCGTCGGATCTACGACGCCGCCAGTGGTCGCGAACTCGCGCCTCTGGATGCTGAGAAGGCCGCGATCCCGGGACCTGGAGGTCATTCCACAGTTCTTGCTCTGCGCCAGGAGGAGGATCTATCGAGATCTTCTGGGGCAAGCGTCGACACCTTGTCCGATCAGTATTTACGCGCGGGTGAGTCTGATCAATGGCTGTACGATAACCCGTATGATGATATTCACGCTCAAGTAATCGATGGGCGGATCATCAATGTTGGTGGCTGGGTCGTCAATGATATCGATAAAGGGACGATTCAAAATATCGACACCGGCGGAACCGTTTCCCTCAACAATAAAGGAGAGTCGCGTAGCTGGCGTATCGTGGGTATTGAGGCCAGTGCTCAGGCTGTGTCCACCTGGAGTGTTCAGGACTATGTTGACGGCGATGCTAGGAACTATGGTCACCCATTGGAGCTGAACGTCTTCGACACTCGCGCGGGAAAGGTGACGACTGTCGATCCGGCTGGAACATACCGTACCGCTACCGGCAGTGGCAGTCTTGCGCTGGGCACGCCATATTCTGGATCAGTAGATAATGCTGTTTTCTCGGAGCGTGTGAAAGACCAAAACCATGCCGGTTCTGATGACGATTTTGTTATTCGGCAGAATGATGCGACTCGTCAGGTTCGTGGGGATCCTGGACGCGGTAGCGACTCCGAATCCCCGTGGGTCAATATTTCACTCCCTGAGTTCAGGACCGGGCGCGATCCTGTAGCGCTGTGTCCGGGTGGGATGATTGTTTCTCTCGATTCTGATCTCAGCTCTGACAGCTCTCGGTCGACGGTATCCGCAAGAAAGGCTATTTAGTGGTGACGCTCAGAGGCTGAAGCCAATGCTCGCCGGCTGTGACCCATGATGATGCTGGCCCCTGCGCATTCTGGGTCCGTCGTGCGTGGCCTGTCGGCGCATGAGGGGGGCACTCCCGCGTCTCCACGTGTCGTCTGTCGTAGTGGTGGCAAGGTGGATGCGCTCCCCATTGTTGAATCCTCGTGGAGGTCTGACACTCATCCCATGAGCAATGATGCGACGCCGACGGTCGGCGACTCCGGCGGTGATTCAGCCGAGGCTTCCTCGAACAATGATGTCCACCGCTCGGTCGATAATGACGGTGGCGCCGGATGGAGTCCGCTTTCACCAATCGCAGTTGCCCAACGGAGCTCGCGTCGCCAGCGGGCGGTCGTCAGCTTTCTGGCCGGGGCGCGTCTGGTGGCAGGGGGCGCGGCTCTCATCCTGCTGGGCTGGGGCATCGCGGAGGCGCTGCGTTCGCCTCTGCCGGTGCCATTGACCAGCGGGGGGTGGAGCATCGGGCAGATTTTTCTAGTGGTCCTGTTGTTGTCCTGGACCGCGAGCCAGATGCAACCTTCCTCCCGGTGGCCGGCCGGCCTCATCGTCGGGTACGCGGTCGGTGGATTGGGCGCCGTCTCTTTCCTGCTTCTCCTCCTCGGTGGGAGGATCGTCGACATGATTGGGCGGTCGGGTGCGATCGTCCCCGAGTACATCGGCCGGCTGGTAGTCGGGTGGGTCTGTCTGGTTCTCGCAATCCTGAGCCACCTGGTCCTGCGCGTCTGCCAACCGCCTGCGCCACCCCAGGCGGAGGGGAGCGAAGGATCTCCGTGGACCGTCGCCTCGACGTCGGAGACTGCCGTAGGTGGTCATCCCGGGTGCGGGAAGGTCGTCAGCTCGTCACCGGCAGTCTTGCTCCTCCCGCAGTACGCTCGGCAAGCGGACTCTGCAGCTCGGAAGCCTGTTGGAGAGTGCATGCGGGACGTGGGGCTGGGGCTCATATGCATTGCGGTGGTCGCCGCGATGGTAATGACTGTTCCGAATTTCATCAGCAGGTTCTGCGACCGGTTCGTCCGGGTCACGATCAGTGCGGGGGCCAGTCATGACGGTTTTCCGACAGTCGAGGAAATGGCGGCCGCGACCGTCGGCAAGGGGAAGACCGGCACTGATCCAATGTGGACCGCTGCCTTTGATGACAGCAGTGTTCATGAGATTCTCGCCGGAGTGCGCGGCGCTGTTGTCGTCACCAGAAACGGCATCTACGGGCTGGACTCCTCAACCGGAAAGGTGACGTGGAGCTTTGCCACGACCGAGCCGAATGGTCGCTCATATCGCGAGAATGCCGAGCCGCTCAAGGGAGCGAGTATCTATGGTGGGCGGTCCGCCTTCACCTCGCCCAATGGTGCCTGGCTCGCCTACGCCCTTAATGTCTCGCCCGAGAGCAGCTTCAGTGACACTGACTCGGGTGTGGATGTCACCCGCGTGGTGGTCCTGAGCACGAATACGGGCCGGGTCGCTCTTGATACCCAGGTGACTGGGGCGGCGCCCGCGGTGCAGCTGACCGATTCGAAAACCGTCATCAACCGCAAGGTTTACGACACCGCCGACGGGCGTGAACTCAGGCCACTGGACGAGGAGAAGACGGCGATTTCGGGACCCGGTGGGCACTCCGCTGTGGTCGTCCGGGATAAGCAGGAGGACTCGCAGTATCAGCGACCTGTCATAGACCTCGAGGCTCTACCTAATGCTGGGAGCAGTAGTGGTTCTTTCCTGTCCTCCCGGAGAATCGAGGCTCAGCTGATCGCCGGACAGCCCGTCAATGTCGGTGGCTGGATTGCCAACGCCGCCGGAGATGGGACGGTGGAGAACATCGACAGTGGAGAGACGGTGTCCCTCAAGGGGGAGGACAAGCCCGACAACTGGGCTCTGGTCGCGATCCAGGCCAGTGCCCAGGCCGTGTCCGCCTGGACCGTCCAGGACGAGGCCGAGGGGCAGGCCAAGAAGTTCGGCCACCCGTTGGTGCTCAACGTCTTCGACACCCGCTCGGGAAAGGTAACAGCCGTCGATCCCGCAGGGACTTACCGCATCATCAAACAGAACCATAAACTCACACCGGATTCCCCCTACTCATATCCCCCGTACTCCGGCGCAGTGGACACCCCTGTCTTCTCGGCGCGCGTGGATGACGAGAACCACCACAGCTTCTCCGACCAGCTCGTGGTGCCGCAGAACGATGCGGCCCGCCAGGACGCCGAGCAGGATCGCGGCGCCAACGACTCCGGTGGTCACGAGCCCGCGTGGGTCAGCGTCTCGTTGCCCAGGTTTTGGGTGACCGCCGGTCCGGTGGCGCTGTGTCCGGGCGGAGTCATCGTCTCCGATGACTCCCACTCGAGTGCAAGTGCGGTGGTCGCCGGCAGAAAGGCCCCTCAGCGGTAACGCCTCGAAGCGGGTCTTCGGGCGGGATCGGAGTCGTCAGCAGGCCGGGAACGACTGCGACAGATTGTGGGCCGGCCGTTCGGCCGGTACCCTGGCTGTATGGCTAACGATCGTTCACCTTCGACGCGGGACAGGCTGCTCGACGCAGCCCTGGAGCGGTTCTCCCGGGATGGCTGGGGCGGTACATCCATCCGCGACCTGGCCCGCGACGTCGGCGTGCGCGAGGGCTCGGTCTACAAGCACTTCGCCTCCAAGCAGGCGATTTTCGACGCCCTCGTCGACCGGGCCGACGCGCGCATGGCCGAGGTCGCCGCTTCCCTGGGGGTCTCGGTCGACTCGCCCGACGCCGCCCTGCCCGCCTACCTCGGCATTGACGAGGATCGGCTGGTAGCCGTCGCCGAAGGGTTCTTCGACGCCGTCCTCCACGACCCCGAGCTCGCCGCCCTGCGCCGCCTGTTCATCGTCAGCCAGTACCGCGACCCCGAGCTCGGACGCCGATTGCGCCACTACTGGATCGAGCAGCCCATCGCCTTCCAGGCCGAGATCTTCGCCGGGCTCATCCGCGTCGGCGAGTTCCGGAGCGGCCTCGACCCGCAGGCCACGGCGCTGGCCTTCTTCGGGCCGATCCTCACTCTGCTTCAGCTCGCCGAGTCCGGTGATGATGCCGAGGAACGCGCGCGAGCCCTGTTGCGGGCCCATGTGCGCCACTTCGGGGCGACCCATCGCCCTCAGATGCCGGATGCGGCGGGGTCGGCGGTGTCAGATCAGGCGGCCCAGACGTTGGATGAGGCGACGGAGCCATGAGTCGGTACCGCGCGGTGGTGCGGGTGGTCTTCGCCGCCGCCTTCTTAGGCGGGGCGCTGGTCCACCTCTACTTCGGGCTCTTCTTGCCGCACAGCTACGCGTCCTTCGCCGACACGGTCCTATTGCCCTGGCTCGCAGAGCTATGGAGGGGCTTCGTCATGGCGAACATCGGCTGGCTGAGCCTGATCACGGCCGCCTTCGAATTCGCGGTCGGCCTCGGGTTGCTCGCCCGCGGACGCGCGCCCCGGCTGGCTGCCCTGGCAGCGCTGGGGTTCTTCGCCTTCATCCTGGTCCTGGGCTACTCCTGGCCGGCGGATGGCTGGTGGGAGGACTTCCTCAAGAACCGCGCCTTCACCCTGGTCATGGCGGCCGCACTGGCGCCGCTCCTGCGCGTGCCGGAGCGGTCACCTCGCACGTAGACGGGTAGCCGTCTACGTCGCCACATCAGGCGCCGCGGGTCGCCTTCGTGTCCACATCTTTAGCAAAGGCCTCAGCCAGACTGGAATGTGCGAGAGCGAACCGCATGATCCCGCGGTTCTGCCGGCGGCCCGCTCGGGGTCCAGGTTCCTTTGCTGCAGATGTGGACGTTCCCACCGTCTGTCGTGCGCAGTTCCGGCCGCATACGACTGGGCCGGTCCACCCGGAACGTGGGGGCAGACCGGACCGGACTGTCGAGTCCTGGCAGCAGTGGGCCACCTCGCCTACTCGCTGTCCGCAGCCGGGCCGACGACGTTGGGCGGCTCGGCGGTGCGGTTCTTGCTGCCACCCTCTCCACCGTCCTTGCGCGGCCGGCCCCGCCCGCGCATGGGGGCGGCCTTGACACCGCGTCCGGCGTCGTCGAGCGCGCGGCGCAGGAGGACCTCGATCTGTGCGTTGACCGAGCGCAGATCGTCCGCCGCCCACTTGGCGATGGCCGCGTGGACGGCGGGGTCCAACCGGAGCAGGACCTGCTTGCGCTCTTTACCGACCACGGCTCAAGCGTAGAGCGAGCCGGTGTTGACGACGGGCTGGGTGCGCTGGTCGGAGCACAGGACCACCAGGAGGTTGGAGACCATCTGGGCGCGGCGCTCCTCATCCATGGTGACGATGTCGTCCGCCTCGAGGCGCTTGAGGGCCTGATCGACCATGGTCACGGCGCCCTCGACAATCTGCTCGCGGGCCGCGATGACGGCGCCGGCCTGCTGACGCTGGAGCATCGCCTGGGCGATCTCGGGGGCGTAGGCCAGCGAGGAGATGCGCACCTCGACGATCTCCAGGCCCGCCAGCGCCACCCTGGCCGCAACCTCGGCCGCCAGCTCGGCGGAGACGACATCCGTGCCGCCGCGCAGCGAGGCCTCGCCCGGGCCCGGCTCGTCGTAGGGGTGGGTGGTGGCCACGTGGCGCAGCGCGGACTCGGCCTGGGCCTTGATGAATTCCTCGTAGGCCTCGACGGCGAAGACGGCGCGGGCGGTGTCGGCTACCTGCCACACGACGATGGCGGCGATGTTGACGGGGTTGCCGTCCAGGTCGTTGACCTTGAGCTCGTTGGTCTCGAAGTTGTGGACCTTGATGGAGACCTTCCTGCCGGCGGTCAGCGGCGGGACGAGTACGAAACCCGTGTGGCGCACGGTGCCGATGTAGCGGCCGAGGAACTGACGCACGCTGGTCTCTCCGGGCACCACGACGGTGAAGCTGCTGAACAGCGGAAGGGCGATGAGGAGCCCGACGCCCCCGGTGATGACGCGCAGTACGGCTCCCGGCCGGCCTGCGTCGGCGGCGATGCCGCCGACGATAAGGAGGGTGATCGATCCGGCGGTGAGCGCCAGGATGAGGAGCAGGGCGAGGAAGGCGGGGCCGGAGCCCGCGGCCCGGGCCGGCTTCTCCGTGATGTCGACCCGACTGGAGGCCTGCTCGGGGGCGTTGACGGGCTGGTCCGAGGCGTCAACGGGAGTGGGGGAGGTGGTGGCGTGAGACGGGGACGTGGACATGAGAACCTCCTTGAGTTAGCAAAATGATATCTATTTTTTGGAGGGGTGCAAGTGACGCTGCCCGTGTGACGTCGCGGCCGTGGCCTCACGACGGTGCGGGCCGAGGCTGGCGAGCCGGGCGGAGCTCGACCGACGTTCGTGTCACCACCAGGACCTACGCTCGGGGCATGGCTCGTTACGCGCCCGGACCTGACTCGCCCTCACTGTTCGACGACGCCGGTCCCGACGGCTCCGGCCTCGTCGATGACCCGTCCCGCCCGCTGGCCGATCGACTGCGCCCGCGGGCGCTCGACGACGTCGTCGGCCAGGACCAGCTGCTCGCCGCCGACGCACCGCTGGGCCGCATGGTCGCCTCCGGCCGCCTGTCCTCCATCATCCTGTGGGGCCCACCGGGCTGCGGCAAGACGACGATCGCCCGACTCCTGGCCGACCGCACCGGCCTGGTCTTCGAGCAGGCCTCGGCGACCTTCTCCGGGGTGGCCGACCTACGCAAGGTCTTCGCCGCCGCGGCCCGCCGCCGCGATATCGGGCAGGGCACGCTCCTGTTCGTCGACGAGATCCACCGCTTCAACCGCGCCCAGCAGGACTCCTTCCTGCCCTACGTCGAGGACGGAACGATCGTCCTGGTCGGCGCGACCACGGAGAACCCGAGCTTCGAGCTGGGTGGCGCCCTCCTATCGCGCTGCCAGGTGATGGTCCTGCGCCGCCTGGACGATGCTGCCCTGACCGAGCTGCTGGCGCGCGCCGAGTCCCTGACTGGCCGCGACCTCGCCCTGACCGAGGATGCCCGCACCGCCTTGGTATCCATGGCCGATGGCGACGGCCGCTACCTGCTGGGCATGGTCGAGCAGGTCCTTGCCGCCCAGGACGCGGGCGGCTGGACGCCGGACGGGCCGGGCGGCCCGGAACCGCTCGACGTCGAGGGGCTGCGCGCCGTTGTCGCCTCCCGGGCGCCCCTGTATGACAAGTCCCGCGAGGAGCACTACAACCTCATCTCGGCTCTGCACAAGTCGATGCGCGGCTCTGACCCGGACGCCGCCCTGTACTGGCTGGCGCGCATGCTGGGCGGGGGCGAGGACCCGCTCTACGTGGCGCGGCGCCTGGTGCGCTTCGCCAGCGAGGACGTCGGCATGGCCGACCCGGCCGCCCTGCAGATGACGCTGGCGGCCTGGGACGCCTACGAGCGCCTGGGGTCGCCCGAGGGGGAGCTCGCCATCGCGCAGGCGGTCGTCTACCTGGCCACCGCGCCCAAGTCGATCGCCGTCTACCGCGGCTACGGCCGGGCGGCGCGCCTGGCGCGCGAGACCGGCTCGCTCATGCCGCCGGCCCATATCCTTAACGCCCCCACCCGGCTGATGAAGGAACTCGGCTACGGCGAGGGCTACGAGTACGACCCGGACACGGCCGACGGCTTCTCCGGCGCGGACTACCTGCCCGACGGCGTTGAGCGCCGGCCCCTCTACGAGCCCACCGCCAACGGCCACGAGCGGCGCATCCGTGAGCGCCTGGAGTACTGGGAGGGTCTGCGGGCACGCAAGCACTGATCTCGGGGCGGAGACCAGCTATTCCCCGCCGCGGCGCACGGCCTCCAGCATGAGGGTGGCGACGTCGGTGACCCGTACGTCCGCGCCCTCGGAGGCGACGCCGTCGGAGAGCATTGTGGTGCAGAAGGGGCATGCCGTGGCGATGACCTGCGCGCCGGTGCCGATGGCCTCGCGCGAGCGCTCGACGGCGATCCGCGTCCCGATCGTCTCCTCCATGAAGGCGCGCGCCCCACCGCCCCCGCAGCAGAAGCCCCGATCGCGGCTGCGCGGCATCTCCACCGTGGTCGCGCCGGTCGCCTCCAGCAGCTCGCGCGGTGGGGAGTAGATCTGGTTGTGGCGGCCCAGGTAGCAGGCATCGTGGTAGGTGACCGTCGGGATGGTCGGCTCGCTTTCCGCCTTACTGGCCGCGTCCCGGTCCGACGACGCCGCAGCCGGGGACGCCGGCTGCGACTCGGCGCCTTCTACGGTGGCGCCGCCGGCCGAACCCGGCCCGCCCGCGGCCTGCGGCGGCTGGGGGTGCAGTCGGCCCTCGCGCACGAGGCGGTCCAGCAGCTGGGTGTAGTGGAGGACCTCGTAGTGGCCCCCGATCTGCGGGTACTCCCGTGAGATCGTGTTGAAGCAGTGCGCGCAGGTCACCACGATCCTCTGCGCTCCGACCTCGCCCAGGGTCTCCACGTTCTGCGCGGCGAGCATCTGGTAGAGGATCTCATTGCCGGCGCGCCGGGCCGGGTCACCCGTGCAGGTCTCGGCGTCGCCGAGCACAGCGAAGCTCACGCCGGCGGTGTGCAGCAGCTCGGCCACCGCCCGCGTCGTCTTCTTAGCGCGGTCCTCGTAGGCGCCCGCGCAGCCCACCCAGAACAGGTAATCGACGTCCGCGGCGCTCTCGACATCGTCGCCGATGACCGGCACTTCGAAGTCCAGGTTCTTGGCCCAGTCCATGCGCTTGCGCGCCGGCAGCCCCCACGGGTTCCCCTTGGACTCCAGCTTGCGGAACATGCCGCCGAGCTCCTTGGGGAAGGCCGACTCCATGAGCACCTGCTGACGGCGCACGTCGACGACGTGGTCGAGGTGCTCGATGTCCACCGGGCACTGGTCCACGCAGGCCCCGCAGGTGGTGCACGACCACAGGACGTCGGCGGGGATGACCTCCCCGGCCAGGGGGGCGGGCCGCGTGGCCACACCCGTCTCGGTAGGGGCCGCCTTGGCCTCCAGCAGCGCGCCGAGCACATCGCCGGTGTGGGCGGTGCCCGGCTCCAGGCCCAGGTTGGTCTCGCGCGCCAGGCCGTCGTGCATGCCCAGCACCCTGCCGACTATCCCGCCGGAGGTAGGACGAGAGGCCACCATCTCCTCGGTGACGTCGTCGGGCTCGACGCCCAGGGCGCCGGCAGCCCGCAGGTAGGGGGCGGCCGCGGCATGGTGGTCGCGCAGCGCCATGACGAACAGCTTGGGCGACAGAGGCTTGCCGGTGTTCCACGCCGGGCACAGGTCCTGGCAGCGGCCGCACTCGGTGCATGTGGAGAAGTCCAGCAGGCCCTTCCAGGTGAAGTCCTCGATGCGGCCTACGCCCAACTTGACCTCGGGCCCCTCGCCGGAGTCGGCGGCCTCCATGGCTTCCTCCAGCGTGTCCATGGTGGCCTCGGTCAGGGGCTCGTCGCCGATCATGAGCGGCTGGAGCGGGCCCAGGGCCTTGGAGCCGTCCACCTCGCGGCGCGCGTAGACGTTGAGGATCGCCAGGAACCGGTGCCAGGCCACGCCCATCGAGGGCTGGAGGCCCACGACGACGAACCAGCTCATCGAGAGCACCACCTTGATGGTGGCGACAATGAGGATTGCGTTGCCCAGGGTGCCGGTGCTCAGGGGGGCGAGGAGGGGGCCGGTCCAGGCCGTCAGCGGGAAGTGCCACCAGGAGGCCAGTGCGTGCTCGGCCGGGTCGGGGGAGGCGGCCAGGTGGGCGTGCTCGAGCATCCGCAGCGCCAGCACGCAGGCGACCACGCCGATGATCGTGGCCTCCACGAACTTCGCCTGGGCCGACGTCGACCCGGCGAAGCGCGAGGTGCGTGGACGCTTGCCGCCGTCGGAGTCTGGGGCGTAGGGCGGGGCCGCTCGCCCGGCCCGGGTCAGGCGCCAGCGCAGGATCGTCAGGCCCACGATCCCGGCCGTGGACAGCCAGGCGATGAGCTCGACGATCCAGGCCCACCAGGCGGCGTGCCCGATGAGGGGCAGGGCGAAGTCGGGTCCGCCCAGGACCTGCCCGTAACCGGCCACGAGCGTGAGGAACAGCAGTGGGAAGGAGACCATGACCAGCCAGTGGGCGGCCTTGATGAAGGGGCGGCCCTTGAACGCGGTGTGGCCCACGAGCGCTCCCAGCGTGAGCGCCAGGCGCCGGCCGACCGGGCGCAGGCGCTCCGGCGCGGTCCCGCGGCCCACGGCCATGCGGGCGCCAATAGTGAAACAGGCGCGTGCGAAAACTGCGATACCGATCGTCGTGGCGATGACGACGATGACGACACAGGCAATCTGCACGGCACTCATCGGGGCGGGTTTCCTCAGGTTTGCGAAGGCAAAAACGGAATCACGCGGCGGTGGGCCGACGGCGCCCCGGAGGGTCGCCTGCGCGGCACACCGTTGGCGCTCCCGTCAGCCTACCCGCGGCTCGGTGAGGAGCCGTGGTCGAGGGCGCGGGGCGGGTCGGCGCCGGGCGCGCGCAGGAGGCCCGTGAACGGTTCGTGGGCGGGAAAAGTCTCCCGGAGTGACACGGGAGCCGCAGACAAAGGGCGTGCCGACCCCAGGATGGGACCGGCACGCCCTGAAGGAATGGTTCTCAGCTGCCGATGGCGCGCATTGCGTAGGGGGAGTCGGGGCGGCGGGCGCTGTACCACTTGGCGGCCTGGCGCAGTCCGAGCTCGCGCACCAGCGCGATGGTGGCCCCGGAGATGACGGCGAAGGCGATGACCTCGGCCAGCTTGTAGTTGAGGAGCTGGTCCTCCTCGCGCGGGGCGGGCTTGCCGGTGATTGC
Organism: Actinomyces johnsonii; assembly: GCF_006546835.1. Lineage (GTDB taxonomy): Bacteria > Actinomycetota > Actinomycetes > Actinomycetales > Actinomycetaceae > Actinomyces > Actinomyces johnsonii. The sequence continues at coordinate 35,567 of NZ_VICB01000020.1, read as the reverse complement.
CCGCCAGCCCAGCGCCACGACCTTCTCCGCTGCGAACCCGGAGGCGAGCGTGGCCACGGCCGCGGTCGCCTTCCACATGAAGTCGGTGGTCTGGTCGATCTCGGTGTGGTCCTGTGCGCTCATTGAGTCCTCCTTGCGCCCCGGTCGGGCGGCGTAGGTGCCTGCGTGCTGGTACCGGACCGGTGTCGCCGGTACGGCTCCGCCCCGATCATGCCGTACCGGCGCCGACAGCGCAGGCAGTACCCGCCCGCGTGGCGCCTGCGCCTAGCCGGATCGGGCTCGACGGGCTCAGGCCTGGGCGGGGCGGATGGCGGCGTTGATCTTGGCGGCCAGGGCCGCGGGGTCGTCGACCGTGAGGTAGAGGTGCGTGAAGCGCTCGTCCTCCAGGGTGATGACCAGCGTGTTCTCGTAGCCGGAGATGTTCCAGAACTGCGCCGTTCCGTTGGCGTGGAAGGTTCCAGCGAGCTTGCCGCCCGTCTGCAGCCCTGGCCCGCGCCAACCTTTGGGCTCGTGGCGCAGGCCGGGGTCGTGGGTGGCGCCACGCACGTGCGCGAGTGGGAACTCCAATCGGGAGGTGAAGGACCAGATCTTGTCCAGCCCGTGCGGCTCGACGCTCAGGGAGGTATCAGTGATAGTGACGGTGTTGCGGCTCATGACGTCTGCTCCTTTCGTGGGCAGGTCGGCTGGGAGGTGTGCTTCTGGCTGGTGCTGGCGGGGCCGGTGCAGGCTATGTCGGCGGTGAGACTGGTGCTGTTGAGTCCGACGCCGTAGCGCCGGCTCGCTCCAGCAGGCGTTGGCCGAGCGCCTCGGCGGTGACGCCTGCCTGGTGCAGGGTGGTCGCGAGGGCGTCGCGCACGGCCGGGTCCCAGGGGGCGAGCTCCATGAGCGCCACGAGGACCAGGTCGAGCTCCTCGTGGCCTGCCCCAGCGGCGTCGGTGGATTCGCTCCGGGGGGCCCTGGGGCTCAGAGCGGTCAGCGCGTTGGCGAGGCAGCGCTGGAAGAGACCGTCCTTGGAACCGAAGACCCCGTAGAGACTGGCGCGGTTGACGCCGGTGGCCCGCACCAGGTCGTCCACGGAGGAGCCGGCGAAGCCGCGCTCGGCGAAGACCGCCGTGGCGGAGCTGATGGCCTCGCTCTCGATGAAGGTTCGTCGTCGTCCCATGAATTCAGAATAGATGTTCTGGAACAGTCAGTCAAGAACGTTCATTCTGAAATCCGTGACTGAGGGATTTATTGGGGGACGTGGCTCCACTCAGCCGATGAGCCTCGTCTGGGCACCGAGGACCAGCAAGGCGTACAGCGCGGCGAAGACTCCGGCGAATCCGGCGCAGACGGCAGCTGGCCGGCGCCGATAGGTCAGGACGGCGACGTACTCGCGCAGCCAGGCGTTGACGATGTAGAACCAGGCTGTGCGCGCCGGTGCCACTGCCCACGGCACCCCCATGTCGGAGGCCAGGATCGCGGTGCGCACCGCGTGGAAGGAGCTCGTCACCAGCAGCACCTGCGGGTCCGCCATGCCGCGCTCGGCCAGGAGATCGCGGGTGTAGGCGATGTTCTGGCGGGTCGTCGTCGAACGGTCCTCCAGGAGAATCCTCTCGGCCGGAATGTCGCGCGCGATCGCGTAGTCGGCCATGGCGCGCGCCTCGCTGATCGGCTCGTCGGGGCCTTGACCACCGCTCATGACCAGTAGCGGCACGCCTGGGCGCAGGGCGTCCTCGTCGCGCCAGGCGTCGATGCCGCCCTTGACCCGCGAGCCCAACAGCGGCCCGACCTGTCCGTTGATGAGCCCTGCGCCGTGGACCACGACGACGTCGGGGTGCGGCATGGCTCGGCGCCCGCCCCAGATCCGCTGCACCACCGTCTGGCTTAAGAAGATGAGCAGGAAGACGCCCAGGTAGGCGCAGGCGCAGAACATGAGTGCGGCGGCCAGCAGGCTCCAGGGGTTGGCGGTGGCCACGAGGGCGGCGGCGGCCATCGGCGTGGCGATGAGTCCCAGGCCGGCCGCCAGACACAGCAGGTTGCTCAGGCGGCGGCCCTCGCGGCGGATGAGGACGACGCCGTTGAACATGAGCAGGAACGGCATAAGGGCGATGAGCAGGGTGAAGGCGACGGTGCCCAGCCCTACCGGGATGCTGAGGGCGGGAATGAGGGAGGCGAGGTAGAGCAGTGCGTTGATCGCGGAGCCGGTCAGGAGCAGGAGGAGGAGCCCGTTGCGCAGCCTGCGGTCGTCGCGGCGCCGCGAGAGCTTGAGGAGTCCCCACCACAGCGCCAGGGCGGCGATGTAGACCAATGGAGTGGAGAGGAGCCAGAGGATGCTCATCGGGTGGGTTCCTCTCGTGGTGCAGGGGCTTGGGTTCTCTTAGACGCGGCTGCGGGAGCCTCCGGTGTGAGGCGGAGTGACCGGGGCAGGTGGGCTGGCAGTCACCATGCGTCCGGAGTGGGTGGCCATCGCCCCGCGCTCATGCGGTCAGGTTAGAAGGCGCCGGGAGGAGAGTGTGAGCGCCCTTGGGACGATTCGCGGGGCCGACTCCTCCGCCCTTTGGACGACATCCCGCATCCTGGCTCCTCCCTAGGGGGAGGTCGATGGGCCCGACCGTGTAGGTGCCGGCTGTCAGGCCCGCGCGGTCGTACCTTAGGTCGCGCGTTCGAGGGGTAGAGGGTGCGAACCCGCGACCTACCCTACGAACGCGCGGGCAGTGCGCCACGATCTAACGCACGGGATCGCCAGGGTGGGTGCGGTCGTAGTCGGCCTGAGCGCGGGCGATGTCCTCCCGGTGTGCCAGCGACCAGTCGGCCAGAGACCCCAGTAGATGTGTCAGGCTCGCCCCCATCGCGGTGAGGCGGTAGTCGACCTGGGCGGGAACAGTGGGGTAGACCGTGCGGCGCACCAGCCCGTCACGTTCGAGCCGACGCACAGTTAGGGTGAGCATGCGCTGGGAGACTCCGCCGACGGCACGCTGTAGCTGACGGAAACGTAGTGGACCGCGAGTTAGCTCGACGATGACCAGCAGGGACCACTTGTCACCCAGCCGGTCGTGGACCGCCCGGATGCCGGGATCCTCCCGATGAGCCTGGGTGCATTGCTCCAGAGGTGCTGGCCCAGGCCCGCCGGTGGTCACATCGCTGTGCGTCGGTGACAAGAAACTGCCTCCTTGTGGGTGCGTGCACGATGCTTCAGGCTCATGCGCAGCGGGCCCGGTAGTCGCGGGAGCCGGCCGCCGGAGCGCGGTTGAGTCTGAAGGAGCCTACTCATGATCATGGTGACTGGTGCGAGCGGGCGGTTCTCCTCAGCCGTCCTGGCGGAGCTGTGCGCTCGCGGTATTCCGGTGGTGGGTGGCAGCCGCACGCCGTCGGTGGGGCAACGGCATGTTGACTTCAGCGTCCCGGACGGCCTGGACTTCAACGGCGTCGACACCCTGCTGCTGGTGTCCGCCGGGGCACAGGAGGACGACCGGCATATCGCCCTCCACCGCGCCGCTGTTGAGGGCGCGGCGCGCGACGGTGTCTCTCACCTCGTTTACACGAGCCTCACCGGCGCGGGCGACCACCTATCAATGGCGCTGCCGCACCGGGTCACCGAGCGAATCATCATGACCAGCGGCATGACGTGGACCATTCTGCGCAACGGCGTCTACTCCGAGATTCTCGGCGCCTTGCTCTCATGGGAGAAGAAGGGGACGGGGGAGACGCTGAGAATCGTGTCGCCGCTGGGTGACGGGGCCGTGGCCGTGGTGGCGCGGCAAGATCTGGCCCGCGCGGCCACCTCAGTCCTCAGCGATCCGGGCAGGCACGAGGGGATGGTTTACGAGCTGGTGGGAAGTCCTGCGGTGTCAGTTGCCGATGTCGCAGGCCATCTGGGCTGCGAGGTGAGGGACGTCAGCTTGGGTGAGTACCGGCAGCGACTGCTTGCCATGGATGGGATGCCGGCCTTCCGCCAATCCCTGATGCTCTCAATAGCCAGCGTCATCCGGCACGGATTCCTGGCCGGAACGGGTGACGACCTCCCCCGTCTGCTGGACGGGGATCCTATGGATCCGCTCGCCGTCGCAGCCGAGGCTATGGTTGCCAGGGCCCCGGTGTCATGAGACATAAGGTTGGCGGACTTCAGTGGATGAGGTAACCCCGGACGCACACCAGTTGCTCGGCGCGCGGTCGTACCTTAGGTCGCGCGTTCGAGGGGTAGAGGGTACGAACCGGCGACCTACCCTACGAACGCGCGGGCAGTGCGCCACGATCTCACGTGCAGGCCGGACGGAGTTGGTGCTGGTGGGCGGCGTCGAACTACAGTCGACCTGTAACGACAGGGGAGCGCCCCGTCGTCGGCCCGGCCGCGATTGGCCGATGGGCCGCCGCCGACGGCGCTGAGAGTGCGGAAGCCCGCAGACCCTCGAACCTGCTCCGGTTAGCACCGGCGAAGGAAGTCGAGACCATCTCCCCGGCGCGCCGCAGGTGGCCGCCGGGCCCTCCGGAGAACCATCCAGGAGGCACACATGAACACTCAGCCCACCCGCCACCCGGCCCAACCTGCCGCACCCGCCCGAGCACCGCTGCCCGGCCGCACCCGCCCGGCCCTCAGCCGCCGCGCCCTGCTCACGGGAACCGCCGCCGGCGCCGTCGGCCTGAGCCTGGCAGCCTGCGGCAAGAGCAAGAAGACCGACTCCAAGACCGTCACCGTCCTCACCCACGACTCCTTCCACGTCTCGGAGGACCTCGTCAAGGCCTTCACCTCCGAGACCGGCTACACCCTCAAGTTCGCCACCTTCGGGGACGCCGGCGCGCTGGTCAACAAGCTCGTCCTGGCCAAGGACGCGCCCCAGGGCGACGCCGTCTTCGGCATCGACAACACCTACGCCACCCGCGCCCTGGACCAGGGCGTCATCGACACCTCCGCCACCGTCACCCTGCCCAAGGGCGCCGAGGGCTACGTCATCGCCAACACCCCGGCCCTCGCGCCCATTGACGTCAGCGACGTCTGCCTCAACATCGACACCGGCTACTTCGCCGGCAAGGGTCTCACGCCCCCGGCCACCTTCGAGGATCTGGCCAAGCCCGAGTACAAGGGCCTGCTCGTGGCCATCAACCCCACCAACTCCTCGCCCGGCATGGCCTGGCTGCTGGCCACCATCGGCCACTTCGGCGCCGGAGGCTTCTCCGACTACTGGAAGCAGCTCGTCGCGTGCGACGTCCGCATCGCCGAGGACTGGACTACCGCCTACGAGACCGACTTCTCCGCCGGGGGCAAGGGCACCTACCCCGTGGTCGTCTCCTACGCCTCCTCGCCCTCCTTCACAGTCTCCGACGACGGCGCCTCCAGCTCCACCTCCGCCCTGCTGGATACGGCCTTCCGCCAAGTCGAGTACGCCGGGGTCCTCAAGGGCGCCGCCAACCCCGAGGGCGGCAAGGCCTTCGTGAAGTGGATGCTCTCCAAGGCCGTCCAGGAGGACATCCCCGGCCAGATGTACATGTACCCGGTCCTGTCCGACGCCGCCCTGCCCGAGGCCCTCACGAAGTTCGGCCCGCTGTCGAGCGCTCCAGTGAGCGTGGATCCCAAGGAGATCACTGCGCACCGCGAGGAGTGGCTGAATACCTGGACCGAGGCCGTCGGCAAGTGAGCGTGCCGCGCGAGGAGGCCACCGCCGCCGACGTCGGAGCACGCGCCGACGCCGGCCCCGGCGGGCCCCGGCCGGGCTGGGGCGAGAGGGTCGGTTGGAGCCTGGCCGTCGTCGGCCCGCTGGCCTTCCTGACGCTCTTCTTCGCCTGGCCTGTGGCCACCCTCATGGGCCGCGGTCTCGCGCCCGACGGCGCCCTGGACCTGAGCGGCTTCGGCGACGTCCTCGCCCGCGAGCGCACCTGGCGGATCCTGGGGCAGACCCTCACCCAGGCCGCGCTCGGCACAGCCGTGTGCGTGGCCCTCGGCATCCCCGGGGCCCTCGTGCTCTACCGGCGCACTTTCCCCGGCCGCGACCTGCTGCGCGGAGTGGTGACGGTGCCCTTCGTGCTGCCGAGCGTCGTCGTCGGCGTCGCCTTCCACGCCCTGGTCACCCGCGGCGGGCCCCTGGAGGTGCTGGCCCTGGACGGGACGCTGAGCGCGGTCGTGGCCGCGCTGGCCTTCTTCAACTACGGGCTCGTGGTGCGCACCGTGGGGACCATGTGGTCGCGGCTCGACCCTCGCGCCGTGGAGGCCGCCCGGGCCCTGGGGGCTTCGCCGATGCGGGCCTTCGCCACCGTCACCCTGCCCGCGCTGGCGCCCGCGATCGCCTCGGCCGCCTCCCTGACCTTCCTGTTCTGTGCCACCGCCTACGGGGTGGTGCTCGTGCTCGGCGGGGTGGGGATCGGCACCATCGAGACCGAGATCTACCGGCTGACCACCCAGTACCTCGACCTGCGGGGCGCCGCCGTGCTGTCCGTGGTCCAACTCGGCGTCATCGCGCTGGCCCTGTGGACGGCCGAGCGGGCGCGCGCCGCCACCCAGACGCGCCTGCGGCTGCGCACCGAGGCGCCCGCCGGGCGGCTGCGGGCCGCCGATGCACCCGCGCTCGCGGTTACCGCCGTTACGGTGGTGGGGCTGATGGTGGCGCCGATGGCGGTGCTGGTGACGCGCTCCCTGCAGCGCGATGGCGTCTGGACGCTGGCGAACTACACCGACCTGGGCACGACCGGCGGGCGCAACGCCCTGCTTGTGACCGTGTGGGAGGCGGCCGCGAACTCGGTGGCCGTGGCCGTGGCGGCCGCGGTCATCGCCCTGACGCTGGGGGTGTCGGTGTGCCTGGTCGTCTCGCGCCGTCCCCGCAGCCGTGCACTCGCCCGGGCGGTCATGGGGCTCGACGCCGCCTTCATGCTGCCGCTGGGCGTGTCCGCCGTGACGGTCGGCTTCGGTTTCCTCATCACCCTGGCGCGTCCGCCGCTGGCCCTGACCCGCTCCTGGTGGATCCTGCCGCTGGCGCAGGCCGTCGTGGCCGTGCCGCTCGTGGTGCGCACCCTGCTGCCGGCGCTGCGCGCCATCGACCCGCGTCAGCGCGAGGCGGCGGCCGCCCTGGGGGCCGGGCCCGGCCGGGTGCTGCTGACCGTGGATGGACCCCAGCTGCTGCGCGCCGGCGGGCTGGCGGCCGGCTTCGCCCTGGCGACGTCGTTGGGGGAGTTCGGGGCGACGTCGTTCCTGGCCCGGCCCCAGGAGCCGACGCTGCCGGTGGTCGTCTACCGGCTCATCGGCAGCCCCGGCTCCCAGAACCAGGGGATGGCCCTGGCTGGGGGCGTGGTCCTGGCGGTGGGCAGCGCCGCCGTCATGCTTGGCTGCGAATGGCTCCAGACCCGGCTCGGCCCCGGGAGAAGCGGGCGAGTGGTGTTCGGCAACGTTCGAGCGGCGGATGGTCCGGGCGCGGCGGGCAAGCGGCGGACAACGATGGCGGGAGGGCCCGGCTCTGCGGGCCCAGGACGGACGGAGGTGGGCGGCGATGAGCCCGGAGACCAGTGATACCAATGCTTCCGTGGGCCTGTCGGTGCGCGGGCTCGTCGTGGCCTACGGGGACCTGCGCGCCGTCGACGGCGTCGACCTGGACGTGGCCGCGGGCGAGGTCGTCGCCCTCCTGGGCGCCTCCGGCTCGGGGAAGTCCTCGCTCCTGCGGGCGGTCGCCGGTCTGGAGGACGTGGCCGACGGCTCGGTCGCCTGGGATGGGCGGGGCGTGGTGCGCGTGCCCGTCCACAAACGAGGCTTCGGCCTCATGTTCCAGGACGGTCAGCTCTTCGAGCACCGCGACGTCGGCGGCAACATCGCCTACGGGCTCGCCGGCCTGCCGCGCGCCCGGCGGGGCGAGCGGGTGCGCGAGATGCTCAAGCTCGTGGGGCTTCCCGGCTTCGAGCGGCGGCGGGTGACGACCCTGTCCGGCGGACAGGCGCAGCGGGTGGCCCTGGCCCGGGTGCTGGCGCCGGCCCCCCGGCTCCTGCTGCTCGACGAGCCCCTGTCCGCCTTGGACCGGGCCCTGCGCGAGCAGCTGGCGACCGACGTGCGCGCCATCCTGCGCCAGGGCAGGACCACGGCACTCTACGTCACCCACGATCAGGACGAGGCCATGACCGTGGCCGACCGGGTCGGCGTCATGGAGGCCGGCCGACTCCTGCGCCTGGACACGCCTCAGCGCCTGTGGGCCGACCCCGGCAGCCGCAACGTGGCGCGCTTCCTGGGATTCGACGTCGTCGGCGATCTCGCCCTCGCCCCCGGCGCACTGTGCGTGGTCGGGGACGCGGCGGGGGAGACGGGGGTGCGGGGCGGGCCCGAGGAGATGCGGTTGTCGGCCACTGTGCTGGCCTCGCGCCTGCGCCGCGGCCAGTGGGAGGTGGAGGTCGAGTTCGATCCCGAGCGGCTTGCCGAACTGACTGGAGAAGCCGATGCTGACAGTGGCGGCAGCCCGGCCCGTGCCGCCGCCCTGGCGCGGCGCCCCCACGACGCCGGCGAGTCTGTCACCCTGCGCCTCGACCCCGCGCGCACCGCCCGGCTGTAAAGCACTGGGGCGGAGGCCCCGGTGTCGCGTTCGTACCTTAGGTCGCGCGTTCGAGGGGTAGAGGGTGCGACCGCGCCACCTACCCTACGAACGCGCGGAGGAAGGATGTCTGGGACGGGTGGTGTCCGATCGTGTCGCAGCGCCGTTGTAATCTGCGCTCGTCGGCCGGAGCAATCCGCACCCCTGCCCGCATCGGCCGTCCACCGGCGGCCATCGGCGTCCCCACTGACGGGCCTGCGGTGCGCGGGGCTCCCGGATCGGTCAGGCCGACTCGGGCGAGCGGGTCGACGCACATCCCTCCAACCACCCATGAACCGCCATGATCCCCATGACCTCTGACAACCTCCCTCCCCAGCGGACCCCGAAGCGGGTCCGGGACTGGCAGAAGAGCCTGCTCGATCTCTCCCTGCGCAATCCCCTCATCAATCGCGTCTCCCGCCACGCCGTGAAGCTGCGCGTCCCACCGGCGCTCATCGGCGAGTTCGAGGACCTTGTCAATGACAAGGAATACATCACCCTCACCGCGGGACGACACCGGCCCGCGGGGCTGTCCGACGAGGACCTTCAGCAGGAGCAGGCCCGCGCGGACTCGCTCCTGAAAGAGCGAACCGTCGAGGTCGAGCTCACCGCCAACGAGCGTGTGCAGCGTCTCCAGGCCCTGGCCACTGGCGCCCGCACCGCCGTCGAGGAGACCGGCGCCAACAACCTCTACCTGGCCATCGGAACCCTGCAGTGGGACAGCGACGGCAGCCGCCTGCACTCCCCGCTCATCCTCATCCCGGTCAACCTCGAACGCACCGGAGACGACTTCAGGATCATCCTGGACGAGACGGGTGCCTCCACCCCCAACTACTCCTTCCTCGACCGCTTCGCTCGGGACACCGGCATCGAGCTCACCGAGCTGAGGAACCCGCGGCTCGACGAGCACGGCATCGACCTGCGGGCCACTCTCGACGGCGTGCGCGACCGTCTGCGGCGCGCCGGCTGGGGCGACGTCGTCGCCCCCACAGTCCACCTGGGGCTGTTCCGCTTCTCCACCTACCGGATGTGGAAGGACCTTGAGGACCACTGGCCGACGATCGCCGCCAGCCCGCTGGTTGCCCACCTCATGGCGGGAGGGCGCCAGAACTTCGTGGACCCGGCGGGCCCGGCCGATAGGGACATCGACATCGACGAGGCGACCCAGAACCTGCCCCTGGCCGCGGACTCCACACAGGCCCGAGTCGTGGCCGACGCCGTCGCCGGACGCAGCATCGTCGTCGAAGGGCCACCCGGAACGGGCAAGTCCCAGACCGTCTCCAACCTCATCTTCCGGGCGCTGGCCACGGGCCGGTCCATCATGTTCGTCGCCGAGAAGAAGTCCGCCCTCGACGTCGTTGCCCGCCGCCTGCGCGAGGAGACCGGTATCGGCGACCTGCTGCTCAACCTGCACGACAACGGCATGAAGCCGACAGAGGTCCGCCGGGCACTGCGCCGCGCCCTGGCCCTGCGGCGAGGAGAGTCCGGAGACGGCGTCGACGTCGGCACCGGTGAGGCGGCCGGAGGCTCCACCCCGGCTGCGCTGCGCACCGAGCTGGCCAGGATCCGCACCGAGCTCGACGCCTACCGCCGCGGCCTGTACGAGCCGGCACCGGGCGGCCTGTCTTACAGCGGAGCACGAGAAGTGCTCGCCCAGCTCCGGGACTCCGGAGAATCCGGGGACTCCGCCGACTCTGCCGGCTCTACCACCGTCCAGGTCCAGGCCGCCCTGGAGGAGCGGGCCCGCGCCACCGGTCTGGACCGCTTCGACGCCGCTGCTCACAACCGGCTCATCGAACGCTACCGCAGTGCCCTGGACGAGCTGCGGGCGGCTCTGACACCTGAGCTGGTCGACGTCGTCCTGGCCCACCGAGACCGGGTCCTGCAGGAGGCCGCCGCCCGCGCCGAGGAGCTGCGCAGCGAGCTCAACCGCCGTCGCAGCGCCATGAGCGTGCGCGAGCTGATGAGCGCCTACGGCGACCTCATCACCGCCCTGACGCCCTGCCTGCTCGTCTCACCCGACTCGGTGGCCCGGTTCTTCCCGGCCGACCGGCGCTACGTGGACATCGTCGTCTTCGACGAAGCCTCCCAGATCCGGGTGGCCGACGCCGTGGGCGCCATGGGGCGCGGCCGCAGCGTGGTTGTGGTCGGCGACCCCAAGCAGATGCCGCCCACCCCCGGCGCCGGCGAGACACGAGGGGAGCAGGCGTCCGAGGCCGACTCCATCCTCACCCGCTGCCTGGACAGCGGCCTGCTCCAGCACCGGCTCACCTGGCACTACCGCAGCCGGGACGAGTCCCTCGTCGCCTTCTCCAACCGCCACTACTACGGCGGCCGACTGCACACCTTCCCCAGCCCGCTGACGATTGCCGCCGGGGCCGACGACGCCCCCGGCGGTCACGGCATCTCGCTGCGACGGGTCCGCGGCCGCTACTTCCGGCCCGAGGACTGCGCCCGGCACTCCAGTGCTTCTCCGAACACCAATCCGCTTGAGGCCCAACGCGTGGTGGAGGAGGTGCTCCGGCACGTCGAGGCCTGCCCCGACCGCCTGCCCTCGCTGGGCGTCATCACCTTCAACGATCGCCAGCGCGACCTCATTGAGGACAGCCTGCGCGAGGCCGCCTCGCCCCGGGTCATCGAGGCCCTCGACGCCCGCGACGGCCTGTTCGTCAGGAACCTAGAGAACGTCCAGGGCGAGGAACGCGACACGATCCTGTTCTCGGTGACCTTCTCGGCCAATGCGAGGGGCGACCTGCCGCTGAACTTCGGGGTGCTCAACCACGCCGGCGGCGAGCGCCGCCTCAACGTGGCCATCACCCGGGCCCGCAGGCAGATCATCGTCTTCACCAGCTTCGACCCCCAGGACCTGCACGCCGAGCGGACCGCCTACCGGGGCGTCAAAGACCTGCGCGCCTACCTCCACCAGGCCGCCGAGGGACGGGCCCCGCGGGCTCTGCCCGCCTCGCAGAGCCCGCTCAGTTGGCACCGCCGTGAGATCGCCGGAGCACTGGAGGCGGCCGGGCTCGCGGTCCGCACCGGCGTTGGCCACTCCACCTTCGAGATCGACCTCGTCCTGGCGCGCGCCGACCAGCCAGACCGCCCCGCCGTGGCCGTCCTGCTCGACGGGTCGCAGTGGAACAGGCGGGAGGGCGTCGTCGACCGCGACCTGCTGCCGGTCGACGTCCTGCGCACCATGGGCTGGCAACGGGTCGAGCGGGTCTGGACGCCCGAGTGGCTGGCGGACCCGCAGGCTGTCGTCGCCCGGCTCGTCAAGGCTGCCGGCGGTCACTGGACACCGCCGACACCGACGGCGGCCGTGCCTGAACCGCAGCACACCGGCCAGGCCCAGGACGTCGCGCCGCTCGCCGACGACGATGCTCGGACCGCAGTCCAGGACTCCGCCGATGCAGGCGGTGGCGATGCGATGGCGCCCGCCCCCGGTCCGCGGGCCCCGGGCGGCGAGTACACCGCCTGGAGCCCGGCGGGTGTGCGCCCCCTGGAGATCCTTGACCGGGCTGGCACTGATCCAGAGGCCAGGAAGGTGCTCGTCGAGGTCGCCACCGCCATCTGCCAGGTCGAGGCCCCGATCGCGCGGCGCCGGTTCTACGTCAAGATTTCCCGCGCCTTCGGACTGTCGCGAACCGTCAAGTCGCGCGAGGAGTCGATCAGGGTGGCCCTGGGGGAGGCCTTCGCCTACTTCGACGAGGACGGCTTCGTGTGGGCCTGCCGGGACGACGCGCTCGCGGCCCCGACCTACCGCCGTAACGCCCTGGACCATGTGGACTCCATCGAGGAGATCCATCCTCGTGAGCTGATGGGGCTCATGGCTCAGGCGCGTGCCAAGAACCCGGAGTGGGTCTCCCGGGAGGACCTGTTCACGTGGGCGCTCAAGCGTCTGAGCGCCAAGAAGCGTAGTCTCGGTGCGCGCGGGGTGTCGGAGGCGCTCACCCGGGCCCTTAAGGAGGCTGAGCGCGAGCAGTCGTAGCCCCGCTAGTGTGCCGAGCACGCCGCGTTCGTGCCTTAGAGTGCGCGTTCGAGGGGTAAAGGGTACGAACGCGAGACCTACCCTACGAACGCGCGGAGCCGCCTCAGGCCGACTCGGCGAAGGCCTGCCGCACGTGGTCGATGAAGAGCTCGTTTTCGGTCTGCCAGGGGTTGTGGCCCGAGTGCTCGAAGTAGACCAGCGACTTGCGCGGCGCGCTCAGCCGTGCGTAGTAGTCCTCCACCAGGCCGGCGGGCGCGTTGTAGTCGTAGCGGCCGTGAAAGATATGGATCGGGATCTGCTGTTCGGCCGCGCATTGGCGGAGGTCGATCGGGTAGAGCTTGCCGTAGAACGAATCGAAGGTCCGGTACAGGCCCCAGAAGAAGGACACCTTGTCGAGCAGGCCGTACTCGACCCCGTAGGGTCCGTCCATGGTGGAGAAGGTGGCGCCATGGAGCTGTCCGGTACGCGCCGACGTCCCATACAGGGGGAGAGGTAGGCGTTCGTCTTGAGGGCGATTCCCGACTTGTAGGGCGGTGGTCCCTGCTCTTCGAGCTTGTCGACGAGTTTCCGGTTCCCGGTCCTCCGGGCGTCCTCGAGAGCCATCTGATAGTCGATCCTCTCGGTCTCGAGGAAGTCGATCATCTGGCCCGTGCCGACGAAAGCCCGGTAGTACTCCGGGTGCTCGCGCGCCATCATGAGCCCCAGTGCCGAGCCCCACGACTCGCCCATGAGGTAGATGCGGTCCTGACCGAACTCGCGTCTGAGGGTCTCAGTGACCGCGGCCCCGTCGGAGAGGTAGGTGTCGAGAGTGATATCCGCGGGGCTGATCGCGCCGTAGGACTTCGCCGCCCCCGGCTGCTCCCAGGTGACGACGACGTAGTCGCGCTCCAGGTCGGCGAAACAGTGACGGGCGGTCACCAGCTGTGAGCCTCCTGGCCCGCCGGAGAGGAACAGCAGGACGGGTTTGCTACGGTCCTGGCCGCGCAGGGACAGCCACTCAGTGCGGCCGTTGACAGTGACGGAGCGCAGCTCCGAGATCGGGTCGGGCCCCTCGACGGCGGGCGTGAAAGCCGTGACTTGCGACAGCGCCACCATGAGGATGAGGAGGGCGCCGGTCAGCAGCGAGATCTGCAGCGAGATGGCGGCCGCCGCGGCTGGGCGGTGCAGAAACGCTGTGACGATGCGGATGACCAGGGCCGCGAGGAGGCCCCCGAGCGTTACTACCGTGAGTGCGGCGGCTCCGTAGACCTCGCCCCGTGGGTCCTGAATGCGAAGCACGTGCTGGCGCAGGCAGACGTAGTAGATGATGAGGCCGAGGGCCAGGACTGACCAGATGATCATCGCCGTCTTGACATGAGACATGGCAACTGCGCCTTGGGTGCTTGACGACAGTGTCGGATAGAGGTCGAGCGTCTGAGGGGCGGGTGATACCCGCGGACCGTTTCAGCCTATCGGTTTGGGTGGGGAGGCGCACCTGCTCTCGACCACCATCCGTCCCGCCTGCTCCTCACGGCGCTCCCGCTAGGCCCGCCGTGGCTAGCGACTGCCTTCAAGCACCTGTCCCGTTAGCCCTGGCCGAGTCACGGCCAGATCACAACGGACGCCATGATCGGGCCATTGACACCAGCACCGACACTATGATCCTTGTCACTTGTCGGTGCTTCTTGTGTTTCTCCACCTCGAGGACGGCCCCGACTTTTCTCCGGCTCGGCGCCGCCGTTGTAGACAGTCGAGAAGCCATATCGTCGGAGGAATGGCAAGGGGGAGCCCTGCCCAGATTTTGGGCTCCGCGATTTCAAAAGATCACGATCAGGTCGCAGTTGAAGTCTCCAGTTGAGTAGCATCCACAGTGCTGGCAGCCGTGGGTGCCTTCTGCGCCAGGCTCGCGAGTCGGCGTCGTCGCCGGCACCGAGTCGCGCCCGGACAACCCCGGCAACCGGTGCCTTCCTCAGTAATACTCCCGATCCTCCACCGCAAGGAGCCTGACATGTCCGCCTACGTCCGCTACTACCGGCGGCTTCAGGCACTCACTCAGCGCCTGAGCACCTATCTGGACCGGTTGGAGGCCCGCGCCCGGGAGTTCGGTGTCAGCTCGGCTCGCACTGCGATGGAGATGCAGATCACCGACCCGGCCTCCGTCTCCGCCTTCCGCTCGGAGGTCGAGGCCCAGATCATGTTCTTGCACACCAAGGCCCAGCGGGTCTTCGCCAAGCACTTCGCCCCGTTCCTGGACATCGACGCCGACCTGTCCATCGAAGAGGATCGCCAGCTCTCCGCCCGCCTCCAGGAGGCGGCCAACCTCGTGGGCGGCTTCGAGGTGCGCCTGCGCAACATCATCGAGGAGGTCTTCGCCCCCGGCCGCGCCGAGCAGGCCCGCGAGGAGTGGAACCGGGCCATGACCGACTGGCGCCAGGCCCAGTTCTCCTTCACCTGCGACAAATGCGGCGACCCGGTGCCGCTGCCCGAGCTCTACCACATGCCGGTGTTCATCACCTGCCCGCGCTGCAAGTCGCGCGTGGCCTTCCAGCCGACCGAGGCCATGGCGGCCGCACCCACCTGGGCCAAGGAGGTCGCCAAGACCACCTGTTACGCCGAATGGCAGAAGTCCGAGTCCGAGCAGTCCGATGAGGAGGGCGTGGGCCTAGCCTTCTTCTACTACGTCGACTACGCCATCGCCCACCACCTCATGATGAACCGCCTACTGCCCTTCTACGTGCGCTCCGAGGGCGGGCAAGACGCCCTGCGCCGAGACGTGCGCAACGCGCTGGAGACGCGCACCCACCAGCTGCGCCCCGACGAGGTCTCTCCCCAGTACCACGCCATGGAGTACGTCAACTTCATGGGCGGCTTGGGCCGATCGGCCCAGATCCTCGGTCAGGAGGGCCTGACCGACCGGCGCCAGCTCATCCTTCAGACGGTGCGCGACATCATGCGCCCCGATGAGCCGCTGGCCCGCTCCATTCTGGACGACACCTTCACCGAGGAGCTGTGGAGCCAGCAGGCCCACGCCGCCGACCAGCTCTCCTGCGAGGTGCCCCGCTAACGTCTCCATCCTGCCGCCCGCCCGGCCTGGCCCGCCGGCTTCGCGGACGCGGCCCGAGCCCGACGACGCTCCCAGAGGTTCTCCGCCGAGTTCGTCGCTGAGCCCGTCGGCTCCTCAACTCTTCGCTCCCCGTGCGGCCCGTGGCCGCTCGACACCGCTCCCGAAAGGACCATCATGGTCGGCTTCCGCAAGAAGTCCCAAGACAGCTCTCCCGGCGCCAGGGCGGCCGGGCGAGGAGGCGCAGGCGCATCACAGCGCTCCCGCGGCTCGCGCACCGAGCCCGCTTCGCGCGCGGGGAAGGGACGGCGCACCGCCGCCCGCCGGGGCTACAAGACGCCCGAGCAGATGGACTCGCGCTGCCTGACACTGGCCGAGTCGGCCTCCGGGGTATTGGGCCGCTCCCTGGACCAGGCGCTGGGACGGCTCCCGGACGGCCCCGGAGCCTCGGGCGGCCAGGGCGGTTCGGCCTCGATGGGGTGGGCCGACGCTGTTGGCGCCTCGAACCCGGCTATGAGTCAGGGGGCCTCTCCGGGTAGCGTGCGCAGCGCACAGACCGGGGCCGGCCAGGTCGACACCGTCGCGGACATCGCGGCAGATATCGAGTTCTGAGGCCAGCTCGCGCGCCGGTGCCGGCGGCCGGTCCGGGCGGTCACAGCCCATGCCGCGATCCCCGCATCAGAGCCTCTCACCAGATCTGCATCGGACCTCGTATCGGGAAGGAGTCGAGAACGTCCATGAGCGTGCAACCGGCACTGACCCTGACCAGGGTCGAGAACTGGCTGTCCCAGCGCGGCATCGCTGCCGGGCCGGAGGAGGATGGCGCCGTCTTCATGGGCTTCCCGGGCTGCGACATCGGTGTCTACCTGCATGACGAGGAGGCGGCCCTGGTCGTGGCCGGCATGTGGCGCGGGCGCCCGGCGGCCGAGAGACTCGACGAGATGCGCGCCTTCATCGACACCCAGCACCGCTCCACCTACGGGCCGGACCTGGCCGTCACCCCCGCCCACGATCCGAGCTCGCTGCTGCTGAGCACCCAAATGGTGGCCTACATCGGCGCGGGCATGAGCGACGTCCAGCTCGACGCCTTCATGGACATGGGTCTGGGAATGACCCGGGCCTTCTTCTCCGCCGTGGAGGAGCGATTCCCCGAGCTCATCACCTGGGAGGAGGACTGATGGCCTGGTGGAACCAGCCGGAGGGGTCCGTCACCCCGACCGTGACCCTCAGGCGGCTCGCCGCCTGGTTCGCCGAGCGCGGCTACGGCTACGACATGGACCTGTCCGAGGGGGTGGTGCGCTCTCGGGTGGCCGGTTTCGACTACGTGCTCATGGTGGTCGACCGCCGCATCCTCGTCGTGCGCGCCCACCATCAGTTCGACGGCCCGGCCCCAGGGCCCGCGGAGCTCTCGCGGGTGCGCGCCGTGGCCCAGGAGGTCTCCAGCGGCCGGCTCATCCCCGCCCTCTACACCGAGGTCGACGACGCCGGTCTGGGCCTGTGCGCCGAGGTCCTCATCAACATCGCCGTCGGGCTCGACGACGCCCAGCTCGCCGGCGCCATGGACTTCGCCCTCAACGGTATCGACGAGGCCCTGCGCGAGGTCCTCGACCTACTCGACGGCGATGCCGGCACTCGCCGCGATATCGACTCCGACGCCGAGCCCGCCCGCGCGCAGGAGGCGGCCGTCGTCGCACTGCCCGAGGCGACTGATACGGCCGGGTCCGCCGAACCGGTTGACCCTACCCGGCTCGTTGACGTCGCCGAGCCCGCCGGCCGGCCGGATACGAGCGCGGATACGCCCACGGAGACGGTGATGGACGGGATGACGGACGCGACGGTCGAGATGGCCGTCTTCGTCGACGGCCCAGGAGCCGACGCGCATGCGCGGGTCCGGGCGGGCATCCACGCAGAGCCCGCCGCCGGCGTCAAGAGTGACAAGGGCACGACCTCCCCGGGTGATGCTGACGGCGGAACCGAGGTTGAGACAACCGACACCCCCGAGCCCCTGCTCGTGTCGTAGTCCATACGGGCTCGACGACCCCAGTCGCCCGAAACTCGTTGGAAACACTGGAGTGGTGGGAGCCGTCACCGGGGCGGGCGGTTCTGAAACCGGCCGGTCGGGGTACGGCGTCGGCTCCCGACATGCCCTGCGACCGAGTTGCCCGTTGCCGCAGCGGTAGCGGATTCTATAACTGTTCGGTAACACTGGACGTCGGACAACCGCCCCGCTGGACGAAAGGAGCCCGATATGCCCACGCCGCCGTTCACCGTCGAGCGGCCCGGGATGGCGGGTCTCCTCCCGCGGCGCTCCCGGGGCGCGTGGACCATTCTCCGCGCGTCCTCGCAGGACATGGTGGGAGCCTTCGCCTCATGACGGCGCAACGCCAGGCTTCGCCCGGAAGGACAGACCCCATGACAACACGCGAAGACATCCTCGAGCGCCTGGCCTACGCCGATGCCCTCGGCCACGGCCCCAAGGCCTCGGCTCTCGTCGCGGAGGCCGTCAGCTGGGCGGACGCCCTGGGCGATGAGGACCTTCGGGTCGCCACCCGACTGGCCCTGACCGAGGCCTACCAGCAGGGCAACGAGGAGTGGAAGGCGCTGGCGCCCTTCGTGTGGAATCTGGCCCGCTACCAGCGCCGCCCCGAGCTGTTCGACGACGCCCAGGTGCGCACCCTGCACTGGCATTTCAAGTGGGCGGTGGCCGTGGCGGGCGCCAACCCCAAGGTCTCCAAGGACAAGGTCCGCCAGCTCGAGGCCAGCCTCGAGGAGTTCTACCGCGCCGAGGGCGCCTCCATGCACGTCGTCCACGGCGAGCGGGCATCAGTGGCGGGCCTGCTGGGCCTGGAGGAGGAGGCCGCCGAGGAGCTGGCCGCCTGGCGGGCCACCCACCGCGATGAGAACGCCGACTGCGAGGGCTGCGACCCCATGCGCCAGGTCGCCTTCGCCTACCGCACCGAAGCCTGGGATCTGGCCGTGGCCACGGCCGTGCCCGTATTGACCGGCGCCGTCGGCTGCTCCGTGCAGCCCCAGACCATGCAGTCCCTCGTGCTGCTGCCCCTGCTGGCCTCCGGGCGGCCGCGGGCGGCATGGGAGGCGCACCTGCGCTCCTACCGGGAGATCCGCCGTACGCCCAAGGCCCTCATCTCCGTGGCCTACCACCTGGAGTACCTGGCGCTCGTGGGCCGGGTGGACCGCGGTCTGGACGTTCTGCGACGCCACCTGCCCTGGCTGGCCCAGGCCGAGTCCGCCTACGTGCTGCTGTCGGCCCTGCGCGGCATGAGCCTGGTGCTGCGCGAGGCCGAGCGGGCCGGCCGCGGCGAGGAGGCACTGGGCGTCGAGCTCCCGGCCGCCGACCTGTGGTACCCCCTGCCGGGGCTGGCTGCCTCCACCACCATCTCGCGCGCCTACGCCGAGATGACCGGCTGGGCCCGGCGCCTGGCCCACCAGTTCGACGTGCGCAACGGCAACAGCACGATCTCCGACCACCTGGAGCGCTCCCTGGCGCGGGCCGCCTTCGACACCGCCCCCGGCGCGGTCCACGGGCTGGGGGTGGAGGTCGACCTTCTGGAACCTTCCGAGGAGTTGCCCGAGCCGGCTCAGACGAGCCTGACCACGGATGAGGACGGTGCCGAGCCCGATGTCGCCTCCCTGCTGGGACTCGTGGCCGACGACGACGGCTCGGTCCAGGAGCACGCGCCCCGCACGACGTCGTCGGGCCCGGAGGCCGGAGGCCGGCGTTCCCGCGCCGGACGCGGAGCCACCAGCCACCAGGGCGGGGACGAGCCCTTCCCCCTGGTGGACCTCGTGCGGCCCCGGCCGGTGCGCAGCGGGGAGGAGGCGGTGCGCCGCTACGTCGAGCACCGCCGCTGCATCGGCTCATCGACGATGGATTACTGGTACGTCGTCGACCAGGTCGCCACGCGCGACCTGCTGCCGCCTCCCGGCGAGGAGATTCCGGGGCTGGAGTACCACACGGGACTGCTGCGGGCCGCCGCCCTGACCTGCCGCACTGAGATGGAGGAGGCCATCGCCGAGCGCCTGCGGATCCGTCCCCTCATCGAGCTGGCCTTCGGGCCGCTGGGCGCCTACTACGTCGACCTGCTCAACCTCGACAACGAGATCACCGCCGACTCCATCGCCGAGCGCTCCCAGGAGGCCGAGCACGACCGGCGCCTGCGACGCGCCACCACGCTCATCGGGCAGATCGAGGCGCAGGTGGAGGATCTGGTGTACACCGAGCTGCTCGACCCCGGGGGCACCGACGCCCTCGTACTGGCCGCCGACGCGCTGCTCGTGGGGGCCTCGGTCCTCACCGACCTGCACGCCAGGGACGAGGCGCTCGGGGCAATCCAAGTCGTCGCCCGGGCCGCCGCGGCCGTCCCCGAGGACCGCCACGCCGAGCGCATGGACGACATCCTCGACATGGCGCGCGCCGAGGTCCTGGCCGAGTGCGGCGACGTCTACAACGGCTGTCTCCTGGCCGAGGAGGTCATGCGCCGCCACGAGATGGTCTCCCCGGTGCTGGCGGCCCGCGGACGGCGCCTGCTGGGCATCTCCTCGATGGAGGTGGGCCAGTTCGACGAGGCCATCACCCAGTTCCGCGAGCAGGCCAACATCATGCTGGCCGCAGGCATCTCCCTGTACGCCGTGGCCTCACTGCTGTCGCTGGGCTCGGCGCTGGAGGCCTCCGAACGCTACCTGGAGAGCGCCGAGGTCCTGGAGTCCGCCCTGTCGCTGGCGCAACGCGCCGGGGCGGACAGCATCGCCCTGTACCTGCACCGGCTCCTGGCCCAGACCGGCATGGCCATGGGCGAGGAGGAGAGCGTCGGCGAGCACTCGCTGGCCGCCGCCCGGATCCTCCAGGACCAGGGACGCCGGGCGCTGGCGGGGGAGTACCTCTCGCACGCGGCGATGGCCGCCTCCAACCTCAAGGACAATGTGCGCGCCGCCGCGCTGTTCCGTCGGGCCGCCGACCTGGAGGACACCCGCACCGACCAGGGGCGTCTGGACCGGGGCCGGGCGCTGCGCCGCTCGGCCCGAGCGCTGGTGGACGACCTCACCCTGCCCATGGCCCGCGCCCGGCTCGCCGAAGCCCAGGAGGTCATGGAGGAGGCCCGTCAGGCCTTCGCCGGCGTGGCCGACACCGAGGGATACTCCTCGGCCTGGGAGATCGGCGACTGGCACGACGACATGGCCTGGATCCTGTGGCGTACCGGCCAGAACTGGCAGGCCGTCCAGCACTGCGAGGCCGCCTACGACGGATACATGGACACCGAGGATCGGGATTCGGCCTCGCGCGCCCTGTGCATGCTGGCGCGCCTACACGCCGAGCGCGGCGAGCGCCAGGAGGCGCTGGCCGCTTGCGCCCGAGTGCGAGACCTGCTGGGCGAGCCGCAGTGGGACGGGCACGACGCCCTGGAGTTCGTGGTCTCCATCGAGGAGACGCTGCGCTGACCCTCAGCGCTGCGTCCCGCCCGCCGTCGGGGACATCCTGTGCGGCCGGGGGAGTGTCGTGCGTACGGGGATAGGAATCCGGCCCCCGTACGCACGGAGTGTCCCCGTACGCGTCAAAGGTCCCCGTGGGGCACGGGCGGGTGGCGTATCGCGAATGTGATGCGTGGGAGGTTCGCCCCGTGTGAATCGGCTGACGGCCGCGGCCGGGCGAGGAATGATAAGCCTTGGGCATCACGACCCCCTTGACGACCCTCCCGGGAGGCACCCCATGGCCATCGCAGTCTCACACCGATTCATACCCAGCGGCGATCTACCCGTGGAGGCGGGGCGCTATCGACTCGTGGCGGCGGGCTCGTGCCCGTGGTGCCGCCGCGTCCTCATCGCCCGGCGCCTGCTAGGCCTGACCGAGGCGATCCCCGTGTCCTGGAGCTACGGCAAGGGCGCGGACGGCTACTGGGAGCTGACCGGTCCCGACGGCGAGCCCGGCATCGACCCGGCACTCGGCGCCCGTTCCCTGGCCGAGGTCTACGAGAAGACTCCGGGCTATGAGCCCGCCCCCACCGTCCCGGCCCTTGTGGACATGACCACCGGTGAGGTCGTCAGCGACGACTCCGGTGACATGCTTTTCGACCTGTCCACCGCCTGGTGGGACCTCCAGCGCGAGGGCGCCCCGGACCTCTATCCGCTCAACCGCCGCAACTCCACCGACGCCTGGGACGAGTGGATCGGCTCCCAGATCAACACCGGCCACGCGGTGGCCACGCACTCCAAGGACCCGGAGAAGGCTGCGGTGGCGGCCAACGGTGTGCTCGTGGGCTTCGACGTCATCGACACCCTCCTGGCCCGGGCCACGCGAATGGAGGCCTCCCGCGAGGACGGCCTGACGATGCTCGACGGGCCGGCCCTATCCGCCGTCGTCTCGATCGGCCAGTTCCTGTGCGGCGACAAGCCCACCGGTAGCGACATCCGCCTGTTCACCACCGTCCAGTCCTACGAGTACGGCGGGCGCCAGCACTACCCCGGCGGCGAGGCGCCGTCGATCTCCTTCTGGCCGGCGCTGGCCCGCTGGTTCCGCGCCCTGGAGAGCCGCTCGGGCTGGGTGGGCCCCGAGGAGCGCAGCGCCCTGGGCTGCTGAGGTCCCTGCGGCCGGGTCGTGCCCCTGAGACCTTTGCGGGCCTACTCCACCAGACTCACTACTGTCCCCGCTGCATGACTGCTACGCAGTCATGCAGCGGGGACGCCTATCTCGGAGAACTGTCCCTGACGAGCGGTGACCGCATGGAGGGCCCGGGATGGAACGAATCGGTGATGCCGAGCGGTCGTGGATCATGAGGCGGGCGGGTGGTCGATCCATGAGGAAAGGACTGCGTCCGAGCGGGCAGCTGAGAAGAATCAGAAATTTTCCTAATCATTTCTGCCCTCTTTAACGCCTGATTCGTATGCTGATTTTCTGCTTGTAGCTTGGGCTCCCCAGGCATTGAAATCGGGATCCTCATCGGCCCAGCCGGCGAGATCATTGCAGTAGTCGCGGACTTGTTTATTCTCGTCATCAGACCCGTCCGGCTTGAACGTAAACATGTCCACATTGATGGTTCCGTCCTCGTTAAGCCAGCTATAAACATAAGGTTTGCCGTGGATATCAGTGTATGCGCCATCAGGAATAAGACCTGCTTCTGCAAGGGCGTTAAGGGAACTGGCTATATTCTGTGCCTGCCATGCGTCCCCATAGTCTTTGACCGTGTTTTTAGGAGTGTTGGATGTGAGTGCACTGCTGAAGTAGCTCAGAGCGTGAGACTGGGCGATAGAAATGGCGGAACCAACTGCGGCAGACTGGGGTGAGGGAATGAACTTCAAGCCGTTCGACAATGCCGAGAACAGAAGACCGATTCCTGCATCCTTGTCTTCGTCACCGAGTTCTCTGCCCTTCTGAGCCGCGCCTAGTATGAAGCCGATCATACTGTTGTTGAATTCACAGTCTTTCGCAGTTTGAGCCACTGCTGTTTCTGCGGGCTTGTCGGTGTAGTATTCTATATTTGAGTCGGCCTTCGTTCTTTCGGCGCAGAAACGTGAGGCCGTTTCTCCGAGTGTGGCTAGTGCGGTATCGTCGGTGCCCAGTATTTGAAGGAGCGCTCGAATCTCATCTGTCCGAACTTGAGTCCATACCGCTGGATAGTTCGCCTCGAAAGGAGTTGCTTTCGTGGAAGCGGAATTACTGCGTGCGGCGGCATCAACGTCTGGCATAGAGTTTCCCAGCATGATGGCCGTATTCTGGCGAGAAAGTGGATTCCAAGCCGGGTTAAACTTTGAGTCATCGCTATAGCCCGATAGAGCTAGCGTGGCCTGCTCGGTGATCCAGGCCGCTTGTTCATCCTTGAAGCCGTCGTCAGGAACTCGGAACGTAGAGGCGCCAGCAAATGCAGCAGTGAGCCCTTCCATACTCGCCTCGTCCCAGTGACGGGACATGAGCCATCTGAAGGTCGGCGAATCCTCTACTGTATAAGAATCATCGCTGTGATCTATTTTTGCTGGTGGAACGAAGTAGTTCAGTGCTGCCTCAGGATTCCTTCCCATTGCAGTAAGGAGTCCGGTAAACGGATCCCAGTCCCCCATCCTCCTCATAGGGTACATATTCGCCATCATCTTCATTTCCCATGAAGGCACTCCCGAGGACTTCTGCTCGTTTTCCTGGAGGTCCTTGGCAATAGTCGAGAGAAACTCCGAATCAAATACTCCTCCGGCTCGGGCGGTGGCGTCTCCTAGAGCAATCGTGTTTGTTGCCGAGTGGTTTGCCCCGGAAAGAAGCAGATTGACTGCGTAAGGCATATATGGCGGCGTGCCGTCATCGTTGATAAGTGATGCCAGGCTATGTGCGTACTTCTGCTTGTGTTGGGGCGTCCATATTTGCGATGTGGACGCCATTCCGAGAGTGTTAGAAAGCGTAGACAATGCACTGAAATACCTTTCCTGATTCTCATTGAATTTCGTTGCAATGTCCTCGGTGCCATTGGTTGCTGGATTCTGTTGCCATAATTCCCAGTACGTCTGAACGCTCTCAGCGAGATTTGCCATGCCCTCTGCCCCCAGGGTGTCTGCGAACACCGCGGCATATATTGGGTTGTTCTGGCCGCTGTGGACTTTGCTGGTCAAGAAGGAAAGCAGGTCGTCGCCGGTTAGTGTCTTTGATTCTTCGGCTTCCGATCTGGCCTGCTGTGCCGCATCGACATTGAAAGTCCGCATGTTTGCAACGGTATCATCCTGGTCGTCAGGGATGTAGTATGTCAATGTGCCAGAATTGAAGGCGTCACTAATTCCAAGGCTATTGATCTCGACGATAACGTCGTGTCTTTCCTTGAGGTCGAAGGCAATTTGCTCTACTGCGCTTGCGGATGCGCCCATATTGGTAGTCGCCGCCGCATCGGACTGTCCCGAAGATTTGTCAAGCGCGAGGACGGCATCAGGCACGGGATCGTGGTTACGTGTACTACAATCTCTGATGCGCCTGCGCTGTGTGTCGATTTCTGCGGCACGATCGTTGAGATCATCAATCAATGCCCTCATTCCTGTCATATCATACTTAACGTACGTCATGTTGTTTCTCGCATTCTCTGGGTGTGTGCTGCAGATCATCATCTGCGGGGCTTATTTCTATGATGAGGTGAGTGGTGTCGCAACGGGAAGATTGCTGGCGAGGATATGTCCGTCAACCGCTTGTGTCCCGGCTTCCTACCGGGCGGCTTGCCATGACGCCTCTTCGCTTTCGGGTGTAACCTTTTCGCCCACCCAGTTGACTTGGTAATCTCTTGCGGTTTTAAGGGTGCCTGAAATCGAATTGAGTGCAGTGTCCGTCGAGTTCAGGGAGTCTCTGACTCGTTGAAAATACTGCTCGGCTATCGAGGAGTTCCACAGGTTCTCGCCTAGGCGGGACTGCATCTGGCTGACGGTCTGGTGGCCAGTGAAAACTCCTGTGTATCCTTCTTCAGTATAGGTGTGGTCTTTTGTTATCCACGTGGAGTTCAGAAACGTTTGAACTGCGGAAGTCTCGTCGGCGACGTATTCGATCGCCTTCAGCTTCATATTGTCAACCTTGCCGTCGGCGGCACTGTCCGGGTCGGTGTCGGTCATGGGGACTCACTTTCTCTGAGTTCCGGGTAGGTGAGTGCCGCGATGTCGTATCGCGTACTGCCGGTATGCCCGTGGCTCATGCTTGCGAAGGATGGGATGGAGATGGGCGTAATGAGCGTCTGCCGGTTGGCGACTGGGGCCATCGGCCTTATTACTTTAATACGGACATTCTTGAATAGTGATTTCTCATTATGGGGACAACTCACCATGGGGTGGCGGCCCCATTCTTCTCAGTATTTAAATGATCGATCGGATGTATTTGTTCGTTGTCTCATCCTGATTATGGTGCAGAGACGGCATCGTTACCGTCGCCTCGAGAACCTGAGCGGTAGATGAACGGTATGGGTATGCGGGTGTCGGCTGGGAGAGCGCTTCGACGTCGGCCTGTGCCGGACAGACTTCACGGCCGGGCGGTGAGGATCGGGTTGTACAGGAGCCGGTTGGGCGTCATCGGACACTCCTCGCCCACGGTCATCGGCGCGATGAGCCGGTCCGCCCGCAGGTCCTCCAGTCTGGCCACCACGCGGTTGCGCAGCGTCCACGGGTCGATCGTGTTGAGGTATATCTTCGTGCCGCCCTCGAACCCGGCCAGGGTGGAGACCCGCCACTTGAGCGTGATGTGCCAGGGCATGGGCTGGTCCACGTCGAGGGGCTTGTGGTGCCACTCCTCGTTGCTGGGCACGTCCGCGCCCGTGGCCGCGTGCAGGGCGTGGACCAGGTCGGCGACGGCGTCGACCTCCTCGCGGCTCATGAGCCACGGCTCGGGCATGGCCGACGTCGAGTACACCTCCAGCGTTGGGTAGCGGTGCCCGAACCCAGCGAAGGCCACCGCGTGCTCGTTGCTCGCCACGAGCAGCCCCTGGTAGGCGGCGTAGTCCACGGCCATCTCGTTGTACAAGTTGGGGTTGGCACGCACCTTCTGCAACTCCAGCTGGCTGGTCACGCCGCGCTCGTCAATACCGACCAGCTGCTTGTGCAGGTGGTCGAAGCTCGCCCCGGCCGGCCGCAGCCAGTTCTGGAAGACGGCCACGTAGCGCACCCACCGGTTGGCCTCGTACAGGCTCTGCATCGCGTGGATCGCCAGGTGCGTGTAGGCGCGGTGCTCGGCCACGCTCAGCGTTCCCGAGCCGGCCAGGGCAGAGGTGTCGACGGCGTCGTCGGTGAAGTGGCGCCGACCGATGATGACGTCGTGGCCCCCGGCGAAGAAGGCTGCCAGGAAGGTCTGGCGGGCCCGCGCGTCCATCGAGTCCCAGGAGGCCGGGTCTGCGCCCGCGGCCGCCAGCTTGGTGCGCGCCACCCGCTCCACGTGCTCGACGCCGGCCGGCTCGGCCAGGTAGGCCTCCATGCGCTCACGGGCGGCGTCGGGGATCTCGTAGCCGTGGTTGATGTGCCAGTAGTCGAAGGAGAGGATCTCGAAGAGGTTGGGCACCCGCCGGAACTCGGCCACCGTGTCGAACAGGGCGGAGGCGGTCACGGTGTCGAGACGCTCGAAGCTGCCGTCGGTCCGGCGCACGACGCGCGCCTTCTCCGGAGGCGTGTCCAGGTAGCGTGCCGAGCAGAAGGCGCAGCTGTGGGTGCGATCGGCCGCCTCGAGCGGGCGGACTTCGGCCACCGGGTGCGAGATGGGGCGGTTGGCGCGGCCCGGCACGGTCCACACCTCGGTGCCGGTGAAGGGGTTGATCTGCTTGACCGTCCCATCGGCCAGGCGCGTGAGTGGTTCGGCGGAGGGGGCGTACGGCATGAGCATGCCTCCATTGTGACGCCTTGTGGCGGCCCGCGCTCCCTCGGATGCCTCTGCGTCTCTGTGGGACTGATTGAGTCTCCCTATATAGGAATGAGCTCAAGGTATCGACGGTCTGGTGACGTGAATGCCTGGAGCATGCGTCCGTCCATGGTCGCGAGAACAGCATTGTGGTGTGCAGCGAGGTCTACCAGGTGCAGGTCGGTCACTTGCTTCGGGCCCTTCAGGCCTGAAAAGCTGATGGACGGTTCGGCGAGCGGGGCGTCGTCGACAAGAAAGACGTGCTCATCGAGTGATGTCAGCTCGCTGAGCCCAGAGACCACGTCGCAGGCGATCAGTGTTCGTCATCTCGGTGCGCCCAAGTGACACTCCTTCGCGGTGGGCACGTTCACGGGCGAGGGACAGGACCCGATCATCGATTTCAAGTGTTGTCCTCACACGATCAGGGTCGCATCAACGCATCAACGCATCACGTCATCAAGGGTTCGGGTGGTCTTGCGAACGCACTGATGCCTTCGGCCCGTCGAGGTCGGGGTAGTCTCACTGGCTTGTGCAGACTTATGCGCCGGGCCCGGCCCTGCTGCGATCCCAACTTCCCCGCACCCGATCGACCAGAGACAAGGAGGCGATGCATCTATGACTGACCTGGCTCAGGTCCTCACCTCCCTGCTGCTCATCGTGGCGGTGGCCTTCGTGGCGCCGCTGGTCTCATGGACCATCCCCAAGCGGCTCGTGCCCGAGGTGGTCCTCCTCATCCTGGGCGGTATGGTCATCGGCCCCCATGGCCTGGGGCTGGCCGGTGAGGGTTCCTCCATCGAGTTGCTGCGCGAGCTCGGTGTCGCCTTCCTCTTCCTCATGGCCGGCTACGAGATCGACGTCAACGAGCTGCGCGGGGCGGGCGGGCGTCACGCCGCCATCGCCTGGATGCTCTCGCTGGGTCTGGCCTTCGGGGCCGTGACGGTTATCGGGGTGACCGGCGGCGCGCTATCGGCCAACGGCATCGCCATCGCCATCGCGATGACTTCGACGGCGATCGGTACGATTCTGCCGATCCTGCGCGACCGCGGTCTGCTGCCCACGGCGGTGGGCGCCTCGATCCTCAACCACGGAGCCGTCGGCGAGGTCGGCCCGATCCTCCTCATGGCGCTGCTGCTGGGCTCGCGCTCCACCTGGGCGAGCCTGGTGATCCTGGGCGTCTTCCTCGTCATCACCCTGCTCATCGTCCGCTTCACCAGCCGCGTCAAACGCGTGGGGCGCCGCCTGGTGAAGGCCATCCACTTAGGAGCCTCGACGACGGCGCAGACCACCATCCGCGCCACCGTCCTGCTGCTGGTGGGGCTGTGCGCGATCGCCGCCGTCTTCGACCTCGACGTCATCCTGGGGGCCTTCGCCGCCGGTTTCGTCCTGCGCCACGTCCTGCCCGAGGGCGACGCCCAGTTCGAGGAGAAGCTCGACGGCCTGGCCTACGGGTTCTTCGTGCCGATCTTCTTCGTGACCTCCGGCATGGGCATCGATCTCGGCCTCCATGTCGGGGACGTGGTCAACCTGCTGGCCTTCCTCGTGCTGCTGGTACTCGTACGGGGGGTGCCGGTATGGCTGGCTTCTCGCATGGAGCGGCGCCGAGACGGCTCACGCGCCTACTCGATGCGCCAGAGCCTCCAGATCGCCGTCTACTCGACGACGGCGCTGCCCATCATCGTGGCCGTCACCCAGGTGGCGGTCAGCGCCGAGGCCATGTCGACCTCCTTCGCCTCCACGCTCGTGCTGGCCGGGGTGCTCTCGGTACTCGTTATGCCGGCAGCGGGGCTGGCTCTGGGGCGCAAGAGCGACCACGTTCCGGCCAACGAGGTGATGCGCGTGGCCCAGGGACCCGCCGCTCCCGACGGGCGCACCCCCGAGGAGGCCACCGTCCCGGCCGGCGAGCACGTCTCGGAGCCGCGGCGGCCGGCGTCGCCGCCCAGCGGTATCAGGTTGCCGGCGGACTCTCTCGCCCCGGCCGGAGGGGTGAGTCGGCGGGCCCAGCCCGACCTGGTGGGCTGGCCCGATCTGCGCGAGCAGGCGACGCCGGCGATTCAGCGTCTGGCCGAGCTGGGGGTGCACGCCCGGGGGCTGTCGCTGGAGGAGTCGCATCGCCTGGCTGCTCGCCTGGCCGAGATCGAGCAGGACCACGCCCTGTGGCGCGAGCGCTGGCACCACTCACGACGGCGCGGCGGCACGGCCCGGGCAGCCAGGCGCCGTCGGCCCCGAGGCGGGTGACGCCGGTCTTTTGCCGAGCTAGGGGAGCATCTGCTCGACCATCTCCTCCAGTGACGCCTGGGCTGGCCGGTAGCGGGTGCCCAGCTCGAGGCGGCTCCGGGAGGCATCGGAGCGGACCGTGTAGCCCACATTGCGTCGAATATAGGTTCGAGTCTGTCCAAGCCTGGGTGCCATGGCCACTACTACTGGCCGAGGCAGGGCGCGCCGCGGCAATGGGAGCGACCTGCCGAAGCGCGGCAGCAGAGTGCTTGTGAGCGCGAAGATGTCGGTATCCTCCGCGGAAGCGATGTAGCGGCCGTGGGCCTCGGGCAGGAAGGCGGCGGCGATATGCGCCTGGGCCACCTCGCGGACATCGACGACGCTGATTCCCACGCGTGGCGCCCCGAGGCGAGCGGTGCCGTCGATCATCATCCGTATCGTGGTGAAACTCTCGCTGGTGGGGGCGCTGCCCAGTGAGGGGCCGAGGATCATGGACGGGTTGATGGTCACCAGCCTCCACCGATCCTGTCCTGCGGCCAGTCGCCACGCCTCCTTCTCCGCAAGCGTCTTGGAGTAGGGGTAGGGCTCATGGGACAGGGAGGAGGTGGTGTTCCAGCAGGTCTCGGTCAGGATTCGCCCCGGGTAGCCCTCGATATCCGCGGCGTCACCGTACATGGCGGCGATTGAGCTGGTGAGGACCACTCGCGTGACTGATGGTGTGCGTCCGACTCCGGCCAGCACGTTGCGAGTTCCTTGCAGTGCTGGGGCGACAAGATCTCGTTGGGGATCATCGACTGCGCGAATGAACGGCGAGGCCGTGTGGATGACGACCGTGCAGCCCTCCATCGCCTCGTCGTAGGAGCCGGGCTGGAGCAGATCGCCGGCGAAGAGGCGCAGGGTGCCCGGCGCCTGCTCGGCGATGCGATTCAGGTGGGCCACCTTGTTCGTGCTCTGGGGGTCGCGCACGGCGGCATGGACGGTGAGGCCGGCGTCGAGCAGGCCCTTGGTGACCCAGCTGCCCAGGTAGCCGGTGGCGCCGGTGACCATGACGGGGCTGCTGGTGTCGATCGGTATGCCGCTCAGATCGATGGTGGAGTCGAAGTTGTCAGTGGAGTGTGCTGCCGAAGATCGCATGGACGCAGCCTGACAGCTCTAGGAAACGAAGTCAATCAGTTTCATTATTGGTCGGTACGATCGCCCCATGAACGCAGTGGGCTCACAAGCGCCGAGGGGCAAGCGCGCCCCGGGGCGGCCGGTTGACGCCGCTCTGGGGCCGGCGATCATGCTGGCCGTGCGCGACCTCCTGGCCGAGAGCGGCTACGCCGCGCTGACGACGGCAGCCGTGGCCCGGCGTGCGGGCGTCTCCACCGCCACCCTCTACCGCCGGTGGCCCACTAAGCGCGAACTCGTTCTGGCCTCGACCAGGCGCATGATCGAGATCGGCGTGACCGACGAGGCTGTGGATTCCGGCGCTGCCGCGGCTGAGGACTTCGATACTGGTTCGTTGCAAGGTGACCTGCAGGCCTTCATCGCCCACAAGAACCGGGCGCTGTCGGGGGCCACAGGCCAGGCGGTGCTGTCTCTTCTGGGCGAGCTGCCGCAGGACCCGGAGCTCAAGGAACTGCTCCTCGGGGAGCTCCTCGCCGCCACTGGCTCTCACCTGGAGCAGATCCGGGACCGGGCCCGGGCGCGCAGTGAGGGCGCTCCCGATCTGGATCCTCATGCCGGAGCCCGACTGGTCCTGGGAGCGGTCCTTGTCGGGATTGCCTTTGCGACCGGAGACGACGGGGCCGAGCCGTTGTCCGACGTCGAGCAGAACTTGCTGCTGCGGGCTCTCGGTTGCGGGTGATGTGGTTTGGCGTGCTGCAGGGGACTCGGCCGCCGATGACTGGCCGGCCACGAGGGCGAGTCTTGGCGGCGGGGTGGCCTCCGATCAGTTGGTCGACACCACCGCTGCGCTCGTGGCCGCGATGATAGCCATCGTCGTGGCGTCCACGGCCCGCTGCACCGCGCGGCCCACGGGGCTCTCCCCTGAGACCTCCTTGATCCGGCGCTTGAGCTCACCGCGGCTGAGCCCGGTCTCCTGCTGCGGCAGGACGACCGGCGCGATATTGAGTGCCTGCAGGATCGCCAGCAGGGCGACGTCCGGTCCGGTGGGCGGCTGCACCCCGCGCAGGGCGCCGTCGATGCGCTCGCGCAGCTGCCGCTCGGGGACGGGGTCGAGTGTGGGGTAGGTCGGGTTGAAGGAGCCGAATAGGCCTCCGGTGTGGATGCGGATGGTGCCGGCCGCCTCCAAGGACTCGGCAATACGGTGGGTGGGGTTGAGCTTGCCCCACGGGACCAGGGAGGAGAAGCGCTTGCCGTCCTTGGCTGGCAGGACCGTCAGCGCCCAGTCCAGTACGGGGTGCCCGGTGGGCCCGGAGTTGACGATGTAGACGCGGGGGCTGCGGTCCTCGGTCAGGGAGATACGGCCGGCCAGTAGCAGGTCGGTGAGCAGTGCGCCGGTGAGTCCGTAGGTTGGGTAGGTCATGCGACTCTCGGGCTTTCCGGAGTCCTTGGTCAGCAGGAGGAACAATTCTTCACAGATCAGCATCGCATTCATGCATCCAGTACAACGCGCCGTGACCCATCTGTGATCCCTCGTAGGTGCGAGATCCGGATCTGGCCCGGGTCCTCCCGGAGGTGGAGACGTTGGAGCCCGGGACCATACCCTCGTCCAGCTCCCGTCTCAGCAGGTGCGTAGCCGGGCCCGTTCGCGTTGGGCGTTGGGCCGGCATGCCGGCGGTTCGCGATCGTGTCGTGCCCGGTCCGTAATCTGGTGGCCATGGCGCGCGCGATTCGGCATGACGACTGGCCGGTGGGACTTACTGATGATCAGATCATCAGTCGGGTCGGCCGCGGGGCTTTCCAGCGCGGCCTGGACTACGCTCGCAAGGGCCGGGTGCGGGGCATCGGCGTCGCCGGGGACGGGGACATCATCAGCGCCCAGTCCAAGGGCTCGGGAACCCGCATCTACCAGACCATGGTCTTCCGCAAGCAGAACAGCCGGAGAGGCCCGGCGACCTGGGCCGGCAACTGCTCGTGCCCGGTGGGCACCAACTGCAAGCACGTGGCGGCCCTGCTCATCACGGCACGTTCCCTGGCGCAGGAGGAGCCCGATGTCGGGGACGCCTCCCGGCCCCCAACCTGGGAGAGCCGGCTCGCCGGTCTGCTGGAGGTGGAGCGCGCGCCCCGCCGTCGGATGGCCCTGGAGATTGCCGACGATCCCGGCAACCTGTGGGGCACTCCCCGGGGGCTGTCTATGCTGCCGCTCATCGAGGGCAAACGCGGATGGAACAAGCAGGGCGCCTCCTGGAGCCAGATCGCCACCGGCGGCCTCGACGACGAGGTAGACCACACCGTCATGGGCGTCCTGCGCGAGCTGGCCGGCATGGCCGGCGGCTCCGGCTTCTACTACGCCGACGACCATATCTCCCTGACCACCGCACCCACCCTTGTCTGGGACGTGCTGCGCCGCGGAATGGCGGCTGGCCTGACCCTGACCACCGCCCAGCGCCACGGCATGCCCGTCCACCTCGCCGAGGGGCTGCGCGGCGGCGTCCACCTCATCCGGGAGGAGGACGGAGGCGTCGTCATCGCCCCCGCCCTGGAGATCGACGACGTCGAGGAGCTGCGCCGCCTACAGGACCCCGGACTGAACCTCAGTTTCTCCCTCATGCCGATCGGCGACCCGGTCCACGGCTTCTACACGTGGATGCCCGGGCGCGAGTTGCTCCTCATGCCTATTGAGCCGCGCCCCACCGAGGCGCTCTCCCGGGTTTTGCTGGGCGACGGTGAGGCCATCACCATCCCGGCCGGAGACGTCGAGCGCTTCGAGACCGAGCACCTCGAGGCCCTCACCCGGGCACTGCCGATCCTGTCCGCCGACGCCTCCATCCGCATGCCCCGGCCCACGACGCTGCGCGCCGCGCTCGCGGTCCACGTCGACGCCGAGGAGCATCACCTGACCACCGAGTGGTCGATCCGCTACATCTGCGAGGACGGCGAGGCCCGGCACAGTCACGGCGTCCCCGACCTTTCCGCGGCCGCTGAGGGCCGTATCGAGGGTGGGGCCGCCGGCCGGGACATCGAGGGGGAGATCCGCCTGGCCCGCGAGGTCCTCAACCGTTTGCTGCCCCTGGCCGCCCGGCACCCGGCCGTCTGGCACCCCCTGGACCTGCGCGGCATGGCCACGGCCCGCTTCATGACCGAGACGCTGCCGGTCCTGCGCGAGATAGAGGCCTTCGACGTCGAGGTCGACGACGACGTCCCCGACTACCGCGAGGCCGCCGACACCCCGGTCATCACCACCAGCGTCAGCGACGACGAGGACCGCCCCGATTGGTTCTCCCTGTCCGTGCGCGTCCACGTGGGCGAAGAGGAGATCCCTCTGGCCCTGCTCATGGCGGCCGTGGCCGCCGGAGAGCCCGAGGTGCTCCTGGAGTCGGGCACTTGGGTGAGCATCGACCGCCCGGAGATCGAGACCCTGGCCCGCCTCATGGAGGAGGGCCGCGAGCTCGCCGACCCGCAGGCGCACGGCACCCTGCGGGTCAGTGCTCTGCACGCCGGCTACTACGAGGTCCTGGAGTCCCTCGGCGTCATCGGGCGGGCCACGGCCCGCTGGAAAGAGCGGGTCGGGCGGCTGCTGGAGCGGGCGCGCGCCGCCGAGGCCGCGGCTGGGCACAACGCTGTCGCCGATGCCGGGGGCAGCGCCGACGAGGCTCCCGTACCCGAGGGGATGCGGGCGACGCTGCGCCCCTACCAACTCGAGGGCTACCGCTGGCTGGACTTCCTGCGTCAGGCCGGCCTCGGCGGGGTCCTGGCCGACGATATGGGACTGGGCAAGACCGTCCAGGTACTCGCCGCCGTCCAGCGGCTCGTCGAGGAGCGCGAGGGCGCCGGGGGCGAGGCATCGGTCGACGACGGTACCGATGAGGACAGCGAATCGACTGACTCCGATGCGCTGAACGAGCCGGACGGAACCGGGCCGGTGCTCGTCATCGCGCCGACCTCCGTCGTCGGCTCCTGGGTGGAGCAAGCCGAGCGCTTCTGCCCGGGGCTGCGGGTACGGGCGGTGACGCGGACGGCCGCCAAGCGCGAGGAGACCCTGGAACAGATCACGGCGCGCTGCGACGTCGTCGTCACCTCCTACACGATCGCGCGCATGTGCGAGGGGGAGTTCATCGCCCAGGACTGGTCCTGGGTGGTGTGCGACGAGGCCCAGTTCGTCAAGAACCACGCCTCGGCCACCTACAAGGCCGTGCGACGGCTGCGGACGCCGTCGACCATCGTGATCACCGGAACGCCGCTGGAGAACTCGCTCATGGATCTATGGGCGCTCATGAGCATTGCGGCGCCGGGACTGCTGCCCGAACCCGAGCGATTCGGGCAGGTCTACCGCAAGCCGATCGACCGCGGGGACGCCGAAGCACTGGGGCGGCTACGGCGCCGGATGCGGCCCTTCCTGCTGCGGCGCACCAAGGAGCAGGTGGCCGCGGACCTGCCCGCCAAGACCGAGCAGGTCCTGGCCGTCGAGCTGGGCGCCAAGCACCGCAAGGCCTACGACCAGCGCCTGGCGCGCGAGCGGCAGAAGATCCTCGGGCTGTTGGAGGAGGACACGGCGCAGTCGCGCTTCATCGCCCTCAAGGCGCTCACCACCCTGCGGCAGATGGCGCTCGACCCGGCGCTCGTCGACGCCCAGGCGGGGGACAACGCTTCCAGAACGGATAGTCCCGGGAAGAAGCCGGTCCGCGGCATGACGGGAAAGGCGGCCACCGCGCCCTCCAAGGGGCAGCCGGGGCCCGGTCGGCGGCCGAGCCCGTCGGCCAAGGTCGAGGTGCTGCTGGAGCACCTGGGCCCCATCGTCTCCGAGGGGCACCGCGCGCTCATCTTCTCCCAGTTCACGCGCTACCTCTCCGGCGTGCGCGAGCACCTGGAAGACGCCGGTGTGCGGACCGCCTACATGGACGGTGGTACCTCCAACCGCCAGGAGGTCATCGACGCCTTCCGGGCCGGCGGGGCCGACGTCTTCCTCATCTCCCTCAAGGCCGGCGGCTTCGGGCTCACGCTCACCGAGGCCGACTACGTCTTCCTGCTGGACCCGTGGTGGAACCCGCAGACCGAGGAGCAGGCCGTCGACCGCACCCACCGGATCGGCCAGGACAAGCCCGTCATGGTCTACCGCCTCGTCTCGGCCGACACGATCGAGGAGAAGGTCATGGCCCTCAAGGAGAAGAAGGCCGAGCTCTTCGCCCGGGTCGTCGAGGGGACCGACGGCGTCGAGGCCGGCGCCGAGGGCGCAGCCGGGGCTGCGGGTGCGGGCGGCCTCAGCCCGGCGGCCCTGACCGCCGCCGAGATCCGCGAGCTCATCGAGGACTGAGGCTCTCAGCGCCAGCGGGTGCGGTTCGCGCGTACGGGGACGGTGGGGTCTGGTGG
>NZ_VICB01000019.1 GCF_006546835.1 Actinomyces johnsonii | reverse complement strand
CAAACACCACCTGACCCCACCGACAGGATTCCTGTCCCCCTACGCGCAGGATGTCCCCGACCGGAGGATTGTGCGCCCCTACGCGAGAGGCGTCCCCGTCAAGAATGCGTCATCAGGCGGCCGGCGCCCGCAGCACCACGATGCGCTCGGAGAGCCCGCCCACCAGAGGCAACCGCACCAGGGGCGCGAGCACGGGGTGGTAGCGCGCAATGGTGCTGGTGAAGGGGACGTCGTGGAGGAGCGTGAATCCGGGGGCGACCGTCCGGTGGAACTCGGCGGCACTGGAGCAGCCGTAGGTGTAGCGCGCCCCCGCGTCCTCGACCGAGCGCTCCCGGCCGTACTTCTGGAACAGGCGGGGCATGACCTCGATGAGAACCGTCGCACCGGGCAGCCGTGCGGCGATGATGTCCATAAGAGAGCGCACCTCGTCCTGCTCGAGGTACATGCTCAGTCCCTCGATGATGACGAGCACATCGCTGCTCGCCTCGCTGTCCTCCAGCTGGTCGGGCCAGGCGGGGTCGAGGGCGGAGGCGGCAATGGTGCGGTGACGCTCGCCGTCCTCGAGCAGTCGGTGCCGCAGCGAGATGACGTCGGGCAGGTCGAGGTCGTACCAGGTGACGTGCCCGTCGTCGAGGCGCTGGAAGCGGGTATCGAGCCCGCAGGCGATGTTGACCACCGTGCAGCCGGGGTGGGTGGCCATGTACCCGGCCACGAGCGGGTCGAGCGTGAGCGTGCGCAGCACGACACCGTCGGCCATGAGCCGGTCCTGTCTGGCCATGGTGAAGTCGTAGTCGAGCCGGGAGACGAGCTCGACGGCGGCGGGGTCCGTGAAGTGCGGGCGGTCGGAGAGCGTGTGCTCCGCCCTGGCGTGGAGGGTCAGCAGCATCGTCTTGCTGACGCTGGTCAGGTCCGCCGTCTCGTATGCGCTCATGCGGTCAATTCTGCGATGCCGGCGATTCGGGCACCAGTGCCATCAGGAAACCGGACACTTCGTCCGAGCCCCGCGGCCCGGCCGCGCAGTTCAGTCCTCCTCCAGGACGCCGTTCCAGGCCAGGAAGCCGGTGGTGCGGCGTATGGCCTCCTCCCAATTGGCGTCGCCGAAGCCGTGGGCGGCGCCGGGGATGGTGACGAGCTCGGCGTCGGGCAGGGTGCGCGCGGCGGCCCGGGAGACCTCGATGGGCACGGAGCGGTCCTGATCCCCGTGGACGATGAGGACCGGACGGCGATAGGAGGCCAGCTCGGCCCCGACCTCCAGGTTCCAGCCGTCGACGGCGTAGGCGCGCCCCAGGCGGGTGCCCGTCCAGTCGAATTCCTCGGGCACGGCCGCCAGAGTGCGGAAGGCGGCGCGCAGGTTCTCCCCCAGTTTCAGCGCCGGGTACCACAGGGCCAGCGCGGTGATCCGCTGGGGGTGGCGGGCGGCCGCGAGCGCCGCGACCGCTCCCCCTAGGCTCAGCCCGAACAGGGCGACTCGGGAGGCATCGACTTCAGGCCACGCGCAGGCGGCGGTGAGGACGGCCTCGAGGTCGGCCAGCTCGGTGAGGGCAGACATCGCGGTGGTCTCTCCCTGGCTGGCGCTGCCGCCGCCCCCGCGGAAGTCGAAGCAGACGGCCACGGCCCCAGCGGCGGCGAAGCGCCGCGCCATGGGGGCGACGCGGGTGTGGGAGCCCTCCATGCCGTGGCAGCAGATGACCAGGGGCGCGGGGACCGACGACGCCGAGCGCGGGAGGTAGGCCAGTCCTCCGATCCTCTGCCCCTGGGCGGTGAAGGTGACCTGCCGTGAGAGGTAGGGCTGCGTCGTCGTCACATGCTCTCCTTGCTGTGCTGGGCCGGCAACAAGAATCCGGCCCGGCGGCCATCGTAGACGGGCCACCAGGCCGGGTGAGGACGCGAGGACTCAGCGGTAGGCCTCCCAGGAGGTGTTCTCGTCGTAGTTGGCCACAAGGACCAGGCCGGACAGCGCGTAGGGGCCGCCGATGTAGGGCATGACCTGGACCAGCGCCGCGGCCACCTTCTGGCGGGAGGAGCCGGCCCTGATGGCCCCGGCCACGTGCGGGCGCAGCTGGGTGAGGGCGCCGATGGCGGCGATGGCCACGAGGCTGACGAGCTCGCGCTGGGCAACGTCGAGCCCACCGCGGGTGGCGAAGTCGCCGAAGGCCGAGGAAGTCAGCAGGTGGGGCACGAACTTGTCGAAGGGCTCGGGCAGGGCGGAGAAGACCTCCCTGACCTCGTTGCCGTACAGCGGGGCCTGAATGGCGGCGCCGGCCTGCTCGCGGGCGCTGGGGTCGGTGGCGTCGACGGTGCCGGCGTTCTCTAGGGGCAGGGAGATACCGTGCGCCTCGAAGACCTCGTTGGCGATGTCGATGGCGTTGAGCGTCTTGGGGAAGCCGATGTAGGGGGCGCACTGGTAGATGGTCTCTCGCAGCTGGAGCGGGGTGGCGCCGATGTTGAGGGCGGCGCCCGCATGGGCCTTGAGCTGCGGGAGGGTCTGCATTGCGGTCAGAACGGAGATGGTGAGCAGCTCGCGCTCGACGTCGGTGAGGACGCCCGTGGAGAAGGCCTCGTCGAAGATCTCGTTCTGGAGGATGTCGAAGAGCTCGGGATCGGTGGGGTGGGGCTGCGGCTCCGCCCCAAACAGCCTGGTGAAGGTCTCGCGTGCCTGGGGCGTCAGCGCCATGGAGGGCTCCTTACGATGTGTGGGCGGCTCGACCTGAGCATGTCACGTCGGCCGCCCTGGCGATAGGTTCTCTACGTCCCGTCGCCGGATTCACAACGGGGCGACCTCTCAGACCAGTGCCATGCCGCCGTCGACGAGGATGAGTTGTCCCTGAACATAACTGGATGCATCAGAGGAGAGGTAGAGGATCGTTCCGTTGAGCTCGTTCTTGTCACCGGGGCGGCCGGCGGGGTTCAGCGCGTTGTAGGCCGTTAGGAACTCCTCACTCTTGAACAGGGTGCTCTCGGTCATTTCGGAGGCGAACAGCCCCGGCCCGATGGCGTTCACGGTAATCCCGTAACGGGCGTAAGAGCAGGCCATTCCCTTAGTGAGTCCCAGGACCGCAGCCTTGGAGGCGTTGTAGGCGTGGCGGATGAACACGTCCTGCTTGTCAGCGATGACGGCGTTGACCGAGGCGATATTGACGATCTTGCCGTATCCGCGTTCACGCATAAGGGGCACGACGTACTTGCTGACGTGGAACATGCCCTTGACGTTGGTGGCGAAGGAACGGTCCCAGTCGGTCTCCGAGAGGGTATCGACACCGCCACGCACGGCAACCCCCGCGTTGTTGAGAAGGATGTCGATGTGCCCATAGGCCTCCACCACCTTCTCGACGGCGTCACGGCAACTCTCCTCGCTGGTGACGTCGCAGCGGACGGCGAGTGCACGGCGCCCAGTCGCCCGGATCTCCTCGCGTAGAGCTTCCAAACGCTCAAGACGCCGGGCGAGCAGGGCAACGTCAGCGCCGTGCTCGGCGTAGGCGCGGGCGGCGTCTGCACCGAGGCCCGAGCTTGCCCCGGCCACGACTGCCACCTTCCCGCTGAGGTCGAACAGATTGGTCATCGTGATTCCTCCTTGTATCCTCCGGCGGGCCTGCCGACGTGGCGCCGTCGGAGCGGACTACGTGGCTGCTATGAACCATGCCGGGGCCGTCGGGGTGCCACAAGGGACCAAGAACCTTCCTGAACCTTCTCACTGACTGAAACGGCGGCACGTCGCAGACCCGGAGGCCGGTCGCTCGAGCGGCAGGTTCTCTCACATCCCGCCAGCGGCTTTCCGCGCGAAGTGAGCACGTACGTCGGCT
The DNA here is from genome assembly GCF_006546835.1 of Actinomyces johnsonii. GTDB lineage: Bacteria > Actinomycetota > Actinomycetes > Actinomycetales > Actinomycetaceae > Actinomyces > Actinomyces johnsonii. Next base: position 201,493 of record NZ_VICB01000019.1, on the reverse strand, counting down.
GCGCCGATTCGCCCCTACTCTTGGCCCAAGAGGCGGCCGGCCTCAATTTCTTCACGTATCCGGCTTCCAGGGTCGGCAAGCCTCCGAACCATGCGGATGACGCGGGCGGCCTGCTTCTCGAGCTCGGCGCGCGTCAGGTCCGCACCGCCGTCATCCGGCTCGGTCCGCCCGGCCGATGGCCGAGCGTCGCTCCCCCGCCTGAGCGCGGCCAGGAGATCGTCTCGGTCCGGTTCGCCTCCGGGCATGAAGAGTTCGTTACCGGCCTTGACGGTGGCTGCTGCTGTGGCGCGCGGGTGCTTCATGTCGCTGCGGGTCATGCCATCGACGACCCAGTCGGTCATGATCAGGCCGTCGAAGCCCCACTCCTGACGCAGGATGACCTCGAGCAGCTCGGCCGACTCCGAGGTGTGAACGCCGTTGATGAGGTTGTAGGAGGTCATGATGGCGGCGGGCCGGGCCTGGCGCACGCAGATCTCGAAGGCGCGCAGGTAGAGGTCGCGCAGGGCGCGCGGACTGACCCGGCTGTTGGAGTTGAGGCGGTTGGTCTCCTGGTTGTTGCAGGCCAGGTGCTTGATGGTCACGCCCCGCCCCGGGTGGGCCTGGACGCCGCGGGTGATGGCGGCGGCGATGCGTCCGGCCAGCAGCGGGTCCTCAGAGAGGTACTCGAAGTTGCGTCCGCACAGGACACAGCGGTGCAGGTTGAAGGCGGGGGCGAGCCAGAGGTGGACGCCGAAGCGCTCCATCTCGGCTCCGACGACGTCTCCGAGCCGCTGGGCAAGTGCCGGGTTCCAGGATTGGGCGAGCGCGGTGCCGATGGGGATGGCGGTGGTGTACTGCTCGCGGATCTCGGCGGGTTCGCGGGGCTCGGGGGCGTCTGCGATGCCGAGGGCCTCGCGTCCGGCGTCGTCCATGAGCTCGAGGAAGGTGGCGGGCAGACTGGAGTCGCCCAGGGAGAAGGGGCCTTCGGCGTCGACGCCGTAGGTGGGGGCCAGGCGCAGGCCGGCGGGCCCGTCGGCCATGATGATGCTGGGCAGGCCGGGGAGCCGGGTAGTGGTCTGGCCCGCCGCTCCGATGACGGTGGTGGAGGCGGCCCCGATGACGGAGCCGGACTCCTCGCCGCGGCGGTAGTCGCCCAGGACGGTATGGATGAGCTCGTCGTCGGAGAGCCCCCGGGCCATGGCGAGCGCCTTGTCGAAACCCTCTGGGGCCGGCCGCGCATCAGGCGCAGCGCCGTCCGGTCGGCGCAGGTGGGCCGGGTCGACGACGAGTACCGGCAGGCCTGCTGGAATGTCGAGGGCTGCCGGAGTCTCGGGTTTCCAGTCGATGAAGCCGGGATCCCCCAGGTCGCCGGCCAGGCGTCGCACGGTTGCGTCCTGGGAGAGGTCGACGACGGCGACGGGACTCAGCTGCCGGCTGGAGGTTCCCACCCGCAGCAGATAACTGCCTGCCTCCAGAACCGTGGCATGGGCCGCCTCGTCGTAGGAGGCCAGGTCGGTCAGGTCGACGTCGATGGTGATATGCGCCGTGGCGCCGGGGGCGATCTCGTCGGTCTTGGTGAAGCCGGCCAGCGCCTGGAGCGGCTGGTCGAGGCGTCCGGCCGGGACACCGGCGTAGACCTGGACGGTCTCCTTGCCCGGGCGCTCACCGATGTTGGTGACATCGACATCGATACTCACGCGCGCCCCGTCGAGGCTCACCTGGCGGGTTTCGACGTCGAAGGTCGTGTAGCCCAAGCCGAATCCGAAGGGGAAGAGCGGTTCCTTGCCGACCGAGTCGTAGAAGCGGTAGCCGACGTAGATGCCCTCGCGGTAGTAGGTGTCATCCGGGTCGCCGAAGTCGCCGATCTGGTCGGCCTCGTCCCCGGCGGCCCAGGTGGTGGCGAGCTTGCCGGAGGGGTATGCCCGGCCCAGGAGGACGTCGGCGAAGGCGTCGCCGATGCAGGCGCCGAGCTGGGAGAGCAGAAGGACGTTGCCGACGTCGCCCAGCGGGCTGAGGTCGACGACGCCACCCACGTTGAGGACGAGGAGGAAGCTCTCGAAGCGCTCGTTCAGGGAGCGGATGTCGCGAATCTCGGAGGCGGTGAGCCTGAGGTCACCGGCCTCGGGGGTACGGTCGCTGCCCTCCCCGGAGGTTCGGGCCAGGACGTAGATGGCCGTCTCCGGGGCGGCGTCGGTCTGGACGTCGAGTGGGATCGTGTGCTCGGGCTCGAGCATGACCGAGCCCATGCCGACCATGATGGCGGGGACGCCGCGCTTTGCGGCCTCGGCCCTGATGCCGGCGATGAAGTCCTCGTGGGCCTGGTTGCGGACGCGGTCGTAGGCCTCCAACCAGGGCCTGGTGACGATGGTGAAGCCGGCCGCCTCCAGACCTTCCTCGATACTGGTGACATGGCGGGAGTTGACGTCACCGCTGCCTGTTCCACCTTTGATGGTGCCGCGGGCGCCGGAGCCGAACAGGGCGATCTCGCCTGGTTCTGCCAGGGGGAAGGCGCCGTTGGAGCGCAGCAGCACCATGCATTCGGGGGTCAGGGCGCGGACGGCGTTGAGGTGATCGATCTCGTAGGTTTCCATATCGACTTCTCTCCTTGTCATGCCGACGGTGACGCCGCATGCAGGCCTCCGCATTGAGCGAAAGGGCTCGGTCTGCCCCATCATCACGGGGTTCTGATGCCTACGATAGGTGAGGCGGGCACCGGATCCGGAGATGTCTTCGGACAGTGTTCTGTGTCCTGCGGAGCGGAGGAATCATGAGGATGTTCAGGGCGGTCAGCAGGAGCAGGATCGCCGTCGGCATGGCCAGCGTCGGTCTGACGGTGGGCGCCTTTAGCCTCTACTCCCGCAAGCGCTATAGGCGCTCGGCCGCGGCGAGCCTGGCGGAGTACAGCACCCGGCCGGTCAAGATGGTGTACGCCCGCATGTCGATCGCCAACCGGATCGCCCGCCTGGCCAGCCGTCCCGAGCCTCGTCGAGCCGTCGCCTTCCCCTCCTGGGGGCGCTTCTTCTACGACCTGGAGCGGCGCGAAGACTCGGGCATGCCCGTCTACTACGTCCGCCCGCATACGCCGTCGAACACGATCGTCATCTACCTCCACGGCGGCGGATACATCTCGACGGCGGTCTCGGCTCATGCCTGGCTGGTCGACCACCTCGCCCGCAGGACGGGGGCCGGTTTCATCATGCCGCTCTATCCGTTGGCACCCCATCACACCTGGCAGGAGGCGCACTGGCTGGTGCTGGACCTCTACCGGCGCGCGGTCGCCGAGAACCCGGGTAAGCGGATCGTCCTCATGGGTGATAGCTCGGGCGGAGGCCTGGCGGCGGTCATCGCCCTGTCCCTGGCCGAGGCCGGCGACGCCCAACCCGACGAACTCGCCCTCATCTCACCCTGGGTCGACATCACCAACACCAACCCGGAGATCGCCGATTACGTCGACGCCGACCCGCTCATGGCTCCCGAGCCCCTCGCCGAGATCGGGCGGTGCTGGGCGGGAGACACGCCGCCGATCGACTGGCACCTCTCCCCCATCTACGGCGACCTGTCGGGCTTGAAGAAGGTGACAACCTTCGTGGGGACCCGGGAGATCTTCCTGCCGGACAATGCGCTCTTCCACGCCAAGCTCCTGGAGGCCGGGGTCGACTCGACGCTGCACGTCGGCGAGGGGCTCAACCACGTCTACCCGATGTTCCCCACTCCTGAGGGGCATCGGGCTCGGCGCGACCTCGTCCGGCTCGTCACCGGGGAGCTCGTCTAGCCCAACCACGCCCCCTATTACCGCCACTGGCGGTAAAGTATGGCGGTAATCGTCGTCACACTGACAATATTGCGGTCTCCCGACAAGCCGAGAGCATCTCAGAGGAGAACAGATGGGCTACGAGCCACCGCTGAATCGCACCGCCGAGATCGACAAGCTCTGCCTTGTTCGGCTGGATGTCGTCAACCGACCTTCACCCTCTGCTGGTGTCCTGCATCTTCCACTACGAGTTCGAGTTCATCCACCCCTTCGCGGACGGCAACGGCCGCACCAGGCGCCTATGGCACACGCTGCTGCTGTCTCACTGGAGATCCCTATTGGCCTGGCTACCGATTGAAAGTGTGATCCGCGGACGCCAGGCCGACTACTACGCAGCGATCGCGAGCTCCAACACGGCAGGGACGAGCGATTCCTTTGTCACCTTCATGCTCACGATTATCAGAGATGCGCTCATCCCCTACGCATCAGACTCTCCGGCCCAGGATCGTCAGGAACGGACACTCTCGTTCTTCAAAGCTGACCCAAGTGCAACAACCATTGCCGATCTGGCAGGCCATTTAGAGTGCGCGCACAGAACAGCGGAACGTATTGTCTCCGACCTGCGCCGCTCGGGGCGTCTGAGAAGAGAGGGAAGCGCTCGAGCAGGAACATGGTGCGTCATAGAAGAAGGTGGCTCTGCTTAGCTCCCGGTCGACAGAGTCACCTGCAGTGCCGTAGCCTCGTCTGCCTCGTCACCGGGGAGCCCACCGCTTGAGAGTCGGTAGGACGACAGCCAGGTAAGAGATGGCCTCGTCCCGAGAAATGCCGATCCCTTCGGCCACATAAGGGGCGTTGTGCTCGATGAAGGCATCGAGCGACTCCTCTCCAGTGAAGGCTCCGTCCGGATAGCACCAGGTGCAATACTCCTCCGACTTTGTGCCGTCGGACTCGGCACCGTAGTCCGTCTCATTGCTCAAGGGGAGAGCGCAGCTCTGACAGCATGGCTCCGGGGGCATCTCCAGAAGCCGTGTGACCGGAACGTCGAGCGCGCCGGCGAGGAGCTTGCACATATCGACACCCGGAGTCGTCACCCCGGTCTCCCACCTCGAGACGGCTTGGCGGGTGACGAGGACTTTGCCCGCCAGGTCGCTCTGAGTCATTCCCTGAGCCTCCCGGGCTGCGCTGATGACCTCTCCGATACTCATGCTGGTCCCTTTCTCTTCCGCAGCCCTCTGCATGGCCACGCTCATCAGGTAACCACGGCCCGACCGCGGCGTCGAGCAACACGTTGTTGCGCCATGAGAACCGGCCTTACTACGCCGTCAGCCCGGCAGTCGGCACTGTTCTGATAGCCCATGTGGCGCCCCGCCAGTCCGGCAATTTGGTGCCGTCGATCCAGCATATGGCGTTTATCGACCAGTCGATCACATACTCGCACACTCCATGGACCGCACATCGCCGACGGTGCACCATCGGTCCTGGCGGTGTGATGCCTCAGGACATCGAGGGAATCGGCCTGTTGGTGTCCAGATCTGTGACAAAGGACCTCCAGCTCCCAGACCGCATCATGGAAAACCTTGGAATCATGCGGTTGCGCTCCGTCTGGATGACAACGATCTGACCCTTTGTCACAGATCTGGACACCCCAGCCCCTCTTCTGGCCCTTGTAGTGCTCGATCAGCGGGTCGCTTCTGGTCGGGGCCTGTTCAGGTCGGCTACTGCACGAGGGTGGGGAGGTACTGACCAAGGGTTATCAGTACTGCACGCAACTTGGACCCTTGTGGAGTACACCCACCTGTCGGCCAGTAGCACTCCACCCTTGTGCAGTAGGGCCAGCCCCTGGCCAATGGCACCCGAACCTCTTGGAGTAAAGACCCGGACGGGGTCAGAGACGCCCCAAGAAGTCCCTCCACTGCAACGGGCATGCAACGTCGTCGGCCACCGCCTCCGAGAGCCAATAAGCGCCGTGCCGACCCGGGCTTGCCTCTGTACCGGCGCAGGGTGGCCAGGTGTGAGCACCGAGAACTGCGCTTTCCACCAAGAACGTACTTCTCCCACAAACAACTGGGACCCGCCCGCAGTCGTTTGCAGGAGAACGCAGTTCCCGATCAACAAGTACGTTCCCGATCATGGTTCGCTCAGTGCGACGGATCCGGACACACGCCCTACCACCACGCTCCGTCCGACCACCTACTGACACAGCCTCGAAGTGAAGTAGTGGACGCCTGCACGATGATGTGGCGCATTATCGCCGGCAGCGGAATAGGCGCTCTGACGAGCGCGGCGTGCGCCAACTCCAGCCCGCCTAACATCGTCCCATGGCACCGCACACGCGATTGCGTTTGATGTTCCAGATGCCACCGCAAGGCCTGCACCGTCCCGAAGTCATGAGCCTTCTCGCGGAGGTCTACAGGGCCTGCCCCGACTCCTATGAGCAAGGTGGCTTCCCCAAAGTTGACTCCTTCGTCCGAGCCGTGGATTCCAGTCCAATCCTCGACCTGTGGTGGGACTGAGGCAGACCCGCCAGGCCGGTGAGTCATCCCCATTCCAGCAGTTCACGTGGTGTCCGGCTGTCTGCTGCCTCTAGCCGACCTGTGCGGAGCGGTAGTACATGACTGCAACCTGGGTGCGGTTGCGCAGGCCGAGCTTGGCCAGGATCGCGCTGATGTGGTTGCGCACCGTGCCCTCGCTCATGAACAGCCGAGCCGCAGCCTCGGCGTTATCCAGTCCCTCAGCCACCGCCTCGACCACTTCGTACTCGCGGTCGGTCAGGGCCGCGAAAGCCGTGCTCCGCGGGTCCTGATGCTCCCGGCCCCGGTCCGTCCCACTCGCCTGCGGCCGGGCGCTGAGCCCTATGGTGGCGCTGCGCTCGAGCACCTCCCCCTCCAGGACGCACACCCCGGCCATGACGGACCGCAGCGCCGGGGCGACCTGGGCGACGTCCTGCTTGATGAGGTAGCCGCGCGAGCCCATCTTGAGGGCCCGCACGATGTACTCGTCGTCGGAGAAGGTGGTCAGGAAGACGATGCGCGCTCCTGCGTCCTCGGCCAGGATGCGCTCGGCCGCGCTGAGTCCGTCCCCGCCGGGCATCTGGATGTCCATGAGAAGGATGTCCGGGGCCAGCTCCCGGTAACGCTCGATGGCCTCGGGACCCGAGCTGCCCAGGCCAACGACGTCAACGTCGTCCTCGACCGACAGGATCGTGGACAAGGATTGGGCGACGAGCGCGTCGTCGTCGACGATGAGGACTCTCATAATGCTCCTTCTTTCCCCTGTCCGTTCTTGGGAATCGTGGCGAAGACCGTGAACCGCGGTCGCGGGGTGATCCGCACCCGGCCGCCCAGGGCCTCGACCCGCTCAGTCATGGAGCGCAGCCCCAGACCCGCGCTCCCATGGCCGTCCACGACCGGCTCGTCCTTGACAGGTACGACGCCGTCATTGTCGACCGTGACCTGCCAGAACGCAGGGTAGTCGGTGACAGCCACGCGGGCCGAGTGGGCCCTACCGTGGCGGGCGGCGTTGGTCAGGGCCTCGCGCACAACGGCGACGATGCAGCGCGCCACCGCCGCCGGGGGTTCGACGTCGGTCGAGCAGTCGACGCTCACGGAGTCGATGCCGCAGCGCGAACCCAGGAGGTTGAGGGAGGTGGCCAGTTCCTCGCCCTCATCGGACAGGGCGTGGACGGAGCGGCGCATGGAGTCCAGAGCCTCGTCGAGGCCCGTATCCAGGGTGGCGAGGTCGGAGACGACGCCCGGCTCGTCCCGGTGGACGACCTGGAGGGCCTTGACCTGCAGCAGGAGGCGGGTGAGAAGGTGGCCGACGCCGTCGTGGATCTCGCGGGCGATCCTGGTGCGCTCGGCCAGGGCGGCGGCGCGCAGCTCGTAGTCCTGGGCCCGGAGCAGCCGGGCGTTGGTGTCCTGCAGGGTGAGGACCTTCTCGCGCAGGTCGTCTCGCACCACATGCAGGCTCATCCGCACCGCCTCCTCCTGGGTGGTGCGCAGCGCAAGGAGGACCGTGAGCGCGCAGATCGCCAGGGAGAGAGCCAGTACCGGTGTCCTCGGCACTTGTCTGGCCACGACGACCACGAACGGAAAGCCACTGATCGCAGCCGCCACCCGCTCCTGACGATTCCCGGACGCGGCGAAGCGGCCCAGATCGTAGGCGGCCAGCGGAGCCCCGACCACGGATGCCGTCGCGAGGGTTCCGAGCAGGAGGTAGGCGACGGGCATCACGATCGCCCAGCGGCTCCGGTCGGCAAACGTGCCCATCCCGCTGACAGCCACGGCACCGAGCAGCCAGACCATGACGACCGCGTCCGTCTCCATGGTGAGCAGGGCCAGCAGGACACAGCCGCACAGCAGCACGCCCTTGTCCACCAGTACCTTCACGCCTCGATTATCGACGATCGCCGGCGCTTTCAAGCCCGTCAGACCGATCTGGCGACCCTGTTGACGAATCTCATGACAGAAGTCATGGCTGCCCGCCCAGGTCATGACGGCAGGCACTTCTGACCGCCACCGCCCCCGCAGGAACATGGGAGTCATGAGCCGGGGAACACCGGCGGGAAGAAAGGAACCGAGATGGAAGTCAAAGACGGGACCAGGGATACCGGCCCGGCTGTGGAAGTCGGCTCCCTGATCAAGCGCTACGGGGAGCTGGTCGCGGTCGACGGCCTGTCCTTGAAAATCCCGCGCGGTCAGGTGCTGGGACTGCTGGGCCCCAACGGCTCGGGCAAGACGACGACGATCAGCTGCATCCTTCAGCTACTCACTTACGACAAGGGCTCTATCCGCGTCTTCGGCGAGCCGATGACGCCCACTGCCTACGGGCTCAAGCGCCGTATCGGCGTGGTGCCTCAGGAAGTGGCCGTCTTCGACGAGCTCACGGTGGCAGAGAACGTCGACGCTTTCTGCGCCCTCTACGTGCGCGACCGCGCCGAGCGGCGCCGCCTGGTTGCCGAGGCGATCGCCTTCGTCGGCCTGGAGAAGTTCGTGAAGTTCAAGCCCAAGAAACTCTCGGGGGGCCTGCTGCGCCGTCTCAACATCGCCTGCGGCATCGCCCACGGCCCCGACCTCATCATCCTGGACGAGCCCACGGTCGCCGTCGACCCGCAGAGCCGCAACGCGATCCTCGACGGCATCAAGCGTCTCAACGAGCGCGGCGCCACCATCCTCTACACGAGCCACTACATGGAGGAGGTGGAGCAGCTGTGCGACCGGATCGTCATCATGGACCGCGGCCAGCAGGTGGCTTCCGGAACCTCCGACGAGCTCAAGGCCATGATCGGCACCGGTGAGCGCATCCGGGTGGAGATCGTCGATCCCGTTCCCCCGGGCGAGGAGACTCTGGAGGGGCTGCGCCGCCTGGAGCACGTGCGCACCGCGACCTGCGAGAACGGCGAGGTGTTCATCGAGTGCTCCCCCGGGGCGCACAACCTCTCCGACATCATGAGGGCGCTGAATGCGGCGGGAGCGACCTGCGGCCGAGTAACCTCCGAGCCCCCGACCCTCAACGACGTCTTCCTGGAGATCACCGGGCGGGCCCTGCGCGACGAGGCGGCCTGACATGCTGACCGTCTTCTCCTACCAGGTGCTCAGGCTCCTGCGCGATCGTGTCCTGCTCGTGTGGACGCTCGGCTTCCCGATCGTCATGTCCCTCATGTTCATGGCGATGTTCGCCAACCTGGACAAGGACTTCGAGGCCACCCCCATCAGCTTCGGCGTCGTCCAGGACGAGGCCTACCGGGCGGCTCCCGGCCTGGACGCCGTCGTGGAACGGATCTCCGCCGACGACGCCGATCCCCGCCTCATCACCAAGGTCACCCACTCCGCCGCTTCCGAGGCCCAGGCCGCCGCAAAACGGGGAGAGACCAACGGCTACCTCGCCGTCGAGGACGGCGATCCCGTGCTGCACGTGAACCAGAAGGGCAATGAGGCCGAGACGACTCGGGTGCTCCGGGTGGTCATGGACTCCTACACCCAGAGGCGGGCCGAGTACGAGACCTTGATCAAGGCGGGGACGGCGCCCGAGCGGCTGGCCGCTCTTGAGACCGACCAGTCCTTCACCCGTTCACTCTCGGTGACACCGTCTCCCGTCAAGCCCGCGACCCGCTACTACTTCGCGCTGCTGGCCTTCGCCAGTGGCATGGGCATGACCGTCACCATGACCGCGGTGCAGAGCATCATGGCCACCTCTCCTCTGGGAGCCCGCCGAACCCTGGCGAGCCTGCCGCGATGGAAGGTCCTCACCTCCACGCTCGCAGCCTCCTGGGTGTGCGTCCTTACCTGCCTGCTCATCGCCTTCGCCTTCATCGCCACGGTGGTGGGTGTGGACTTCGGGCCTCATGTGCTCCTGTGCCTGGTAGCGGTCGGGATGGCCAGCCTCATGTCGAGCGCTGCGGGCGCCGCACTGGGCACCTTCGGCAAGATGGGGATCGGGATGGTCTCCGCGATCAGCTGCCTCCTGTCGCTGTTCACCGGCTTCTACGGACCCTCAACTCAGTCCCTGGCTAACGCCGTCGAACTCCATGCCCCACTGTTGGTGCAGACCAATCCCCTGTGGCAAGCCGCCCATTGCCTCTACGGGTTGCTCTACTACGACTCCCTGGCCCCCTTCGCCCGCAGCTGCGCGGCCCTGCTGGCCATGACCTGCCTGTTCCTCACCATTGCCCTGATCCGTGCCAGGAGGATGAACCATGAGCACCTTTAAGACATCGTTGAAGATCATGGCGGCCCATCGGAGCTACGTCCTGGTCTACCTGGTGGCACTGTCCCTGCTCGGTCTGAATGTGGGAGCCGCCCGGACCGAGGACGCATCCAGCCAGGTCAAGGAAGCCACAACAAGCGTGGCCGTCATCGACCGCGACGGCTCCACGATCTCCCGGGGGGTCAAGGACTACGTCGAGTCCGCCGGCAAGGCTCAGCCGCTGGAGGACTCCAGACAGGCCATTCAAAACGCCACCGCGCAGAACCGGATCAGCTACATCCTCATCATTCCGGCCGGATACGGCAAACAGTTCCAGCAGGCGGCTCGTGAGGGGGCTGAGCCACCTCGAATGGACACAGTCATCGGGTACGAGTCGGCATCCGGCGCACTCATGAACGTGCGCACCGACTCCTACGCGGGGCAGGTCGCCGACTACCTGTCGACGCTCACCGATGACCCGGCCCATGCCGTCGCCCTGGCCAGGGAAACGATGAACCATTCCGCCCCCGCCGAGCGGATCGCCCAGGACGCGAAGCCCCTGCCGCATGGCTTCGTCGTCTACGCCATGTTCTCCATCTACCCGATCACGGCCTTCGCGATCGTGACGATTTCAACGCTCATGATGGCGTTGGGACGCCGGTCAGTCCGTTCCCGCCTCACCGCGGCACCGGTGAGCAGCAGATCCCGCAGCCTCGGGGCCGTAGGGGCTTGCCTCGTCATCGGTTTGGTCGGGTGGCTGTGGATCTTTGGGCTGGGGGTCACGGCCCTCGGGGCCAGTGCCGTGACGACATCGGCCCCGCTACTGGCGATCGTCGGTGCGGCCCTGGGCGCCTTCATGCTCTTTGCAGTCTCGCTCGGTTTCCTCCTGGGTCAGATCAGCCCGAGCCAGAACGTGGCCAGCGCGGTCGCCAATATCGGTGGCTTGGCCATGTCCTTCCTATCGGGGGCGTGGGTGCCCACCGAGTGGCTACCCGACGCCGTCGTCCAAGCCGCCAAGTTCACCCCCGGATACTGGGCGGCCCAGGCGATCTCAGGGGCGTACACCGCCACCTCGATGTCCGCCGACGTCATTCGCCCTCTGCTCGTGGACTGCGGGATCTGCGCCCTGTTCGCCGTCGCGATCCTCTCGGTGGCCATGGCCGTGGGCCGCACCCGTGCGCGGTCGTCACTATAGGATACGGAGGACGTCGCTGTGGGCCAGCTGGTCTTCCAGCTGGCCCACAGCGATGTTCAGCCCAGCTCGCGGATCAGGAGGTCCAGGCCCACGCTCCCCAAGCCGATGCCGCGGTTGTGGAAGGCCCGCAGGTCGAGCTTCTTCCGCACCTCCTCGGCCCGGTGCTGCGCCCGCTCGCGGCCCGCCAACCAGACCCGCTCGCCGAGCATGTATGCCAGCCCCTGGGCGGGCCAGCCCAGCTGCTTGTCCACCTCGAACTGGAGAAACCCCTCGCCCAGGACCGTGTGTGCGCGCAGCGCCGCCTCCACCGTGGGCCGGTCCCACTGCGTGCCGCCGCCGGCACCAGGCAGAGCGGCGATCTCGGCGGGCACCGGCAACCAGGAGTGCACACCGAGGTCCACCAGGACCCTCACGATCCGCCAGCGCCGCGCCGCCAGCCACCCGAAGCGGTCGGCGGGTTTACTCAGCAACCCGGTCTCGATCGCGAGCCTCTCGGCGTACAGGGCCCAGCCCTCGTTACAGCCAGGGACCTTCCCCAGGTACCGCTGCCAGAGAGTCAGTGAGGGATCAAGGCTCTGCGCGCCGGAGTGAGTGTGGTGGCCGGGGACGGACTCGTGCAGCACCGTGGTGCGCTCCGCCCAGGGCCAGACCGTCTCATCGCCGACGGCGAAGGAGCGCAATACCCTCCCGGACAGACTCCGGCTGGGCTCGGGCTCCTCATAGTGGACGCCGCCGCCCGGGGTGTCGAGCAGCACCGTTGGTCGGCCCAGGCCGTCAGGGACGTCGAGCAGGCGGCCGACGACGGCGTCCCAGGCCTCATCGGCCACGCCCTGCGCCCAGCGGGGGAAGTCCTCGGGGCTCATTCCGGTGGAGGGGTCGGCGCGCAGGTGCGCATCAAGGTCGCCGGCCCGCGATCCCGTCCCGAGGACCTCGGCGGCCAAAGCGTCCTGGGCGGCGACGACGTCGACCAGCTCCTGGCGCGCCCACTGGTAGACCTCGGCGGTATCGATGGAGGTCCCGAGCATACGGCGCACCCAGCAGGCGTGGCGGCTCGGCCCTACGCCCTCGCGGACCGGGGTCAGCGGGGCCAGCTCGCCGCGCAGGTAGCGACCGAGGTCGGATACCGCCTGGGCGGCGTCGTTCGCGGCGACCTGGAGGTCCCGACCGAGGGCGCCGCCCGGCGCAGCATGGCCGCCGCCGCTCAGGTCGCCGCGGGCTTGGGAGGCCAGGATGCGCGCCAGGTCGTCGGTCTGCCGGGCGACGGCCTCGACCTGTCCGCGAGGAGGCAGAACGCCTTGGGCCGCACTGACCGCCAGGGAGTCGCGGATTCCCGTCAGGGCCCGGGGTGCGGCACGGTACCGGTCGACCAGGTCCGCCCAGTCCTGTACGGAGGAGGTGGAACCAGGCAGGTCAGTGGGCAGGGTGATGAGGCGTCGGCGCACGCCCTGGAAGGGTGAGGTGAGGATGTTGAGCTCAGCGCCCTGGTCCGCCGATTCGATGAGGTCGATGGAGGTCCCCAGACGCTCGAGCAGATGGGCGCGCAGGACGCGTACTGCCAAGGGTGCCCTACCCCAAGGATCGCCGTCGCCGGGCGTGCTGTCTCGAGCGTCGTCGTCCTTCGCCCCGTGGTTACCGGTCAGGGACCGGGGCGTTTCGACGGCGCGGACGAGCTGATGCAGCCTGCGCTCGACCCTGTTTCTCTCCGCCAGGGCCTCAGGGCCGACGTCGGGCAGAAGCGTTCGGCTCGGCAGACCGGTGGCCTCGGCCGCCGCCGGGTCCTGTGAGGCCAGGAGTCGGGCGTAGTCCTCGGCCAGGTCGGTCAGCCGGGCGCGAGCCGGCCCCCAGGAGTCTTTCCAACTGTCTCTCCGCCTGTCCCCCGGTGCTTGATCCTGCACGCTCAGACCTCCGGGTGGCGGGCTGCCCGGGCGCTGCGCTCTCGCCACTCGGCCAGGGTCGCCGACGGACCGACTGCCTCGGTGGGAGCCTGGGAGGCGGCCAGGCCCTCGACCCGATCGGGGCGGAACTCGCGGCCGCGAGCCACCACGAGGCGCAGGTCGTGCAGGGCGGCCAGGTCCTGGCTCGGGTCCCCGGCGACCGCGATGAGGTCCGCCTCGAAGCCGGGGGCGAGCACCCCGGTGACGCCGGCGCGTCCGATCGCGGCGGCGGCCCTGGAGGTGGCGGCCAGCAGGACCTCGGTACGGGGTAGGCCCACGGACTCCAGGGCCTGGAGGCCACCGACGTAGGCGCGCTGCGGGGAGGCGGGGATGCCAGCGTCGTGGCCGGCGACGATTCTCACCCCGTGCTCCCACAGCTGGCGGGCGGGTGGGGCGAAGGTCGGGTCGGCCGCGATGATGCCGGGCAGGTCGGCCACGATCGTGCAGTCGACGTACACGCCGGCGCGCGCCATCTCGTCGGCCAGGTGGGGGTCGAACTCGCTGCGCCCGGCCGCCGAGACGAAGGAGGCGTGGGCGATGTAGTCGACCCCGGCGCGCACGGCCCGCTCGATGCCCTGGGTGCCGTGGGCATGGGCAGCCGTCCACCTCCCCAGGCGGTGGGCCTCGTCGAAGAGGACCCGCAGCTCCTCAGAGGTGAACTGGGCGAACCAGGGAGCAGAACCATCGGTCATGAAGCCACCGGTGGCCATCGCCTTGATCGTGTCAGCGCCCATGAGGTGGTGGTGGCGGACCTGGTGGCGGATCTCGTCCAGGGAGTCCGCGGCGCCTCCGGCGTGGTGGGCGTGCCCGCCGGTCGTGGTGATCTGCGGCCCGGAGGCGATGATCCGGGGCCCGCGCAAGTCTCCGGCGTCGACGGCGTCGCGCAGGGCGACGTCAACGTAGTGGCGCGCCCCGAGGGACTGGACGCTGGTGACGCCCTCGCTGAGCAGCTCGCGAGCGGCGCGGGCGGCGTTAAGGGTGAGGCGGGCAACTTCATGAGGCCCGTAGTCGGGGTACTCGACGTCGGTGCCGGAGGTGGGCAGGTGGTCGTGGGTCTCGATGAGCCCAGGCATGAGGGTAGTGCCGGGCAGGTCCACGCGTACGACGTCATTGGGGTCGACGTCGGGAAGAAGCTCGGTCAGGCACCCTTCGAGCTCGACGGTCGTTCCGACGGCCAGGATGTCCCGTCCCCGCAGGAGGACGGCACCACCCTGGCCGGCCGTACGCGCCTGGGCGACCTCGGCCTCGCTCGGACTACTGGTCCGGATTCCGATCGTCTCAAGGCTGCCCTCCACCTGGCCGCGCCGACCGGTGAGGAGGCGGTCGGCACTCACCAGTGCGGCCGAGCGTCCGTCGAGACGCTCACCGCCGTCGGTAGGCGGAGTGGTCCAGTGGACGGCCTCCGCCTCGGAGTCGGTGGTGGTGGGCTCAGTGGGGTGATCGGTCATGGTTGATCCTCGGTCTGCAGTCGGCGTCAGGCTGGAGAGCGCAGTCGGGCCGGTCGCTCCGGCGGTTCCGGCAGGGGCTGGTCCAGCGTCTATCTGCAGATACTGTCGCAGATCCTTCCCCACCTTCTTCCGGGACGACCGGCCCCGATATCCTCACAGCCCGGTCAGGTTGCCGGCGCGGCGGGCCTCGGTCCAGCCGCGCAACTGCTCCCAACTGCCGGCGCCGCCGGGACATGAGAAGAAGGGGCGATCCTCCCAGGTGCTCACGATTGGCTGGGGCGTTCCAGCGCTCGGTGGGGTTGCCGTCGACCGGTTTGCCATCACCCGGCTCGCCGAAGGCGCTGCGCCAGGTGCAGGCCGATGAAGGTGATGGTGACGGCGACCCAGACGACGAAGATGCCCTGGATGAGGTGGGTGAGGGCGAATCGTGCGGTGGCGCGGTGCCTGGCGGCGCGCCACCGCACGGGCCTCGTCGGAGTCGCGGGTGGTGGTGGGCGCGGTGGGTGACGCGCTGGTGGAGACGGTGGAGGAGGCGGCAGACACAGGGATTCCTTCGGTCCCGGTTCGGCGGCCGCGCGCTACGACGTCGCTGCGCTCACGGCCCTGGGAAGGGGTGAGGAGTCCGCACAGGTGGACTGCTAGCCAGTCCGGAGCGCGTCCGACGTGCAAGCGTCGGGCCGCGTTCATTGCGGGGGCTGCCAGGAGTACGAACGCCTACGGCATACAGCGACAACAACACGCCATGACCTGCCGGTTCATGGCGTGTGAGAGGGCGAAGGACGGGGAGGGCGCAGCAACGCGCTCGCTTCGCGCGGTGCGGACGACGAGCGGCAGCACGGTGGCGCTTCGACCGGTACTCGTCATGGGACATCCTTCAGGGGATGCGGCCGAGGCCCAGTGCCAGCGGCGCGTTCGCCGAAATCATATGCAGACCATCACCGGAGCCTGTCAATGGCGGCGCCGTCGCAGTCCATTTCTTGGACAGGGACAAGACCCGTCGCGCACGAGGACGGGGCCGGCCGCCACCCCGGCGACCGACCCCGGTATCGAGGGCTGAGGCGCAAACGCTACTTCACGGCGACGAAGACCTTGTCAGCGAGCAGTCCGGGGCGAACCGCCAGAACTCCGTCCTGCGCACTGTCAACGGGAACAGCCCGGACAACGTTCCCGGTGACACTCGCACCGTTGTACAGAGTCGTCAGAGAGTCGATGGCGTCCGGGGCGACGGCCATCGAATCGGTTCCATCGACGGTGACTCCGTCGGCCGTGACGTAGTCAACCGAGACGAAGGCCGCAGATTCTCCACTCGAGTCATCACCGATGTAGGTGGCCGTGTAGTTGATGAGGACATACTGTTTTCCATCAGCAGGCGGATCGTTGAACTCGTTAGCCGCGGCAACCGCGTCATTGGCGTTGAACGTGACCGAGTTGATGACGACCTTCCAGTCCTTGCTGGAGATCTCGGTACCAAGCGGGTAGGGGTTCTCACGGGTCTTTCCCTGCCCAGAGGATCCTGCACCGCCAGGAGCTACCGACGCAGAGACCGCACCGGAGGATGAGACGGCCTCACCAACAGCATTCGACAGGACCGTCAGGAACACCATGACTCCGACGATCGTGCCGACCACCGAGATGACCACGGCGGTAACCGCGGGCCACAATACTTCTCCCTTTCGGAAGAGTCCCACCAGGCCGACTATGAAGGAGATCGGCAGCAGGATCCAGCCGATGATGAGCGCGCCGGGAACACAGGCAAAAATGAACCCGATGACCGCCATCACCAAGGCGACGATACCCACGGTGTTGCGCCCCTTCTTCAACGGCGCTGGCACTTGCTGCATTGGCGCGGGCACCTGACCTTGAGGCGGATATTGCTGAGGCGGGTTGGACTGAGGAGGATACGACATTGTGGCTCCTGATATTCGACGGTATGCCGAAATAAGACAATCTAATGCAGTGATATCCACTGCTTCACCCATCGTAGTCAGAACCACACCAACATTGAATGCCCGGAAGTACGAAAAGCAGGAATCTAGCATTTCAATACGGTCACATATTTACCGCACAAATCTCAATCTTTCCGTGATCTCCGATAACATGACGTGGAGACTAATCTACAGCCTCCCCAACAACTGGCGCTTGGCGATGAGGAAGTCGGCGTCGTCCAGGATGCCTTCCTTGCGCAGTTCATCCAGATCACGTAGACGTTTCGCGACGTCTTCAGAAGATACGCCAGGAGAACTCAGCTCTTGAGGCACCTCGACCTGACCGGACAGCAGAGCGGGAACGCTTGGTGACACAGGCCCACGCCCAAGGGCGCTCAGAACCGAGTTGCCCGTTTGCTCCAGAACCTCACCAACACTTTCATGATCCTTCCTGGGCATCATAATCCCCGTCGTTGGGTGCTTCACCTGGTTGGTCAGTGCATGAATCTTCTGATCAGTGGTAATAGTCAAAACAGCTTTCGCCGACACGATCTTAGCGACCGCGCCAGCACCGGCAGCCGCGATACCAGCACCGGCAGATATCGCCATGACCGCAGGATTACGTTTGGTGATCATTGAGACCACCTTCACCGCAGCACCGGCCGTCGCAACCGACGGCGTCGCTACCGCTCCGATCGAGCCAGCATCGCCATTATCGGGACGCTCGAAAGAGATGGAAATAAGACTTTCGTAAGGAGTCGAGTCGCTTATCTGACAAGAGCGCCCCACAGCGTCTGGACCAGCCACACGAACATACCCGTTTTCATAGATTTCGATCGTCGAGGTCCCGAATATCCCGCTCGTGACTCTCCTTCCTGCCATCCGAGCATGCTCGGCCTGTCGAAGTCGCTCCTCCCGTTCATGCTCCTCACGCTGCCTGCGTGCTCTCACCCCAGCAGTCAGTGCCCCAATCGCCACATCCTTCCGTTCGGCCGCCGCATTCTTAACGGCTTGACCCAACGCATTGAACAATCCGGGCGCCTTAGAGGGCTGCGCAACCGGAGCGGACACCTGACCATAGCCCATTGGACGAGCCTCCACCTGAACAGAGGAGACATCCTGCGCGTATACACCCCATGCATTGCCATCCCACCATCTCTGACGGCCCGTTCCATCGTCATACCAACCCGCAGGAACAGACATCCCGACACCTCCATTGAATGCACTCGATCAGCGCGATCGTAGCACCACCAGAACTCTTCGGAAACACAGACCTTTAACAATCATTCACCCCGTCAAATACCCCACACTTTTGTTTTATTCGAGACACAAAAGTCGCAAAGCAATATCGACCTATCAGTGATTTCTCAAAGTCCTCGTTGAGTTCGGAGACAAACACCCCATCACTCTCGTAGTTCACGCGACCACTGCTCCTGAATCCAGGTCCAACCCGATCGGGAACGTACTTTCTCGACGAGGACTGATCCCTCCCGCAGACCACTGGTGGCAGGTCTCAGTCAACTGCAGGAAAAGTACGTTCCCGGCGAGAATCGCAGTCCTCGATACGCAGGTCCAGCCGCATCGGCCGGACCGCCGGCCACGCCGCCCTGCCGAACCGCCAGTCGCCTCCCCGACCAGGACCGATAGACGCTCCAGACCGCTCAGCGACGGACAAAACAAGGCCCCGCCAGCGCTTCAGCGCCGGCAGGGCCCAGTAACGGCAGGCAGTCGCTCCAACTTGCCCGTTACTCCCACTCGATGGTGCCCGGGGGTTTGCTCGTGCAGTCGAGCACCACCCGGTTGACCTCCGGTACGAAGTTGGTGATCCGGTTGGAGATGCGCGCCAGGACGTCGTAGGGCAGGCGAGTCCAGTCGGCCGTCATGGCGTCCTCACTACTGACCGGCCGCAGAACGATGGGATGACCGTAGGTGCGTCCGTCGCCCTGGACGCCCACGGAGCGCACGTCGGCCAGCAGCACCACCGGGCACTGCCAGATTTCGTCGTCGAGCCCGGCGGCAGTGAGCTCCTCACGGGCGATGGCGTCGGCGGCCCGTAAAACGCGCAGGTTCTCGGCCGTCACCTCGCCGATGACGCGGATGCCCAGCCCCGGCCCAGGGAAAGGCTGGCGGGCGACGATCTTCTCCGGCACTCCCAGCTCGCGGCCGATGGCACGCACCTCATCCTTGAACAGCTCGCGCAGCGGCTCGATGAGCTCGAAGTCGAGGTCCTCGGGCAGGCCTCCCACGTTGTGGTGGCTCTTGATGTTGGCGGCGCCTTCTCCCCCACCGGACTCGACGACGTCGGGATAGAGGGTCCCCTGGACCAGGAAGCGGATCTCGCCACCCTCAGCCCCGACGGCCTCGACGACGCGCCGCTGGGCGGCCTCGAAGGAGCGGATGAACTCCCGGCCGATGATCTTGCGCTTGGCCTCCGGCTCGGTGACGCCGGCCAGGGCGCTCAGGAAGCGCTCGGTCTCATCGACCGTGATGACGCGGATGCCCATGCCCTCGGCGTAGTCGTGCTCCACCTGCTCGCGCTCGCCGGCGCGCAGTAGGCCGTGGTCGACGAAGATGCAGGTGAGCTGGTCGCCGATGGCGCGGTGGACGAGGGCTGCGGCCACAGATGAGTCCACTCCCCCGCTCAGGCCGCAGATGACGTGGGCGTCGCCCACCTGCTCGCGGATGCGGGCCACTTGCTCGTCGATGATGTTGTCCGGGGTCCACGTGGCCGGCAGTCCCGCCTCCTTGTGCAGGAAGTTGACCAGTGCGGCCTGCCCGTGCTCGGAGTGGAGCACCTCGGGGTGCCACTGCAGGCCGTAGAGACGCCGCTTCGGGTTCTCGAAGGCGGCCACTGGCGTCTGGGAGGTGGAGGCGGTGACGGCGAAGCCCTCGGGAGCGGCCTGGACCGCGTCGCCGTGGCTCATCCACACCACCTGGTCGTCGGGAGTCCCGTCGAACAGGCAGGACCCCTCCGTCACGCGGGCGGGGGTGTGCCCGTACTCGCGGGTACCGGTTCGCCCGACTGTTCCACCCAGGGCCTGGGCCATGGCCTGGAAGCCGTAGCAGATGCCCAGGACCGGGATCCCGGCGTCGAAGACGGCCGGGTCGACGGAGGGGGCGCCGTCGGCGTAGACCGACGAAGGCCCGCCGGAGAGGATGATGGCCGAGGGCCGCTTGTCCAGCATGGCAGCGGCGTCCATGGAGTGGGGCACGATCTCGGAGTAAACGCCGGCCTCGCGCACGCGGCGGGCGATGAGCTGGGCGTACTGCGCCCCGAAGTCCACCACGAGGACGGGACCGACGGCGCTGGGGGAAGTCTGGCTGGTCGTCACCCGCTCAGGATAGCCGGGGCGGCAACCGGCCGCCTTCCGCCCTGCCGGCCGCTGGCGCCCCGGGCTCCGACGTTGACACAAGAGGACTAGACCAGTGGTTCACATCGCACGTCCGCCTCACAGGTCACGTTTCCAGATCAAAACTACCCATGACACAAACCTTCCCGACCCCCACCAGGACCAGTAATACCCTCCATGACGCCACATCCGCCCATATGCTCCTGCAACCGAACCACAGCCATCCCAGCGATCCTCTGTGATCCACAAGTCGCCAACGCAACACACGTCACGATCCTTTGTCTAGACAATCAGATGGAGCGTTCCTAGAGTTCTGATTGACGGAGAAACCTCCGTCCGGCCTACGGGCTGCACACCGTCGTGCAGGGACGCACGACTGGTAGTCAGGCGGACCTGCTCGACACACATCGAGAGGAACACTCACATGACCGCCACCATCACCGAGCACCCCACCCAGACCGTCGAGACCGCCACCACCGCTCAGGCCACCGCCACCAACACCCAGGCCGAGGCCAACCGCCTCACCTTCGCCGTCGCCATGATCGCCATCATGGTCGCGGTCATGGTCATGGCCGTGGTCGGCGCCGTCACCGGTATCCCGACCATCATGTTCGCCGCCTCCGTCCTGGCCGCAATCACCATGGGTGTGGGCATCTACACCGGCGTCAACCTCCTCGAGGCCCGCTGAGCGTCGAGGACTCCAACGAGCTCACCCGAGCCCGCCACCAGGTCTGGACCACGCTTCACAAGCAACGCAGGACCCGGACCCAGCCCAGCAAGGGCATAGAACAACGAGGCTGCGCGGCCAAGGAAGCCCGCGCAGCCATGGCAACCCGAGGGGCACCGCACAAAGCGGCGCCCCTTTTCTCATGCCCAGAAACCCCCGGCCACGCACAACACATCACCACCTGCTGGTGCGACGACGATCAAGCACCCCACGACAGACGCCACAGAGCCCGCCCTGGCCTCATTACTCTCTACTTGATGCTTAGTGTATAAAAGTAACTATTCGTCTCTTCCGCACCAGCTGAGAGGACCGGGCATGATATCGACGCCACTGACTCAGTCGCAACGCGGCGCCCTCGTTGATACGTCATTGGCGCTTCTCGTTCAGGAACAGCCCGAAGCGCAGCAGCTCGTAGACGCCGTTTCGGCCAGCGATCCTGGTCAACGCCGACTGGCACTGCGGGCCCTGCTCGCCATGCGACCCGCGATCCCGCTGCCCGCGGAGCTAAACGTCTCACTGGAGCGGCTCCTGGCCGCCGAGACCGCCGAGCGAGAAACCGTCGACGCCCTCAGCCTGCCAGGGACATCCCTCGATCCACGCCTGTCACTGTGGCGCGGCGACATCACGACGATCCGGGCAGACGCGATCGTCAACGCGGCGAACTCCGCCATGCTCGGATGTTTCCAGCCGCTGCACGCCTGCATCGACAATGCCATCCACTCGGCCGCCGGCCCCGGACTACGCCAGGAGTGCGCGGACATCATGGCCGCTCGAGGCCGTCCTGAGCCCACCGGCACGGCAACCGTGACCGGCGGCCACCACCTGCCAGCCGCCCACGTCATCCACACCGTCGGGCCGATCGTGCAAGGCAAGCCAACCGCCGAGCACGAGGCGCTCCTAGCCTCCTCCTACCAATCCTGCCTGCTCGCTGCCGAGGATCTGCGGGCCACCAGCATCGCGCTGTGCTGCATCTCCACCGGCATCTTCGGCTACCCCAAGGCCGAGGCTGCCACCATCGCGGTCCGCACCGTTCGCGAAGTCCTCCCCCACTGCCAGTCACTCACAAAGGTGGTCTTCAATGTCTTCGACCCAATCGACGAATCGATCTATCGCGCTCTCCTCGGTCCTGACTGCTGAGGAGCCGGCGGCGATCCGACGCCTATCCGAGGCAGCTTCCCAGGCTGACGCCGTCGTTCTCGGTGCCGGATCGGGGCTGTCGGCCGCAGCGGGCCTGTCCTACTCGGGCCCCCGATTCACACGCCTCTTCCCTGACTTCATCGAGGAGTTCGGTCTGAGAGACATGTACTCCTCCGGGTTCTACCCTTTCCCGACACCGGAGCACCGATGGGCCTACTGGTCCCGGCACATCATGGCCAACCGCTATAACAAGCCCATCCTCCCCCTCTATCAGGATCTGAGGACCATTCTGGACAGCCTGGAGGACACGGACTACTTCGTCATCACCACGAACGTCGACCATGCCTTCGTCCGCAACGGCTTCGACGAGTCACGTCTGTTCGCCACGCAGGGTGACTATGGACTGTGGCAGTGTTCCGTCCCCTGCCACGCCGGAACGTGGTCCAACGAGTCAGCCGTGCGAGAGATGGTGGAGCGGCAGCGGGACCTGCGCATTCCATCATCATTGTTGCCCGTATGCCCCAGGTGCGGGGAACCTGCGGCGATGAACCTGCGGGTGGACGGCACCTTCGTGGAGGATGGGCACTGGCACAACGCTGCTGAGCGATACCGCCGGTTCCTGTCCAAGCACAAGTCGGATCGGGTCCTCTACCTGGAGATCGGGGTGGGATGGAACACGCCCTCGCTCATCAAGTTCCCATTCTGGCAGCGGACCTATGCCAATACCTCGGCCGTCTTCGCCACCCTCAACCAGGAACCGGAGGTTCCTCGGCAGATCGCGCAGCGCTCTATCGCTGTCCCCGGGGACATCGCCGCCAGCATCGAGGTCTGGAAGGCTCTGGTGCAGAGCTGACACGCGGCGCCGGTGCAGGAGTCAGAACATGCCGTTGTCGTTGGCGGAGGTCTCCGGGATCACCTGAAGCACATCCCAGTGCTCCACGATTCTGCCGTGCTCATCGAGCCGGAAGATGTCGATACCCGCGTAGTCATCCGACCCCGGCCACCTCTGGTGGCAGTGCAGGATGACGTGGTCGCCCTCGGCGAAGGCACGCACGAACTCCACGCTCTTACCGGGGTAGTCGCGGGCCATCCGCTCGAAGTACTCGACGAAGGCCTCCTTGCCGTCGGCCACGTGGGTGTTGTGCTGCCGGTACTCGTCGCCGGCGTATCGCTCCAGCGCCTGGCGCGGCCGGCACTGGTTGAACATGAGGTCGTAGAAGGCCTTGACGTTCTCCTTGTTGCGCTCCAGATCAGTGGACATACGGGACTCCTCCTCTTAGCAATGGTCACGATAGTCAGTCAGAGGCCCTCCGCGGCCGACGGCACACCGCCGCGACACCCGAGATGTCCAAATCGGATACAAAGGCGGAATCCAGGCTCACACCACCGATAAGAAACCGCGTGATTCCGCGGTTCCATCAGCGGCCTGATCGAGCCACAGGTTCCTTTGTCACCGATTTGGACACGACGCGTCCTCCGCCTCGATTTCGGATCACGCATCGCGCCTCCCACTCAGAGCAACAAAGCCTGAGCAGGAGGCGCGAGGACAGGAGGTCACGGTGAAGCCCCGGCGACCGGGACTTCACTGCCTGGGCTCACAGCGACATGTCGACGACGGCACGCCCCTGGATCTCGCGGTTGCGCAGCGCGGTGTAGCCGGCACCGGCCTCTTCAAGCGGCAGGCGGCGCGAGACAACGTCGCGGTAGTTGATGACGCCCTTGTCGGCCAGGTCGACAACGGCCGGCAGATCCTGGCGGGTGCGCGCACCGTAGGATCCGAGGATCGACTGCGAGCGGCGCACGGTGCGGTTGATCTCCACCCCGGCGGTCTGCACACCGGCCCCCAGGCCGATCGGAACCATGCGGCCGCCGTCGGCCAGGACGTCCAGGGCGGTGGTCCAGGTGGCCGGGATGCCCAGCGCCTCGAAGGAGACATCCACACCCTTGCCGTCGGTGAGCCGGAAGACCTCCTCGCGGGCGTTCTGGGTGACGGAGTTGACCACGGCGGTCGCCCCGTAGTCGAGCATGGGGGCGAGCTTGTCATCGTCGACGTCGATGGCGATGACCTGGCTGGCGCCAAAGGCCCGGGCGATCTGGACGATGTTGGTACCCACACCGCCGGTGGCGACCACGGCGACGGTCTCCCCGTAGCGCAGGTCGGCGCCGCGGCGCACGGCCCCGTAGCCGGTCATGGCGGCGCAGCCCAGGATGGCCGCCGGCACCATGTCGATGGTCTCGGGCACGGGGGCCACGGCGGTGGAGGGGACGACGGCGTACTCGGCCAGGCCGCCCATGGAGTACATGGCCACCGGCTCACCGTCAGGGGTGGCCAGGCGGGTGGTGCCATCGTAAAGGACGCCCTTGAGCCGGTTGAGGTCGAAGAAGGGCCCGCACAGCTCGTCGCGGCCTGAGGCGCAGGCGTCGCACTGACCGCAAGGCATGAGGAAGCCCCCAGCCACCTTCTGCCCGACCTCCAGCCCGGTGTGCTCGTTGCCGGAGCCGAGCTCCACAATGGTGCCGGAGACCTCATGGCCGAGCACCGCCGGCAGCGGGAAGGCGATGGCACCGCCGATGACGTGGAGGTCGGAGTGGCACAGCCCGCAGGCGGCCACCTTGATGAGGACCTCGCCGCTCTTGGGCCGGGGGGTGCGCAGGGTCTCGATCTCCAGTCCGACCTCGTGGTCCCGCAGGACCGCGGCCTTCATGGTCTTGGGGATGGACTCGGTTGTCTCTGAGGTCTGGACTGCCTCGTTGCTCGTCATGCTCAGCTGCCTCTCTGTCGGATATCGACGACGTCGGGCCGTCGGGCGGCCTCCTCAGGCCGCTCCCCCACCCTACGACATTTGTCCTGACAAATTATAGGTCTGAAGTCGGATTCTCGGAATCCGGTCGCGGGTACCCTTCATACCCGTCCTCTCAGACCTTCAGTTCCCGCGGCAGCCGCAGGAGCACGACGACGGCGCTGACCAGCGACAGCGCGAAGGCCGCCCAGTATAGGACTGGCATCCCAAGGTGAACCACGACGAGCAGCGCAGCGATGAGGACGCCCGCGCGCGCCAGGGCCCCTCCGGTCGCCGAGGCTCTTCGCTGGGCTTCGACCAGCCACGGCGGGATCCGCGGGTCGATCGCCCCCTGACAGGCCGGCAAGACCAGCACCGACTGACTGGCCACGAGGATCGTCAATGAGATGACGATCATCCAGGCGCCCGCCGCTCCCCCGAGAGACATACCGACGACCAGGAAGGTCGCCCCCAGGACGGCCACAACAGCGCCCAGGACCACG
Organism: Actinomyces johnsonii; assembly: GCF_006546835.1. GTDB lineage: Bacteria > Actinomycetota > Actinomycetes > Actinomycetales > Actinomycetaceae > Actinomyces > Actinomyces johnsonii. The sequence goes on along the minus strand of NZ_VICB01000019.1, from coordinate 176,080 downwards.
CGCAGGAAGCGCAACCGCTCGACCCGGGTCACCAGCGCCAGGGCGAGGAGCGTCCACCCCACCCAGGTCGTGGCGCTGACGGCGATCGCACCCGAGCCGAGGCCGAGATCGGCCACAACCAGCGGAGCGAGGACCAGAGCCGCCGCCCCCAGCGGCGCCTCCTGGGCCAGGATGAGCACAGCTCCGGTCAGCACGGCGCTACGCACCTGGGGCACCCGCAGGTCGGCGGGGGTCAGTGCCTGCTGCTCGGCCAGCATCTCGGCATCCAGGCGGGTCCAGTCGATGGCCACGGAGGCCTCCAGAGTTCCGTGCAGGCGGCGCAGCGCCTCAAAGGCCTCGACATCCCGGCACTGCCCCACGAGCCAGACCGGACTCTCGGGAAGACGCAGGACGCAGACCAGGTAGATCAGCGCGGCACCCCCGAACACCCCCCAGGCGGCGGGCACTCGCGCTGGACTCCACCAGGCCGCTAGTGCCACCACGCCCGCTCCGGCGGGCCCGAGGGCCATGACCTGCGGCATGAGGCGCTTGTGTCCGCGTAGGGAGAGCTCGTGGCAGACCAGTGGAGCCACGACGAGCATCCCGCCCGAGGCCAGACCCGCGAGGCCGGCTCCGATGAGGACGGGGATACCCTCGAGCCCTGCTGCGAGTCCCGCTCCCGCCGCGGCCAGCACGGCCATGACCAGGCCGGTTCGCCTGCGGCCCAGGTGCCGGGAGAGGGGCCTGCCGGCGACGGTCCCCAGAACCATCGCCGCACCGACGACGCCGACGAGCGGCAGGGCGCCTCCGCGGGCGCCCGCAACCCCGATGGCGAGAGCCCCTTCGAGAGCCCCCAGGAACAGGCCTACCGCCCATGCGTACAGGCGGAGGCGAACCGGGGCGGGTGGCGCGCTGCGCGGCGGATGCGGGGTCATGGACCGGTCACCGTGTACGTCATGGGCGGCATTGTGTGTAGATGTCTGTTCAGATGTGGCATCAGCTGACGCTGACGACGTCGGACGGGAGCTGAGACAGTGTGTCAGAACCGGGCGGTCGGCTTCAATCCGCTCCTGGCGGGCCCACCAACCCGACGGCCTGTCACCGAGTCAACACTGTCTCAGCCCCCTGACCGAGTGAGTCAGCTGAACTCCTTCTCGAAGCGCTCCTCGAGCTCCTCCAGGGAGTGGTACTTCGTCTCGGGCACGTACTTCATGTAGAAGATGAGAGACAACACGTTGATGAGACAGAAGATGAGGTAGGTGCCTGCTCCCCCGAGCTTCTCCATCATGATGGGGAAGACCAGGGCGACGATCGCGTTGGCGACCCACAGAGCGCCGACCGCCAGCCCCATGGCCGTGCCGCGGACCTTGGCGGGGAAGATCTCCGCCACGAGGACCCAGGTGACCGTTCCGGACTGCTTGGCGAAGACGAACAGGGAGACGATGAACAGCACCAGGTAGGGGGCGAAGGTGGGAGCGCCCTTGATGTTGCCGTCGGCATCCTGATAGGGCTGGATGAGGAAGAAGAAGACCGCGGCCAAGAGCCCCAGGGAGACCACGATGCTGGCCTCCTGGTAGATGCCCACGTGCCGGCGGGCGAACTTGGTGACCAGCCACAGGCCGACCGCCGATCCCACGAAGGAGATGAATCCGGAGACGACGTTGAGGGAGATCGCGTCACTCATGGGCAGACCTGCCGCGGAGAGCACCTTGGGCGTGTAGTACATGGCCGTGTTGATACCGGTGAGCTGGTCCGCCAGGCCCAGGATAATGCCGATGATGAGCAGGTGCCGGGTCCACTTGACGCCCAGGATCTGGGCCAGGCCCCACTTCTCCTGGCTGGCCTCCCTGCGCTGGACCTCGAGCATCTCGTCGATCTCGTCGGCGATGGGGCCGTCCTTGGACTCATCGCGCACGCGCTTGAGGGCTCCGATGGCCTCGGCGATACGCAAGTTGGCGACGTACCAGCGCGAGGACTCCGGCATGAGACGGATCCCGATCCACAGCGCGATGGCCGGCAGCGAGGCCAGCACAAGCATGTAGCGCCAGGTCGTACCGTTACCGGACTCGACGGCGACGTTGGCCAGGTGCTGGACCGACTCCCAGGAGACGGTCTCGCCCGCTTTGGCGACAACCTCGCCGGAATTGTTGACGACGTCTTTGGCGACGGTGACCTCCGGACCACCGTGGATCTGGGTCAGGACCGCGTTCATCGAGAAGGCGAGGAACTGGCCAAAGACGATCATCATCTGGTCCACGGCCACGAGCGTTCCGCGGATGCGCTTGGGGGCCGTCTCACCGAGGAAGACCGGGACCGTCGCCGAGGCGCCGCCGACGGCGAAGCCCAGGACGATGCGGAAGAAGTAGAGGATCCAGATGTTCGGCGAGAAGGTGCACCCCAGTGCGCCGAAGAAGAAGACGGCGGCCAGGAGCGTGATGTTGTGGCGACGCCCGTACTTGTCGGAAAGCTTGCCGCCGACCGAGGCGCCCAATGCGGCGCCCAGGCACAGGAAGGTCCCTACGAGACCTTCCTCCACCGAGTTAATCTGAAGGCCACTGGCGTCGTGAGGCAGATACATATACGGCAGCGCGGCTGAGATCACTCCGGTGTCGTAGCCGAAGAGCAGCGAGCCGAGGGTGGCGACCAGGGCGATGAGTCCGAGCGAGCGCTTCGGACCCGAGGCGGGAGTCTGGTCGACCAGCTCCTGAATCTTCTCCGGCGTGTACTGCGCCGCAGAATTCAATGGTGTGGACATGGATGGAACTCCTTGGGTCGTCCGCCGTCGTTGGCGGAGGCGAAAAAGGCGCTGCTGGATGGACCGAGAGTCCCGGTCCGCCGGTCACCGCCCCGCAGCGCAGGAGCGGGAGCCGGCAGCATGGGCGGTCCTCATAGTGAACGGAGAGAACCGATGAGGGTCAGCCGAGCTCTTCGTGGAGCCGGGCCAGCACTCGGCGGTTGATGTCATCGGCGTGCTCGTGCCAGCCGAAGACGCACACGGAGAGCACACCGTCGAAGCCGATGTCTCGCAGCGTGGAGAAGACGGCGTCCCAGTCGACTTCACCGTTGCCGACCTCGTTGTGCTGGTGGACGGTGACATCAGCGCCAGGCGGGTTGATGATGTAGCGGTTGCCGTCGTTGGCACGGTGGTTGAAACCGTCGGCGATGTGGACCTCGCGCAGCTTGCCGGCCTCGTGAGCGGTGCGGATCATGCGCTCGACGTCACCAACGCCGTCGGAGAGGTGGAAGGCGTGCGGGCAGCAGAACTCGTACCCGATCCAGTCCTTGTTGACCGCGCGCACGAGGTTCAGGGCCGGGTCGTGCAGCTCGACGAAGTCGTAGGGGTGGGCCTCCATGTTGAGGCGGATGCCGTAGCGCTCGAAGTCGGGGATGAGTTCTTCGATGGAACGGAACCATTGCTCCTCACTGCGGCGAGCCTGGTTGCGGTCCCCGGAGAACTCCGAGGTGATCTCCCGGACGTCAATCTGGTCGGCCAGTTCGAGCAGGCGCCGCCAGTTGGACACCTGGGCGCACCGCTCCTCCTCGTCGGGCGAGGACCAGTTGAAGACGGGGTTGAGGGTGCGCACCTTCACGCCCGTCTCCTTCTGCGCCTTGTTGAGTTCGGCGACGAAGGCGTCGTCGGCGGCGGGACGGTGGTGCCAGAAGTGGAAGTCCGCGTTGGGCGAGAGCTCGACGTACTCGAAGCCCAGCTCGGCCGCCTTGTCAAGGGTTCGCACCGTGGGCATGGTGCGGTAGTACATGTTCGGGTCAAGGGCGATGTCTACCAAGGAAGTCTCCTCTCAGGTGCCGACGGCTATGTCGACAACACCCATAATGTCATGACAATTGCGTCGGGGGAAGTGGTTGAGGGCGGCAGTTTTCAATCGTTGCGACGACGTCTGGGAGTTCCCCTTCCTGCCGCCGAATAGTCGTCGTCCCGGGAGGCGGGACCGAGCGCCTCCCGGGACGAACGAGGTGGACGGACCCCGTCGCCGTCTGCCCGGTGAGCTTGCCGGAGCGCTGGCGAACACGCAGCAATCGCGAGCGCCCCGGCAGCAGCCGTGCGCCAGGAGAGACGACGACGGGGAGGCTTGTCAGGCGTAGAAGGCGGGCTTGGCGATGAGCTTGACGTCGACCATCGGCGAGGACTCGTCCTCCAGCGAGGCAACCGCCGCGTCGACCACGGAGGTGGCCGCGTAGCCGTCCCAGGAGGTCGAGCCGGTGTGCTCATCGCGGGCCACGGCGTTGATCCACTCCTGCACCTCGCGGTTGAAGGCGGCCTCGAAGCGGTCGATGTGCGACTGGCACATGGCGTTGCGGTCGCCGTGGATGTCGCGGATGTGGATCCGCTCCTGGTCGCCCAGCCTCACCGCGGCGGTCTCCAGCACGAGCTCGCACTCGATGGAGTAGGCGTACTGCAGGTTGACGTTAACTTCGTCATCGATGCGCACGCCGGACTCGGTGTACATCACGACGACGACCGGGTCGATGAGGTGGTCGAAGCGGTGAGTGGTCGACTTGGGGCGCTCGACGCGCACCTTGACGATCTCCTCGCCCAGGAGCCAGCGCATCGTGTCGATCTCGTGGATCGCCGTGTCGTCGATGGCCATGCGCGAGGTGTAGGACTCCGGCACGGTGGGGTTGCGGTGACGGTTGTGGACCAGGAGGGCCTGGCCGTTCTCGCCGTCGTCAAGAACCTTCTTCATCTCGTTGTAGGCGACGTCGAAGCGGCGCATGAAGCCCACGGTGACGAGCTTCTTGCCGGCCTTCTGCTCGGCCTCCATGATGGCGATGCAGTCCTCGGCGGTGGTGGCCAAGGGCTTCTCGCACAGGACGTACTTGCCGGCCTCGATGGCCTTGATGACGTCGGGGGCGTGGACCTTGCCGAAGGTGGCGATGAGGACGGCGTCGACGTTCGGATCGTTGATGAGCTCATCGGCGCTGTCATAGGCCTTGGCACCATAGGGCTCCGCGGCCGAGACCGCGGCGTCGTGGTTGATGTCGGCCACGGCGACGATCTCGCCGCCGGACAGGACACCCGCAATGCGGGCCAGGTGGGCGCGGCCCATACCGCCAGCGCCGATGAGTCCGATGCGTACAGTCATGATGTGTCTCCTCGTTGAGGTGGGGTCAGTGATAGGTCGGCCAAGTCGAGTGGCAGGAGGCCTCATGCCAGTCCCAGGCCGCACTCGGCCAGGTACGTGCGCATGTTGATGGCGTTCTGCTTGGGGAAGGAGGGGTCGCAGGGGTAGCAGTCCTGCTCGCAGATCGCGTAGATCGGCTTGTCCAGGGCCGCCAAGGCGTCGACGAACTCGTGCATCTCGGGCAGGCCGGCGGGCGGGCAGACCGAGGCACCCTTGGTGACGGCCTCACCGAAAGGCCAGTCCTTCTCGTGGGCCTCGCGGGTGATGTCCTCGTCAAAGGCCTTGATGTGGACATAGGTGATGCGCTCGGGGTACTTCCGGCACAACTCGACCGGGTCGCCGCCGCCGTAGACGACGTGCCCGGAGTCCAGACACAGGTTGACGTAGGTCGGGTCGGTGGCGTCGAAGATGCGGGCGATCTCCTCGGGCGTCTCGATGTGGGAGTCGCCGTGGGGGTGGAGGACCATCTTGAGGCCGTACTCATCCAGGAGCATCTGGCCCAGGGCGTTGGCATGCTCGACGTAGAGCTTCCAGGCGTCGTCGGACAGGACGCGGTCGTCGGTCCACTCCCAGGTCTTGTCGTCGCGGTAGAGCGGGGGCAGGTGGACGATGTATTCGGCGCCGACGGCGGCATGGGTCTCGGCGATGGCGCGGAAGGTCTTGAGCGTGGTCTCCCAGGCCTCCTGCTTGTGCAGGATGCCCCAGCCGGTACCGGCCACCACCCTCAAGCCGAACTCGTCGCACCACTTCTGGAGCTCCTTGGGGTCGGTCGGGAAGTAGCCGAAGGGGCCAGTCTCGATGACCTCGAAGCCAGCCTCGGCCATCTCCTCCCAGGCCTGACGGGGGTCCATCTGCTTGGGGTCCTCGGGGAACCAGACGCCCCACTGGTCAGGGCAGACGCCGATGGTGAGCTTGGAGTACTTGGGGTCGTTGGTGTTGACGGCTTTGGACATCGTTGTCTCCTTCGTGAGGCGATCTCCGAATCGTTTCGGATGTGACACCCACTGTACGCCCCCGGCGGCCAAATGCCTAGGACTTTGTACTAACAAAGATGTCTGACCTTTGGCGGATGAGACAAGTACCCCCAGCCAACCGCCCCCCTTCCGTTACAGTACGCGGACGCACCACAGGACTTACGAACTGACCCTGCAGGATCAGTCTTTGAGGCCTGTGGTGCGTCCGCGGCGATGGGTGGCGGAGCGGTCGCGCCTACTCCTCGCGCTGGAAGGACATAGTCGCGGCGTAGGTCTTCTCCGAGGGCCAGCGGCTGGTGACCGCCTTGGCGCGGGTGTAGAACCGCACGCCCTCGGGACCGTGGATGTGGGTGTCGCCCAGGAGCGACTCCTTCCATCCGCCGAAGGAGTAGTAGGCCACCGGCGTCGGAATCGGCACGTTGATACCGACCATGCCGGCCTCGACGTCGAGCTCGAAGCGGCGTGCCACGCCGCCATCGTTGGTGAAGATGGCCGCCCCGTTGCCGAAGGGCGAGGAATTGACCTGCTTGATGGCCTCCTCATAGGTGTCGGCGTGGACGATCGCGAGCACCGGTCCGAAGACCTCCTCGGTGTAGAGCGAGGACTCCAGGGGGACGTTGTCGACGATGGTCGGGCCGAGGAAGTGGCCCTTCTCGTGACCGGGGATCACCAGCGGACGACCGTCGAGGACGATCTCGGCGCCCCGGGACTCGGCGTCGTCGATGAGACCGGTGATGAACTCCTTGGACTTGGCGTCGATGACCGGACCCATCTCGACGCCCTCGTCCATGCCGTAGCCGACCTTGATCTTCTCAGCGTGGGCCTTGACACGGCGAGCGAGGTCCGGCCCGCAACCGCCCACGGCCACGACGACGGGCAGGGCCATGCAGCGCTCGCCGGCGGCCCCGAAGGCGGCGGCGGAGATGTGCTGGGCGGCGAAGTCCAGGTCGGAGTCGGGCATGACGATGGCGTGGTTGTTGGCTCCGCCCAGGGCCTGGACGCGCTTGCCGTGGGTGACGCCGGTGTTCTGGACGATGTGGGCCACCGGGGTGGAGCCCACGAAGGAAATCGCGTCGATGCCGGGGTGCTCGAGGACCTTGGAGACCATGGTGCGGTTGCCGGAAACGACGTTGAAGACGCCGTCGGGCAAGCCGGCCTCCTTGTAGAGCTCGGCCGTCAGCAGCGCCGCCGAGGGGGTGGCCGAGGCCGGCTTGAGCACGAAGGCGTTACCGGTAGCGATGGCGATGGGGTGCATCCACATGGGCACCATCGCCGGGAAGTTGAAGGGGCAGATGCCGGCGACGACGCCGACCGGCTGGCGCAGGGTGTGGATGTCTACGCCGGTGGAGATGCCGGAGGAGAACTCGCCCTTGAGGGCCACGTTGATGGCGGTGGCGAAGTCGAGGGTCTCGCGGCCGCGCTGGATCTCGCCGACGGCGTCGGAGTAATTCTTGCCGTGCTCGGCCACGATCAGCTTGGCCATCTCGTCCTGGTGGTCCAGGACCAGCTGGCGCATGCGGAACATGATCTCCGTGCGCTTGGCCAGGGAGACCTTGGCCCACTCCTTCTGTGCGCGGCGAGCCACCTCGACGGCGTGGTCAAGGTCGGCGTCGGAGGCCTGGAGCAGCTCGGCCTCAACCTCACCGGTTCCCGGGTTCTCGACGGCGAAACGGCCGATCGGAGTGCCCTCATAGGGCTTTCCGTCGATCCAGTGCGCAATCGTTCTCATCGTTATCGACTCCTGATTGTCGGTTTCGCGGGCCCGTCCCCGCCTATGGGGTTAACCGGGCACAACCCCGACCAAGGTCTCAGTGGAGGGCCGGTCGGGCGCCCAGCGCCTTGCATGTGCCCCCAGCCTAACGTCCTAGGCGGCAGAAATCGTCATTTTGTCAGAACATAATGGGGGTGTTGGCCACATCGTGATCTTCCCGGGTCTCCCCTGCGCCCCCCGGCGACACCCCGAGGCCCCAGCCAGAAGCTTACGTACGCGTACCGAGGCGGACGGCGGGGTCCACGACTTTGATTGCCGTGGACCCCGCCGTTGCGGTTGGCGCTGGAGCTGCACGCCTTTCCGCGTCCTACCTGCGATCCCTCCAGGTAGCCAGGTAGTAAGTGCCCTTACAGGTAGTGACGCTGGGGCTTGCGGTCGCGCTGGTAGTCCTCGTAGGCGCGCTGGGTGGACTCCAGGGCGGAGACGCCCGAGACCGGGACGTCCCACCAGCTCGACCCGGGCGGGTTGGGGCCGTAGAGGTCGGTCTCGATGTGGATCATTGTGGGACGGTCGGAGGCCTCGGCCTGGCGGTAGGCCTCCTTGAACTCCTCGATGGTGTGGACCTCGAGGACGTCCAATCCCCAGGAGCGGGCGTTGACGGCGATGTTGACGCCGTCGATGACCTGCTCGTCGGCCAGGTGGCTGCCCTCGCCGCGCTGGCGGTACTTGGTGCCGAAGCGCTGGGAGCCGCGGGACTCCGACAGGGCGCCGATGGAGCAGAAGCCGTAGTTCTGCAGCAGGACGTAGATGACCTTGATGTTCTCCTGGACCACGGTGGCCAGCTCCATGGGGAGCATCTGGTAGGTGCCGTCGCCCACGATGGAGACCACCTCGGCCTCGGGTCGGGCGAGTTTGACGCCCATCGCGGCGGGAACCTCGTAGCCCATGCAGGAGAAGGCGTACTCCACGTGGTACTGCAGTGGGCTGCGGGCCTGCCACAGGGCCTGGAGGTCGCCGGGCATGGAGCCGGCGGCGTTGATGACGACGTCCTCCTCCCCCATGAGCTCGTTGAGGGCGCCGAAGACCTCGGTCTGGGCGGGCAGGGGCCCGTGGTTCAGGTGGTAGCAGCGCTCGGTGGCCTTGAGCCAGGCCTCCTTCTCTGCGGCAATCTCGGCGGAGTAGGCCTCATCGACGTGGTAGTCCGCGAGCGCCTCGGTGAGGGCGGCCAGAGCCTCGCGGGCGTCGGCCACGACCATCTCGGCGCTCTCCTTGGCGGCGTCGAAGGGGGCGACGTTGATGTTCACGAACTTCACGTCGGGGTTCTTGAACTGGGTCTTGGAGGCCGTGGTGAAGTCGGAGTAGCGGGTGCCCACGCCGATGATGAGGTCGGCCTTGTCGGCGATGTGGTTGCCGGAGTCGCAGCCGGTGGATCCCACGCCGCCCACGGCGCCGGGGTGGTCGAAGTTGATGGCGCCCTTGCCGGCCTGGGTGTCGCCCACCGGAATGCCGGTGGCGGTGGCCAGGGCACGCAGCTCGTCACTGGCGCCGGCGTAGATGGTGCCTCCGCCGGCGATGATGAGGGGCCGCTTGGCGGACTTGATGAGGGCGACGGCGCGCTGAAGGGCAGCGGGTTCGGGCACCGGGCGGCGCACGTGCCACACGCGCTTGCGGAAGAACTCCACGGGCCAGTCGAAGGCCTCGGCCTGGACGTCCTGGGGCATGGCGATGGTGACCGCGCCGGTCTCGGCGGGGTCGGTGAGGACGCGCATGGCGCTCAGCAGCGAGGGGATGAGCTGCTCGGGGCGGTTGATGCGGTCGAAGAAGCGCGAGACCGGCCGGAAGGCGTCGTTGACGCTCACGTCCAGACTGGTGGGGTCCTCCAGCTGCTGGAGCACGGGGTCGGGGACGCGGGTGGCGAACTGGTCGGAGGGGAACAGCAGCACCGGCAGGCGGTTGGTGGTGGCCAGGGCGGCACCGGTGACCATGTTGAGGGAGCCCGGGCCGATGGAGGCCGTGCACATGTAGGTCTGGAGGCGGTTGGTGGTCTTGGCGAAGGCGGCGGCCGCGTGCACCTGCCCCTGCTCGTTGCGGGGCATGATGTAGGGCATCTCCTGTTCGTCGTCGGCGCGGGCGATCTCATTCTGCAGGAGGGCCTGGCCGATGCCGGCCACGTTGCCGTGGCCGAAGATGCCGAAGGCGCCGGCGATGAGGCGCTGCTCGACGCCGTCGCGCTCGGAGTATTGATTGGACAGGAAACGGATGGTGGCCTGGGCGACCGTCAGGCGGATCGTGCCGGCGTAGGCTTCGTTGCTCATCGTGGTTCTTCTCTGCTCTTCTCGGGTGCTCGGGTAGCGGGATCGAAAGGCGGGCGACTAGTCGTTCTTCTCGTCGTTCATGGGGGTCATGGGCAGGCGCGGGTCGACTTCCTGACCCTCCCAGGTCTGGCGCACCCAGGTGTGGTGGGGGTCGTCGGTCATGAGCCACACGGAGTCCTCGGCGGGACCGGCCATGACATTGAGGTAGTAGAGGTCGTAGCCGGGGGCGGCCACGGAGGGCCCGTGGTAGCCGTAGGGCATGACGACGACGTCGCCGCCGCGCACCTCGGTGCACACGTCGATGTCGTGGCCGGGCGAGGGGTAGATGCGCTGGAGAGCGAAGCCCTCGGCGTCGCCCTCGCCGGAGCGGACCTCGTAGTAGTAGATCTCCTCCAGGACCCGCTCGACCTCGGTGTGCTCGTCGTGCTTGTGGGGCGGGTAGGAGGACCAGTTACCCCCCGGGGTGAGGACCTCGCAGGCCAGCAGGTGGGAGGTCTCCACCTCGTTGCCCAGGGCGTAGTTGTTGACCTGGCGCGAGGAGGGGCCGGCGCCGCGCAGGCCGGTGCCGACCTCGGAGCGCGGGCAGTAGCGCAGCGGCTTGTCAGCGGTGGCCTTGGCCCCGGGCAGGGCAATGCGGGCGCCCCCGGCGCTGGTGAGGGTCACCTCGGTACGGCGGGGGACGTAGACGTAGTCGGTGATGTCGGTGAAGACCGAGTCGCGCCCGGCGATCTCGAAGCGCTCGCCACCGGCCTGGACGCCGCAGCCCCCGGACAGGGGCAGGACGAGGTACTCGTGCTCTCCGGCGGGCACGGTCAGACTGCCCCCGGGGGCGAGTGCCACCACCCGCAGGGAGGACCATTCCCAGCCGGCCCGCTCGGGGGTCAGGTCCAGCTCGTAGGTGTCGTGGGCGAGCTCGCCGGCGCGGATGACGTAGCGGGACTGGCCCGACGTCTCGGGCTGGGCGGGGTGGTCAGTGTGACCCATGGTGGTGCTCCTTCGGCTCCTGGTACTGGTGCGGATTGTCTCGTATGTGCGGCCCGGCCGGGGCCGATCGGCGAAGCGCGGGGCGTCTATCCTCCGAGTGCGTCAGGCGCTCACAGCAGGGCGACGGCGGCGTCGACAGCCGCTTCGACGTCGTCGTTGCGGGGGTAGAGCAGGGATCGGCCCACGACCAGGCCCCTGACGCCCGGCAGCTCGAGAGCGGCCGCCCAGGAGGCCCGGGTGGCCTCGGGGTCGGCGGAGACCTCGCCGCCCAGGATAAGGCTGGGCAGAGAGGTGGAGGCCATGACCCGTCGCATCGAGGCGGGCTCGCTCACGCAGGGCAGCTTGAGCCAGGTGCGGGCTGAGCTGCGGCCCAGTGCCTGGGCGATGCAGATGGAGCGGATGACCGCATCCTCGCTGAGGTCGTTGATGATGCGCCCGTCCTCCCACCGGGAGATGAAGGGCTCGATCATGGCGTTCAGCCCGCGCTCGGACAGGGAGTCGATGGCCTCGGCACTGGCCTTCAGGGTCGCGGCGCTGGCGGGGTCGGCGTAGTTGATGCGGGTGAGCATCTTGCCGCCGTCGAGGTGGGAGGCTTCGATGCCCTCGGCGTCGTAGGCGCCGAAGCGGTCGTCCATCTCGAAGGAGGCCCCCTGGAGGCCGATCCGGTTCATCGAGCCCCACACGAGCTTTCCGTCCAGGGCGCCCAGGAGCGCCAGGTCCTCGATGATCTCGGCGGTTCCGAGGAAGCCATTGACGCCGGGGCGGGACAGCGCCGTCACGCAGCGCTGGAGGAGGTCCTCACGGTCGGCCATCGCCAGAGGCCGCTCGCCGGCGCCCAGAGCCCCGCGGGCGGGGTGGTCGCAGGCGATGACCATGAGGCGGCCGGCCCCCGACAGGTCGGCGCGGGGGCGCTGGGCCAGCACCCGGCCGATGCGGGCGGGGTCGGTCGCCCGGACCTCGGTGACGACGTCGGTCAACGGCCTGGGACCGCTGGCGGAGACGGAGCCGGCGGCGGGAGTGGGTGTCGTGCTCATCGGGGGTCTCCTCACAGGTCCGTCAGGCCCGGGGCGACCTCGTCGCGGCGGGCGCGCATGAGCTCGAGCAGCTCGGACTCGGTGGGCATGGCGGTGGAGCACTCCAGGCGGGAGGAGACGATGGCTCCGGCTGTGGAGGCGGCGAAGATGGTCTTCTCCAGGGACCACCCCGACAGCAGACCGTGACAGATAGCCCCACCGAAGGCGTCACCAGCACCCAGGCCGTTCTTCGTGGTCACCGAGGTCACGGGCATCTCCACCCGCTCGGTGCGGGTCTTGGCCAGCGTCCCCTCAAGGCCCTGCTTGACGATGGCCAGCTCGACACCGGCATCCAGGAGGGCGTCGGCGGCGCGCTCGGGGTCGCGCTCGCCGACAGCGACTTCGCACTCCTCGCGGTTACCGATGGCGACGGTGATCTTGGGCAGAATCTTGGAGACCTCGCGGTGAGCCGTCTCCTTGTCCTTCCAGAACATGGGGCGGTAGTCGAGGTCGGCGATGGTGAAGCGCCGCCGGTCGCGGGCGCCCAGGGCCGCGTGGTGGGACGAGCGCGAGGGCTCCTTGCTCAGCCCGGTCGCCGAGATCCAGAAGATGGAGGCATCGCGAATGGCGTCCAGTGGCAGGTCCTCCCAGGTCAGCTCCAGGTCGGGGGCCGAGGGCTCGCGGTAGAAGTAGAGGGGGAAGTTGTCCGGCGGGAAGATCTCACAGAAGGTGACCGGGGTGTTGTAGGCGGCCTTGGTGACGACATGACGGTCGTCGACCCCCAGGCGGCGCATCTCGGTGCGCACGAAGCGCCCGAAGGGGTCGTTGCCCACTCCGGTGAGCACGGCGGAGCCGTGCCCGTAGCGGGCGGCGGCGACGGCCACGTTGGTGGGGCTACCGCCCAGGAACTTGCCGAAGCTCTCCACGTCCTCCAGCCCGACGCCGACCTGGAGGGGGTAGATGTCGATGCCGCAACGTCCGATAGTCAGGACGTCAAGCGGCTTGTGGTTGTCGGACCTTCTGCCGGGCGTAGCCGCCTCGGTCGTCTCGCTGGTTGCAGTCGTTGCTGTCGTCACGGTGATCGCGTCTCCACATCCTTGGGGCCCGCAGGCCTCCAGGGATGGGGTCTGCGCCGGGCGTCACTGCGAAGCCTGCCTCACAGTCAGGCTCCAGGTCAAGCATTTGTCAGAACATTTGACGTCAGACGACTCTGAGGCCAACCGGACTCCACAGACAGCACGAGGCCCGCACCGGCAGGCGCGGCGACGGAGACCACAGCCGCCGTCGTCATGGCCGTGATGGCGACGGTGCGTGACATCGGCGCGCGCCGTCCGTATGCTCAAGTCATTATCACGTCTGACGCACAGGCTTATCTCATGTCCGACTCAGCATCCCCTTTCGCCCTCAACATCACAATCGACCGCGGCTCCAAGACGCCGCTGCACACGCAAATTTCCGAGCCTTTGGCCTCCCTCATCCTCGACGGCACACTGCCGGCCGGCGCCCGACTCGAGGACGAGCTGTCGATGGCCAAGCGCCTAGAGGTCTCCCGTCCCACGGCGCGCCAGGCCCTCCAGCACCTGGTGGACCGCGGCCTGGTCAAGCGCCGTCGGGGCGTGGGCACGATCGTCTCCCCCATGCACGTCCACCGGCCGATGCAGCTGACCAGTCTGCTGGCGGATCTGTCCGCAGCCGGCCACGAGACCTCCACTAACGTGCTGGACTACACCGAACACGAAGCCGATGCCGATGACGCCGAGCACCTCGAGGTCGAGGAGGGCACCGCCGTCGTGTCCTGCACCCGCATCCGCTGCGCCGACGGCGAGCCGATCGCCGTCCTGTCCAACCTCATGCCGGCAGCCGTCGCCCCCACCCTCGAAGAGCTGGAGGCCGGCGGCCTCTACGACCTTCTGCGCGCCAAGGACATCGTCCCCACCACCGCCAAGCAGACCATCGGGGCCCGCAACGCCACCACCCGCGAGGCCGAACTGCTCCACGAACGCCGCCGTACCGCTCTACTGACCGCCACCCGTATCACCTACGACCAGTCGGGTCGCGTCATCGAGTACGGACAGCACATCTACCGCGCCTCGCGCTACACCTTCGAGACGTCCCTGTTTTCGAGCTAGCTCTCACGCCGGCGCAGGCGCCGTCGCCATTCTCAGGAAACTTTGTCCTGACAATTTGTTGACAGATGGCGCTGAGCACACTTCAATAGGGCTACCGGACCGCGGCTGCAAGGACGCCTGCGCGGATGAACCCGAAAGAGAGCACAGAACAGATGAGTATCGAATACACCCCCGGCCCCCTTCTCGACGCCGCCCGCAACACGCCCACCGCACTGTGGAACGACTCGGCCGACCCCGACGAGCTGCGCCAGTCCATCTCCTTCGGCGGCGTGGGCGCCACCTGCAACCCCACCATCGCCTACACCTGCATCAACCAGCGCAAGGACGTGTGGCTCCCCCGCATCGCCGAGCTCGCCGAGGAGATGCCCGAGGCCACCGAGTCCGAGATCGGCTGGCAGGTCGTGCGCGAGATGAGCATCGAGGCGGCCAAGCTGCTCGAGCCCGTCTTCGAAGAGCACAAGGGGCGCAACGGCCGTCTGTCCATGCAGACCGACCCGCGCCTGGCCCGCAGCGCCAAGGCCCTGGCCGACCAGGCCGAGGAGTTCTCGAACCTCGCCAAGAACATCATCGTCAAGATTCCCGCCACCTCCGTGGGCGTCAAGGCCATCGAGGACGCCACCTACCGCGGCGTGTCCGTCAACGTGACGGTCTCCTTCTCGGTGCCCCAGGCCGTGGCCACCGGTGAGGCCATCGAGCGCGGTCTCAAGCGCCGCGAGGCCGAGGGCAAGGACGTCTCCACCATGGGCCCGGTCGTCACCCTCATGGGCGGTCGCCTGGACGACTGGCTCAAGATCGTGGCCAAGCGGGACAAGCTCTTCCTCGACCCCGGCCACCTGGAGTGGGGCGGCGTGGCCGCCCTCAAGCGCGCCTACCAGGAGTTCCAGGCCCGCGGCCTGCGCGCCCGCGTGCTGTCGGCCGCCTTCCGCAACGTGCTGCAGTGGTCCGAGCTGGTCGGCGGCGATCTGGTCGTCTCCCCGCCCTTCGCCTGGCAGAAGCTCATCAACGACTCCGGTTACAAGGTCGTCGAGCGCATCGACGAGCCCGTGGCTCCCGAGATCATGGAGACGCTCCTGTCGATTCCCGAGTTCGTGCGCGCCTACGAGCCCGATGGCATGACCCCCGAGGAGTTCGACTCCTTCGGCGCCACTCGCCGCACCCTGCGCGGATTCCTCCAGGCCGACGCCGACCTGGACGCCCTGGTGCGCGACGTCATCATGCCCCAGCCCTGATCGGACCCGATCCGGCCGACCCGGGTCCCGGTGGGAACCCGGGCGGCCACCGGCGACATCCGCCGCACCGGAGCGGGCCGCGGCGCGCTCAGACACGTTCCGCGCGTCGTCGACCCGCCCATCCCGCCACTGACCGCAGTTCAGACACCAACCCAGACACGCACTCACACGCAGAAGGAGCAAGGATGCTCTCCATCGCCGTCATCGGCGCCGGCCGCATCGGCCACGTCCACGCCAAGACCATCGCCGCCCACCCCCAGGCCCGTCTCGCGCTGGTCTGCGACCCCTTCGGGGACGCCGCCGAGAAGCTCGCCGCCGACTACGGGGCTCGGTCCTGCAAGGACGCCGAGGAGGTCTTCGCCGACCCCGAGATCGACGCCGTCATCGTCGGCTCACCCACACCGCTGCACATCCCCCACCTGCTGGCCGCCGCCAAGGCGGGCAAGGCGGTGCTGTGCGAGAAGCCGATCGCCCTGGACATGAAGGACGTCGAGGCCGCCCAGGCCGAGCTCGACGCCGTCGAGGTGCCCGTCATGTTCGGCTTCAACCGCCGCTTCGACCCCAGCTTCGCCGCCGCCCGCGCCGCGGTCGAGGCCGGCAAGATCGGCGACATCGAGCAGCTGACCATCATCAGCCGCGACCCGGCCGCCCCGCCAGCGGAGTACATCAAGGTCTCCGGCGGCATCTTCCGCGACATGACCATCCACGACTTCGACACCGCCCGCTTCTTCCTGGGCGAGATCGAGGAGGTCTACGCCGCCGGCCAGAACCTCGACCCGGCACTGAAGGACACCGGCGACTTCGACGCCGCCGTCGTCACCCTCAAGGCCGCCTCGGGCGCCGTGGCCACCATCATCAACAACCGCCACTGCTCCTCTGGCTACGACCAGCGCCTGGAGGCCTCCGGGCGCGAGGGCGCCCTGTTCGCCGAGAACATTCGCGCCACCACAGTGCGCCTGTCCAACGGCGAGGTCACCGACGCCCAGGAGCCCTACCTCGACTTCTTCCTAGAGCGCTACGCCGACGCCTACCGCATCGAGCTGAGCGCCTTCATCGAGGCCGTCGAGGCCGGCACCACGCCTCCCACCGGCATCGGCGACGCCATCGCCGCCCTGCGCCTGGCCGAGGCCGCCACGGAGTCTGCTCACTCCGGCCAGCCCGTGCGCCTGAACTGACACTCGGGCGAAGCGCGCGCCTGTAGACGCCGGTGGGCGTCGTCGAGCGATCCATCTCGACGACGCCCACCGTGCATTCCCAATGTAGCCGGGCCCGGCAGCCCGTTGCCCGCTCAATCCTCCTCGTGCAGTCGATAGGTGAAGGAGTGGGACTGCCCCACCGCCAGGGCGACGAGGCCCTCCCCGCTGTTGAAGGCGTTGGGCGGGCAGGTCATGGGCTCGATGGCCACGCCGGGCCGGGAAAGCTCGTCAGCGGTGTAGGCCTGCACCCAGGGGGCGTCCGAGCTCATGACGACGGCACGGTTTCCCTGCCCGCCGCGCAGGCTCACCTGCCAGGTACCCTCGGGCAGGGCGGTGTAGGCGTTGTCCGTCTGGGTGGCGCCGACGAGCCGGCCCTGGCGCCAGTCCCAGTCGGTGCCCTCCACGCTGCGCCGCCGGGTAGGCGCCATGCGCTCGTCGACATCGAGGACCTCGGCCGCCGGAATGGTCAGGACGCAGTCATCCAGGGGCACCGAGCGAGTCAGATAGGGGTGGCAGGAGACGCCGTAGGGGGCGGGGGCGAGGTCGCCGTCGGCCTCCGGGGCGCCGGGGACCGGAGGGGCCGGACGCGCCGCACCGACGTTGGTGGCCGTCACCGTGACGCTCAGGCCCCGCTCGCCATCGAGCTGGAAGCGAGCGCTGGCCTCCAGGCTCCACGGGTAGCCGTAGGAGGCGAGCAGGCTCAGCTCAAGAACCACCCGGCTGCGGGGCGCGCCGTCATCAGGCCCGGAGGGATCGTCGTCGACGACCTGCCAGTCCATCCAACCGGCCAGGCCGTGGAGGGCAGAGCCGCTGGCAGGCTCGTTGCAGGCCACGAGGAACTCGGTTCCGCCGTAGTCGTAGCGGGCCCCGGCGATGCGATTGGCCCACGGCAGCAGGGTCTTGCCCTGCCAGCCGGCGGGCAACGTGGCCTCAGCGTCGAAGGGCATGATGAGGTCGCGTCCCTGCCGTCGCAGATGAACGAGCATGGCGCCCGATGAGGCGATGCGCGCCTCGTAGTCGCCGGCAACCAGGTCGATGAGTTCTCCGTTGATCATGGTTCCTGTCCCAGTGTGCGGGGGCCTGCGCCCCACGGTATTGGCATGATGGTTGGCATCACCGTACGCCACTCACGCTCCGACCTGCGGCCTCAGATGCGGCCAGCGGTACGCGGCTTGCTCCGGCGCTCACACTTCGACTCCCACGGTTCACGCGGCGCGGGCCGTCGTGTCCCGGACGACCAGGTCGGGCACCACCCGATAGAGGCGGCCGCCCAGGCGCCGGTCCTCGCAGGCCACCTCCGCGGGGATCCGGCCATCCTGATCCGGGTGCATGCGGGTCAGCAGCGCCCGCACCGCCACCTCGGCGATGAGACCGGCATTCTGACGCACTGTGGTCAAAGAGAAGGCCGTAGCCGCTGTCACCGGGATGCCGTCATAGCCGGTGACAGCCACGTCCTGCGGGACGCGTACGCCTTGACGGCGCAATTCCATGAGAGCCCCGACGGCGCAATGGTCGTTGAAGCACAGCAAGGCCTCGGGCAGCTCACCGGACTCGATGAGGTGGTGGACCGCTCTGGCACCACTGTTCTCATCGCCTCCCCCGGGCACCACCCGGATGGTGCCCCCCAGTCCGCGCTGCTCCATGGCCTGGCCGAAGCGCTCGACCCGTCGCTTCGCCGAGGTCTCTTCCCCACCGTCCACATGGGTGATACGACGCCGCCCGGTACCTGCGAGATGATCGACGAGCAGCTGGATGCCGACGTCGTCGCGGGAGTGGATCTCGTCGACGTCACTCAACTCGGTGGTGGTACCGATGACGACCGCCGGAGTACGACCCACGATGCGGGCCAGGGCATCCACCGGGATATCGGGGTCGACGAGGGCGAGCCCCTCGCAGCGCTCCAGCAGCAGGGCGCGCAGTCCATCGGCCACGTCCCGGTGCGGGGTGGAGGTAGCCAGGACCAGACCGTGCCCCAGGTTGGAGGCCGCCTGGTAGAGCCCGTCCACAACGAGTCCCTGATAGGCCTGCCCGATGGCGAAACTGGCCCCGATGAGCCCGGTGTGGCTACGGCGCAGGAACTGGGCGCGCGGGTCCGCCTGGTAACCGAGCTCGGCGGCGATGCGCAGGATCTCCTCGCGGGTCTTCTCGGCGACGCCGTCGGAGCCGTTGAGTGCCGCCGAGACGGTGGAGATGGAACGGCCGGCGTGCTCGGCCACGGTCCTGATCGTGACCCTGCCACCGCGCCCTCGAAGTTCCTTCACCGCAAATGCCTCCCTTCCCACACCGTTGTGCCTACCGATCCCGCATGTTGCGCGAGACCCGGCACCCGACCTCGGGCACCGTTCGCCCCATCCTATCCGACGACGCCGTTTCAGCAGGTAGATGGCCACTCGTAGGCCCGCAATCAGCCCGCCCGGACCGCACCCGCAATACGGTCGAGCAGCGCGCACCCTGCACCGGCAGGCGGATGAAGGCCACTCGGGCAGGTCCGACCAACATCCCGGGTCACATTGGATGAACTTTCATCCAACTTTCATCTTGTCAGGACAAAGTCACTCTGATATGTTCCTGTGACGTCATTAACGACGGGTGCTTCCCGGGTCTTCCGGACGTACTTCCACACACGCAGCAGCCGACAGTGTTGTCGGAAAGGAACGTTATGACCGACAAGAGAATATTGAGCCTCGGAGTCATCTCCCTGGGATGGATGGGGCGGCTCCATGCCCGCAGCTACCGCGCCATCGCCGAGCGCTTCCCCGAGCTGGGCGTGGTCCCGCGTCTGGTTGCGGCCGCCGATCCGGTGGACCAGGTGCGTCAGGAGGCGGTGGACAATCTGGGCTTCGAGCGCGCCTACGCCGACTACCACGATCTGCTGGCCGACCCCGAGGTGGAGGCCGTCTCCATCTGCGCCCCCAACTTCCTCCACCATGAGATGGCCCTTGCGGCCGTCAAGGCCGGCAAGCCCTTCTGGATCGAAAAGCCCATGGGGGTCAGTGCCGCACAGTCCCGCGAGATCGCCCAGGCCGCCGAGAAGGCGGACCTCGTCACCGCCGTCGGCTTCAACTACCGCCACACCCCGGCGATCGAGTACCTGCGCTCCCTGGTGCGCGGCGGCGAGCTCGGCCGCATCACCAACGTTCGCGTGTGGTTCATCGCTGACTACAATTCCTCCCCCCTGGGCCCCCTGACCTGGCGGGCCTCAAAGGAGAAGGCCGGGGCCGGCGTCGTGCCCGATCTCATGAGCCACGGCGCGGATCTGGCCCAGTACATCGTGGGGCGTATCGCCTCGGTCACCGCGGTCACCGACACCTTCATCACCGAGCGCCCCATTCCCACCAAGATGGGCATCGGCCACTCCGGCTTCGAGATCGGCGATGAAGTGGGCCCGGTGGAGAACGAAGACTACGTCTCCATGCTGGTGCGCTTCGAGAACGGCACCGTCGGCACCATGGAGTCCTCCCGCGTCAGCGTGGGCCCGCGCGCCGAGTACGTCGTCGAGGTCTACGGCACGAAGGGCTCGGCCCGCTGGAACTTCGAGCGCCTCAACGAGCTGGAGATCTGCCCCGTGCTCGACGGCGGCGCCTCCCACGGCTACACCCGCGCCATGGCCGGCCCCCAGTGGGGCCAGTGGCAGCGCTTCCAACCAGCCATCGGCACCTCCATGGGCTTCGACGACATGAAGGCCATCGAGGCCGCTCAGTTCATCGAGTCGATCATCACCGGCAAGCAGGTCGCCCCCTCGGCCGCCGACGCCTGGTGCGCCGCAGAGGTCGACGAGGCTGTCGTCGCCTCGGCCGCCGACGGCCAGTGGCACAAGGTGCCCCGCGTCGAGGGCCGGACCACCTTCGACGCCTGAGACGCGCCGAGTGCTCCGAGCCAAGCCGGCTCACCCCATCTTTCCCACCATCACTACCTATCACTACAACCCCCTGCGGCACTGTCGCCGCAGGGCTGAGAGGAGACCCCCTATGTCACAGGGAGTCACGACGTCCCTGCGCGGACTCACCAGAGAAGAGCTCAGCAAGGCGGTGGCCGACACCCCGCCATCGGGCAAGCACCGCGGCGTCGTCGCCATCGCCGCCGTGGCCACACTCGGCTCACTGCTCTTCGGCTACGACACCGGCGTCATCTCCGGCGCCCTGCCGTACATGTACATGCCCTTCGACGCCAAGGGCCTTCAGCTGACCTCCTTTGAGGAAGGCGCCATCGGCGGCACCCTGCTGGTCGGCGCCGCGCTGGGCGCGCTGCTGGGCGGGCTCATGTCGGACCGCTGGGGCCGGCGGCACAACATCACGGTCCTGGCCGCCCTGTTCTTCATCGGCGCGATCGGAACCACCATCGCCCCCAACGTGTGGGTCATGTACCCCTTCCGCGTCATCCTAGGCTTCGCCGTCGGCGCCGCCTCCGCAACGGTCCCCGTCTACCTGGCGGAGACGGCGCCCAAACGCATTCGCGGCTCCATCGTGGCCATCGACCAGCTCATGATCGTCACCGGTCAGCTGCTCGCCTTCTCGATGAACGCCATCATCAACTCCCTCCAGGGCGGCCCGAAGATCACCATCGCCAACGACCCCAGCGGGCACTTCTCCCCAGGCACCTACGTCTTCGATGAGATCACCAAGCTCCAGGCCTCCAAGGGCGGTTCAATGAGCGGGGCCGAGTACCACGCCTTCCTCGACCAGCTCAGCATCAGCGCCGGTAACGGCGAGGCCTGGCGCTACATGCTGGTCCTGTGCTCCATCCCGGCCGTGGCCCTGTGGATCGGGATCCGACTCATGCCCGAGTCCTCGCGCTGGTACCTGGCCAAGGAGCGCCTCTACGACGCCATCGGCTCCCTCAAGCGCGTGCGCGTCCCGGAGAAGGACGGCTCCATCGAGGACGAGATCATGGAGATGGTCGAGGCTCGTCAGCACGAGAAGCAGGAGGAGTCCCAGCGCAAGGGCTTCAGCCATGTCATGGCCACACCCTGGCTGCGCAAGCTGCTCCTGGTCGGCATCTTCCTGGCCGTGGTCAACCAGACCACCGGCGTCAACACCGTCATGTACTACGCCCCCAAGGTGCTGGAGTACGCCGGCATGTCCACCTCCGCGTCCATCACCGCCCAGGTGGCCAACGGCGTCATGTCGGTCATCGGCTCGGCCATCGGCATCTGGCTCATCCTGAAGTTCCGCCGTCGCCAGGTGCTCATCGGCGACGTCATCGGCGTGGGCGTCACCCTGCTGGGTATCGCCGCGACCTTCCAGTTCTTCATCGCCCCTCACATGGCCAGCCACACCACCCCGCCCGCTTGGGCCGCCTATCTCATCCTGGGGCTCATGTCCGTCTTCATGCTCATCGTGCAGTCCTCCAACGGCACGATCGTGTGGACGATGATGGGTGAGATCTTCCCGGCCAACGTCCGCGGCATCATGAACGGCACGGCGATCTTCTGCATGTGGACCGCCAACGCCATCATCACCTGGACCTTCCCGCCCATGATGGAGACCCTGGGCGGCGGCGTCACCTACACCATCTACGGTGTGCTCAACCTGGTCGTGGCCGTCATCCTGTTCAAGATCATGCCGGAGACCAAGGACAAGTCCCTGGAGGAGATCGAGGTCGAGATGGAGAAGCTCTACTCCTGACCCCGTCCCAGCGGCACGCGCTCCCGGGAGGCAACTTTGAGGCTTGTCAGGACAAAGTCCTGTTGCTAGGTTCGTTGCACGGGCCCATCGCCCGGCACCGACGCCGGCACCCGCCTCCCGGGAGCACCCGACCGCGGCCACAGGCCGACGGCGTACCAGCCACCGGCTCATGGCTCACCATTCACCCACAGACCACCACACCAGCTAGACCCCCAACCAGACACGGAGCAACGATGTCCTTCTCACTCGACCCCGCAACCGCAATCTCCGACCCCCACGGCATCTCCTGGGGCATGCACCCCATCACCTGGCGCAATGACGACATCCCCGAGGTCGGCGCCTTCAACACCCTGGAGGACATGCTCCTCGACCTGGCCGACACCGGCTTCGCCGGCACCGAGTGCGCCGGTTTCTTCCCACCCAAGGAGGAGGTCAAGGCTGCCGCCGAGGCCCGCGGCATCAAGATCGTCGCCCAGTGGTTCTCCTCCTTCATCCTGCGCGACGGCGTCGAGGCCGTCATCCCCGAGTTCGAGGCCACCTGCGCCTACCTGGAGTACCTGGGCGCCACCCGCGTCGTCGTCTCCGAGCAGACCGGCTCGGTCCAGGGCATCCGCGACGTCTGCATCTTCACCAACAAGCCGGTGCTCACCGAGGAGCAGTGGCCGGTCCTGGCCGAGGGCCTGGACCGCCTGGGAGACGTCGCCCACGCCCACGACCTCGAGCTCGTCTACCACCACCACCTGGGCACGGTCATCCAGACCAAGGAGGAGACCATCCGCCTCATGGAGCTGACCGACCCGGCCAAGGTCTCCCTCCTGTTCGACACCGGCCACGCCTACGTGGGCGACGGCGACGTCATGGGCCTGCTGGAGGCCACCATCGACCGCGTCAAGCACGTCCACTTCAAGGACGTGCGCCCCGAGAAGATGGCGGAGTCCAAGGCCGCCGAGCGCTCCTTCCTCGACTCCTTCCTGGCCGGCATGTTCACCGTTCCCGGCGACGGCACGATCGACTTCACCGTGCCTTACAAGTTCCTGGTGGACCACGGCTACCGCAACTGGATCCTGGTGGAGGCCGAGCAGGACCCGGCCATCGCCAACCCCCTGGAGTACGCCCGCAAGGCGCGCGCCTACCTCGAGGGCACGCTCTTCAAAGCCTGAGGCGTCGCGGGGCTCGCACGGACTCCCCCTCCGGGCGGACCCCACCGGCTGACGCCTCACTTCGACGCTCCCGACCACCACCGGTCGGGAGCGTCGTTGTGCTCCCCGCCGACACCCGAGCATGTCGATCCACTACTGCCACAGTCCCCTTGTCTGCCTGTAGCCTTCTTGGCAACCGGGCAGTGCGATCGCACCCCTAAAGACGGCACCCCGTCGCGAGAGGACCAGGAGAGACGGTGACCAAGGCTCATGCCGCCACCCAGAGCGACGTCGCTCGCGTCGCCGGGGTCTCGCGCAGCCTGGTCTCACTGGCCCTGAGCGGCTCACCCAAGGTCGCCGCCAGCACCCGCGAGCGCATCGAGGAAGTGGCCGCCTCTCTCGGTTACCGGGTCAACGTCTCAGCCTCCTCGCTGGCCCGCAAGCGCTCGACCATCATCGGTCTGGTGCTGCCCAACCTGCGCAACGCCTTCTTCGAGCAGATCGCGGCCTGCCTGGGACGGGCGGCCGCCCAGCGCGGCCTCACCCTGTTCGTCACGGTCGGCTCCGATCAGCCCGAAGTCCTGCACCAGGCCGTCGAGAGCCTGCTGGGGGTGCGGGTCGCTGGCATCATCTTCGTCTCACCCTGGCTGCCCGGCGAGGACCTGCTCGCCATCGGCGAGGAGGTGCCGACCTGCGTCATCGGGCGGTGCAGTCCCGGTGGGCGGGTCGACTCCGTGCGGGTCGATGAGGAGGCCGCCGCCCGGCTCGTCGTCGACCATCTGGCGGCCTTAAGCATGCGCACGATCTGCTATATCGGCCCGCGAATGACCGACGCTGCTTCCCGCCAGGACAGAGAACGCTCTTTGGCTCAAGCCGCTCAGGCAACCGGACTGGACTTCGAGGTGCGCAGCTGCGGCGAGGACGCGGGCCCCGCCACCCGCGCGGCCCTGCAGGACCACTCCGAGCCGCTGGGCCTGGTCATTCACAACGACGTCCTGGCCATCGACGCCGTGCCCGTCCTGCGAGAGCGCCGCCGCAAGCCCGGGGGCGACGTCGCCCTGGTCTCCTACGACAACACCTACCTGGCCCTGCGCAAGGAGTTCTCACTGACCAGCATCGACCAGCCCGAGGATCTCCTGGGCGAGCAGGCCGTGGACCTGGTGTGCCGACGCGCAGGGCTGGCGCCCGACGACGGACTACAGGCCGGGGCGCTCGCCGGACCCCAGGCCCGCAGTGTGGTCCTGAAGCCACAGCTCGTCACCCGAGCCTCCTCCCTGGGACGCTGACGAGCGATACGTCCGGCACCGAGCCGGCTCACGCACCGACCACCCTCGGACAGCAACGGCACCTTGCGCCATCTTCCCGGCCGGGGACCACGGTCCCAGTCTCTTCGCCAGTCCCTCGGAACGACCTCCTTTGTCAGGATGAAGTTCTCCTCACCGGTTGACATCACCACCGCCGGAATCACAGACTGAGGTCATGAGTTCACGCGCGTGAATTCATGTCAGCACAGGACTTCAATCAGTTACCCGCTCATCGATGAGGACACCAGAGGCAACCATGAACACCACTCCCCTGTCAGTCGCCGTCATCGGTGCTGGAATGGCCGGCACCACTCACGCCAACGCCTGGCGCCAGGTCGGCACCGTCTTCGATCTGGGCCTGCCGCAAGTCCGTCTGCACACCATCGCCGATGCCTACCTCCCCTTCGCCGAGGACGCCGCCCAGCGCTACGGCTACGAGCGCGCCGTGGACGACTGGCGGGCAGTGGCTGAGGATCCGGACATCGACATCGTCTCCATCGTGGTGGGTAACGCCCTGCACCGCGAGATCGCCGAGACCCTCATCAAGGCCGGCAAACACGTCCTGTGCGAGAAGCCCCTGGCGGACACGCTTGAGAGCGCCCGCGCCATGGCGCAGGTCGAGAAGGAGGCCGGCGTCGTCACCGGCGTGGGCTTCACCTACCGCCGCAACGCCGCCGTGGCCGAGCTCGCCAAGCTCGTCGCCGAGGGCCACCTGGGCGAGATCAACCACTTCGACGGCCGCTACTGGTGCGACTACGGCGTGGACCCGGCCACCCCCATGGCCTGGCGCTACAAGGGCCCCATGGGCTCGGGGGCCCTGGGCGACGTCGGCAGCCACCTCATCGATACCGCCGAGGTCATCTGCGGCCCCATCGTCTCGGTTTCGGGCGCCGCCATGATGACCTCCATCAAGGAGCGCCCCGTGGCCACCGGCCACGTCACCCGCGGCACCGCCCTCGACACCGGCGACTCCGCCAATGTCACCTATGAGCCGGTGGAGAACGACGACGTCGCCACCTTCACCGCACACTTCGCCAGCGGCGCCGTGGGCACCTTCTCCTGCTCGCGCGTGGCCTGGGGACTGCCCAATTCCCTCATGGTCGACGTACTGGGTACCAAGGGCCGCGCCTCCTGGGACCTGGCCCGCTGCGGCGAGATCAAGATCGACGACGTCAACTCCCCCGCCGGGTTGGGAGGCGCCCGCCGGGTCCTGGTGGGTCCCGACTTCCCCTACTTCGCGCGGGGCTCCTCCATGGCCTTCGGCGGGGTCGGCCTGACCCAGATCGAGCAGTTCACCTACCAGGCCCACGCCTTCCTCCAGCAGATCGCCGGTATCACTCCCGAGCAAGGGGCACTGCCGCCCTGCGCCAGCTTCGCCGACGGCTACCGCGAGATGCTCCTAGCCGACGCCGTGGCCCGTTCGGCCGCCACCGGGGGCGCCGCCGTCGACGTCGCGGACCTGCCCGAGCTCGCGAGCCTGTAAGGCCCATTCATCGCCAGTCGGCCCATTGGGCCGACACGTTCAGACAAGCAACAACGCAAAGACGCACAAGGAGACCTCTCATGCCATTGACCTACGGCGCCTACACCGCCTGCCTCCAGGACCGCTCCCTGCCCGAGGCCCTCGACGTCCTCAAGGACGCTGGCCTGACCGGAGCGGAGGTCAACGTCGGAGGATTCATCCCCTCCCCGCACTGCCCCGTCGACGCCCTCCTGGCCTCACCCACCGCCCGCGACGAGTACCTGGGCCTCTTCCAGGACAAGGGAATGACGCTCTCGGGCCTCAACACCTCGGGCAACCCCACCTCGCCGCTGCCCAACGAGGGCCTCAAGCACGCCGAGGACATCCGAGCGGCCATCCGCCTGGCGGGCCTGCTCGGGGTTAAGGAGATCGTCACCATGTCCGGTACCCCGGGCACCGACCCGAGCGCGAAGTACCCCACCTGGGTCGTCAACCCGTGGAACGGGATCGACATGGAGATCCTGGACTACCAGTGGAGCGTCGTCGTCCCCTTCTTCAAGGAGATCGACGCCCTGGCCCGCGACAACGACGTCCAGGTCTGCCTGGAGCTGCACCCGCGAAACCTGGTCTTCAACGTCCCCTCCTTCGAACGGCTCGTCGAGGAGACCGGGGCGACCAACATCAAGGTCAACATGGACCCCTCCCACCTGTTCTGGCAGCAGATGGACCCGATCGCCGCCACCAGGCGCCTGGGCCGCCTCGTGGGTCACGTCCACGCCAAGGACACCAGGATCTTCCCCGGCGCCGCCTACCGCGGGGTCCTGGACACCGACTTCGGCCACGTGCCCGCCGAGGCCGAGGGCAAGGTCCCGGTGGCCTACGGCTACTGGTGCAACTCCTGGCCCCAGGACCCGGCCTGGCGATTCGTCGCCTTCGGGCTGGGCCACGACACCGACTACTGGGCCGAATTCCTGACCGCCATCACCGAGGTCGACCCGGAGATGAACGTCAACATCGAGCACGAAGACGCCGAGTACGGCAACGTCGAGGGGCTCCAGATCTCCGCACGCAACCTCCTGGAGGCCGCCACCAGACTCTGAGCGGACTCCGGAAACCGCGACCCCGACCACATCGACGGCGAGGACCCCGACCAATCGGTCCTCGCCGTCGACATTCATCCGCTAGGCTGGACAAAAGTCCGGACAAAGTCCGCCCCCTCTCCTTTCCCGTCCTTCTCACCGCCGAGAGGCAGCCCCGTGCCCCCCACTTTGACCGCAACCTCCTGGATCCTCCTCATGGTCGTGGCGGCGCTGTGCGGCATCGCCAAGACCGCCCTGCCCGGGGCGGCCACGATCGCCGTCGCCCTGTGCACCGCGGTACTGCCCGCCAAGGAGTCCACCGGTGCCATCCTGCTCATGCTCATGACCGGCGACCTGCTGGCCGTATGGAGTTACCGCCGAGACGCCGACTTCCGCATGTTGCGCCGACTCGTTCCGGCGGTCCTGGCGGGAGTCGGCGCCGGTGCCCTGTTCCTGCACCTGGCTTCCGACAGCTCCACCCGGCGCCTCATCGGCATCGTGCTGCTGCTCCTGGTAGCCATTACCCTCCTCCAGCGTCGCGCCGCCGGCAGGAGCAGAGTCCCCACCCGGTCCCCGGTCCCGCCCATGGCGCCTCCGGCATCTGGGGCGAGTGGGGCGCCCGAAGCGCTCGAAGCATCCGCAGCCCCCGCGACCGGCGGCCGGGCCGCCCGCTTGGTCTACGGCAGTCTGGCCGGTTTCACCACGATGGTCGCTAATGCCGGCGGCCCGGTGACCTCCATGTACTTCCTGGCCTGCCGCTACCCGGTCAAGGCCTTCCTGGGGACGACCGCCTGGTTCTTCTTCCTGGTCAACCTGGTCAAGCTGCCCTTCTCCGTCTCGGCCGGCCTGGTCAACGCCACGACACTGTCCCTGACCGGGATCGCCGCTCCGGCCGTCATCGCCTCGGCGCTGGCCGGCCGCAGGCTTGCCGAACGCATGGATCAGCGAGTCTTCGAGCCGATCATCATCGCACTGACCATCGTCTCCGCACTCCCCCTGCTGCGGTAGCCATCAGGAGCGCACCATCAGGGGACCCTATTTCTCCGGCGCTCGGGATGGGGGCCCATCAACAAGTATTTCCTTCAAGACAGCCCGCCTGACATCACATCTTCGCCTCGCACCGGAGCATTGACGCGTTTTATCCTGAACGTTACCGTATTCATCAATATGAAGAGTATGGCCGGTATTGATTATGTTGATGCCTCGCCGGGCGGAGATGCCGGCGACGGCCTCGACGACGCGCCCGCCGACGCTTCCGATTCTTCTGAGGTCGCCCCCGATGCCTCCCTCCTGGTCAGTGGCGACGTCCACGCCGTCATGCTGGGACTGTGGGCCTCGGGCCTGCGGTACGTCATCGTCCACGCCCTGGCCCCCGCCATCGGTGCCGTCGGGCCTTTGACCGTCGGCGCGGCCACGGTCATCCAGGTCGCGGGGGCCGCGGTCTGCGTCAGCGGCGCCCGCTCACTGTGGATGCGGCGCGATCGGGGACGCCGCGCCTATGCCTTTATCGCAGTTCTCACCTGCCTGTGCACCCTTGCCGCCCTGCTGGCTCCCGCCGGGTTCTAATCATGTAACTCCGTCATGCAGCCCACGACCGATTCCCTCCCCTCCCAACCCTCCCGAGTCTCCCGGGCGATGGCTCTCGCCCGCCGATGGTTGTCGGCGGCGGCAGGCCTGATCCTGCTGGCCATGACGCTCAGTGGCGCCGTCTCGCCCTACCAGGGCGAGGTCATGCGTTCATTGAAACCGGCCGCCCATTCCCGCGCTCCCGTTCCTGATCGGGTCTCGCTGCCCCAGGCCATCGAAACGATCGAGATCGACCACCCCGGAGAGTCCGTTGTCTCCGCGTCCCGGATCGACGACGTGATCGAGGTCAAGACCAAGCAGACCGCTTACACGGTCGACCCTTCCTCCGGAGAGGAGATCGCCCAGGTGGCCGGTCCCCGATCGTGGCTCGCCGCCCTGGACAACCTGCACCGCTGTCTCCTGTCCTGTCAGGGACCCGGTCACGTCCGCTGGATGTCCCGGGAGATCCCTCACACCCGCTGGTGGGGAGCGCACAGGGGCCTGAGCGTCGGCGGCCTCGTCGTCGCCGCCTCGAGCGTGATCCTGCTGGTCCTCACCGTCAGTGGTCTCAGGGTGTGGTGGCCGTTGCAACGCTACCGGCGCACCGCCCTGTCCCCCAGTTGGCGCAGCAGGCGCCTGTCGAGGAACACCGACCTGTTCAAGGCCGCCGGGCTGGTCATGCTGCCCCTGTTGTTCCTGTGGGGGTACTACGCCAGCGCCTTTGGTCTTCACCCCATCCGGCAGACTCCCCCCACCTCCGTCACGGCGCCCGAGGCCCTGCCCGGGCGGTCAGGGACCGGACAGGACCGGGATATCGGTCCGCGCCGCGCCGTTGCCGCAGCGCAGGAGGCGCACGGGGGCGAACCGATCGCCCTGTTCCTCCCCGAGCCAGGCGATCCGTCGTCCACCTACACGGTCTGGCTCTCCCAAGGCGCGCCTGGCACCTACGGGCGGGCCCTGGGCGACATCTCGGTGAGCATCGACCCCGACACAGGGCGGACCGCAGTCCCCTCCGCACCCGGCCGGGAGCCGAGCGCTCGAGCCGGATAGCGCCCGCCCGTGGCCCCGCCGCGAGACCCCGCATGTGCCCGGTCCCACATCACAAGACACACTGAGACCGGGCCTTTGGTCGCAGACAACCCGCAGGTGGGGGCACAATCGGACCCGTACGGCACCGGAATGAGCCGGCGCCCCTGACTCCAAGACAACGCGAGAAGGACCCAACGTGGCGCGCAGTATCTACATCGCCTCACCCAACGCCGGAACCGGGAAGTCAACTGTGGCCCTCGGGCTGGTCTCCTGCCTGACCAAGGTGGTCGCCAAGGTCGGCGTCTTCCGTCCCTTCGTGGAGAGCCGTGAGGGCGACGCCTTCCTCACCCTCCTGCTGAACCGTGCCGGCTCCACCACGCCCGCTGAACAGTGCGTCGGTGCGACCTGGGACGAGTTCCACGCCGACCCCGAGGAGGCTCTGGCCCGCATCGTCGACGCCTACCGGGCCCTGGCGCGCGAGCACGACGTCGTCATCATCGACGGCTCGGACTTCACCGATGTCGCCGGCAACCCCGAGCTGGCCCTCAACGCCCGGGTGGCCGCCAACATCGGTGTGCCGGTCCTGCTGGTGGTCTCCGGCCAGCACGACGTGGAGGACGTCGTCGGCTCCGTGGAGGTCTCCATGGCCGAGATCGCCGACAACCACGCCCGCACCGTCGCGGTCGTGGCCAACAAGTGCCACCCCGAGAATCGCCGGCCCATCACCGAGGCCCTGGCCGCGATCGAAGGCATTACCTCCACCACACTGCCCGAGGTGCCGCTGCTGGCCGCCCCGGCGGTGCACGAGGTGCTCGACGCCGTCGAGGGCACTCTCATCGCCGGTGACGAGACCCTCCTGGACCGCGAGGCCGAGTCCGTTCTCGTGTGCGCCATGGACGTGTCCCACGTCCTGGAGCGCCTGACCGCAGGCCAGCTCGCCATCGTGCCGGCCGACCGCTCCGCCATGCTCATCTCGCTCATGGCGGCCCAGGCCTCCTCCAGCTTCCCGATCCTGTCCGGCCTCGTCCTTAACGGCGGCTTCGAGGTGGCGCCCCACGCGCTGCGCCTCCTGGAGGGCCTGGACGTCAACATCCCGGTCATGACCTCCCCGCTGGACACCTTCACCGCGGCCTCGGCAGCCGGCTCCCTCCAGGGCCTGCTCGCCCACGGCTCGGAGCGCAAGATTGACGTCGCCGTGACCACTTTCGAGCAGGAGGCCGACGTCGACGCCCTCCTGTCCGCCCTGGAGGTCGAGCCCTCCGAGGTCGTCACCCCCATCATGTTCCAGGCCGAACTGGTGGAGCGCTCACGCACCAACCGCAGGACGATCGTCCTGCCCGAGCCCGACGACGACCGGGTCCTGCGGGCTGCCGACGCCATCCTGCGCCGCGGCATCGCCGACCTGGTACTGCTGGGCGACGAGACCACGGTGCGCGCCCGCGCCACCGAGCTGGGCCTGGACATTGCCGCCGCCCGGGTCATCGCCACCAACGACCCCGAGCTGCTGGAGAAGTACGCCGAGGAGTTCGCCCGCCTGCGCGCCAAGAAGGGCGTCACCCTGGAGCAGGCCCGCGAGAAGGTCCAGGACGTGTCCTACTTCGGCACGATGATGGTCCATATGGGCGACGCCGACGGCATGGTCTCGGGCGCAGCCCACACCACCGCCCACACGATCGTCCCCTCCTTCCAGATCATCAAGACCAAGCCGGGGACCTCGATCGTCTCCTCGGTCTTCCTCATGCTGCTGCAGGACCGGGTGCTCGTCTACGGCGACTGCGCCGTCAACCCCGAGCCCAACGCCGCCGAGCTGGCCGACATCGCGATCTCCTCGGCCGCCACGGCCCGTCAGTTCGGCGTCGAGCCTCGCGTGGCGATGTTGTCCTTCTCCACCGGGACCTCCGGCAAGGGCGCGGATGTCGACAAGGTCCGTGAGGCCACCGAGCTGGTGCGCGCCAAGGAGCCCGAGCTCGCCGTCGAGGGCCCCATCCAGTACGACGCCGCCATCGACCCGACCGTGGCCGCCAAGAAGGCCCCCGACTCGCTCGTGGCCGGGCGAGCCAACGTCTTCATCTTCCCGGACCTGTCCAGCGGCAACATCGGCTACAAGGCGGTCCAGCGCTCCTCGGGCGCCATCGCCATCGGCCCGGTCCTCCAGGGCCTCAACAAGCCGGTCAACGACCTCTCGCGCGGCGCCCTGGTGGAGGACATCATCAACACCGTCGCCATCACCGCCGTCCAGGCCCAGGGCTGAGCCCTTCAGCGGCGCGGGACAGGGTCCCGGTCCCCGCGCCGCTGAGGCTCACTCGCCCAGGATCCTCATCAGCCATCCAGTCATCCCCGACCGTTCTTGAAAGGCACCCCGTGACTCAGCGCACCGTCCTCGTTATCAACTCCGGCTCCTCCTCCATCAAGTATCAGCTGGTGGACCCCGACTCTGGAGCCTCGCTCGCCTCCGGCCTGGTGGAGCGCATCGGCGAGGAAACCGGCGCCATCACGCACAAGCACGGCGAGGAGCGCACCGAGATCACCGAGCCGATCCCCGACCACGGCTACGGCCTGTCCGAGGTGCTACGCCTGTTCGAGCAGCAGGGTCCCTCGCTGGCCGACGCCCACATCGTTGCCGTGGGGCACCGCGTCGTCCAGGGCGGGCGCTACTTCTCCGGCCCGGCCCTCATCGACGATGAGGTCGTGGCCCGCATCGAGCAGCTCGTGCCGCTGGGCCCGCTACACAACCCCGCCCACCTCAAGGGCATCGAGGTGGGCCGCCGCCTCCTGTCCGACGTACCGCACGTGGCCGTCTTCGACACCGCCTTCTTCCAGAATCTGCCCGAGGAGGCCGCCCGCTACGCCCTGGACCGAGAGGTCGCCGACACCTACTCCATCCGCCGCTACGGGGCTCACGGCACCAGCCACCAGTTCGTCTCAGGGGCGGTCTCCGAGCTCCTGGGACGCGACGACCTCAAGCAGGTCGTCCTGCACCTGGGCAACGGAGCCTCGGCCTCGGCGGTCGTGGCCGGGCGCGCCGTGGACACCTCCATGGGCCTGACCCCGCTGGAAGGCCTGGTCATGGGCGGGCGCACCGGAGACATCGACCCGGCCGCCGTCTTCCACCTGGCTCGCGTGGCCGGCATGTC
Source organism: Actinomyces johnsonii (assembly GCF_006546835.1). Taxonomy (GTDB): domain Bacteria; phylum Actinomycetota; class Actinomycetes; order Actinomycetales; family Actinomycetaceae; genus Actinomyces; species Actinomyces johnsonii. Next base: position 143,072 of record NZ_VICB01000019.1, on the reverse strand, counting down.
GATCGACGAGATCGACCACCTGTTCAACCGCGGCTCGGGCATGAAGGGCCTGGCCGGGGACAATGACATGCGAGAGGTGTGGAAGCGTATCGGCGCCGGCGAGCAGGAGGCCCGCGAGGCCATGGACATCTACCTGCACCGCCTCGTGAAGTACGTGGGCGCCTACACCGCCGTCATGGGGGGCCTGGACGCACTGACCTTCACCGCCGGTATCGGTGAGAACGACGCCAACCTGCGCCGCGAGCTCGGCGAGCGCCTGGCCTACATGGGCGTGGAGATCGATCCCGAGCTCAACGCCGTCCGCTCCGACGAGCCGCGCGTCATCTCCACCCCGGACTCGAAGGTCACGGTGCTCGTGGTGCCCACCAACGAGGAACTCGCCATCGCCCGCCAGTCGCTCACCCTCATCTGAACTGTCTTCCGAGAAACCGGGAGGGCTCGTCTCGGGCCCTCGCGGACCGGGACGCCTCCACGCGGTGCCGCAGTCGCCCCCTCAGGGACGACTGCGGCACCGCGTTCGTCCCCCGAGGGGGACAAATAGGATGAGACCGATGCGCTCATAGGAGCTCATCCATTTGTATGATGCCCATGAGCACCGCACCTCCGACTGCATCGTTCAGCTCCTCGATGACAGCCACGGCGACCGCACCACCAACGATCGGCCTTCCCGAGCCGGAGATCGTATCCACCCCTGCGGCCGACTCCGCTACCGGTCCGGTGATGAGCCCCGCCGATCATTGTGTTTCGCCCCCGGTGCCTGCGTCCGCTTCTCCTGCGAGCCCGCATCTTGTCGCTCTCACCGCCCCTGAAGCCATCCCGGTCCCGACCAGAGAGATCGCGGTAACCACCGACGGCCTGACCCGCTCCTACAACGGCATCAACGCCGTCGACGGGGTGAACCTGCGGGTGCCCACCGGCGGCATCTACGGGCTCCTCGGCCCCAGCGGAGCCGGCAAGTCCACCATTCTGAAGCTCCTGGTAGGACTGACCCGACCGACGTCGGGCCGCATGAGCATCCTGGGCCACCCGGTCAGCCCCCGCCATCCCCCGCCACCGGGAGCGATCGGTTCCCTCATCGAGGGCCCCTCCTACTACACGGGTCTGACTGGCCGGGAAAACCTCACCATGATGGCCTCCTACCTGGGGCTGCCGAGCAGCCGGGTCACGTACGTCCTGGCCGGCGTCGACCTGTCCGGGCATGAGAACAAGCGGGTCAAGCACTACTCCACGGGCATGAGGCAGCGCCTCGGGCTGGCCATGGCGCTTCTGGCCGATCCGCCCCTCATCGTCCTGGACGAGCCCACCAACGGGCTCGACCCGGCAGAGGCGGCCGAGATCCGCGGGCTCATCGTCACTCTGGCCCGTCAGGAGGGGAAGACGATCATCGTCTCCTCCCGTTTCCTGTCCGAGATCGGGCAGATGGCAGACACCGTCGGTGTCATCCACGCCGGGCGACTGCGCTACCAGGGCCCTCTGTCCGGGCTGCACGACGACGGCGTCATCGAGATGACCGTTTCCGCACCCACGGCGGTCTCCACCCTCCTGACCTCCCTCGGAGTGCCCCACGAGGTCCACGATGCCGTGGTGCGCACCGCCATGATGTCCGACAACGCCATCGGCGAGCTCATCACCAGCATCGTCACCTCCGGCACAACCGTCTACCGGGTCCAGACCGTGCGCAGGACCCTGGAGGAGGCCTTCCTGGAGTTGACAGACCCGCCCTCCCCCGTCACCCAGCCGCTCACGGCCACCCGTGAAGCCTGGCCGCCCTGATCGGGTTGGTTGAGGTGGTTGAGCCGGCCGCGCCGGCAGCAGGTGGCTGACCCTCCTCTTCTGCGCCATTATTGTCCATAAGGAAGACTACCGATGAGCACCGCCGCACCGTCCAAGCACCTCGCTACGAGGCAGCCCATGCAGCCACTACAGTCCACGTCGTCCCACCTCCGCGCCCCCAGTCTCCTCACGACGCCGTCACAACCGCCCGCCTCCGCATCGCAGACCACTCCCGCAGAGTCTCGCCGACCCTCGGTACGTGCCGCCTGGTACTGGGAGAACCGCAAGGCCCCCAACCGGTGGTACTGGGCTGCCGTCACCGTGCTGTGCACCATGGCCTGCTTGTCCGGCTACCTGCAGTACCGCACCCACCAGGGCGATTTCCAGTCCCAAGACCTCACCTGGGGCATCATCTGGTCCCAGTCCACACTGATGCTCTCCATGTGGCTCCTGCCACTGGCACTGGGCGGCTTCGCGGCGCAGATCGCCATCGGCGAGCACCAGGGGCGCAACTGGCAACGAATGAGCGCCAACCGTCTGGAGACGGCCATGGTCGCGGGCAAGCTGCTCCACGGGCTGCAGGTCGCGGTCGCCACCACCGCGATCCTCGTCCTGACCACCACTCTCACCGGTCTCATGGCCGGCTTCGAACTACCGGACCTGACCTCCTACCTGCCCCGATTCGGTGCGGTTGCGCTGGGCATGTGGGTCATCCTCACCCTCGTCACATGGCTGGGAGCCGTCCTGAGGTCCTTCACCACCACGATGACCACTGTGGTCCTGGGAACGATCGCGGGGACGGCGATGTTCCTGACGGCCCAGCCGCTGAGCGTCCTCAACCCCATGACCGCGCTGACCCGGGCAACCGCCTCCCTGAATCCCGGGGCCATTGCCTCGGCGGACTCGGCCGCCTCCGACAGCCTCATCAGCGTGGCTTGGGTGACGCTCTTCGCCCTGGCCCTGCTACGAACAGTGAAGACGGCGGTGAGATGACGGTGAAACGCAGATGAGACACCAGTCATGAGCGGCACGTCCATCGAACAGATCCCCGAAGCCGGGCCCAGGGTCCCGCGCACACGTCTGGACCGCATCGCCGAGTGGTACCGCGCCAGCCCCGTGGGGACGTGGAGCGTCGTCGTCATCAACGCCCTGTTCCAGACCGCCGGCATCGGATACGCCTCTTCGCTTGGCATGAGCACGCTAGCGCTCAAGTGCGTGCTCAGCGTGATGACCAGCCTGTCCTTGATCTGGCGACGGCACTGGCCACTGGTGGTCGTCATCATCAACAACGTGGCCCTGATGATGAAGATGATCAAGACTGGCTCCGCAGAGTTCCTCCTCCCGCTGCTGGTGGCGATCTACACCCTGATCGCCATCGCGAGCGTCCGGGAGCGACTCCTGGGCATCGCCGCCACCCTGGTCTTCATGTCCATACCCTATCTCATGTCGATCAACGGACCAGTGACAGGTCTCATGCGGGAAAAGGTGCCGCTGTCAGACTTCATGGAGGAGGCCGGACTCCTCATCGCCGTGGTCACCGTGGCATCGATCACCCGGTCGCGCCGGGAGGCCCTGGAGCACGGAGATGCCCAGCTCGCCTCCCAGACGGCCGAGCAGCAGCTCACGGCGCAACGCGATGCCGCCCAGTACCAGGCCCGGGTTGCTGCTGAGCTCCACGATTCCGTAGGCCACTCCCTGACCGCGATCATCGCCCTGTCCGAGGGACTCCACGGCGCCAGTGGCAACCCGGATGTCGACGAGGCGATCGACATGGTCAACTCCCTGGCCCGCGACGGCCTGGCCGACACGAGGAACGCGGTCGCCTCGTTGCAATCCTCACCCGGCATCCTCGACGACTTCGGTTCCGGTGCGGTGACCAGCCCGCGCCCGATGGTCGTCACGGGCGCACGGGGCTGGGAACAGCTGGAGGATCTGCTGGCCACGATGCGGGCGACCGGCATCAGTGCGGCTCTTACCGAGACCGGTCGACGACCCAGTGGCACGGCGGCGGGCCGGGCGATCGGGGAGCTCGTCTACATCGTCGTTCGGGAGGCCCTGACCAATGTCATGCGGCACGCCGAGGGCGCCACGCGCGTCGTCGTATCCCTGGACCACACCGGCTCATGCACCCGGATCACCGTGTCCGACGACGGCCAGGTCACTGTCCCCTCCGATTACTCACGGGACTCCTCCGAGCCGTCGACCGGTCACGGTCTGACCAACCTGGCCTCCGTGATCCGCGAGCGCGGCGGCGCGCTCGACGTCGGCCCCAGCATCGCCCCGGGATCCGGTGGTTGGGTGCTGCACGCTGTCGTCCCGGTCTACGTTCCTATTCAGGAGGGAGCATGACACCTGTCTGCTCTCCTTCCTCCCCGCTCCCCTTGGAGCGTCCTGCCCCAATCGGGGTCATGATCGTCGATGACCAGAGGGCGACCCGCATGGGCCTGTCGCTCATCATCAACCGGGCCGACGACCTGAAGGTCGTGGCCGAGGCGGTCCATGGCCAGGACGCCCTCGACCAGCTCGTCGTCCTGTTTCAAGAGCACCGGCCGCTTCCCGACGTCGTCCTCATGGATGTGCGTATGCCGGTTCTCAACGGGATCGACGCCACAGCGCGCATCACCCAGCTCTACCCCTCGATCCGGACCCTGGTGCTGACCACCTACGACCAGGACGAGTTCGCCTTCGGGGCGCTGTCCGCGGGCGCCTCGGGCTTCCTGCTCAAGGACACCCGCACGGCCCAGCTCCACCAGGCGCTGCGGGCGGTCAACTCCGGGGACGCGATCCTCACCCCACGCATCACCCGCGAGCTGCTCAACCGGCACATGCTCAGGCCCGTCGCCTCACCCCAACAGCGCGCGGCGCGGCGACGTCTCAACCATCTCAGCCCGCGTGAACGAGAGGTGTCCGAGCTGGTGGCCGAGGGACTGACGAACGCGGAGATCGCTCAGCGACTCGTCCTGGCCCCGGACTCGGTCAAGAAGAACGTCACCCGGATTCTGACCAAGCTGGACCTGCGCGACAGGGTCCAGCTCGTCATCCTCATGCGCGACGCCCAGTCCTGAGCCGTAGTCGGCTCCTCAGGCCGCTGTCGCCAGAGCCTGCACCGGTACGGGCCGCTCTGCCGGGGCCGGAGCCCGGTAGACGAGGCGGGACTGGGCCAGGTAGTTGACGATGAAGAGCGTGGAGTCCACCAGCACCTTGGCCAGCCACAGGGGCGCCCCTGCCCCGGTGAGGACCGCGATACCGGCGTACGACGTCGCCGCGACCCCGCCCTGAACCGCCGCGTAGCCGCCGGCCGAGCGCCAGAAAGTCTCCGGAGCAGCCCGGAACAGGCGCCGGTTGAGCAGGAATCCCAGGGTGCAGGAGACAACCCGGGCTCCGACGACGGCGTAGAGGACCGAGCCGGTCAGCGAGTTGAGGATGAGCACCAGGGCGTAGTCGATCGTCCAGCCGGAGAAGGACACGGCGGCGAAGAGGAAGACCGTCGGAATGCGAGAACGCAGGCTCGCCAACCGGTTCAGGACGGTGGGTCGGGAGAGGAGAAGATTGGCCGATGCGGGGAGGACGGGGCTCGTCGTCGTCATGGCGATAAGCCTGGCTGCAGGCCTTATGCCACCTGTTTGACGTGCCTGTGCTGTTCCTGTGAGGGCGTGCGGTGATGGTTCCGGGGAACGGGGAAGAGGCCTCCGGAGCCGCGACTCAGAACAGGGCGTCGGTCCGCGGCGCGCCGCCAGGAGCGCTCGACGGCGCCGCGTCCAAGACCACGTCGGGTGCCGCTTCCTGTGCACGGCCTGCCCGGGTCCAGCCGGGTCCGGAGGGCACCGGGCGGCCCTGCTGGTAGGCGGTCGCGGCGCCGCGGGCCCGAGAGTCAGCGGCCTCGTTCATGGGATGGCCGACGTGCCCGCGCACCCACTCGAAGCGCACCGTGCGGCCCGCGAGCGCGGCGTCGAGGTCCTTGACGAGGTCGGCGTTGAGGACCGGCTTGCCGTCGGCCTTGCGCCAGCCGCGTTTCTTCCACCCGTGGCGCCACTTGGTCAGGGAGTTGATGACGTACTGGGAGTCGCACTGGATGAGGAGCTCCTCGCCAGCGAGTCCAGCGGCCTCGGTGGCCCGCAGGAGCTCCAGGACGGCGGTGAGCTCGCCGCGGTTGTTGGTCGAGCTCTCCCAGCCTCCGGCGGCCCAACAGTCATCGTCCACGTACCAGGCCCAGCCGGCCGGTCCCGGGTTGCCCAGGGAGGAGCCGTCGGCAGCAGCAGTCAGAGTCATGGAAGGCACTCTACCCAGCGACGCCGATGGCCCCGGGCAGGCACAATCATCTATGCCGATGTCGTCGCCGTGCTAGTCTGCCAAGCAGCAAGAATGAGCTTGCTCACCTGAAACAGATCCTCGAGAGGTACACAGATGTCCTCCACGCTGCACGCTCTGTCAGCCTCGTCAGCGTCATCCGGCACACTCATTGCCGCGCGCTGGTACGACTACATCCCCATCGCCATCTACTTCGCCTTCGTCATCGGCGTCGGACTCATCGCCCGATCCAAGGCTGCCACGGCGGACGGCTTCCTCACCTCTGGCCGTTCCCTGCCAGCCTGGGTGACCGGTATCGCCTTCGTGTCGGCGAACCTTGGCGCGGTCGAGATCATGGGAATGTCCGCCAACGGCGCCCAGTATGGTATGCCGACCTTCCACTACTTCTGGATCGGCGCGGTCCCGGCCATGATCTTCCTGGGACTGGTCATGATGCCCTTCTACTACGGCTCCAAGGTGCGCTCGGTACCCGAGTTCATGCTCAAGCGCTACGGCACCGCCGCTCACCTGGTCAACGCGCTCAGCTTCGCCCTGGCCCAGCTGCTCATCGCCGGCATCAACCTGTACCTGCTGGGCAAGATCATGAACTGGCTGCTGGGCTGGCCCCTGTGGGTGGGACTCATCGTGGCCGCCGTCATCGTCTTCTCCTACATCACCATGGGTGGGCTCTCCGCGGCGATCTACAACGAGGTCCTCCAGTTCTTCGTCATTGTGGCCGCGCTGCTGCCCCTGACCCTCATCGGCCTGCACCGCGTGGGCGGCTGGCACGGCCTGACTGACAAGATCACCGCCGCCGCCAAGCTCGCCGGCACCGACCCGGCCCAGCAGCTGCACTCCTGGCCCGGCAACTCGATCTCCGGCTTCGACTCCAATGCGATGTCGGTGATCGGCCTGGTCTTCGGCCTGGGCTTCGTGCTGTCCTTCGGCTACTGGACGACGAACTTCGTCGAGGTGCAGCGGGCCATGGCCTCGGACTCGATTTCCTCGGCCCAGTCGACCCCGATCATCGGCACCTTCGTCAAGATGTTCGTGCCCTTCCTCGTCATCATCCCGGGCATGGTCGCAGGCGTCCTGGTCACCGAGGTCCAGCAGCTCAAATCCGGGGCCAACACGAACTACCAGTACAACGACGCGGTCCTCTACCTCATGCGCGACCTACTGCCCAACGGTCTGCTGGGCCTGGCGATCACGGGTCTGCTGGCCTCCTTCATGGCCGGTATGGCCGCGAACATCTCCGCCTTCAACACAGTGTGGGGCGTAGACATCTATCAGCACTACCTCAAGAAGGACGCCGACGACGCCCACTACCTCAAGGTCGGCAAGCTCTCGACCCTGACGGCCTCCGTGGTCGCGATCCTCACCGCGATCATCGCCGCGAGCTACTCCAACCTCATGGACTACCTCCAGATACTGTTCTCGATGTTCAACGCGCCGCTGTTCGCGACCTTCATCATCGGAATGTTCTGGAAGCGGGCCACGTCCCAGGCCGGTTGGACCGGACTCGTCGGCGGAACCCTGGGCTCCCTGGTGGTCAACATCCTCATCAAGACCGGGACCCTGGTCATGCCGGGTCAGGGCGGCGCCTTCCTGGCGGCGGGCGTGGCCTTCACGGTCGACGTCGTCATCACGGTGCTGGTCTCCCTGGCCACGAAGCCGAAGCCCGACTCCGAACTCAAGGGCTTCGTCTACGCCCTGACCCCCAAGAGCGAGCGCACCGACCCGCACCTGCACGAGCTGCCCTGGTACCGCCGTCCGATCCCGCTGGGGATCATCGCCGGGGCCCTGGTCATCACACTCAACAGCATCTTCCACTAGATCCGCCCGGATACACGAAGGAGAACACTCATGAGCAATCGTTCACTCACGGACATCCGGGCGGTCATCACCGGGGCACTGGGGCTCATCGGCCTGTACCTGGTGGTGTGCTCGGTCCTGTTTAACAGCGCCGACGAGATGGACAAGACCGGAGGCATCAACGCCAACCTGTGGGCTGGCCTGGGCCTGCTCGCCATCGCTGCGGGTATGGGCCTGTGGTGGTGGATCAAGCCGACCCCCTCTGGGGGCGAGCAGGAATGAGCGCGCCTGAACCAGGCTGAGCCAGTCCCGTATCCGGTCCAGGGTCAGCCCGGCCATCAGGGTTATCCGGGCCAGAACCCCTGGCAGCGAGAGGTGTCGTCTAGGGGCCGGGCAGAGCCACCAAGCCCCTTTCCGTCGGTGGTGATTGTTAGGGTCTCGACCATGACCGAACTGAACGCCCAGCCCGACGGACTGAGAATTCCCGACGAGCTGCTCGGGGGCGTGGTTGACCCCGAACTCGAGGAGTACATCCGCGACCTCATCTGGATGCAACTCGTGCGCGGGAATGACTGCATCAACGACCACTCCTTCGAGATCGCCTCCGCGGTGGAGGACGCGGAGGGCGACGGCACGCTGTCCGACGAGCAGTGCCGTGCCATCGCCCAGTACCTGATCGATGCGCGCCGCGCCCAACAGGCGGGATTCGGGGATGTGCCCGCTACCAGGCTGGACCGCGCCTTCGAGGCGCTGCGGAGGGCCCACGTCGTCGCGGAGCAGGATTTCGCCTGCTGCAACACCTGCGGACACGCGGAGATCGAGGGCGGCCAGGGCGACCTGGGGTACGTGTTCTTCCACCAGCAGGACACCGAGGGCCTCGTGGAGAGCGGCAGCACCTACCTCAGCTACGGCATCTTCTGGCCCGCTCACATTAGCGAGGAGGAGTACAAGGCCCTGAACAACTCCCGGCGCAAGGAGCTCTACGACGCCACGACCGTCAAACTGATGAGGACCGTCGTCATCCCGATCCTCCAGGAACACGGCATCGGCGTCAGCTGGGAGGGAAACGTGGACACCCGCATCCTCCTCACCGGCGTCCAGTGGTACGTCCCGCTGCTCCCAGCGGGGCAGGGCTGAGGACGGGAGCCCAGCCCGGGAAGGGCCCCACGGGCTCGGGGCGAAACTTCTCCGTCAGGGCCGGCAGCTGAACCAACAGTCCCGGCTGATCGAGTTCCCCGGACACGATCCACAGGGTCCTGCTCGTGCGCGGCTGGGTGGTGCGGCGGGGCTTCTCGCCGTCACTGACCAGCCGGTTCGTCCAGGCCTGCGACACCAGTCCCGTCAGTTCCAGGGCGACGGCGGCCGCCACGATCCCCACTGCGACGTCCCGATGTCCACGGCACTGTCCGTCACGGGTGCTCCTGAGCGTCCCAACATGAACGGGGCGCGCTCCGCAGTGGAGCGCGCCCCGTCAGGCTGGGACTGTTCTCAGGCGTCCAGGTCGGTCTCCAGGAGAGCCTTGAGCTCCTCGAGGGCGGCGTCGGCGCCGTCGGCGTCAGAAGCCAGGGTGACGACGTCGCCGAAGCCGGCGCCCAGAGTCATCACGCCGAGGATGGAGGAGGCGTCGACCGCAGCGCCGCCTTCCTTGGCGATGGTGACCGGGACGCCCTTCTCGGCGACGGCCTTGACGAAGGTGGCGGCGGGACGGGCGTGCAGACCGACCTTGGAAGCGATGGTGGCGGTGACCTGGGCCATGTGAAGCTCCTTATGACATGTGGGGGCTAACGGCACGGGAACCGGACATGGCCCCGCACCGGTGTGAGCAGCGCGACGGCTGCCGTCTCGGCCGAGACTACCCGAGATCATGGCTCAGTTGCACTGTTCCGACCCTCAGAAACACCGCCGGGCATGGCGGGGTCCGCTCAGGAACCCGCATAGGGGGCCAGAACGACCTCGACCCTCTGGAGCTCCTTGACGTCGGCGTAGCCGGTGGTGGCCAAGGTGCGACGCAGGGCACCCATGATGTTGAGGGTACCGTCGGCGCGGTCGGAAGGACCGTTGAGGATCTCCGCCATAGTGCCAACCGTGCCCACATGGCTGCGGAAGCCCCGTGGCAGGCGCTCGTGGCGGGCCTCGGCACCCCAGTGGTAACCGCCGCCGGGAGCCTCCTCGGCCCGGGCGAGGGCGGCGCCGAGCATGACGGCGTCGGCGCCGCAGGCGATGGCCTTGACGACGTCGCCGGAGTTTCCCACCGAGCCGTCGGCGATGACGTGGACATAGCGTCCCCCGGACTCATCGAGGTAGTCGCGCCGGGCCCCGGCGACATCGGCCACGGCGGTGGCCATGGGCATGTGCAGGCCCAGGACCTGGCGCACCGACGAGGAGGCACCACCGCCCTGCCCCACGAGGACCCCGGCCGCGCCGGTGCGCATGAGGTGGAGGGCGGCGGTGTAGGTGGTCACCCCGCCGACGACCACGGGCACGTCGAGCTCGTAGATGAAGCGCTTGAGGTTGAGGGGCTCGACGGCTCCGGAGACGTGCTCGGCCGACACGAAGGAGCCGCGGATGACCATGAGGTCCACGCCCGCCTCGACGACGGTGCGCCAGTGCCGTTGCGTCTGGGCGGGGCTGAGCCGCCCGGCGACGACGACGCCGGCGGCGCGGATCTGCATGAGCCGCTCGGTGATGAGCTCGGGGCTCACGGGTGCGCGGTAGACCTCCTGCAGGACGCTGGTGGCCCGGGACGGGTCCGCCTGACGGATGCGTTCGAGGGCCTCGGAGGGATCCTCGTAGCGGGTCCACAGGCCCTCCAGATCCAGCACGCCGATCCCGCCCAGGCGTCCGACCATGATGGCGGTCTCGGGGCTCATGACCGAGTCCATGGGCGATGCCATGACCGGTAGGTCCACGTGGTAAGCATCGATCTGCCAGCCCACGCGCACCTCGGAGGTGTCGCGGGTGCGACGAGCCGGCACCAGAGCGATGTCATCGAAGGAGTAGGCGCGCAGGGCGCGCTTGGAGCGTCCGATCTCGACCTCTGTGCTCATGGCCCGATCCTAGTGGGCCCAGCCCACATCTACCGGAGCGACCGGCCCCGCAGCAGAGAGGCGCGACAGCGAACAACAGGCAGGGGCAACTTGGCGACTTACATAGGCGTCATACCCCGGTGGCATGCTGGGGGCATGAGCACCCACCGGCCCGCCCCCGCATCCGACGCCGCCCCCGCCGCTTTCCCCGCCTGGCCCTTCGGTCCCCTGCTCGGTTTCGACACCGAGACCACCGGCGTGGACCCCGGCCAGGACCGCCTCGTCACGGCGGCACTGGTCTGGCGCGGCGAGCGGTCGTCCGGCGGGGACAGGCGGCAGTCGGTGACCACCTGGCTCGCCGACCCCGGTGTAGAGATCCCCGAAGCGGCCTCCGCGGTCCACGGCGTGACCACCGAACGGGCCCGGGCAGAGGGGAGGCCGGTGACCGAAGTGCTGGCGGAGGTGAGCGATCTTCTGGTGTCCGCGATGGCAGCAGGCACCCCGGTGGTCATCTTCAACGCCTCCTACGACCTGACGCTCATGGAGTCCGAGCTCGCCCGCCACGGCCTGCCCACGATCCGCGAGCGCCTGAATCGCGAGCCGGGTCCCATCGCCGATCCCCTGGTCCTGGACCGGGCCGTGGACCGTTACCGCCGGGGTAAGCGCCGCCTGGGCGACCTCTGCGAGGTCTACGGCATTCAGCTCGATGAGGCCCTGCACAGCGCGGATGTGGACGTGGCCGCCACCCTCGACGTGCTCGAGGCCCTGGCCATCGCGCACCCGCAGGTAGCGGATCTCGGGCCGGAGGAGCTCGTGGCCTTCCAGGCCCGGGCCCACCGTCGCTGGGCCGAGTCCTTCAACGAGTGGCTGGCGCGCAAGAACCCCTCGCGCGCCCCGGCCCAGATCGCCTGGCCCCTGCCGGACTCCCCCGCGTGCTGAGCCGCAGAGCTCGCGGAGGAACGGCCCACGGGCTCAGGCGCTGTCGCGCCCGGTGTAGTTGGGGGCCTCGACGGTCATCTTGACGTCGTGGGGGTGGGACTCCTTGAGCCCGGCGCTCGTGATGCGCACGAACTGCCCGCGCTCCTTGAGCTCGGGGATCGTGCGCGCACCCACATAGAACATGGACTGGTGCAGCCCGCCCATGAGCTGGTAGACGACGTCGCCCAGCGCCCCGGAGTAGGGGACCTGGCCTTCGATGCCCTCAGGGACGATCTTGGAGTCGGAGGAGACATCGGCCTGGAAGTAGCGGTCCTTGGAGTAGGAGGTGCGCCCGCGCGAGCTCATGGCGCCCAGCGACCCCATACCGCGATAGCGCTTCCACTGCTTGCCGTTGACGAAGACGAGGTCCCCGGGAGACTCCGTGCAGCCGGCCAGGAGGGAGCCGAGCATAACCGTCTCCGCACCGGCCACGAGGGCCTTGGCGATGTCCCCGGAGTACTGCAGGCCGCCGTCAGCGATGAGCGGGATGCCGGCGGGGTTGCAGGCGTGAGCGGCCTCGTAGATGGCCGTCACCTGGGGCACGCCCACGCCGGCCACGACGCGGGTGGTGCAGATGGAACCGGGCCCCACCCCCACCTTGACGGCGTCGACCCCGGCGTCGATGAGCGCCTGGGCACCCTCGCGGGTGGCGACGTTGCCGCCGATGACCTCGATGCCGCTGAAGGCGGAGTCGGACTTGAGGCGGGAGATCATCTCCAGCGCCAGCTTGGCGCCGCCGTTGGCGGTGTCGACGATGAGGACGTCCGCACCGGCCTCGGCCAGGGCTCCGGCACGGTCCCAGGTGTCCCCCCAGTAACCGACTGCGGCGCCCACCACGAGGCGCCCCTCAGCGTCCTTGGTGGCATTGGGGTACTGCTCGGTCTTGACGAAGTCCTTGACGGTGATGAGGCCGGTCAGGCGCCCCTCAGGGTCGACAAGGGGGAGCTTCTCGATGCGGTGCTCGGCCAGGAGAGCCTTGGCGTCCTCCCGCGAGATTCCGGTGGCTCCGGTGATGAGGCGCTCGCGCGGCGTCATGCACTCGCGTACGGTCAGGCGCGCCCAGCGCTCAGGTGGGACGAAACGCAGATCGCGGTTGGTGATGATGCCCTGAAGGTTGCCTGCCGCGTCGACGACCGGCAGTCCCGAGACCTTGTAGTGGCCGCAGAGCTCGTCGAGCTGGGCGATGGTGGCCTCGGGCCCGACGGTCACCGGGTCGGAGACCATGCCGGACTCCGAGCGCTTGACGCGCCTGACCTGCTGGGCCTGCTCCTCGATGGACAGATTGCGGTGAAGGATACCGATGCCGCCCTGACGGGCCATGGCGATGGCCATGTCCGACTCGGTGACGGTGTCCATAGCGGCTGAGAGCAACGGAGTGGCCAGGTTGATCCGCGGCGTCAGTCTGGAGGTCGTATCGACCTCGGAGGGGATGACGTCGGTCAGCCTGGGCAGCAGGAGCACGTCGTCGTAGGTGAGTCCGGTAGGGGCAAAGGCGTCAGGGCTGGTGATCGAGTCGCTCACGGGGACATCGTAAGACGACCCGAGCGCCCCGTGCATATCCCCCGCCCGTTCATCCGTCGCCCGCCCGGTACCGGGCGCCGGGGCAGGACCGAGAGGGATTCCGGGCCGCCTCCGAGACCACGGCGACGACGTGACCTCCACCCCAAACATCAAGCAACAATGAACGCGGAAAGTTTCAGAAAAAAGATGTTCCACATGCATACATCATTCACAAAACGTTTCTGCTATTCGAGCGCCACAATATGACGCACGTTTCCAGATAACCAAAACACGGATACTCGGCAAATCTGAAGATAATTTCGTTGTGAGATAGAATGATTCTTCTTGATTAACGCCGCGTGCGATCTTATCGTTACGTATAGCGCATCAAGTTCGGTGTGCCCAACCGCCGTATCCAAAGGAGGGGAGGGAGGCAATGCACGACTCATCGCGTCTGCCCGGCCCGATCTCCACCCTCTGGGAGTGGCAGTACCGGGGGGCCTGTCTCGGCATGGATTCCTCGGTTTTCTTCCACCCCGAAGGAGAGAGAGGCGGTTCCCGTCGACGACGGGACGAACGAGCAAAGGCCATTTGTCAGGACTGCCCCGTCCTGGAAGAGTGCCGGGAGCACGCTCTAAGCACTCGCGAGCCCTATGGCGTCTGGGGAGGCATGAGCGAGGAGGAGCGGCGCGCTTACTACGAGCAGCAGGCACGCCGTTTCGCCAATGAACCGGCCTGACGCTCCGCCCTGTTTCAGGGAATCGACAGCACAGACGTTCCCAGTTCACGTCCGGACATTCTTCCGGACGCGGCGCACACATGCAGCAGGCATATTGCGCATATGTGTTGAGGGGGAGGCACCATGCGGTGCCTCCCCCTCAACACGTTGCGGCGCCGTGCGGCGCGAGCAATTTCAGCGGGTCACTTGGCAACGACCGCCAGGACGTCGCGGGCCGACAGGATCAGGTAGTCCTCACCGGCGTAGTTGACCTCGGTGCCCCCGTACTTGGAGTAGATGACGACATCGCCCTCGGCGACGTCGACCGGGACGCGCTTGCCGGAGTCGTCGACGCGGCCGGGGCCCACGGCCACGACCTTGCCCTCCTGGGGCTTCTCCTTGGCGGTGTCGGGGATGACCAGGCCGGATGCGGTGGTCTGCTCGGCCTCGAGGGTCTGGACGACGATGCGGTCCTCGAGCGGCTTGATGGAGATCGACATCGGAGACCTCCTCCTTCTCTTCAACGTGCAGTAGATCGGCTTGATCGCCCTCCCGAGGCGCGCCCGACCGCCGTCGCGGGTGCCGGTCCGGCACGAAGCAGGAGTGCGAGTCGCAGAAGGCACCCGCCTGCGTCCCAGGACCAGTGCGAGCACTCCGCTGCGCCTGACGGAGAATCTACGACGGCGTTAGCACTCAGTCAACGCGAGTGCCAAAGCGCGGCGCCGGTTTCGCCGTGGGCGTCAGCCCTCGTCAGCGACGGTGCTCGCGGGTCCAGGTGATGGCCTCCTTCACGCTCGTCTCCCGGCGCCCCAGGGTCGGCTCGCGCCGGGAGACAACGTCGGCCACGGCCTTGATCGTGGCCGGACGCTCACGCACCCAGCTGACTGCCCAGGTGGTGCGGTCGCCACGGGCCCGCGAGTCGCCGACGCCGTCGACGCTGACGCCGACCGTGCGGCAGATGGCGACCGCACGCGGCTCGTGGAAGTCCTGGGTCACGAGCAGGGCGCGTTCGATCCCGAAGATCCTGCGGGCCCGTACGCAGGTGTCGTAGGTGTCGAAGCCCGCGTAGTCCAGGGCGATCGCCTGGTGGGGAATTCCCTTGGAGACGAGGTAGTCGCGCATGGCGGTAGGCTCGTCGTAGCCGACGCGCCGATTGTCCCCGGATACCAGAATCGCCTCGACCCTGCCGCTGGTGTAGAGGTCGGCGGCGACATCGAGCCGGTAGGCCAGCCAGGGCGAGGGCCGCCCGTCGGCGTGCACGGCGGCTCCCAGCACGATCGCCACCGGAGCCCGTGCCGCGCCGTCATCATCGCTTTCACCGGCGACCTCGATATGCCCGGAACTGACAGTCCAGGCCCAGATGCCGGCCCCGGCCGTGACGACGGCCAGAACGCCGGCCAGGAAGAGAAGGACCAGTGTCAGCCGCCGCAGAAGAGCTCTACGACCACCTCCGGGACGAGAAGTCGGCTCCGGATCCCCCCTGCCATGAGCACCGCGATCATCACCGCGGTCCGCGGCGGCGTCAAACGCGCCGGTAGCGCCGATCCGCGGCTCCTCATCAGCCATCGCCTCCCCACCCGTCCTTCCGTCCACCGTCGTGCGACCCCACCGGAGCGCGGGGCGTTACGCACAACACTACCCACCCGGGTGCCCGCCGGCTCTCCGGGGCCTCCTCGCACTCCACCCAGCGGACATCATGCGCATCGGCAGGTTCGCCGTGGAATGATCTGTCGTGATGGCTGAGAACCACGTAGCGCTCCTCCTGACGCCCGAGGGCTGGGAGCTTCTGTCCTCCCTGCCCCCTTACGACCCGGCCGAGGCCCTGTCGCTGGGACGCTCCCTGCGCGAGGAGGGGCACTCCCCCGCTCTGGTGGCGGCCGCCCTGACTCAGCAGCGTCTGCGCGCCCGGGCCGCAGCCAAATTCGGACCCTTCGCCCAGCAGATGCTCTTCACCGCCGATGGCCTGGAGCAGGCCACCCGATTGGCGGTCTCGGCCCACCACGCCGCTCGATACGCGGCTGCGGGCATCTCGAAGGTCGCTGATCTGGGCTGCGGGATCGGCGGTGATGCCGTCGCACTGGCCGGGCTCGATCTTCCGGTGCTCGCCGTCGACCGCGATGAGGCCACGGCCGCATTGGCCACCATCAACCTCATGCCCTTCCCCCATGCGAGCGTCGAGTGCACCGACGCCATGGAGATCAACCTGACCGAGCGAGGGGTGGACGCCATCTTCGCAGATCCGGCCCGTCGGGCCCAGGGGAGGCGCATCACCGATCCCGAGCAGTGGTCGCCGGCCCTGTCGCGCGTGCTCTCGCTGCGCGAGTCAGTACCCGCTCTCGGCGTCAAGGTCGCCCCCGGCATCGACCACACCGCTCTGCCCTCCGACTCCCACACCCAGTGGGTGAGCGTGGACGGCGACGTCGTCGAGGCCGCCATCTGGTGCGGTCCTCTGGCCCCGGAGGGCCCCGGACGCTCCGCGCTGGTCCTGCGCTCCGGGGTCGACGGGGCGAGCGCCCATACGCTGACCGATTCCAGCGTCACCGATCCTTCCGAGCCACCGGTTCAGGTCGACCCGATCTCATCGCCCGACGATCTGGGCAGCATCATCCACGTGCCTGACGGCGCCGCCATCCGCGCCGGGGTCGTCGCCCACCTCTGCGAGGCAATGACAGCCCGGCCAGTAGGCCCGAGAATCGGCTACCTCACATCGGAGAGCCTCCCCGACGAGGCGACCGCGCCCTTCGTGCGATCCTTCCGGCTCACCGAGATCCTGCCGCTGAGGCTCAAGACCCTGCGTGCCCGAACCCGCGAGCTGGGAGTGGGAAGCCTGGAAATCCTCAAGCGCGGAGTCGATGTCTCCCCCGACGCACTGCGCGCCTCGCTGAGGCTCAGCGGCCAGGAGTCGGAGACCTGGATCCTGACTCGCGTCGGGAGCAAGGCCAAGGGCGCCGTCCTCGTCGTCGAGCCCATCGCCGCCGGCTCATCAACCGACTCGCCGATGCGCCGGGAAGACGACGCCCTTTCCTGCGACTAGCCACCGCACCACCTGCCAGCACCCGTCAGGGACCCGAGGAGACGACCAGGACATGCAGGACACGAACCAGAGCACCGCATCCGCCGCCGGAACGACAACGGACCTGCCGCCGGCCCGCCGGCCCCAGTCCCTGCCCTTCACCAGATCGGAGCGATCCACGCTGGGAGTGGAGTGGGAGCTGGCGCTCATCGACCGCGACAGCCTCGACCTGCGCCAGTGCGCCGAGGAGATCCTCCAGAAGGTGGGCCCGGATCCGCACGTGCACGGCGAGATGATGCTCAACACCATCGAGCTGGTCTCCGGGGCGCGCCGAACCGTCGCAGAGTGCGTGGAGGACATCGCCCTCGCTTTCGACCGTGTCCTTCCAGTCACCGACCCCCTGCGCGTGGACCTGGCCTCGGCCGGCACCCACCCCTTCGCAGACCCGCTGGTGCAGAAGGTGACCAACGCCGAGCGCTACGCCCGCCTGGTGGACCGCACCCGGCTGTGGGGCCACCAGATGCTCATCTTCGGCACCCACGTGCACGTCGGGGTCGAGGACCGGGCTAAGGTCCTACCGATTCTCAAGGCCCTGCTCACGCGCACCGCCCATCTGCAGTGCCTGAGCGCCTCCTCGCCCTTCTGGGCGGGTGCGGACACGGGATACGCGGACAACCGGGCCATGATGTTCCAGCAGCTGCCCACCGCCGGCGCACCCGAGCAGTTCAACACCTGGGAACAGCTGGAGAGCTACACCGGAGACCTGGTCCACACCGGCGTCATCGAGGATTTCACCGAAATCCGCTGGGACGTGCGCCCCTCCCCACGACTGGGGACCATCGAGATCCGGGCCTGCGACGCCGCCACGAACCTGACCGAGCTGGCCGGGATCGCGGCGCTGACCCAGTGCCTTGTGGAATCCTTCTCCCGCACCCTGGACCGCGGCGAGGAACTCGACGCGATGCCCGACTGGTACGTCGCCGAGAACAAGTGGCGCTCGGCGCGCTACGGCATGGACGCGATCCTCATCGTCAACTCCGCCGGCGAGGAGGAGCTGGTTGGCGACACGGTTGAGCGGATGCTCACTGAGCTCGCTCCCGTCGCCGAGGATCTCGGCTGCGCCACTGAGCTGGACTCCGTGCGCGCCACCCTGGAGACGGGAGCCTCCTACCAGCGTCAGATCGCCGCCGTCGGGGCCTACGGGGGGCAGAGAGAGGCGGCTGTCAGGCTGCTGCTGGCCGAGGCCCGCGCCGGCAGGCCCCTGCGCCCCACCGAGGTGCTCTCGCTGGCGGCCAAATCCTGACGACGCACGGGCGCCGCTCCCCTTTCAGGAGCGGCCCGTCCGCTTCCCTATCTCGTCGCGCAGGAGACTGGTCATGCTGGTGACGGGGCTCCCCAGCAGGGCGGGAAGCGGAATCGTCGTGTGGCCGTGGGAGAAGCTCCTCTCCATCCGGCGCGTCACCCGCGGCGGCAGCGCGGGGCGCAGGCGCTCCAGGGTCGCCTGCGGCGCGCGCAAGTAGACCAGGACGCAGTCGTTGTTGCCGACCTTGAGCCAGCCGTTGAGCGTGCGCACATTGAATTCCTCGATCTCCTCCCACCGGATAAGACCCACCGAGTCGCGGATCAAGTGATCGTGCACGCCCGCGGCGTCGATGACCAGGGTCGGCCTGGGGCCGGAGAGATAGCGCCACAGATCCACCAGACTCAACGGCAGGCCGATGACGCACGCGACCATGAGGCTTATTCACAGGGTAAGAAGAACGGTCTCTGACGCGGGTAAAACGCAGGGCTTTCTACGTCTGTGAATTACCCTCTGTGAATGCTCACCAACGCCAGGTCGCCGCCGTCGAGATCTATGGAGGGCGGAGAAAGTCAGCCATCAGATCGCTCTGACTGAGGCCCTTGCCGGCAGTCCCCTGCGCCCCAATCGAGCTCCTCTCGCCGGCGTCCAGACCCTGAGGAGACCGGAAGTTCAGTACCTCATCCGGTGACGACGACGCCCGCTTTGCCGTTTCCCCTTCTTGCCGGCGCCCTCCACCTCCTGAAAGAAGAAAGAAGTCCCCATTCTCATTGAGGACGCTCAACGCTAAACTCCCTCTATGACACTCCCTGCAGCACAGTATCCGAGCTCATCGCTTCCCAACACACTGGTCCTGCGGTCCCGAGACACCGAAACAAGGCTCATCATCTGCTTCGTATTCTCCCTTATAATAAGCCTGCTCCTTGATCTGCTCATCGTCCTGTTGTTTACCGTCCTGGGATTGAAGGGGCCTGCGGTAGCCATCTCGCCTCTGCTGCTGATCGCGATACCTTTAAACATTGCCGTTCCGTCCTTCTACCTATGGAAGATCGTCGAAGTGCACAGGGCCTGCACAGTTGTCAACAGCCAGGGCCTGCGATTGCAACAGTCAAAACAGTTCGAGCGCTTCATTCCCTGGGAGGACGCGCACGGGCGCATCGCCGTCAAGACGGTGAGCCAGTACACACCTGGCGCCAACATGGCGATCATGAGCCTCATATTCCTCAAAATGGATCATGAGGAACTGGTTCTTCCCGGGACCCTTCTGAACTCGAACAGATCGTACGCCGCCACAGCGACGTCATATGCGACCGCGATACGTATCCTTGCCTATGACCCTTGGGGCCAGCACAAGCCTCTCATAGACTCTGAGAACACCTTCATGCAGGCACCCCAGAACATCATCTAAACAGGTCTCCAGGAGTATACAATCCACCACCGTGCGCAGATAAGCAAGGTTCCCATGGCCCATCAACGATCCAGGCCGAGGAACCAATGCGGCGCATGGGTAGACCATCCCGTGGACGCTCATCGGCGCGATCCCTACACTGAGGACATGATCCCCGCAGCAGCATCCGCTGACTCCCCATCGACTAAGAGGCTCGTACTACGTTCACGTGCGACCATGGCAAAGTTCTACGCCTTCCTTATCACATCAGCCCTCTTGTCCCCGTTAGCAATCCCCTTGAACATCGTCGTGTTCACATCCTCCGGAAACGGCATCATCCTGTTTCAGATATTCTTCGGAATTCTACTGATCTGCTTCATCGGGGCGTTCTTCTCACTCGGGGCTATGGCAATCGGTATGCGCACCATCGTTGACGAACGTGGTATCGAGCTACGGCAGACGCGGCAGGCGCACCGGCTCATCCCCTGGCAGCAGGCTCACGGGCGCGTCATGGTCAAGACCACTACGCAGCACACCAGCAAACGTTCCACCACGATCAGCCTGATTGTGATCAACCTTGATCACGAGCAGGTTGAGATTCCAGAGACTCTACTACGAAGCGACGGCCCCAGCGGCATCGCTCAACAGAACTATCGGACTGCCGTGCGGATTCTGTCGCACGATCCTTGGGGGCAAACAGAGCCCCTTGTCGAGACGGAGAACGCGCTCACCCCTTTGGTCCGTCACTCATTTCCTCTCAACCCGTAGTCTCATTGGGGAGCACACCCCTTTGCGGGGCCTTGGGGATCTCCCTACACTCGAGATATGTCCTCCCCCTACGTCTCGCCTCTTCTCCCACCACAGCCTCTCGAGGTTCGCTCCCGCAATATCGACAGGCAGTTCATTCCTGCCGCCATCGCCATCATTATGCTGGCTTTGGTTGCTCTTCCCATCTCCCTGCCGTTTCTCCTTTTTCCTGGGCCGTACACAGTTGTCGGCCTGCTCCTTCTCGCCACGCTCGGATTCCTCACCTGGTTCGTGATCTGGAGGTATCGCAATGTCACGGCAGTGCGAACCGTCGTCGACGGGCGCGGCCTGTGGCTTCAACAGATGAAATCCTCGGGCCGTTTCATCCCCTGGGATAACGCCAGCGGGCGAGTCACCATCAAGACGGTCAATCAGTACACCCCCGGATCCCCCGGGCCCACAACGATGAGTCTCGTGTGCCTCAAGTTGGATCAGGAGGAGCTGGTGCTTCCCGGAACCGTTGTGACCGCAAACGGTTCGAGCAGCGCGGTCCAGCAGTCGTACACCACTGCGATGCGGATTCTGGCCTACGACCCCTGGGGGCAGCGCGAGCCTCTCATGGAGTCCACGAATGCTTTCGCGCCTCAGGCGCCCCAAGCGACCGTCATCTACAACGGGTACCCCGGATACCACTCGTTCGGGTAGTAGCCGCCGTCCGGCCCGCGACGCGCGGCTCGCCGCACATGTCTTGTGTCCTACACGAGCGCCCATCCGCGGGCCCGGGTGCGCTGCTCCCAGAAGCCCCGGTAGGGACCGTCGACCTTCACGAGGTCCTCGTGGCACCCGCACTGGGCGACGTGCCCGGCGTCGTCGAGGACGATCACCTGGTCGGCCGCTGCGATCGTCTCGAGCTTGTGGGCGATGACGATGAGTGTCGAGGTGCGCCGCAGCTCCTGCATCGCGGCGACGATATTGGCCTCGTTCTCCGCGTCCAGGGCGCTGGTGGCCTCGTCGAGCAGCACGATCGGTGCGCGCTTGAGCAGAGCTCGGGCGATGGAGACGCGCTGGCGCTCGCCGCCGGACAGTGCCCGTCCTCCCTCGCCTACACGCGTGTCCCAACCGTGGGGCAGACGGTTGACGATCTCGGTGACACCGGCGAGGTTCGCTGCCCAGCGCACCTGCTCGTCGTCGGCCGCGGGGTTGCCGATGCGGATGTTGGCGTTCAGGGTGTCGTCGAAGAGGTAGACGTCCTGGAAGACCATCGAGAGCTGCTCCATGAGCTGGGCGGTCGGCATGTCGCGCACGTCGGTGCCGCCCACGCGTACGCTGCCGGAGCCGGTGTCCCAGAAGCGGGCGATGAGGCGGGCGATGGTCGTCTTACCACTGCCGGAGGGGCCCACGATGGCGCACATGGCGCGTGCGGGCACGCTCATCGATACTCCGTCTAGGACGGGTTCGTCGGCGCGGTAACCGAAGACGACGTCGTCGAGCTCGACGGCGCCCGGGTCGGGTAGCTCGGCACGGGCCTGTGGCTCGGCCATGAGCTCGGCGTCCATGACGGCGTCGAGGTGGTTCATCATCTGACGCCGTTCCTCCAAGCCCATGACGGATGCGCCAATGTCGTCGAGCATGGTGGTGAAGCGCAGGCACATGCCGATGATGGCGACGGCCACGAGGGGCTCCATGGTGCCGGATACCGCGAAGGAGGCGGTCAGGGCGATCATGGTGACGACGATGACCTGGCTCAGTGCCCCGTTGACGAGGTTGCCGGCGGTCTCCCACCACAGGGCGCGCCTCGAGGCGCGGTTCCCGTCATCGAAAGCGGAGGTCAGGCGGCTGTAGCCGGTGGCGGCCCTGCACGAGCGCAGAGCGCCCTGGCAGCGGGCGATCTCGACGACGCGGGTGGCCAGCTCGCGCTCGGCGGGCTCGGAGATGGACTTGCCGCGGTCCAGGAGGCGGCGCGCGGCACGTACCAGACCCGCGAACAGGGGCGCAGCCACGGTCAGTAGCAGGCCCAGGCGCCAGTCCCAGGCCCAGGCTCCGGCCCAGACGATCACACAGGCAGCGGTCGTGGAGGTGAGCATGTACATGAAATGGGCGGCGGACTCCCCCAGGGCCACCATCTCCTGGCTGACGGCCCGCGACAGGATTCCGGCGGAATCGGCGTCGAACCAGCGCAGAGGCAGGCGCGCAATCCGGTCACCGACCGCATGATGAACATCGTGCATGAAGCCGAGGGCTCCGGACATTCCTCGGCGCTGCCCCTGGAACTCCGTGACGGCGGCGACGACGCCGCAGATGACGAAGACGATGAGCCAGCCGCCGAAGGACAGCCCCCATCGGGGCGCACCGGCGCCAAGGGCAACCGAGGCGGGCAGGAGTGAAACCAGTGCGGCCCCAGAGGCGATGCCGTTGGCCGCTGCCAGAATGAGACAGCTGCGCGTCTGATGCCAGGAGGAGTCCAGCATGAGCCTGCGGAAGCGGGACAGCAGGGAGCTCACGGCCCGGGGGGCGTCGGCAGCCGGCGTCGGAACCGAAGGAACAGGCCGTGGACGATCGGCTTCGTCGACGGCTTTCGGACTGACAGCGGTGGGAGTCTCCTTCTCTGCCCCGATATCTGCTCGGGTGAGTCCGTTCGGCACGGCGACGGGTTCCTGGCCGGAAGGAGCGGTGGCCTCGTAGAGCTCGCCGGTCTGGCGCAGAAGGGCGCGGTAGTGGGGCTCGTCCACGAGGTCGTCGTGGCTGCCGGAGGCGACGATGCGCCCGTGCTCCATGACGGCGATGCGGTCGGCGCCGCGCACGGCCGCCGGGCGATGGGCGATGACCAGAACGGTTCGGTCCTTGACCAGGGCACTGAGCGCTTCCTGGATCTCGGCCTCGGACTCGGGGTCGGCCATGGCGGTGGCCTCGTCGAGCAGGATGACGGGGGTGTTCAGCAGGATGGCACGGGCAATGGCGATGCGCTGCTCCTGGCCGCCGGACAGAGCCGTGTCCTGCCCCAGAACGGTGTCATAGCCACCCGGCAGGGCCATGATCTCCTCGTCGATGCGGGCCACGCGGGCGGCGGCGCGCACCTGGTCCAGATCGGCGTCGGGACGCCCGAGCGCGATGTTCTCCCGCACGGTGGTGCCGAGCAGCTGGGCGTCCTGGAGGACGAAGGAGACGGTGGAGTACAGGGTGGCCTCGTCCATGTCCCGCAGGTCCACGCCGCCGATGCGAACGGCGCCGGCGTCGGGGTCGGCGAAGCGGGCGATGAGAGTGGCCAGTGTCGACTTGCCCGAGCCGGAGGGGCCCAGCAGAGCGGTGACGGTGCCGGGCTCCAGAGTGAGGGAGGCGTTATCGACCGCGAGGGTGTCCCCGTAGGAGAAGGAGACACGACTGATCTCGACGAGCGCCGTGCGGGGCCGCTCGGGCCGCTCGGCGGCGGGCAGAACGGGGGTGTCGAGGACCTCGCACAGGCGCAGGGCCGCGGCGCCGGCCAGCTGGTAGGACCAGGAGATCGAGGCGATGGTGATGAGCGCAGCGGGCAGGACCAGGGCGATGAGAGTCGTGGCCAGGACCTGGGGCAGGGTGACGGCGCCGGCGTGGATGAGCAGCGCCCCGCCACCGAGGTTGACCAGGAGTAGCACGGGGATCGAGACCCAGGTGAAGGACAGGCAGGTGACGGTCACCAGGGGCATCGCCCAGGCGCGGTAGAAGGCGGAGAACTCGTCGGCTGCGGCGAGGTAGGCCGAGTGGGCGCGCCCCACACGCCCGAAGGCCTTGACCACGCCGATACCGGAGACGAACTCGACCATAGTGGAGGAGATGGCCGCCAGCTTGCGGTCCATCTCGACGGTCTTCTCGTTCATACCGCGCATGGACACCGAGTAGGTGAGTACGTAGAGGACGAGCGTGGAGACCGCCAGCAGAGCCAGGCGCCAGTCGATCCAGATGGCGCACACCAGCAGCGCCAGCGGAGTGACGACGGCGTTGAGGCGCTCGACGGGGCCGTGGGCGATGACGGTGTGAACGAGGGTCGTGTCGTCCTGGACCGCCTTGCGGATGCGCCCGGAGGTGGAGGCGGTGAACCAGGCCAGTGGAGCCTGGGAGATGCGCTCGACGATGTCGCGGCGCAGACGGTCTCGCAGGGACAGGTCGGCCAGGTGGGTGATGAGCAGCGCCAGGAAGTACAGGAACAGGCGGGCGGAGTAGGCGCTCACGAGCATCATGACGGCCGAGCGCACCTGCTGCGGGTCCGGACTCACGCCCGCCCGGTAGGCGCGCAGGAGGATATCGCCGAGCTGGACCAGTGCGATATAGGGCGCCACCGCCAGGACCGCGGAGAGCAGGACAAGAACCTGGCCGATCCGCAGGCGGGTGCGCACGGGGGATCCGAGGCGGGCGATGGCGGCCTGCCCCTGGCGGGAGCGTTGGGTATTGCTCCGACGGGCCTGCTTGCCGGGGTCCTCCGCCCCACCGGCGCCTTCCGAGACCTGCGACTGTGGCGATACCTGTGACGACGACTGCGACAACGCCCCTGGCGCCGACCGCTGCACCTGCGTGCTCATCAGGTTCCATCCTTCCGTCGACCCTAATTCTGAATGGCTTTCAGAACTCGATAAGGCACACCTTACTCTTACCGCTGAAGCAGGGGCAACCGCCGTCGCAGCGCACTACGGTACTGTCATGGCATCACCAGCACGACTGGGCAGACCGACCGGACCGAGACCCGGTTTCTCGCGCGACGACGTCGTCGACGCCGCTCTTGAGCTCGGCATCGCGGACTTCACGCTCACCGCAGTGGCCAAGCGGATGGGGGTGGCGGCCTCCGGGCTGTATCGCACGATCTCCTCGCGCGAGGATCTGCTGGCCGCCTGCCTGGAGAGGATCGCCGCCGAGGCCGATGTCCCGTCCGCTGGGGAGAGTTGGCCCGATGCGGTCAGGGCGCATGTCGAGGCCGTCTGGGGGATGCTGGAGCGCTACCCGGGCCTGGCCGGAGTCATCATGGGTGTGCCGTGGGCACACCAGCTCTTCGCAGGCCCCGTGGTCAGGGCCTGCCAGTGCCTGGTCAACGGCGGACTGGGGGCGGAGGAGGCTGGCGTGGTCCTGGACTTCGTGGGCGACACCGTCATTTCCACGCACGCGCAGATCGAGGTCATGCGCTCGCCCGTCGCCCGCGCCGGGCGGGGCGCCTCCACGGGGCTGGAGGAGGCGAGCCGGTTCGCCACCGCAACTCGGGCGCCAGATCTGCCCGAGGCACTGACCCCGAACGAGAGTTGGTTGGACCGGGGCGGATTGGACCGCAAGATCGAGATCATCATCCGGGGCGTTGCCGCCGGCCTCCCTGCCGGCGGCGACGGTGCGGTGGACAAGCCGCCGTCCAGCACGCCGGCGGACGTCAGTGAGCGACGCTGATGTCCAGCGGCATCCCTGAGTCCGGGGCGAAGTCCATGGGGCTGGGGGCGACGCCGGCGCGCGTGGCGGCCGATCCCAGGGCGGCGATCTGGGCTCCGTTGTCGGTGCAGAAGCGCAGCGGCGGCAGGCGCAGGGTAATGCCTGTGGCTTCGCAGCGTTCGGCCGCCAGGGAGCGCAGACGGGAGTTGGCGGAGTAGCCGCCTCCGACGACGAGCGTATCGCAGCCGGTATCCAGGCAAGCCTGGACCGCCTTGGCCGTCAGGGAGTCGTTGACGGCCTCGGAGAAGGCGGCGCACACGTCGGCACTGGGCACCTCCTGGCCGGCGTCCTCCAGGGACTCGACGTAACGGGCCACCGCTGTCTTGAGCCCGGAGAAGGAGAAGTCGTAGCGGTGACGCTCCTTGTCCTTGCCGGCGGCCAGACCGCGGGGGAAACGGATGGCACTGCGGTCGCCCTCCTGGGAGAGACGATCCACGTGCGGACCGCCGGGGTAGGGAAGCCCCAGGAGTCGGCCGACCTTGTCGAAGGCCTCTCCGGCGGCGTCGTCGAGTGTGCCGCCGAGCTCAACGACGTCGGTGGCGATGTCGCGGATGCTCAGGAGGTTGGAATGTCCGCCGGAGACGATGAGGCCGATGAACTGCTCGGGCAGTGGGCCGTCGACCAGTTCGTCAACTGCCAAATGCCCGATGACGTGGTTGACACCGTAGATCGGCCTGCCCAGGCTCGCGGCCAGGGCCTTGGCGGCGGAGATGCCGACGGTCAGAGAGCCGATGAGTCCGGGACCGGCGCACACGGCGACGGCGTCGATCTCGCCCAGCTCGACGCCCGCTCTCTCCAGCGCGGCATCGAGGGTGGGCAGGAAGGACTCCAGGTGGGCTCGCGAGGCGATCTCGGGGATGATTCCACCGAAGCGCGCGTACTGGTCCATGGAGGTGGCGGTGACGTCGGCGAGGAGCTCGCGGCCGCGCACGAGGGCCACACCGGTCTCGTCGCAGGTGGACTCGATGCCGAGGATGAGGGGGTCGCTCACAAGCCCTCAGCCTATCGCCTGCCGACGCGAACGGAGGACAGCCCCTCACCGGGCCCCTGTGGGGCGGGCCAGCAGGTTCAGCCCGGACTACCGTTGAAGCGAGCCGACCGAGCTGCGATACGGGCGCAATAGACGAGGAGGTACTGCGATGACCGAGCCTGACAACCCGGACCTGGTGATGGGCGATGACGGCCTGGCCCGGCCGGCCTGGGCCGCCACCGATCCTTTGCTGCGCGAGTACTACGACACCGAGTGGGGCATGCCGGTGCGCGACGAGAGGGGAGTCTTCGAGCGGGTGAGCCTGGAGGCCTTCCAGTCGGGCCTGTCCTGGGCGACGATCCTGCGCAAGCGCCCAGCCTTCCGCGACGCCTTCGCCGGATTCGACCCCGACGCCGTAGCCGGCTTCGGGGAGGCGGACGTGGACCGACTGCTGGCCGATGCTCGGATCGTACGTAACCGGGCCAAGGTCCTGGCCACCATCACCAACGCCCGCGCGACGGTGCACCTCAGGGATACCGTCGACGGCGGCCTGGCGGGCCTGGTGTGGTCCTACCGGCCAGAGTCGACTCCGCGACCGCATCGGTTCGCGGACATCCCCACGCAGTCGGAGCAGTCGGTCGCCCTGGCCGGTGACCTCAAGCGCCGCGGTTTCCGCTTCGTCGGCCCGACGACGATGTACGCCCTCATGGAGGCGATCGGAATCATCGATACCCACCTGGTCGGCTCCCACCGCCGTGGCTCCTCCGGGGTCTGGAGCTAGGGATCCCGGGCGCTCCGAGGCCAGTGCGCGAGCCCGACGTCGCCTGGCTCACGGCGGGGATCAATACCCCTACCTCTTACCCGCACGCACCCCTACGCTCCTGCCATGAACAGGCCCAGGCAGCACGCTCCTCTCCGCCACCTCGACGGCCCCGGGCGCAGCCTCCACACCCGGCGCGAGAAACGGCCGGCGGCATCCTTCATTGCCGTCATCGCCGTCACCCTGGCGGTCCTGCCGCTCTCGGCGTGCTCCGACGGCGGGGGCAGTATCATCCGCTCTTGGCTCCTGAAGCAGGACGGTGTTGAGAAGGTCGATGTAACTCATTCGAATTGCACTTTTCTTGACGGAGACGATGACTGCAACACTGTTGCCACAATCAGCCTTTCTCCGAACACGAACCCAGATGCCGTATGCTCCCTGGCGCAGAAAGCGGATAAAGAGCTACCCAAGAAGAAACGCATTGACAGTTACAGCGCCACCCTTACCTTCACATGGCAGTATCACGGAACAGAACTGACGCTTGAAGACCACGAAACCCCCATCGCGAACACGGCCAGCACGGAGAAGAACCCCTCACAAGAATGTGAGATGCTGAACACCGCAGCCGAATATACTGGAGAGGAGGTGGACAAGATCAGCACCTCCTCAGGTCGACTGGAAATCAACCGCGGAGACGTCGATAAAGTTCCAGACAACCTATTCACCCGAGCCCCCAGCCCGGACAAAGAAGTGGGAACAGAATCATGGGACTCTTTCAAACTCAATGACTGGGATACTACCGTGACTGCATCTTCGACCACTGCCGTATCAGAGCCGGCAACCAAGAAACTGCTTACGGAGATCACCCAAACGCCCGGTCCGAGTGATCGCTCCAAGCTTTTAATCTTCTTTCAACTCGGAGGATATCAGGGAGAAAGTTCTGAATCTGAAATCACAGTTGGAGGTCTGGGCGGCGCCCCGCTCGTCGGCCCGGACACCGATGCCGCCGCGCCGGTCCTTGCTATCGCCATGAAACAACCAAAGATATCAAAGATAAGGCTGTGCCCGTCATCCAAGAAAGGTTCTTCCATGGACAATTGCATCGTCTACTCCAAGAAGAACGGCTCCTTCGACACCGACAGCGAGCACTCCACTGGAAAAACTCGAGAGATCTATGAAGCCGCAAAGAAACTGTCGTAGGTTCCCCTTGCTCCTGTCGAACGCGGTCGGAGTAGACTGAGACTCGCACCATTATTCGGCTCGAGCTTTCCAGGAGGCACCATGTCCGTTCAGCTTCTGTCGTCGGACGGCTCCGCCGAAGAGCTGGTCCCCCTTGCCCGAGCCGAGGCGATCCTGTGCGATATGGACGGCACCCTGGTGGACTCCTCGGCGGTCGTGGAGTCGATGTGGAGCTCCTTCGCCCGAGATCACGGCATGAGTGAGCGATTCGACGAGATCATGGCCTATTCCCCAGGCCGTACCGGCATCGACACGATCCGCCGGTTCCTGCCGGACCTGACGGCGGAGGAGCACGACGCGATCCACGAGCGCTTCGCCCGCGAGGAGATCGTGCGCACGGCGGGGCGTATGGCGGATATCCCCGGGGCCGCGGCTCTGGTGACCGCGCTGCTCGAGGCCGATGTTCCGCTGGCCCTGGTCACCTCCGCCCCAATGGAGCTCATGCGGGTGCGTATGGAGGAGGCCGGGGTGCCCATCCCCTCTATTGTCGTCTCCGCCGACGACGTCGAGCGCGGCAAGCCCGATCCTGATGCGTACCTCAAGGCCGCCGAGCTCCTGGGGGTACCGATCGCCTCCTGCCTGGTGTTGGAGGATGCCGCCTCCGGCTACACCGCGGCCCGGCGGGCCGGTGCCCAGGTCCTCCTCGTGGGCAACGGCGTTCCTGAGGCCGATCCAGGGACTCTCCGGATCCCGGACTTCACCGGGGTCACCTTCACCATCCACTAGCCCCTCACGTCGAGTCGGGTATTTTTCGCGTAGGACTACGCGAAAAATGCCCGGCTCGGCGTATGGGAGATGGGAGGAGGTCAGTGGGCGTGCTGGCCCTTCCACAGGGCGTGGCCCAGGTCCCGGTTGAGGCGCGAGATGACCTCGAGCGGCACCGACTTGGGGCACACGGCCGCGCACTCTCCGATGTTCGTGCAGCCGCCGAAGCCCTCGGCGTCGTGCTGGTTGAGCATGCTCACCACGCGGGCGAGACGCTCGGGCTGGCCCTGCGGCAGCAGGCCCAGGTGCGAGATCTTCGCACCTGTGAACAGCATGGCCGAGGCGTTGGGGCAGGCGGCGACGCAAGCACCGCAGCCGATGCAGGCGGCGGCCTCGAAGGCGGCGTCGGCCTTCTCCTTCTGCACGGGCACCGAGTGGGCCTCGGGGGCGCCCCCGGTGTTGACCGAGATGTAGCCGCCGGCCTGGACGATGCGGTCCAGGGCAGAGCGGTCCACGATGAGGTCGCGCAGTACCGGGAATCCGGTGGAGCGCCACGGTTCGATCGTGATGGTGGAGCCATCCTTGAAGGAGGGGTCCTCCGCCAGGTGGCGCATGTGCAGCTGGCAGGTGGTGGAGCGGATCGGCCCGTGGGCCTGCCCGTTGATGACCACACCGCACTGACCGCAGATGCCCTCGCGGCAGTCGGAGTCGAAGGCGACGGGTTCCTTGCCCTCGGCGAAGAGCTGCTCGTTGAGCAGGTCGAGGACCTCGAGGAAGCTCATGTGCTCCTCGATCCCGCTCATGGCGTACTCCTCGAAGTGGCCCTTCGAGTCCTTGTTCTTCTGGCGCCAGATCTTGAGCTTGATGTTCACTTGTAACTCCGCTGCTTGAGCTCGATGTCCTTGTAGACGAGGTCCTCCTTGTGGAGGATCGGCGGACGGTTCTCCCCGCCCCACTCCCAGGCGGCGACGTAGAGGAACTCGTCATCGTGCCGCATGGCCTCACCCTCGGGTGTCTGGGACTCCGCCCGGAAGTGGCCACCGCAGGACTCGCGCCGGTGCAGGGCGTCGATGCACATGAGCTCGGCCAGCTCGAAGAAGTCCAGCAGCCGGCCGGCCTTCTCCAGGGCCTGGTTGAGCTCGTCGGCCTGGCCCGTGATACGGGCGTCGCGCCAGAACTCCTCCTTGAGGGCACGGATCTGTTCGATGGCGTCGCGCAGACCGGCATCGCGCCGTTCCATGCCGCAGTACTCCCACATGATGCGGCCCAGGGCCATGTGGAAGTCGTCCACGCTGCGGGTGCCGCGCAGCGCCATGAGGCGGGCGACGCGTTCCTCGACGGAGCGCTTGGCCTCGGCGATCTCCGGGGCTTTGGGGTCGACCTTGCCCAGGCGCAGCATGTCCGCCAGGTAGTCGTTCATGGTGTCGGGCAGGACGAAGTAGCCGTCGGCCAGGCCCTGCATGAGGGCGGAGGCGCCCAGGCGGTTGGCGCCGTGGTCGGAGAAGTTGGCCTCTCCGGCGATGTAGAGGCCCGGGACGTTGGACTCTAGGTCGTAGTCCACCCACAGGCCGCCCATCGTGTAGTGCACGGCGGGGTAGATGCGCATGGGCACCTCGTAGGGGTCATCCCCGGTGATGCGCTGGTACATCTCGAACAGGTTGCCGTAGCGGGCGGAGACGGCATCCTTGCCCAGACGGCCAATGGCCTCGGAGAAGTCCAGGTAGACGCCGCGGCGCATCATCCGCTCGTTGCCGTTGGCGTCGCGCTCTTTGATGGCTGGGCCCACGCCGCGGCCCTCGTCGCACATGTTCTTGGCCTGGCGCGAGGCGATGTCACGCGGCACGAGGTTTCCGAAGGCCGGGTAGATGCGTTCGAGGTAGTAGTCGCGAGCCTCCTCGGGGATGTCGCGCGGGTCCTTGTCGCAGTCTTCGGCCTTCTTGGGCACCCAGATGCGCCCGTCGTTGCGCAGGGACTCACTCATGAGGGTGAGCTTGGACTGGAAGTCCCCGGACTGCGGGATGCAGGTGGGGTGGATCTGCGTGTAGCAGGGGTTGGCGAAGTAGGCGCCCTTGCGGTGCGCGCGCCAGATGGCGGTGGCGTTGCAGCCCATGGCGTTGGTGGACAGGAAGAACACGTTGCCGTATCCGCCGCTGGCCAGGACGACGGCGTCGGCCAGGTGGGTCTCGATCTCCCCGGAGACCATGTCTCGGGTGACGATGCCGCGGGCGCGGCCGTCGACGATGATGAGCTCGACCATCTCGTGGCGGCGGAACTCCTTGACCGTCCCGGCGTGGACCTGGCGCTCCAGAGCCTGGTAGGCGCCGATGAGGAGCTGCTGACCGGTCTGGCCGCGGGCGTAGAAGGTACGGGAGACCTGAACACCGCCGAAGGAACGGTTGTCCAGCAAGCCGCCGTACTCGCGGGCGAAGGGGACGCCCTGAGCCACGCACTGGTCGATGATGTTGGCCGAGACCTCGGCCAGGCGGTAGACGTTGTCCTCGCGGGCGCGGTAGTCGCCGCCCTTGACCGTGTCGTAGAAGAGCCGGTAGGTGGAGTCGCCGTCGTTGCGGTAGTTCTTCGCGGCGTTGATACCGCCCTGGGCGGCGATGGAGTGCGCCCGGCGGGCCGAATCCTGGTAGAAGAAGACCTTGACGTTGTAGCCCTGTTCGCCCAGGGAGGCGGCAGCAGCACCGCCTGCCAGGCCGGAGCCAACGACGATGATGTCCAGCTTGCGGCGATTGGCGGGGTTGACGAGCTTGGCCTCGAACTTGCGCTGCTCCCAGCGCCGGTCGATTGGGACGGAGTGGGGGGCCTTGGTGTCGGCGATCTTCTCGCCCTCGTAGTACAGGCCGTCGATGAGTTCAGTCATAGTCGTTCACTCTCAGTGGGAAAGGATGCCGGCCTTGGCAGCCTCGATCGCGTACTGGGCGCCGGTCATGGGCTCGGGCACCACATTGAAGAGGATCGCCGTCGGAACGATCATGAAGGCGGCGAACAGACCGAAGGCCACCACGAACGCGATCAGCCGGATGAAGGGGATGGTGCTTCCCCGCACCGCGCCCAGCGTCTGCAGGGCCGACCACACGCCGTGCCAGACGTGCAGGCACAGGGCCGCCAGCGCGATTGCGTAGATGAGCCACACCCACCACAGCTGGAAGCCGTACCACATGTTCATGTAGGCACGTCCATGCTCGTAGTGCCCCCCGGGCGTCAGTGTCAGGGTGGTGAACTGCAGGATGTGCCAGATGATGAACAGCAGCAGGATGACACCGCCCCAGCGCATGGTGCGCATGGCGTAGCGGGAGGCGAAGTAGTCCGCGCCGGGCTTCTTGACTGCGTACTTGTCGTTGCCGCGGGCCCGCTTGTTGCGCACCCACAGGTGGAAGGCGCTGCCGGCGTGAGCCAGGAGGCAGACCATAAGGGTCACGCGCAGGATCCACAGGACGCCGCTGTAGGGAAGGATCGGCTGGAGGAGCGTACGCAGGAAGTGCGCGTAGTGATCGTAAGCAATCTCACCCTCGAAGTAGTGAAGGTTGCCGTAGGCGTGGAAGAGGACGAAGAACAGGAACACCAGCCCCGAGATCGCCATCATGCGCTTCATGAAGACGGTCGTGGAGAAGGCGGTCCGCCTCTTCAGGGAAGGAGCAGATGTTTTGGCCACGGCAGAAGGCTAGCCGGGCTCGGACTCCCATTGGTCCCCTCCGCGTCGCCAGCAGCTCCGCTGTGCCGAGAATCCGCAGAAACGTGCGGATTTCGCAAGTCCTCCACTGCGGATTCAACGCTGCTGAATATGCTGACGACCTTGTCAGGGACCACCTTTTCGTCATGGAGGTGTCAGACAAATCTGTGAGGTCTCAAACAACGGGGCCACGCGAAGCCGGTGACCGTGTTTAAGGCTGGCGCCTGCCGCGGCTATCTGCCTCTTCGTCCCCGGCGCAATCCTCCCGGTCGGGAGTGATTGCCCGTCCGGGCCGGGAGGGCGCGCCGCTCACCTCAGTTCGAACTCGCCCTGCTGATCTCGTTCGCCCCGATCGGGCCCAGGCGCGGACTCAGCGTCAGCCTCATGACCACCGCATCCTCGGGCGGCGCCTGGTAGTAGCGGCGGCGCCGCCCGATGGGGACGAATCCGTGTCTGGTGTAGAGCCGCTGGGCGACCTCGTTGGACTGGCGCACCTCCAGCAGGACGTCGGGACAGCCTGCCCGCCGGGCTGTGCCCACGAGCTCGGTGAGCATGCGGGAGGCCAGACCGCGCCCTCGTGCCGCCGGGACCGTGGCGATGGTCAGCAGATCGGCGCTGGTCAGGCCGTCGGCGTGGTAGAGGCCGGCGTAACCCAGGAGTCCTGCCCGGAGCCCCGTGTCGCCGTCTGGATCGTCGGGACCCTCGACGACGATATAGCGGCGATCAGCCCGGGATCCCCGGGAGGCCTCCAGCTCGGCCGCCAGCAGGTCCCGACTCCAGGCCTCGGCCCCGAACAGCTCGCCTTCGAGACGGGCGATCTCGTCCAGATCCTCCTCGGCCATCTCCCGCACTCCGAGGGCTCTGTGTGGTCCCGCCACCCCGGTCATCTGAAGAGGGATACCCGATCAGTGCACGCGTTTGCGCGCGGCGGGCATCTGCACGTCGGCGTGGCGCAGGTAGAGCGGCTCCGTCCCCAGCTCCTCGCCGCGGCCTAGGCGAGCCAGGGCGATGCGCACCTGGGTCAGGGCATCGCCGGAGACAGGGGCGAGCGCCTCGCGGGACCGGGTCTGCTCCACCAGCTCGGGGTAGAGGGCGGCGCCGGAGCCGGCCACGAGATCGACGGTTCCGATCCCGCCCGCCTGCTCGCTGATCCGCTCTACGACCAGGGTCGGAGGGCAGACGTCGATCTCGGTCAGGCGGGTGACGTCGTCGGGCCCGTTGGCGCGGAAGAGTGCTGCGTAGACCTCGCGCCTGCGGGCGTCGGTGGCGACCAGGACCACGGGGTCCGGCTCACCGCCCTGGGCGGCCGACTCGTCCAGAGCCCGGCGGGCGACGGCGTCGAGACTGGAAACGCCGTGGACGGGTACGCCCCGAGTGCGCCCCACGACCCTGGCTGTCACCAGTCCGGCCCGCAGCCCGGTGAAGGGGGCCGGCCCCGTGGCGGCGACCACGGCGTCCAGCGGACGGTCCGCCGCATCGGGGGTAGACAGGGCCTCGGAGAGCATCTGCCCCAGGGATTCGGCGTGACGCCGGGTGTCGGTCTGTTCGGTCCGGCTCAGCACTCGCAGAGCACGATCGCCGGCGTCCGTATCGCGTCTGCCGGGGAGGACGGCGGCCTCGGCTGCTCCAGCGGTTTCGACGACCGCGAGCTGTGTCCCCAGGGAGGAGTCGATCGAGAGGATTCGCACCGGGCCAGCCTATGCCCTCGGGTCCCGGGGGTAGTCGGCGCGGCTCTCCGGGATCGTGTCGCCCAGGGTCTCGCCGCCGGTCGCGCCCGCGGCGTCCTCGGCGCCATCGCCCAGGAGGGACAGGTCGATGGCCGCCCGCGGGATGCCCCGGCGCACCGCGACGCCCTCGATCTCGGGCTGGTCCCGGCTCTGCCGGTCAGCGCGCTCGGCCATATCGGCGCGGTTTCGGGCCTGGCGCAGCGGCGCTGTCACCTTGCGCTCGTGACGGACCGTGATGATGACGGTGATGACTCCGACGACGACGACCGCCAGGACAGGTCCCCAGATCGCCCAGCCCCCAGCGGTGGAGCGTGTCTCGCTCTGGGTGGCGGAGGTCTTGGGCTTGGAGCCGGCGCGCTCGCGCAGAATCTCGCCGTAGTCGTTCAGTTCGATGGGGCCGGCCAGGCGCCGGGTGGCAGCCTCCCCGAGAGCCGTCACCGTGGTGCCGTTCAGCGAGTACCAGGCGTTGGCGTTGCGGTCGTGAATAAGGTGGGCAGCGCCCATCTGGTCGACGTCGGTGGCCAGGTCGTCGTCGAACATGGGGGTACAGGTGGTGCGCCCCTTGTCCGTGACCACCTCGAGAAGGCCGACGGGCTTGCCGGCGGCGGTGGCGGTCGCGGCCCAGTCTCCAGTGTCGACGGGCTGGGCGGAAGGCTGGGAGCCGTCGAGGAAGCCGGGGGCCCAGGTGTAGACGCTCCTCAAGTCTCCGACCGTGATCTCGCCCTGCTCTCCGGTGCTCTGGCGCACCTGGGCAATACAGTCGCTCTCCATGAGCGACTTGGCCGCGCTGCGCGAGTCCGCATCCGCCGGGGTGTCCGTCGCGCCGACTGCGCTGTCCGAGCTGTCCGGGGCGGCTGAGTCGCCTGCACCGGCCGTCGGCGGGTTGGTAGCGGCTCGGGCCGCCGCCGCGGCCAGGAGGGAGGCGGCCAGAAGGACAATGGCGAGGGCGAGAAGGAGGGCCGGGCCTGGCAGGCGCCCGCGACTTAGGGCGCGCCGGATGGGGATGGCGTCGCGGACGGGAGCAATGGGAGAAGGAGTGTTCACAGCGGTGCTCCGGACTGGTAAGGGGTATCGGCCGCCAGAGGGCTTAGATCGACGTCGGCCCATCGCGGGCCGAGGGCGCGCACGGATACGCGCCGGTGACCGTCGTCGACCTCGGCCAGGTCGACGACGGAATCCTGCGCCGCCGAGGCGTCCTGCTGCCCGAGAACGGTCGGGGCGCCGTCGGCCTGCGGGGCGCCGGCGTGGATGGCGCCGTGAGGACGTGAGACCTCGATCTCCAGGCGATCGGGGCTCAAGGCCTCCACCTTGTCCTCGCCCCACTCGACCAGGGTAACCGAGCGTTCCAGGGAGGAGTCCAGGTCGAGGGCGTCGATCTCCTCCAGGGAGGTGATGCGGTAGGCGTCGACGTGGATGAGGTCGGGGCCGTCGACCAGTGATGGGTGCACGCGGGCGATGATGAAGGTGGGCGAGGAGACGCGGCCGCGCACCCCCAGGGCCGCGCCGATGCCCTGGGCCAGCGTGGTTTTACCGGCGCCCAACCCACCGGAGAGCATGACGAGGTCGCCTGCACGCAGCAGGCGGGCCAGGTCGGCGCCAAGCGCCCGGGTCTCATCGGCATCACCGGTTGCGACGGTGATCTCGGAGACAGTCTCAGGTGTCTGGGGCGCACCGCTCACGTGTCCTCCTCATCCGTTCGTGGAGCCGGCCGCCGGCCCCTGCGGGTGCCGGGCCGGGGATATCCGACGTCTGCTGTTCTCTAGGGCAGAGCGTAGTCGCCGCCGGAGTCCGCTCCGACGTAGCAGCGCGGGATGCGGGCGCCAAGCCGGGTCACGATCTCGTAGTTGATGGTGCCACAGGCCTGCGCCCACTCATCCGCAGTGGGGATGGCCTCCTGCTCAGAGGAGCCAGGGGCGCCCCAGAGCACGACGGTGTCCCCAACAGCGGCAGGCGCCGGAAGGGGCGCACCGGTCTCGTCCCGGGCCGGGCCGAGGTCGATGACCACCTGGTCCATGCACACCCGGCCCACGATGGAGGTCCTCAGGCCGCCCACGCCCACGGGCCCCGCCGAGCTTGCGGCGCGCGGGACGCCGTCGGAGTAGCCCAGGGGGACGAGGCCGACCCAGCGGTCGGCGGGTGCGCTCCAGGTGCCCCCGTAGGAGACGGCCTGCCCGGCATCGATGCGCTTGACCTGCACCAGGGCGGACTCCACGCGCATAGCGGGCCGCAGCCCAAGCTCGGCACTGGTGGCCACGCACGGGTCGGGGCTCAGCCCGTACAGGCCGATCCCCACCCGTACCAGGTCCATACGGGCCCCCGGGTGCCACAGGAGCCCGCCGGTAGCGGCAAGGTGGTGGATCGGCGGGTTCAGGCCCGCCTCCCGCACGATCCGCTCGGCGCCCCGGTATCGCCCGAGGTGCTCCTCGGTGGAGCCGCTGGTGGGCTCGTCAGCCCGGGAGAGGTGGGACCACAGGCCGACGACGTCGACCGTCCCCTCATCCACGGCCCGTTTCAGCGCGGCGGCCAGGGCCGGCAGGTCCTCCTCCATGGCGCCGCCGCGCGACATGCCGGTGTCGACCTTGAGGTGGAGGCGCGCCGGTATCCCCTGCGCCCGGACCGCGGCCAGCAGGGCATCGAGCTGGGACAGGCTGGAGACCGACAGGTCCAGGTCAGCGGCCAGGGCGGCGCGCAGGGGCGAGTCCTGCGCGGCCGCCCGAGCCGGATCCATCACGGGCAGGAGCCAGGTGAGAACCCGGGGCGCCCGGCCGGAGGGCTCCCCCGCGGGGCGGGGAACGCCGGCCTCATCCAGGAGGGATCGCAGGGTCAGGGCCTCGGCGAGTTGGGCCACCCCCAGCCAGGAGGCCCCCGCCGACAGGGCTGTCAGGGCGACGGGTCCCAGGCCATGGCCATAGGCATCGGCCTTGACCACGGCCATCCACGGCACGCCGGCCGCCTGCGCCAGAAGACTGCCGTTGTGGGCGATCGCTCCCAGATCGATGACGGCGCGGGATGTGGCCGCGCCGGGCAGAGGGGACCGGGCCGTTGAGGTTGTCGGGGCGACGGTGGGCGGAGTCGGCGGCGTCGTGGTTGCCGCTGCCGTCATTGCTGTTGAGTCCGCGGAAGTGGTCACGGCGCGATTGTCGCACTGGGCAGCCAGTGGCGAGGCTGTTCGCTGGCACACTCCCCGGCCAGGTTGGCATCGATCGGCCGACGCGTCTCAGTGATGCGGGGTCGCCTGAAACCAGTTGAGCCCGAGGCGGGCCGGGCCGAGGGCAGAGGCGATGTCGAGAGCTGCGATCGGGTGGCCTCCGGCGCCGCTGGCTGCCTGGGGAATCGCGGCGGCATAGGAGCCCGCGAGCGCGTGCAGCCTGACCCCGGCGGCCACCGAGTCGAGGACGGAATCAGGCGCGGGGCCGACTCCCGACGCCACCAACGCGCCCTTACCGGCGACTGCGCCCGCCGCCTCCCGTTCCCGACGCGCGACCGCTCCGGCCAGGACGGCGCCGATGACCCCGGCCAGCACGTCCCCGCTCCCCGCAGTCGCCATCCAGCCGGGTCCGCAGTCCACGCTGACCAGGGGGCGGTCGGGGGCTGCGATGAGTGTTGTGGCGCCCTTGAGCAGGACGGTGCCGCCAGTGAGGCGGGAGAGCTCGCGAACGGCACGGGCGGGGTGGGCCTCGACGCGCTCGCGATTCCACCCATGGGCCGCCTCCGCCGATGTCTCCGGGACCGCCAGCGCCGTCAGGAGGGCGGCGGCCTCTCCGGCATGCGGGGTCAGGACGTGGAGCGGGGTGCAGGTCAGGCCCTGGGCCAGGAGCTCGGCGAGGATGCTCAGGGCCCCGGCGTCGACGACGGCGGGCGGCCCACCCGACGTCGTACCGGCGGCCGAGTTGCCGCCGTCAGTGCCATCGGCGTCCTCGGTCCCGCGTCCAGGGGCGCGGATGAGCGTGGGGCGCAGGACGGCTCGCAGTTCATCGGCCCTGGCGGCGTCGGCGGGGTCGATCCCCGGTCCCAGAACGAGTGCCTGGCTGCGTCCGGCAGTGGGGACGACCTCGGGGCGGGCCGCCAGGACGAGGTCCTCCACACGTCTGGGGGCAGCCAGGCGCACCATGCCGGCTCCGGCGCGTACCGCGCCGCTGGCGGTCAGGACGGCCGCACCGGGGTAGGTCTCGCTGCCGGCCCACAGGCCGACGACGCCGCGGGTGTACTTGTGGTCGTCGGTGCCCGGCTCGGGAAGGGCCCGTATCAGGTAGTCGCCCAGGCCCCCGTCGACGGGTCGGCGGGCAATGGGCCGGCTCGCGGGCGCGGGCAGCCCGAGGGGGACGACCTCGACGGCGCCGCACAGGTGCCGGGCCGGAGGTAGACACAGGCACCCTTTGAGGCAGGTGAAGGTGATGGTGCGGTCTGCGGCCAGGACGGGGCCCCCGATGGTGCCGTCGTCGACGCCGGTCCCGCTGGGCAGGTCGACGGCGATGACGCGAAGTGGGCGCCGCCCTGGCTCTCCGGCCGCAACGAGCGGGGCGATGAGGGCCGCGGCGTCGGGACGCAGCGGCCCATCGGCGCCGATGCCGGTGAGTCCGTCGAGGACGAGTCCGCCACGGGCGAGGAAGGCCTCGACGGCGACGATGGCCTCGGTCCCGCTCCGATCGTCTGCGCTGTCGCTGCGGTAGCCGGCGCCGTAGACGGTCACGCCGTGGCTGCGGGCCTCCTCCAGTGCGACGGGATGGGGGTGCTCGGTGGCGAGCACGGCGCTGACCGCGCAGCCGCTGCGGGCGAGCAGACCTCCGGCCAGGAGGGTATCGGCTCCGTTGTGCCCGCCACCGACCAGGAGGAGCACCGGCGCCCCCGCGATCCATCCCGGGCTGACGTACGCCCCTCCCCTGTCGGCCGGCGTTCCCGTCGGCGTCACCGGTGAGCTCGGTGAAACGGGAAGCACCGGTGGCCCGGCGGGGCTCGCCGGGGCGAGGGACGCATAGGCGGACCCGGCGGGGGGCGCCGCGGCCCCGGGAACAATGGGCCCCTGACGCAGCTCGCGCAGAGCGGCCCTTGCCACCGCATGGGCGGCGGCTCTCATGTAGCGGTCGGTGCCCGCGGTCAAAGGGGCTTCCGCCGCCGAGATCTCCTGGACGGGCCAAGCGCAGATGGTGGGGTCGGTGACGTCGTCGGAACGTGGGAAGTCGTTGAGGTCACTCACCC
The DNA here is from genome assembly GCF_006546835.1 of Actinomyces johnsonii. GTDB lineage: Bacteria > Actinomycetota > Actinomycetes > Actinomycetales > Actinomycetaceae > Actinomyces > Actinomyces johnsonii. The sequence continues at coordinate 102,816 of NZ_VICB01000019.1, read as the reverse complement.
CTCCCATTGTCCTCCGCTCACAACGGCTCGCTTCCCCAACGAAGTTCTGAGACAGTTAGTCCCACAATATGAGACGTGCTGTGAGTGGGTCCGCCTTCGTCGTTACAGAAAGTTGTCTTTTCCAGAACATGCGGCGCGTTCACCCCTTTCCGCTCCCTTCCACCCGGCACAATAGCCGAGTGATCCGCGCAGTAGGGACTGACCTGGTCGACGTCACCCGCCTCGAAGGCTATATGGACCGAGTGCCCGGCCTGCGCGAGCGCCTCTTCACCTCCGTCGAGCTGGCCGTCTGTCAGAAGCGCGCGGCCTCCCTGGGGGCACGCCTGGCCGCCAAGGAGGCGGTTCTCAAGGCCCTGGGGTCGGCCTACGCCGAGCTGGGGCTGGACGCGCCCGAGGGATGGGCCTACAAGGATATCGAGGTGACCTCGACGCCCGGCGCACCGCCTCGCCTGCGCCTGACCGGGGCGGCGGCAATGGCGGCGCGCCAGGCGGGTATCGGCCACTGGCACCTCTCACTGGCCCACGACGGCGGCATGGCGCAGGCCTTCGTGGTCGCCCAGGCCGACCACGTCGACAATGACGACGACTGGGCCCTTTCCTCCCAGCGCTCCGAGGCGCGCACCAAGCCGCAGATCAAATCCCTGCGCCCCGCCCTGTAGTCACCGGGCCCCGGAAAGTCCGGGGCCCGGTGTCTTGAAAGGCGGGGCAGAGGCGGGACGATGAATCGCCGTCGGAGCTACTCGACGGTGACGGACTTGGCCAGGTTGCGCGGCTGGTCGATGTCCAGCCCCTTGGCCCCGGCCAGGGCGGCGGCGAAGACCTGCAACGGCACCACGGTCAGCAGCGGCCACAGGATCGTGGGGGTGGCGGGCACCCGGATGATGTGGTCGGCGAAGGGCTCGACGTCGGCATCACCTTCCTCGGCGATGACGATGGTGCGCGCACCGCGGGCCCGGATCTCCTGGATGTTGGAGATGACCTTGTCGTGCAGGACGGGGCGGCGCGGGGTGGGCACGATGACGAAGACCGGCAGGCCCTCCTCGATGAGTGCGATCGGGCCGTGCTTGAGCTCGCCGGCGGCGAAGCCCTCGGCGTGGACGTAGGCGAGCTCCTTGAGCTTGAGCGCGCCCTCCAGCGCCACCGGGAAGCCGACGTGACGGCCCAGGAACAGGAAGGAGGACTTGTCCGCCAGCTCGGCGCCCAGGTCGCGCACGCTGGCCTCCTGGCTGTCCAGGACGTGCTGGATCCGTTCCGGCATGGCCTCCAGATTGTCCAGGTACTCGGCGACCTCATCGGGCCACTTGTTGCCGCGCAGCTGGGCCAGGTAGAGGCCCAGCAGGTAGCAGGCGGTGATCTGGGCGAGGAAGGCCTTGGTGGAGGCCACGGCCACCTCGGGGCCGGCATGGGTATAGAGGACGGCGTCGGCTTCGCGGGCGATGGTCGAGCCATAGGTGTTGACGATGGCCAGGACCTTGCTGCCCTGTTCGCGGGCGTGGCGCACGGCCTGGATGGTGTCCATGGTCTCGCCGGACTGGGAGATGGCGACGGTCAGGGTCTTCTCGCTGACGACCGGGTCTCGGTAGCGGAACTCGTGGGCGAGCTCGACCTCCACGGGGATGCGGCACCAGTGCTCGATGGCGTACTTGGCGACATGCCCGGCATAGGCGGCGGTGCCGCAGGCGATGACGATGATCTTGTCGACGCTGCGCAGGACGGCCGGGTCGATGCGCATCTCGTCAAGCTGGAGCTCACCGCGCTCGTCGACGCGGCCGCGCAGAGTGTCGGCCACGGCGGTGGGCTGCTCGTGGATTTCCTTGTCCATGAAGGTGTCGTAGCCGCCCTTGACGGCGGCGGAGGCGTCCCAGGTGACCTCCCAGGTCTTGGGCTCGACGTCGTTGCCGTCCTTGTCCCAGACGCGGACGGCGTCGGCGGTAAGGAGAAGGACCTGATCGTCGTCGACCTCGGCGGCCCTCTTGGTGAAGGCGACGAAAGCGGCGACATCGCTGCCCAGGAAGTTCTCACCCTCGCCCAGGCCGATGACCAGCGGGCTGGAGCGGCGGGCGGCGACGATGGCCGCGGGGGCCAGGTCGCTGACGGCCAGAAGGGCGAAGGTGCCCTCGAGGCGAGCGGTGACGGCCTGCATGGAGGCGACCAGGATCTCGGCGACCCGGGCCGGGTCGGAGGCGGCGGCTGGGTCCTGGCGCAGGCGCTGGGTGAAGTCGATGTCCAGGACGTGGGCGACGACCTCGGTGTCGGTGTCGGAGAGGAGCTCGCGTCCGGCGGCCTCAACCTCCTCGCGCAGCGGGCGGAAGTTCTCGATAATGCCGTTGTGGACCACGGCGAGGTGGCCGGCGCGGTGGGGGTGGGCGTTGACCGTTGTCGGGCCGCCGTGGGTGGCCCAGCGGGTGTGGCCGATGCCGGCGGTGGCAGGGGCTGGCGGAGTGGCCTCCAGCAGCTCGCGCAGGCCGGAGAGTTTGCCAGCCTCCTTGACGACGTCCAGGCCCGAGGGACCCACCAGGGCGACGCCCGCGGAGTCATAGCCGCGGTACTCCAGACGGCCGAGGCCGTCCAACAGAACAGTCAGGGAACGGGAGGAACCAGTTTCAGTCAGAGGGCCGACGTGGCCGACAATTCCACACATGCTCCGATCGAATCATGCTGACGCGACGTTGACAACGAGCGCAGGACCACGTCGGTGTGATCTCAGTGTGATGTCGGTGCTCGCTCGGAATCGCCCATCACGACCTCCACCAGGTCCCAATTCCTCAGCCGGTATCCCGATCGACGTCTCGATTGATATGTCTCCGAGTCCTCTTCGTCTCCCGGGGATTATCCGACAAGCACCTCTTTTTGCGACACTGTGTCGGTGACCTCCGAGCTGAGTGACCCGAGCGACCCGGGTATCCCGGACGCCTCGCCCTATATCAAGCTGGACCGCGACCAGTGGTCCGCTCTGGCATCCTCGGCACCGCTGCCACTGACCCAGGCCGATGTCGAGAAGCTGCGGGGGTTGGGCGACCCCATCGACCTGGCCGAGGTGGACGCCGTCTATCGTCCCCTGACCGCCCTGCTGGAGGACTACATCGCCACCTCCCGCGAGCGCGCGCACCGCACCGGCACCTTCCTGGGCGTGGACGAGCCCCCCACACCCTTCGTCATCGCGGTGGCCGGATCGGTCGCCGTCGGCAAGTCGACGACGGCGCGCCTCATCGCCCACCTGCTTAGCCGTTTTCCGGACACACCTCACGTGGACCTGGTGACCACCGACGGCTTCCTGCTGCCCAATCGGGTCCTCGAGAAGCGTGGCCTCATGGCCCGCAAGGGCTTCCCCGAGTCCTACGACCGCCGTTCGCTGCTGGACTTCGTAGCCGCCGTGAAGTCCGGCAGCGAGCGCGTCCAGGCGCCGGTCTACTCCCACACGGTCTACGACATCGTGCCGGGACGGCACGTCACGGTGGAGCGCCCCGACGTCCTGGTCCTGGAAGGGCTCAACGTCCTCCAACCCGCCCCGCGGGGGACGCGGCTGGGGGCCTCGGCCCTGGCGGTGAGCGACTTCATCGACTTCTCGATCTACGTCGACGCCGACCCGGGCGACATCCGCCGCTGGTACCTGGACCGGTTCCTCACCCTCAAGCACACGGCCTTCACCCAGCCGGGCTCCTACTTCCGGCGCTTCGCCGAGATCCCCGACGACGTGGCCCTGGCTGGGGCGAACGAGATCTGGGAGAGCGTCAACCTGGTTAACCTGCGTGAGAACATCGCCCCCACCCGGGGCCGAGCCACCCTGGTCCTGACCAAGGACTCCGAGCACCGCATGAGCCGGGTCCTGCTGCGCAAGTCCTGAGCGCCCCTCCCTGAAGCCACCGTGAAGGCGGTCTGAAACCGGAGGGCAGCAGACTCAAGGTCATGACAGCACAGGAGACACGCACGGCTCCGATGAGCATCCTCGTCGTCGGCCTCGGAGTCATCGGGACAACCTACGGATACCTTTTTCAGAAGGCCGGTCACCACGTCGAGCACCTGGTGCGACAAAGCAGTACGAGGGCCTCAGTCAGCTCGCTCGAGGTCGAGATCCTCGATGGCAGGCGTGACCCGAAAGGCTCGCTGTCCCAGGACCAGTACACCGTTCACCACCGGGGACACACGAGCTACGACCTCATCGTGGTCTCGGTGCCGCAGGGCAGGATCGCCGAGGCAATGGCCGACCTCCATACGGGTGGGATCGAGGGACCTGTGCTTCTGTTCTGCGGGTTCTGGGGAGAACGCGAGGAGCTCGACCGTTTAATGGCCGGCCGCGGTGTCCTTCTGGGGTACCCGGTGGCGGGCGGGAGCATCACGAGGAACCGACTCGCCTGCTGCGTCTTCGACCACGCCATGCTGGAGCGGCGCGACAAAGCCCGTTTCCCGGGCTACGAGAGGGTGGAGGCGCTGTTCAGCTCCTGCGGCATCAGCCTCGAGCGCCCCCATGACATGCTCGAGTGGATCTGGCTGCATATGGCGATCAACGCCGGCGTCGGCGCCGTCGCGGGGATGTACGGCGACGTCGAGGACACGACGCGCACCGCCGAGCAGCTCATGGGCTCTTCCAGAATGCTCGCCCGGGTGGTTAAAGCAATCCGGGAGACCTCGAGGATCGTGGCTTCGCGCGGTGTTGATCTGAGGCGCTACCGCGGCGAGCTGCTCGCCTACCGGCTGCCGACGGCCGTCTCCGCGCCCCTCATGAAACGCATGTTTGCCAGGAATCTCCTCACGCGCCGGATCATGACGCTGCACGGCAATACCGACGACCTGCTGTTCGTCTGCAGAACTGTTTATGAGCAGGGTCGGGCCAGCAGGATTCCCGCCCCCGTCTTCTACGAGAGCTACGAGGCGGCCCGCGACAAGGCCGCCCGCCGCGGCTCCGGCACCACCGACATCGCCCGACTTTGAAAGGCCGTCGTCCGAAACGGGTGCCTCGCCGGATGGGGTAGCCGCCTAATGACGCAATCGCTCACTCATCAAATCACTACTCATCGTTCGTGGTACGACCGGTCTGCCCAGCAGGAGACGGATAGGTGACATCCGGCATGTCCCCAGGGATATCGATGCACCCCGCGCTCCCAGGACAAAGTGCCGACACTGTACGTGCAGCCGCTGAGACATGATCCCACAGGACACGTGCAGCCCAAGGGCCGTAGCGCTGCGCGACAGCAGTGAGATCTTCTCGCATCGCGGTCTCGTCAACTTCATCGTCAGAAGCAGCGAACACCATACTGGCGGTAGCGCCGACGAACCATTCACCAGCGCCGACGGCAAGATCACCGACGAGAGCGTGGATCGGAGCAGTTTCCTCCGGCGCCATCTGCACTTCAATCGGGCTGATGCGCCACTGAACAAAGTCCTCCTCTATGTCCTGTGGCTGACAGATGACACGGAAGGTCTGAAGCTGCAGGACGGTGGCCGATCGCAGCGAGAAGCGTTGATCGCTCGTCTCGTCAGAACTCGGCGCGGACATCATGCCCCCACCAGCTTGCCCGTGGATACTCGTCGCGCCGCTTCCGTAGAGGACGAGGCCCACCTGTATTCAGGCATACCTGCGTTGCAGGCGGCACGACGAACGTCATGCTCACCGACAGCAATCACCTCGTGGCGGATGAGCGCGCCCACTGCCTTGGCATAGCGACGCACTGTGGACAGGTGAGCATCCGAGTGGCCTGACTCGAACCGGGAGACGGATGCCTGACTGGTGCCCATAGTGCGCGCAACGTCAGCCTGAGTCATACCGCTGCGGTCGCGCACGGCGACGAGATCACGGACCAACGCATGGTCGGCAGCGACCAGGCTGCGCGCATGCTTGTGTCCAGGGGCGTCTGGGTCCTCGCCGAGAAGCTCGTAGATGTCCATGTCTCTCACCGCCTTGTGGGATATATCAGTAGCGACATACTAGTCTCTGCTTCGATCCTGCGGGGAGCGCATCGTTGCATCTCACACCACCTCATTCACGGCGTCTGCGCCCAGGACTCGAAACGCCTCTGAGCTTCGGCAATGTGCTCGTCCTGCTCCTCCAATCCGCGCTTTCCGCCTCGCTTGTGGCGGAAGCTGAGCGAGAGCAGCAGACGATCCTCATCATCCGGTTCAGTGAAGTACAGCCGTAGATGGCGCTGCTCTCCGTCGAGGTTGACGGTCAGTTCCAGGCGCGCCTCGAGTACGTCATGCGCGCTCTGAGCCTTGCAGACGATGCCCTTGCTATAGGTGGTGTCGAAGTTGAGACGGCCGGCTTCTGCATCCCGGAGCAGCTGCTGGACCTCGGCCAGGAGCATCTGCCACTCGTCTTCACTGATGTTGCGTGCCCGTAGCTCACTCATTTCCTTGGTCAGATAGGGGCGCCCACGGTTATCGACAGCGTTCTTCCAGTACCCACCACAACGACACGAACGAGCCCCGTAGCCGTAGACCTTGTGGTGGAGAAGGGCGGTCATCGTGACCACACTCGCGACGAGAACGTTGTCATCGGGACTCCTCGGGGTGCTGTGGAGTGACTCATGAGGATATTAGCCCTACCGCCCGACCCGACAGCGTCATCAAACCGAGCACGGACGCAGCCCCGTCTCAGGCCGTGAAACCCGACGGCGTCGAGATGAAGCCGCTGTGAAACCGCCGGGGGCCAGCCTTGCCGGCATGACATCGCGAACAGCAACCAGAGCACCTTCACCATCCCAGTCCCCGGCGATCAAGACCGATGGCCTGACGCGGACCTTCGGCTCCTTCACCGCCGTCGACTCCCTGAATCTGGAGATTCCCGCCGGCATCGTCTACGGCCTGCTCGGCCCCAACGGAGCCGGCAAGTCGACGGCGCTGCGCATGATCACCACCCTGCTGGCGCCCACCCGCGGTCGGGCGACGGTCCTGGGGCACGACGTCGTCCGCGAGCGCCATGCCGTACGCAGCCTCATCGGGGTCACGGGCCAGTACGCAAGCGTCGATGAGATGCTCACCGGGGTGGAGAACCTGCGGCTCTTCGGGCGTCTGCTGGGACTTGGCCGACGTCGGGCGCGTGAACGGGCCGACGAGCTGCTGGCCGCCTTCAGCCTGACCGAGGCGGGCGGCAAGCGGGTGAACAGTTACTCCGGTGGGATGCGGCGTCGGCTGGACCTGGCCGTCTCCCTCATCGCCCAGCCCCCGCTCATCTTCCTGGATGAGCCCACCACCGGCCTGGACCCGCGCACGCGTGAGCAGATGTGGGACGTCATCCGCTCCCTGGTGGAGGGCGGCTCGACGATCCTGTTGACCACCCAGTACCTGGAGGAGGCCGACCGCCTGGCCCATCGGGTCGGCATCATCGACACCGGACGGCTCATCGCCGAGGGCACTCCCGATGAACTCAAGGACCGGGTGGGCAACAGCTCACTCGTCCTGACCCCGACGACCCCCGAGGACCAGGCCGCCACCGCCGCGATCATCGAGCGGGTGACCGGTCACGCTCCGGCGGTCGTCGACCAAGGTACTCATCTGCAGACACCGCTGAGCGAGGCGTCGGTGGCCACCGAGGTGCTCGTAGCCCTGCGCGACGCCGACCTGTCCCCCAGAACCGTCTCGGTGGACCGCCCCAGCATGGACTCGGTCTTCATGGCCCTGACCGACCGTCCCCGAGACAACGAGGCGCCCTCGCCCACTTCCCCATCCGCCCGTCCTTCAGACGTCAAGGAGCAGTCATGACCGCCCCAGCAGCAGCCGCAACCACCTCGACCAGTACCGCCCTCTCCCCCGCCGTCTCCCGTTTCAGCGAGGCACGGCTCGTCCCGGACACCCTCGCCATGGCCTGGCGCTCGCTGATCACCATGGTGCGCAACCCCGGGGAGTTCTACGACATCCTCATCCAGCCGGTGATGTTCACCGTCCTGTTCGGCGAGCTCTTCGGCGGCGCCATCGCCGGCGACGTCAAGGCCTATCTGCCCACGATCGTCCCGGGGCTCATCATCATGAATGCCCTGACCACGAGCCAGAGCGTGGGCGTGGACCTGCGCGAGGACATGGACAAGGGCGTCTTCGACCGCTTCCGCACCATGCCGATGTCCCGTATCGCGCCGGTCCTGGGCCCGATGGTCTCCGACGTGCTGCGCTACCTCATCTGCACCTCGCTGACCGTGCTCACCGGCTACGTCCTGGGCTACCGGCCTGAGAACGGCTGGTCGGGGACGGTCGGCGCCATCGCCCTGGCGGCGGGCTGCGCCTGGGCCATCGCCTGGATCTTCCTGCTGCTGGGGACGATCTTCTCCTCAGCCCAGGCGGTCACCTCCTTCACGGTAATCGTCCTGTTCCCGCTGACCTTCCTGTCCAACGCCATGGTGCCCACCTCGACGCTGCCGGGCTGGCTCAAGACCTTCGTACGCCACAACCCGGTCTCACACATCGTCGACGGCGGCCGCTACCTGCTGGACGGAACAGCGGGCTCGGCCGGGGACGTACGTGCCGCGATCATCGGCTCGCTCCTGGTCCTGGCCGTCATGGCGCCCCTGACGGTCTTTCGCTACCAGCGGCGCAACGCCTGAGCCGCATGTTGAGGACTCAGCCGACCTCGCCCGCCAGACGGCCGGCGAGGTCGGCGGCGTGAGCCACAAGCTCGCTGCAGCCCAGGGGCCGGATCCTCTCCTCGGCCTGAGCCAGCGCCCGGGCGTCGAGCCGCTCGGTGCGGCTGCGCAGGTAGTCGTGGGAAAGCAGGCGGCAGGTCTGGTTGGTGCCCACGGCCAGGGCGGTGGCGACCAGCTCGGCCCCCACTGCCCGCCGGTCGGAGCCCACGTCCTCAGCAGCCACGATGGACAGGCCGACGGCCGCGGCGAAGGCCATGATCGTAGGAATGTCGCGCTGCCGTGGAGCCGGGTCGGAGAGGATCTCACGCAGCAGGGAGGTGGCTCGGGCACGGATGGCTCGGGCATCGAGCTCGACGGCGTCGTCGGGGCTGAGCTCGACGTCGGTGACCAGGCACATGCTCAGGATGTAGAGCTCCCACTGGGAGCCGGATCCCAGGATAGAGCGCCAGTTCCCGGCATAACGCAGGCTCACGCGCTGGATGAGGGCGGCGGTGCGCGCGTTCCCACGGGTGAGCTCCAGCTCGCCGCGCACAGAACGGGCGATGAAGCGCATGGTTCCCGGCAGGTCGACGGGCTCCAGGCTCTCCAACAACCTGTCCGCAGTCTCGGGACGCGGATCGAGATAGACCGCGCAGTAGGCCCCCTCCATGTGCAGTGTTGTGTGGAAGAACTCGCCCCAGCTGGGCAGAACCCGGTCCAGGAGCACCTGGGCGCGCGAACAGGCGTCAATGACCTGGTTGTAGCGCCCCAGTGACATGAGAACCTGCAGCCGGTGGAGGTGGAGCTCGAGCAGGTGAATGCCGGCCAGGTCCGTCCTGCGGAGCCGGTCCAGAAGGGTCTCGATGGTTCTCAGTGAGGCCTGGGGGTCGCCGTCGTCCTCCTGCTGGGCGGCCAGGCAGCGGGTCGCCGCCCAAGCGACCCAGGGGTCGGCGTCGTCTATCAGTTCGGGCCACTGCGCGTCGCTCGCGCGCAGGAAGCGCCTCACTCGGGAGAACGGCCCCTCGCCGTCGAAGGAGGCCGGCAGGAGTGAGCGGACTTGTGCGGGCACGTGGCTCAGGAGTCCGAAGAGGGTGACGCACAGGGCCAGGACGCTCAGGCCGGCCTCGTTCCCACGCGGGTCCTGGGCCGGTTGCGCGGCGGGACCGATGAGGCGCGTTCCGTAGTCGGCGATGCGCTCATAGCTCCAGGTGACGCTCCACAGTCGCATGAGTGCGGCGCCGATGAGGCAGATCGCGTCACGCAGGTCCGCCGGCAGGCGATCCGAGCCGTAATCATCGGCCTGTGCCAGAAGCCGGTCGAGCTGCTGAAGGATGGCGGCCTCATTGTGGGCGATCTCCTGGAAGAGGCGGTCGTGGTGGCGCGACTCAGGGTGACTGGCGTCGCCGAAGTCGCCGGCGTCGATGGGGAAGCGGATCTGGGAACACACGTCCACTGCCCACTCGTGCAGGGCCGCCCGGGCCGCGGCCTCGTCGCCGGAGGCGGATAGCTGTTCCAGGGCGAAGTCGCGGACGGTGACGAGCATGTGGAAACGGGGCAGGCCGCGGTCGCGCACCACGAGCAGGGAGTGGGAGACCAGGGCATCGAGGAGGTCGGCGGCCTGCGCACCGACGAGCGCCTCCACGGCGGCGAGGGTGAAGCCGTCGGCGAGCAGGGCCAGGCGCGCCATGGCGCGGCGCTCGGCGGGGTCGAGTAGGTTCCAGGACCACTCGATGACCGCTCTCAGGGTGCGCTGACGGGCCGGCACGTCACGTGCGGCGGTGAGCAGATCGGGTCTGCCGGGCAGCCGCTCGGCGATCTGGCCGACCGACAGGCTGCGGGTGCGCGCGGCGGCCAGCTCGATGGCCAGGGGAATGCCGTCCAGCCGGGAGAGAAGGTCGTCCAGGTCCTCATCGTCGATGACTTGACCGGGACGGGCGGCCAGAGCGCGGGCGCGGAAGAGCTCGGCCGCCGAGACGGAATCGAGCGGTTCGAGGCGGTGGACGTGCTCCGCGGCCAGGTCGAGGGGGCGGCGCGAGGTCGCCAGGACGCGCAGGTCGGGGCAGGCGCCCAGGAGCGGCCCGACGAGGTCGGCGACCTGGTCGGCCAGGTGCTCGCAGTTGTCCAGGACCAGGACGGTTCCGGGCTGGGCGAGGGCGGCGGCCAGGGCGCGGCGCGGGTCACCGTCGGCCGCTCCGGGGCCTCCGACGGCGTCGAGCAGGACTCTGATCAGATCGGCTCCGGGGGATACCTCGGCGAGGGCGACGACGTAGACGGCGGGGCGGCGGCAGCGGGCCGCCACCACCTGGGCCAGGGTCGTCTTGCCGACCCCGCCGGGACCGGTGAGCGTCACCAGCCGGCGGGTGCTCAGGGCCTTGAGAACACCGGTCACATCCGCCTCCCGCCCCAGGAAATGCTCAGGCTCGGGCTCCAGGCCGCGGCGTACAGGGCTTTCAGCGGCTAGAACGGCCTCGTGGGCGGCGCGCAGGGCGGGTCCCGGCACAGCTCCCCGATCGCGCAGCCGGCGACGGTACTGCTCATAGATCTCCAGGGCGACCGCAGGTGAGCGAGACCATGACTCGGCGCGCATGAGAGCAGCCAGGACGGTCTCGTCACCAGCATCGCGCCCGGCGGCCTCGCGCAACAGCTCCGCGGCCCGCTCGTGCTCACCAGTTGCCTCCAGGGCGAGCCCCCGGTCGCAGCGGGCCGCCTCGGCCAGGGCAACGGCTCGCTCCCGCAGGCGGGATAGAGGAGAGGGTCCGACTCCGACGGCATCGTCGGCCTCGCAGTGAGCGGGCACATGGGGCAAGGAACCGGTGAGGTCCAAAACCTGGTCCCACTGCCCCTCAACGGCACGGGTGCGGGCCCGCTCCGCCCGGTCCGCCAGGTCGCAGGCATCGATCTGCGCCGTCGGCAGTGCCAGCCGGTACCCGTCGCCGATGCGCTCGACGACGTCCTCCCCCACCGCCGCCCGAACCCGGGAGACGACGACGTGCAGCGCCCGTAGGGGCCGGGCCGGGACGTCGTCGGGCCACAGGGCCTCAATGAGGGAGCCGTCGCTCACCCGGGCTTGCGGGCTCGCGGCCAACACGGCAAGCAGATCGAGGGTCTTCCCGCTCAGGACCATGCCGCGCCAGGTCGGCGGATCTGTCAAGAGAGCCAAGCGGTACGGGGAGGTCACGGGCCTATTCTCCCCCATCGCCGTGAGGCGGTGTTCCAGCGGTCAAGATAGGCCGCGAGGCCCACCACCATCATGACAGCGCGCCGACGTCGAGAGCTTCAAGTGAGACTCAGGTGTTAGGAAGCAGCAAACGCTTTGGATGACATGCGCTTGAGCAGGGCAGACACGTCCGGGACGTCATCGTGATGACCATCGTCAGAAAGAGTAAAACGTTGAGCCTTCATCGTATCCATCACAGCGCCGATGGACGATGTGTGGCCCTGAGGCCCGGTACCCAGCGTCACCCCATCGGCAGTGCCCCACCCTTCGGGGGCCTGCCTTGAAGGCATCTCCCACCTGAAAAAGCCGAAGCGCTTGCTGCCCTGACGGTCGGGGAAGAACACGGCGACTATCGTGTCAGCACCGTGGTCGAGGTGATCGGCGATCACGGAGTCGATGGGCTCGGACTCAGGGACCGCAAGGATCCTGGTGTCATTGAGATAGTGGTTGCGCCTGAACAACTCCCGCCCCTGAGTCGTACCGAGGAAGAGCCCCACAGCGCGCGCCGCGTCACGCCGCGTCGTCTTGGTGTCACTCATCTCTGCCAGCTCCTGAAGTGCTGTTCCATCCAATCGATTACCTGCTTGTATAACTCGTCGTAAGACGCCCCCAGTATGGCATGGTCGTTCCTCCCTAGTACTTCTTGGATGGGACGGGTCTCACGGTCTCGGTCCCGATGGTATTGGTGAGAGTGGATGCAACCATGACGTGTGTCAATCCGAAACACAGGCTGCCAGTCATCATCCGGGCCGGAGCGCCACTCGTGCTGGAGCGCATAGTCAACCACTCGCCCTCTGTAGGTCCTCAGCCGTATGACTATTCGGTGGCACCCTGGCCCGGAGATCGGGCCAACATCGATCGGGTAGGTTTCGTCCTCACATACGTGGATCGGCGGAGGACGGTATCCGCCATCGGGCAACTCCATGCTCGCTCCGCTCGATTTGATAGACGCTTTATCCCAAAAGTTATATCAGAAGTAGATCGGCAATAACATTGAGGCTGAGGCATAGCCGTCGACCACTACACGGCTACGACGTGTGCCAGCAGTCCCAGAAGGTTCAATACCTTGTGCCCCGCCCATAGGTTCTGGGCGGGGCACATAGGTTGGACATAATGGCCTTCTTCTGAAGGCCGACGAGAAACCTTCCGTCAGCTCACAGACTGAGGTTGTTCTTGACGGTGTCGGCCAGGGATCGGGCCACGCGGTCGGCCTCCTCCTGAGACGCAGCCTCGACCATGACGCGCACGAGAGGCTCGGTGCCCGAGGGCCGCAGCAGGACGCGGCCGGTCTCGCCCAGCTCCTTCTCCGCGGAGGCGACAGCATCCTGCACAGACTGGTTGGTGCTGGCGGCGGCCTTGTCCACGTTCTTGACGTTGATGAGCGTCTGGGGCAGGCGGGTCACGACACTGGCGAGCTCGGCCAGAGTCTTGCCGGTGCGCTTGACGCGCGCGGCCACGCGCAGGGAGGTGAGCACGCCGTCGCCGGTGGTGGCGTGGAGGGTGTCGATGACGTGCCCGGACTGCTCGCCGCCCAGGGTGTAGCCGCCCTGGAGCATGCGCTCGAGCACGTAGCGGTCGCCCACGCCGGTCTGGACGGTGCGGATGCCGTGCTCGCGCATGGCCAGGATGAGGCCGAGGTTGCTCATGACGGTGACGACGAGAGTGTCGGAGCCGAGGGTGCCATCGGCCTTCATGCCGATGGCGAGCATGCCCATGATCTGGTCGCCGTCGACGAGCTGTCCGTCGGCGTCCACAGCCAGGCAGCGATCGGCGTCGCCGTCGTAGGCCACGCCCATGTCGGCGCCGACGGCCTTGACGTAGTTCTGCAGCTGCTCGGGATGGGTGGAGCCGCAGTTGTCGTTGATGTTGAGGCCGTCCGGGGAGGCGTTGATGACGATGACCTCGGCGCCGGAGGCTCGCAGCGCGGCCGGCCCGACGACGGAGGCGGCCCCGTTGGAGGCGTCGACGACGATGCGCAGCCCGGACAGGTCGGTGGCGGCGGAGTCGACGAGGTGGTTGATGTAGTTCTGGTCGGCAACGGTCTCGCCCTTGATGACACGGCCGACGTCGGAGCCGGTGGGGCGGTCGCTGACCTTGCCCAAGAGCGCCTCGATCTCGTCCTCGACGGAGTCGGCGAGCTTGTAGCCGCCGCGGGCGATGAACTTGATGCCGTTGTCCGGGAAGGGGTTGTGGGAGGCGGAGATCATGACGCCCAGCTCGATGTCCTGGGTGGCCGTCAGGTGGGCGATCGCCGGGGTGGGCAGGACGCCCACGCGGGTGACATCGATCCCGGAGGAGGCCAGGCCCGCGCTGATGGCGTGGTCGAGAAACTCTCCGGAGGCGCGGGTGTCGCGACCCACGATGGCACGGGGGCGGACGCTGCGCGAGCGCCGGGTGGCGGGCGAGTCCTTGGTCAGGACGCGGGCCGCGGCCTCACCGAGCTGTACGGCCAGGGTAGGCGTGAGCAGGTCGTTGGCCAGGCCGCGTACGCCGTCGGTTCCGAAGAGACGAGCCATGGAAATCCTCCTGATGGATGACGAAACAGCACCATCCTGCCACGGGCCGCCCGCTACGGGGACATGACGACCGCAGGGCGAGCAAGGTCTGATGTCCTCGGGGGCGGCTCCGCTTCAGCTCTACGCCGTCGTTGCGCCCAATCGCGCCACCGGCCGATTCCCTCCATCGAGAACGGAACCGATCGCGGCGACCCCTGACGGAACGACGATGGCGGCCGTCCCGGTGCGGGGACGGCCGCCGTCGTACGAGGCGGACGGGCGGTTCCGACCTGCCCGGCCGGTACCGCGCCGAATCAGCGCTTGGAGTACTGGGGGGCGCGACGGGCCTTGTGCAGACCGGCCTTCTTGCGCTCCACGATGCGCGAGTCACGGGAGAGGAAACCGGCCTTCTTGAGGGTGGCGCGGTTGGCCTCGCGGTCGATCTCGTTGAGGGCGCGGGCGATCCCCAGACGCAGGGCACCGGCCTGGCCGGAGACGCCGCCGCCGTTGATGCGGGCGACGACGTCGAAGCGGCCTTCGAGGTCCAGGATGGCGAAGGGCGCGCGCACGAGCTGCTGGTGCAGCTTGTTGGGGAAGTAGTCCTCCAGGGAGCGGCCGTTCAGCGTCCACTGACCGGTGCCGGGCACGAGGCGCACGCGGGCGATTGCCTCCTTGCGGCGTCCCAGACCCGAGCCGGGGGCGGTGATGGACTGGCCGCGACCCGGAGCGGACTCCTCGGTCTCGGTGGTGTAGCTGGAGGGGGCGTTCTCCTCGTCCAGCGCGTCGATGTCGACAGTGGTCTCAGCCACGATGTGTCCTTTGCTTGTCGCGAGGTGCCGAGCGCTGAAGCGCTTACTGGGCGACCTGGGTGATCTCGAACGTCTTCGGGTTCTGGGAAGCGTGCGGATGCTCGGCACCCGCGTAGACCCTGAGCTTCTTGAGCTGGGCGCGACCGAGCTTGGTGTGGGGCACCATGCCCTTGACGGCCTTCTCGACGGCGCGCTCGGGGCGGGTGGCCAGCAGGTCGCGGTAGGAGACGGCGGTCAGACCGCCTGGGTGACCGGAGTGGCGGTAGGCGAACTTCTTGTCGGCCTTGCCGTTGGTGAGGGCCACCTTGTCGGCGTTGATGATGACGACGTAGTCGCCGCAGTCCTCGTTAGGCGCGAACTGGGGCTTGTGCTTCCCACGGAGCAGGGTGGCGGCCTGGGCCGCGAGTCGACCCAGGACGACGTCGGTGGCGTCGATGACGTACCAGCTCTTCTCGACGTCGCCGGGCTTCGGTGTATACGTGCGCACGGGCGTTGCCTTCGTTTCTCTTGGCGAGTGGGCACGCCGAAGCGCTGCGAAGCGTTCGCGGTTCGGCGAGACCACCATGGTCAGGTGAGTGGTCGGAGCACAGGCGATCCGGGGCGAGTGGGACGGCACCGCGGACACGCGCACGCGTGCTGCACGACGATTGCCAACAGTACCGGCCGCCCCGCGGGAGGGTCAAAAGGTGCGGCTTTCCAGTTGCGTGAATCGCACCACGCGGCCCGCAGAGGCGGATCGGGGAGCGCGGCTCGGGCGGTTCTGGGGCGGTGGGAGTCGGAGAGGTAATGCGGTCAGCAGGTCAGGCGACGGGTGGCGCGGGCGCGCTCGGCCCGAGCGGCGAGATCGTCGTCGTCCGGGTAGACGACCTCCTCCAGGGTCAGCCCGTGCGGCGGAGCGACGGGGGCGGCGCCATTGCGCGTGCGGGCCGCCAGGAGCTCGCCCGGCCAGGAGACCGGCTTTCGCCCCTGTCCGACGGCGAGACCGGCTCCCACCAGGGAACGGACCATGGAGTGGCAGAAGGCGTCGGCGACGACGGACAGGACGACGAGCCCGGCATCCGCCCCGGTGGAAGCCCGTTGCCAGTCCAGGGTGCGCAGGGTGCGGATGGTCGTGGCGCCCTGGCGGGGCTTGCAGTAGGACAGGAAGTCGTGCTCGCCCAGCAGGGGCGCGGTCGAGGCCTCCATGGCCTGAACGTCGAGCCGGTCCGGCAGCCACAGGACGGTGGCGCGCCGGGCGGGGTCGCGCGGGGCGTCGGCGTCGGCGATCCGGTAGGTGTAGCGGCGACTGAGCGCGCCGAAGCGGGCGTCGAAGGCGTCCGGCACGATGCGCGCCCCGGTGACGACGACGTCGCCGGCTCCGCGCGGGGTCAGCGGCAGGCTCTCTTGCGCCTCGCGCGCCAGAACGCCGGCGAGCCTGGTGAGCAGGGCGGTCTCGGGGCGACGCTCAGAGCGCCCGGGCAGCGCGATCCAGGCCTCGGGACTCACATCGAGGTGGACCACCTGTGCGGCGGCGTGGACGCCGGCGTCGGTACGGCCGGCCACCGTGAGGCGGACAGGCTCGCGCAGAACGGTGGCCAGGGCCGCGGCCAGGACCCCCTCGACGGTGCGAAGCCCGGGCTGGGCGGCCCACCCGGAGAAGAAGGTACCGTCGTAGGCCAGGTCGAGGCGGATGCGTGGCATGGTCCCATTGAACCCTACCGGCCCGGCGCTTCCACTAGGCTCGCAGCCGTGAGCACAACGACTCTGTCCGTGGACTGCGGCGGCGGCGGCATCAAGGCCTCGGTGCTGGACGCCGAGGGCAACATCATCTCCCGCGCCGTGCGCACCCCGACCCCTTACCCGCTGCCACCGATGAAGCTGGTGGAAACCATCGCCTCGCTGGCCTCCCAGCTGCCGGGCGCGGATCGGGTGACGGTGGGGATGCCGGGCATGATCCGCCACGGGGTCGTCATCGCCACGCCCCACTACATCACCAAGGACGGACCCCGTTCCAAAGTGCTGCCCGACCTGGTGGAGGCTTGGGCCCGTTTCAACATGGGCACCAGCGTTTCGCACGCCCTGGGCATCCCTTCCCTGGTCCTCAACGACGCCGAGGTCGCCGGCGCCGGCGTCGTCACCGGCCGCGGCCTGGAGATGATCGTGACGCTGGGTACGGGTCTGGGCAACGCCGTCTTCGACAACGGGGGCCTGGCCCCGCACGTGGAGGTCTCCCAGGGGCCGGTGCGCTGGGGCCTGACCTACGACGACTACATCGGCGAGCATGAGCGCCTGCGCCTGGGCGACGCCCACTGGTCACGCCGGGTGCGCCGCGTCGTCGACGCGCTGCGCCCCATGTACCTGTGGGACCGCCTCTACCTGGGCGGTGGCAATTCGCGCCGGATCACGGCGGCCCAGCTGGCCAGGATCGGCGACGACGTCGTCGTAGTCCCCAACGAGGCAGGTATGACCGGCGGCGCCCGCTGCTGGGACATGGCCCGTCCCTGAGCTCCCTGCCCCGGCCTTCCGACAGCATCGTCGGTCGCCGGGGCGACACCGACGCCCCCTTGCCGTAAACTGCGGAACCTTCTATCTTGCCGATAGTTTCTTGCGACCTGCCGACGACGGCAGCCGTATCGTGCGAGGAGGCACTATGCGCATCGGAGTCCCCCGGGAGCCTGCGGATCAGCCGCGCGCCGCTGCGAGTCCGCAGACGGTGGAGCGGATGATCCGTCTGGGCTACGAGGTCCTGGTCGAGCACGGCGCCGGCGGGCGGGCGCAGTTCCCCGATGACGCCTACGAGGCCGCCGGGGCCCAGACCGCAGGCGGAGCCCGGGTCTGGGGCTGCGAAGTCGTGGTGAGCGCCTCATCCCCGGCCGAGGAGCAGCTGGCGCTCATGAGCCGGGGCGCGGTCCTCATCTGCCGGCTGGACCCGACGCGCCAGCCAGAGCTCCTCGAGACGCTGCGGGAGCGGGGCATCACCTGCCTGGCCCTGGACGTGGTCCCGAGGATCTCGCGGGCGCAGTCCCTGGACGTACTCTCCTCTCAGGCGAACCTCGCCGGCTACCGGGCCGTCATCGAGGCAGCGTCGCACTTCGGCAGGCTGTTCAGCGGGCAGGTGACCGCTGCCGGGAAGTTCCCGCCGGCGGCCGTCTACGTCATCGGCGCGGGCGTGGCGGGCCTCTCCGCGATCGGCACCGCCTGCTCCCTGGGCGCGCTGGTGCGCGGCTCCGACGTGCGTCCCGAGGTCGCCGACCAGGTCCGCTCCATGGGGGCGCAGTTCGTGCCACTGCCCAGCGCCCAGGAGGTCTCCTCCGACGGCTACGCCAAGGAGATGAGCGCCGATCAGGCAGCCGAGGCCAACGCGCTCTACGCCCGGCAGGCCACCGAATCCGACGTCGTCATCACCACCGCGAGCATCCCTGGTCGCCGCGCACCGGTGCTCCTGGACCGGGCCGCGATCGAGGCCATGCGCCCCGGCTCGGTCATCATCGACATGGCGGCGGCCACCGGCGGCAACACTGAGCTGACGGTGCCCGGCGAGGTCGTCACCACCGAGGGCGGCGTCACCATCGTGGGGCACACGGACCTGGCCGGGCTGCTGCCCTCGCAGGCCTCCCAGCTCTACGGGCGCAACATCGTCAATCTGCTGGCTCTCCTCACCCCCGCCAAAGACGGGGAACTCGCCCTGGACCTGGACGATGAGGTGGTCCGAACCATCACGGTGACCCACGACGGCGAGCTGCTGTGGCCCCCGCCCCCGATCCGGGTCTCGGCCTCTCCCGCCCCGGGGAGCCCAGCGAAGGCGGCCGACGACGAGGCCTCCCGGGAGGCCGCCCGGGCGGCGCAGGCGCGCTCCCGCTCCCGGCAGTGGCTGGGGCTGGCCGCGGCGAGCCTGGTGGCCGCCGCCCTGATCCTGGTGACGCCGTCGGCCGCGACGAGCCACTACATCGTGCTCATGCTCTCGGTGATCCTGGGCTTCCACGTCATCTCCAACGTGACCCCCGCCCTGCACACGCCGCTCATGTCAGTCACCAACGCGATCTCCGGGATCATCCTGGTCGGGGCGATCTCGCAGGTGGGTCATCCCCATCCCGTCATCAGCGCCATCAGCCTGGCGGCGGTGGTCCTGGCCACGATCAACATCGTCGGCGGCTTCGCGGTCACCCACCGCATGCTCGCCATGTTCACGAAGGACTGAGGTGGGGAGCAGATGATGATTCACATGCCGACTCTGATGCCGACTGCGTCGTCGGACACGCTGATCGCCGCCGTGCCATCGCTGCCCTCGCCGGTGGTCCTGGCCTACATAGCGGCCGCGATCCTGTTCATCCTGGCGGCGGCCGGCCTGTCCCGCCACGAGACTGCGGTGGCCGGTAATGTGGCGGGCGCCGTCGGCATGGGGGTGGCGGTGCTCGCGGCCATCGGCCTGACCTTGAGCAGCCAGCCCGCGCGGGGCGTGCTGCCCACTCTGCTGCTCATCGCCATGGGCCTGGCCCTGGGCTCGGTCATCGGGCTGGTGGTGGCCAGACGCGTGGCGATGACCGGGATGCCCCAGCTCATCGCCGTGCTCAACGGCCTGGTGGGGCTGGCGGCCGTCCTGGTGGGATACAACTCCTATGTCTCCCCCGACGTCCTGTCCGCCTCGCTGGGGGCCTTTCACCTGGGCGAGGTCTTCCTGGGCGTGTTCGTCGGCGGGGTGACCTTCACCGGCTCAATCCTGGCGGCCCTCAAGCTGGCCGGTCGTGTGCCGGGGCGCCCGCTGACGCTACCGGGCCGCAACCTGCTCAACCTGGCGGCCCTCCTCGCCTCCCTGCTCCTCATGGTGGGGTTCATGAGCGTACCGGCCGGCTCCGGCACAGGCTGGGCCTTCCTGGCGGTGATGACGCTCATCTCCCTGGTGCTGGGAGCCCACCTGGTGCTGGCGATCGGCGGCGGCGACATGCCGGTGGTCGTCTCGATCATGAACTCCTACTCGGGTTGGGCATCGGCCTTCACCGGTTTCATGGTAGACAACGACCTGCTCATCATCACCGGAGCGCTGGTGGGCTCCTCGGGGGCGTACCTGTCCTACCTCATGTGCCAGGCCATGAACCGCTCCTTCGCCTCGGTGCTGCTAGGCGGCTATGGAACCGACTCCACCTCTGCGGCCTCGGGCGGGTCCGGGCAGGAGGGATCGGTGGACGAGACCAGCGCCGGCCAGGTGGCTCACCTGCTGCAGTCCGCCCGGCGAGTGGTCATCACCCCCGGCTACGGGATGGCGGTCGCCCAGGCCCAGTACCCGGTGGCCACCCTCACCGAGATGCTGCGCTCGGAGGGAGTGGAGGTCACCTTCGGCATCCATCCAGTGGCGGGCCGCCTGCCCGGGCACATGAACGTGCTGCTGGCCGAGGCGAAGGTCCCCTACGACATCGTCCTGGAGATGGACGAGGTCAACGACTCCTTCGACGACGTCGACGTCGTCCTCATCATCGGCGCGAACGACACCGTCAACCCGGCCGCCCAGGAGCCGGGCTCGCCGATCGCGGGCATGCCGGTGCTGCACGTGTGGGAGGCGAGTCGGGTCATCGTCTTCAAGCGGTCCATGGCCACCGGCTACGCCGGGGTGGACAACCCGCTGTTCTTCCGGGAGAACACCTCAATGCTCTTCGGCGATGCCAAGGACACCGTCGAGGACATCATCCGGGCCCTGGAGTAGGAGGGGCCGAGGCCCGGCCGGGCTCAGTCGAGCCGACCGCCCTCAAGGCACTCGACGCCGTCAACGCCGTCGAGCCCCGAGAGGGCCTCGATGAGGTGGGCGGTGGGCCGCTTACCGTGGAAGCGCATGACGGCGTTCATGATGCGCCCGTGCTCGCCGCGGGTCATCTCGGTCTCCTCCAAAGTGGCGGTGAAGCCGGAGGCCGTGGCGGCCTGGAGGATCTCGGGCATGATGGCGCGGCCGACCTGGTAGTCGATGCGCACGGTCACCTCGCCGCGGCGGCGCTGCAGGCGCGAGGTAAGGGGCCCCAGCAGCAGCACGACGACGTAGTCGAGCGCGACGGCGGTGGCCGCCAGTGGAATCATGCCCGCCCCGCAGGCCATGCCGATGGCGGCACTGAGCCAGACGGTGGCGGCGGTGGTCAGGCCGCGGACGGTGTCGTTGTTGACGAAGATGACCCCGGCGCCCAGGAAGCCGATACCGGAGACGATCTGCGCGGCCACACGGCTGGGGTCCACGGAGACGTCGGCGCCGGTGACCGGGGCGAACCCGTAGGCGGACACGAGGGTGAACAAGCACGAACCCAGTCCCACCAGGACGTGCGTCTTGACACCGGCGTCCTTGTGGCGCACATGGCGCTCGGCGCCCAGGGTCAGGCACAGGATGAAGGTCGCCGTCATCGCGACGACCTGGGCCCCCACGTGGTTCAGGCTGAATAGTGCGCCCACACCGGCTCCCTTCCTCGGCGACCCCGGTATCGGTCCTCCCACCGATTCTAAAGGAGGGGCTACCGGGGCGCGTCACCGGTGATGATTCCCCATCGCGACGCCCGCCCGTAGCGACTAACGTGTACTCACCAGCGATTCCCCGATCACGAGGCCTTCAGACGTGACGCTCCCTCCCTATGTCAGCCCTGAAGGAGTCGGCCACGCCGCCCGGCTGCTGAAGCTCAGTAAGCGCCTAGCTGCCTCGGGGCGCCGCGGCGAGGCCCTGGACGCCGCGCGGGAGGCCAGTGAAGTCCTCCGGAACCTGGCCCGGGTCAACCCGGATCTCTACCTGTCTGACCTCGCCAAGGGCCTGTCGGTTCTGGCCGTCCGTCTGAGCGAGGCCCGCCGGCCCCGTGAGGGGCTCGCCGTCTCGCGGGAGACGGTGCGGATCCGACGGCGCCTGACTCAGCAGGACTACACCCCCCATGCTCCCGGCCTGGCCGACTCCCTGCGCCGCCTCGCCGTCGACCTGAGCGCGGCGGGCGAGCTACGCGACGCCCTGGCCACCGCCCAGGAGTCGGTCGACCTCTACCGGAGCCTGAACGAGGATCAGCCCTCCGCCTACAACACCGGACTGGCTGAGGCCCTGACCACACTCGCTTGCCGCCTGAGCGAGTCCGGGCGACAGAGCAGCACCTTCGTTACCGCTCAGCAGGCCATCAGTGTGCGACGGCGCCTGGCCCAGTCCGATCCGGCCGGGCAGATCCCCGAGCTGGCCGCGGCCCTGAGCAGTTTGGCACCGCGCCTGCGCGCGGTGGGCTACGTCGATGAGGGCCTCGACCAGGCTCTGGAGGCCGTCAGCCTCTACCGCCGCCTCGATAAGGACGAACCCGGTTCCTGCACCAGTGAGCTCGCCAGGGCACTGGATGTCCTGGCCTCCTGCGGGGCCGCCGTCGGGCGACGCGAGGAGGCCCTGGAAGCGGCCGAGGAGGCCGCCGCGCTCTACCGGGGGCTGGCCCGCCGCACGCCCGCCATCTACTCCCCCGAGGTCATCGGCTCCTTGGGGACCCTGGCTCGGAGACTGAGCGACGTGGGGCGGCATCATGAAGCACTCGCCGCGACTCAGGAGGCGGTCAGTGTCGGCAGGGCCCTGGCGCACGGCGCCCCCGACACCCATCTGCCCGATCTGGCAGGTGCCCTCGAGGCGCATGCCGCCTGCCTGCGCGACGCCGACCGTTTGGACGGCGCCCTGGCTGCGGCCCGCGAGGTGGTCAGCATCCGCCGCACCCTGGTCCAGAGCAGCCCCACCACCTACACACCGGATCTCGCCGGGTCCCTGTACATCCTCGCCGTCGGCCTGTACACGGCCAGGCAGCTGCACGAGTCCTTCACGGCGGCCCGGGAGTCCATCGACATCTACCGGCGCCTAGTCCGGGCCAATCCGGCCTCCTACACTGCCGACCTGGCGCGGTCCCTCAACATCCTCACCCTGAACCTCAACCGGGCCGGGCGCACGCACGAGGCCCTGGCCGCCGTCCAGGAGGCGGTCACCATCTACCGCAGCCTGGTGCAGATCGATCCGGCCGCCTACAAACCGGACCTGGCGGCCTCCCTGCACAACGTCGCCAAGTGCCTGGGAGACACCGGGCATCGCTCCGCCGCTCTGGCCGCGATCCGGGAGACGGCAACGATCCGCCGGGAGCTGGCCGGGCGGGATCCCGCGACTCACGCCCCGGCGCTGGCGCCGTGTCTGCACCGGCTCGCCAAGCGCCTGGCGGAGGCCGGTCATCGCAATGAGGCCCTGGAGACCGCACGGGAGGCCGCGAGCCTCTACCGGAGCCTGGCTCGCAAACGGCCGGAGACCTTCAACCAGGGCCTCGCCGACACCCTCGGCACCTACGCCTCGATACTCCAGTGGAGCGGTAAGGAGGCCGAGGCCGCCCGCATCCGCCAGGAGATCAAGGACGTGACCCTGCAGATGGAGATAGAGGCCTCCGGCGGGAGCTTCTGAGGGGCGCTGCCGGACCGGCGGCGCGGGCGCAGGTGTGGAACGCGAAGCCGAGCGGATCGGGAACTGCGTTCTCCATCCAGAACGTACTTCTCCCGCAGACGACTGGAGCCCGACCCCAGTCGTCTGCGGGACAACGCAGTTCTCGCGGGAAAAGTACGTTCCCGATCAGAGCCAGCCCGCTGCGACGGCCCCCGCGTGCCGTATCCCCTCCCCGAGCCAGCAGGCACCACCCGCATCCGAGCCGACGAGCCTCGCTAAACTTATAAGCACACCCGATCCCCTCCCTGAAGGACCGATGGCATGTCCGGCTCCGCTCCCCCTGTATCCGACGACGACGCCCAGTTGGACCGCGCCTCTCAACTACTGGACCTGAGCGGGGCTCTGCAGAAGTCGGGGAAACCGCAGGAGGCTCTGGATGCCGCCCGCGAGGGGACCGACATCCTCAGGCGGATGATGCAGAAGGATCCCGCCGCCTACCGTCCCTGGTTCGGTTGGGCCCTGATGACCCTCACCCTCAGTCTGATCGACGTCGGGCAGGGCGGTGAGGCCCTGGCGAACGCGCAGGAGGCCGCGAGCCTCTACCGGGAGCTGACCCGGGAGGATCCGGCCTCCTACACCTCCCGCCTTGCGGGCTGCCTGGACACGCTCTCCAGCTGTCTGTCCCACGAGGGGCGCAGCTACGACGCCCTGGCCATGAGCGAGGAGGCCGTCGGCCTGTTTCACAGGCTGGCCGACGAGGACCCCGATACTCACTACTCCGATCTTATCGGCTCTCTCGTCAACCTCTCCTCGCGCTTGTATGCGGTCGGACAACGCGATGAGGCGGCGAATGTCGTGCAGGAGGTGGTCCGAGTGCGTCGCAAGCTGGCGCAGAGCGATTCCACGGCCGACCTGTACAACCTCGCCGTGGCCCTGCACAACCTCGCCATTCACCTGTCGGCCGCCGGGCGCCGGGATGAGGCCATTGCCGCCGCGTTCCAGGCTGTGGACGTCGACCGGAAGCTCGTTCACCGCGAGTCCGACGCCTTCGCACCGGGGTTGGCCAAGTCCTTGAGCGACCTGGCCATCCGTCTGAACGCGGCCGGACGCTCGGAGGAGGCTCTGACCGCCACTCGGGAGGCCACCGAGGTGTACCGCTATCTCGCCCGGATGAACCCGGATGTCTTCACACCCGGGTTGGCGAAGTCCTTGGGTGTCCTCGCCGTCGAGCTCGGGGAGACCGGGAGGCAACACGAGGTCCTGGCCGCCGCGCAGGAGGCCATCGGCCTGTACCGCCCGCTGGCCGACGACGATCCCTCCAGGTACGCATCCGAGCTCGCGATGACCCTGCGCACCCTGTCCGTTGGCATGAACGACCTCAAACGAGATGATGAGGCGGTCTCCGCGGCGCGGGAGGTCGTGAGCATCTATCGGTACCTGGCCCGCACGGACGGAGACTACTTACCGGATCTAGCTGAGTCCCTGCATGACCTCGCCACCTACCTGCCGCCGACCGGCAACCGGCCCGAGGCGCTGGCAACGATCCGGGAGGCCACCGAGATCCGGCGGGAGCTGGCACACCGCGACCTGGGCTCCTTCACCATCGACCTCGCCCGTTCCCTGGACGTCTGCGCGGCCATCCTCGACTGGTGCGGGCAGCCGGAGCAGGCGGCCCGCATTCGCCAGGAGCTCGACGCCGTCGCCAGCCAGATCGAGGCTGAGGGGAACGACCGCGACTGATCGGCGTGCAAAGCGGCCGCATGCGATGGGCGACGGGGCCCTCTGCGATATCAGCAGCGGGAGGTCCATGAGAAACCGAGTGGCTGCTCGGTAGACTCTCAGGTCAGCAATCCTCCCTCCCATCCCTGAGGTCCGTACCGTGACAGAGCCGTCCCCCTCGCCCATACCAACGACGTCCTCAGGTCAGTCGTGGATCGACTGGCTCCTCAGTCCCCTCGATAACCTCGGGATCACCCACCCTTCCTTGACATGGTTACCTGCACTGATCCTGACAATTGTCCCACTCGTCTGTCTCCTTTGGAGAAGGTCTCGAAGCAAACTACAACAAAAATTCCAGGAACTGCGCACATCCAAGCGACGTCAAAAACTTCCGCCGATCACACTTCCTTTCACAACGGAGGTCGGGGATCATCTACTGACTCTGGAGCCCGCCCAGCCACAACATGAGAACGCACCAAAAGTTATGAGCATTAAACGACTTCTGAGCGCTAACTCCACCCCAGTCCCCTTCCTCGACCGCGCAGAGGCACTCACTCGCCTGGAGACGTGGGCACGAAGCAAGGAGCAACTTGCGATCCACGTTCTGGGCGGCGACGGCGGATCTGGGAAGACTCGCCTCGGCGTGGAACTCTGCCGACGTCTCACTCACCCGGACGCTCGCCATCGAGGTACTAGCGCTTGGAAAGCCGGATTCCTCCGGAGAATCGAGAAGTCCGACAACACTTCGTCCAACGACGACACTTCGTCACTGTTGCTCGTGGTCGACTACGCCGAGGCCCGACGGAACAGAGTGGAGGAGGTCATCAACGCCGTTCTCCGCGCATCCAATGATTTGAAGTGGCAGCGAGTTCGGATTGTCTTCCTGGTCCGCCGGCCGTCGCCACTTCCTGTCACCCATCGAAGTTCCAATGAGTGGCTTGACACTCTTCGCCCACAGGAATCCCAGAATGAAGGACTCAATCGCCTTCTTGACGAAGCCTCAACAATCATACTCAACGATGAAGAATTATCGGACACAGAACGAAGAGAACTGTTTACTCAGGCGTACAGGTCATTCACCAACTCTCCTGATTCACTACCTTCGGCCGACCTTACTGGGCGGCTCAGTGATCCTATGTATTCGCAGCCCCTTCTCGTCACAGTCGACGCCTTCCTGAACGCACGCCCCTTGCCGAATTCTCGGAATGGCTGTTCCCCGGGTGAGTTGTTCGAGGAAGTTCTTCGCCATGAGGAGCGCTACTGGGCCGAACACTGGCCGTCAAACCTCGCCGTCAATACCGACCGAGATCAACAGAGAAAAGCTGCAGCAACTCCCACCGACGCTCAGGATGAGAAGCGAAAATCCCTCAATCGGGAACTGGCGCGCCAGGCAGTGGCCGCCGCTACGCTCACCGATATTCAGGATGGGGAGGACGCCATCAGCCTTCTCCAACTTCTTCCGACCAATCCCGGCGAGAACATCAAGGACCTGGCCAAGTGGCTGAGAGACTGCTACCCACCCCACATGAACAGTAACGGGCACTCAGCCTTGTGGTGCGAACACCTTGAGCCGGACCGCATCGGTGAGCACCTCGTTGTCTCCGAAGCTAACAACCTAGCATCTCTTCTCCGAGAGCTTTTGTCCCCGAGCAGAGTAGGAACGTCATCCCTACGAACCTGGACCGTTTTGGAGCGCTCCTCAGTAGCTCCTCGACTCAAGGAGAACGTCGGACAGATTCTCAACGACGTGCTGGTGGAGGTCACTCAGGCAGTTCAGGCGCAGGTCGTCGACTCCCAGAGCCCCGATCTCGCCACAGGCTTCGCCAAGCTCTTCAGCGCTGTGCGCTCTCACGTCGAGCCAGACAAGGCCCATAAGGCGGAACAGGCCCTATCCAAAGGTGGATACCTAACCGCCTTCTTAGAATGTGAATTGGCCCAGCGCGCGGCCGATATCAGCCGACCGACAGAGGACGCCTCTGAAACCGATCGAGCGACCTACGCTTCACGGAGATTGTCACTCAGCAGATGCTTGGCTGCCTCAGGGAGACGCGATGAGGCCCTCGAAACCGCCCAGGAAGCCACCAAGCTCTACCGGACCCTGGCCGAGCACAACCCAGCCGCCTACACCCCCGACCTCGCCGGCTCCCTCAACAACCTCGCCAGTTACCTGGCCAGCAACGGGCAGCGGCACGAGGCCCTCCAGACCGCCCAGGAAGCAGTCTCCATCCGCAGGACCCTGGCCGAGCACAACCCAACCGCCTACAACCCTAAGCTCGCTATATCCCTCGACAATCTCGCCCTCCGCCTAGCCGAGGACGGGCAACGGGGCAAAGCTCTGGAGGCCGCACAAGAAGCCACCGACTACTACCACAACCTAGCTCGCGAGGATCGGAAAGTATACGACCCTAACTACGCCACATCCCTGAACAATCTCGCCAAGTACCTGGCCGAGGACGGGCAGCGCGACGAAGCTCTCACAACCGCACGAAAAGCTGTTAGTATCCGCCGGCGCCTCGCTGATCAGAACCCGGCCATCTACGCCCCCGACCTCGCCATGTCCCTTAACAACCTGGCCATCTACTTATCTCAGGTCGGCCAGCGTAGCGAGGCCCTTACCACCATTTGGGAATCCATCAGCCTTTACCGGCGCCTCGCTGATCATAGCCCAGCCACCTACATTCCCGAACTCGCCAAGTCTCTCAGCAACCTCGCCCTCCGCCTGGACGAGGACGGGCAGCACGACGAAGCTCTCAAAACCGTGCAGGAAGCCGTTGATATATACCACGGTTTGGTCCGCAGCGAGCCACACACTTTCAGCCGAGACTTCATTCGTTGTCTCAACACCCGCGCTAGTATTCTGGAACACTTCGACGAGCCGGAGTAGGCCACTCGCATTCGCCAGGAACGAGCGGGCGTCCTCAAACAGATTGAGGAGATGGAGACGGGCAACGACTAACTCATCTGGGTCAGCACCGGTCGCCCCTCACGCAAACACAGGGAGGGTCGGTCACCATCGGGTGACCGACCCTCCCCAGAGCATTAACTCAGAACGTCAGCTCTGGCTCACTTCTCGACCTTCTGGGCGGCGGCACCGCCGGCGGGGGCGAAGCCCGCGGCCTCGGCGTCCTCGGCGCTGGCGAACCAGACCTCGGCGACCGTGGCGTCGTACCAGCGCGAACCGGGAACGTGGTACTTCATGGAGTCCTCGTTGCCCTTGACCAGGTGATCGTCGTCGGGAGCGTCCGTGGAGCTCTCCTCGAGACGAACCGCGCCGGCGTACTCGACCTTCTCAGCCTCGTCCGTCTTCTCCCCGGCCTTCTCGCGGTCGGCCTTGGCAGCCTTGTCCTCGTCGGCGACGGCCTTCTGGGCGGCCTTCTTGGCAGTGGTGATCGCGTCATCCACGATCTCCTTGCGGGCAACCGGCTCCAGCACCAGGGAGATGACCGCCATGGGGGCGTTGTCGCCCTTGCGGGGGGTCGTCTTGATGATGCGGGTGTAGCCGCCCTCGCGGCCCTCGAACTGGGGAGCGAGCTCCTCGAAGAGGCGGTAGACGGCGTACTTGTCCGTCACCTTCTTCAGCACGGTACGGCGGGCGTGCAGGTCGCCGCGCTTGCCCTTGGTGATGAGCTTCTCGACGTAGGGGCGCAGGCGGCGAGCACGCGCCTCCGTGGTCTTGATCGACTCGTGGACGATGAGCTGCGTGGCCAGGTTGGCGAGCAGGTGGCGCTCGTGCTGGGCGCTGCCGCCCAGGCGGGGACCCTTAGTGGGGCGAGGCATGGTTGTCTCCTAGGTGAATAACGAGCCGGCTCAGGCCTGGGTCTCGTCGCTGAAGGTGGGGTTGGCGTAGTCGTCGTCCGAGACGTAGTCAACCGGGGAGCCCTTGAGGGAGAGCCCCAGCTCGGCCAGCTTGTCCTTGATCTCGGAGATGGACTTGGCACCGAAGTTACGGATGTCGAGCAGGTCGGCCTCGCTGCGCGAGACGAGCTCACCGACGGTGTGGATGCCCTCCCGCTTGAGGGCGTTGGAGGAACGGGCCTGCAGGTCGAGCTCGTCGATCATGAGGGCGAGGTCCTGCTGGAAGGCCTCATCGATCGGCGAGGGGCCGACCTCGATGCCCTCGGCCTCGACATTGAGCTCACGGGCCAGGCCGAAGAGCTCCACGAGCGTCTTGCCGGCGGAGGCCAGGGCGTCGCGCGGGGTGATGGAGGCCTTGGTCTCGACGTCGACGATGAGACGGTCGAAGTCGGTGCGCTGCTCAACACGGGTGGCCTCGACGGCGTAGGAGACCTTCTTGACCGGCGAGTAGATCGAGTCCACCGGGATGCGGGAGATCTCCGCGTTGGGGTCCTTGTTCTGGTTGGCGGAGACATAGCCGCGGCCGCGCTCGACCGTTAGCTCGATCTCCAGTTTGCCCTTCTCGTTGAGAGTGGCGATGACCAGCTCGGGGTTGTGGATCTCGACGCCGGCCGGCGGGGTGATGTCACCGGCGGTGACCTCGCTCGGGCCGGACTTTCGCAGGTACATGACGACCGGCTCGTCGTTCTCCGAGGACAGGACGATCTCCTTGATGTTGAGGATGATCTGGGCGACATCCTCCTTAACCCCGGGGATCGTGCGGAACTCATGGGGCACCCCGTCGATGCGGACGCTGGTCACGGCCGCCCCCGGGATGGAGGACAGCAGTGTGCGGCGCAGGGAGTTGCCGAGCGTGTAGCCGAAGCCGGGCTCGAGGGGCTCGAGCACGAAGCGCGAGCGGCGGTCCTCGACCACGACCTCCTCGGTGAGCGTGGGTCGCTGTGCAATGAGCACGTGGTTTCCTTTCGTCGCGGCGCCCGCTATATGACGCCGTTCCTCATGGGTGGAGCCGCCGGCCCGCCCGGCCGGTCCTACTCCGTGCCCCGCCGGTCGGGCGGGACGTGGTGAGACGACGACGCAGCACCGGCTGCGCCGTCGTCCCCGTGAAGCCTCAAACGCGGCGGCGCTTGGGCGGGCGGCAGCCGTTGAAGGCCTGAGGGGTGACGTCGGTGATCGAGCCGACCTCGAGGCCGGCGGCCTGAAGGGAGCGGATCGCGGTCTCGCGGCCAGAGCCGGGGCCCTTGACGAAGACGTCGACCTTCTTCATGCCGTGCTCCTGGGCGCGCCGGGCGGCGGCCTCGGCGGCGAGCTGGGCGGCGTAGGGGGTCGACTTGCGCGAGCCCTTGAAGCCGACCTGGCCGGAGGAGCACCAGGCGATGACGGCGCCCTGCGGGTCCGTCAGGGAGACGATGGTGTTGTTGAAGGTGGACTTGATGTAGGCGTGACCGTGGGTAACGTTCTTGCGGTCCTTGCGGCGCGTCTTGCGCGCGGCGGCGCGGGTCTTGGGAGGCATTCTTCCTTCTTCGTGATGAGGTCGTCACTGCGCCCCGAGGTGGGCGGGGCGCGAGCTGCTGCTTACTTGGCCTTCTTCTTACCGGCCACGGTGCGCTTGGGGCCCTTGCGGGTACGCGCGTTGGTCTTGGTGCGCTGACCGTGCACCGGCAGGTGGCGGCGGTGGCGCAGGCCCTGGTAGCAGCCGATCTCGATCTTGCGGCGGATGTCCGCCTGGACCTCACGACGCAGGTCGCCCTCGACGCGGTAGCTGCCGTCGATGTGGGTGCGGAGCTTGACCAGCTCCTCCTCGGTGAGGTCCTTGACGCGGGTGTCGGGGTTGACGCCCGTCGCCTTCAGGGTCTCGTCCGCGCGGGTGCGTCCGATCCCGAAGATGTAGGTGAGTGCGACCTCGACTCGCTTCTCGCGAGGCAGGTCGACACCGGAAATGCGTGCCACGGTGTGGTTCTCCTGTGTGCTCCCGGAGGTCGTCACCCACCTCCCCCACCTCGCCTGGTGGCCCCGGCCTCCGAGAACCGGGGGTTGCGGACCCGCCGAACGGGTGCGCTGGGATGGGTGCTGGAAAGGGCCGTCCAGGTCTCTGGGCGGCCCGACGCCGGGACTTCAGCCCTGACGCTGCTTGTGCCGCGGGTTCTCGCAGATGACCATGACGCGGCCGTGGCGACGAATCACCTTGCAGCTGTCACAGATCTTCTTGACGCTCGGCTTGACCTTCATGATGTTCCTCCGCCGGCTCTGAGAGCCGACATGTCACTTGTACCGGTAGACGATTCGGCCGCGGGAGAGGTCGTAGGGGCTCAGCTCCACGACCACCCGGTCCTCGGGGAGGATGCGGATGTAGTGCTGCCGCATCTTTCCGGAGATGTGCGCGAGCACGACGTGCCCATTGCTCAGCTCCACCCGGAACATCGCGTTCGGAAGGGCCTCGACGACCGATCCCTCGACCTCGATGACTCCGTCCTTCTTAGCCATGTTCCTCCATCGGTGCTTTCTCGCTCGAGTTCACCCCGACGACGACGTCGCCGGGCAGTCGCGGTCGCCGCTGCAGAGGCCCTACCACGGGCGGGCCCAAGTTTCCAGGGCCTCGGATGCGGTATGAGGGCATGAGTTATCGACGGACGCGCGTCCAGCGGATAACTTTACGGCAGACGGCCCGGGCTCCACCATGCTAGATGGCGAGATGACGCGGTGTTTCCCGACACACCGCCGCGGTTGCCGACGTGACCGCAATAGCCCCGATAAAGCGGTAATCCGCCCGACGGCGACCGGCGACCGAACGCAGCGCGTCTGGCTAGTTCAGCGGCCTGGGCTCGATACCGTGGGGGGCCAGCCCCTCGGCGCCGCCATCGGGCGCGGTGAGGACCCACACGCCGCCGGGCACGATGGCCACGGTGTGCTCCCACTGGGCGGCGTGGGAACCGTCCCGGGTGACGACGGTCCAGCCGTCGTCGAGCTCTCGCGTCTCCGGGCTGCCGGCGGTGAGCATGGGCTCGATGGCCAGGACCATGCCGGGGCGCAGCCGCGGCCCGCGCTGCTTGACCGAGTAGTTGAGGACGTCGGGGGGCATGTGCATGCTCGTGCCGATGCCGTGGCCAACGTACTCCTGGAGGATCCCCAGCTCGTGGCCCTCGCGCTCGGCCACATCCGCCACCACGGCCTCGACGGCGTCACCGACGGCGTTGAGGCGCAGCTCGCGTCCGTTCCCCTCCCCCGCCGCGGCGCGGGCGACGGCGGCGATGGCCTCCCACAGGGCCCGGCGCGTGGTGGTGTCCACGAGCCGGTCGGTCCCGCTGCGGTAGTGACCGCC
This sequence comes from Actinomyces johnsonii, assembly GCF_006546835.1. Classification (GTDB taxonomy): domain Bacteria; phylum Actinomycetota; class Actinomycetes; order Actinomycetales; family Actinomycetaceae; genus Actinomyces; species Actinomyces johnsonii. The sequence continues at coordinate 70,485 of NZ_VICB01000019.1, read as the reverse complement.
GACGACGGTGGTGAAGGCGGCGTCGCCGTGCCACTGGGTGCCATTGTCGTCGAGGATGTAGGCGCCGCAGTCGAAGGTGACGAGATCGCCGTCGTCGAGGACCCGCTCGCCGGGGATGCCGTGGACAACCTCGTCGTTGACGGAGATACACACGGTGGCCGGGTAGTCATGGTAGCCCAGGAAGTTCGAATGGGCGCCGGCGGCCTCGATGACGCCGGCCGAGACGGCATCGAGCTCGGCGGTCGTGATCCCGGCGCGCACCGCCTCGCGCAGGGCTGTGTGGATGTCGGCGACGACGAGCCCGGCCCGGCGCATGAGACGGATCTGCTGGGGGGTCTTGATCTGGATCTGCTCGCGTGAGAGCACGCTGCCTCCTGTGGTGGCGGGAAGGGACTGCCGGGGCGCTCCGGAGTCGCCGGAACGGGCCGGGACATGCGCGAGCGGGCCGTCCGCGTGAGCGGACGGCCCGCCGGAGAGGCCGGGCTTCAGGCTGTGATGCCGCGGGCGGCGAGGGCCTCCATGATGCGGCCGGTGACGGTGTCGATCTCGCCCATGCCGTCGACCTGGACAAGCAGGCCGCGCTCGGCGTAGATGCCCGCCAGCGGCGCGGTGGACTCGGCGTAGACCTCGAGGCGGCGGCGGATGACGGGCTCGGTGTCGTCGGCGCGTCCCTGCTCGCCGGCCCGTTTGAGCAGGCGGGCGACGACGGCCTCGGCGTCGGCGGTGATCTCCATGACGACGTCGAGAGCGAGGCCCGAGTCCTTCAGCATGGAGTCGAGCTCGCCGACCTGGGCGGTGGTGCGTGGGTAGCCGTCCAACAGGAAGCCGCCCTCGCAGTCGGCCTGGGCGATGCGGTCGGCGACCATGGCGTTGGTGATGGAGTCGGGCACGTACTCGCCCTTGTCCATGTAGGCCTTGGCCCGAGTGCCAAGCTCGGTGGCGCCGGCGACGTTGGCGCGGAAGATGTCTCCGGTGGAGATGGCCGGGATGCCCAGGCGCTCGGCGATCCGGGCGGCCTGGGTGCCCTTGCCCGCTCCGGGGGGACCGAGAAGAACCATGCGTGCGCTCATGACAAGAACCCTTCATAGTGACGCTGCTGCAGCTGGGAGTTGACTTCCTTGACCGTCTGGAGGCCCACACCCACCATAATGAGGATAGTGGTTCCACCGAAGGGCAGGTGCTGGGACAGGTCCAGCCAGATCACGGCAAGCGTCGGGATGAGGGCGAGGACCACCAGGTAGATGGAGCCCGCCGTCGTGATGCGGTTAATGACGTAGGACAGGTAACGCACGGTGGGCTCGCCGGCGCGAATGCCGGGGATGAAGCCGCCGTAGCGCTTCATGTTGTCCGCGATCTCCTCGGCGTCGAAGGTGATGGCCGTGTAGAAGAAGGCGAAGAAAAGGATGAGGAAGCCGTAGGCGGTCAGGTAGACCGGGTGGGTCTGCTGCAGGTGCGTCATAATCCACTGCACCCACTTGCTCCTTTGATCGCCGAAGCCGGCGATGAGCTGGGGCATGGCCAGGATCGAGGAGGCAAAGATGACGGGGATGACGCCTGCGGTGTTGATCTTGACCGGGATATAGGTGGTCGAACCGCCGTACTGGCGACGCCCGATCATCCGCTTGGCGTACTGCACGGGAATGCGTCGCTGGGCCTGCTCGATGTACACGACGGCGAGGGTGGCGACCAGGACGACGCCCACGACGATGAGGAACTTGGCCGTACCCCCGTTGCCGCCGGCGATGGAGAACATGTTGGAGGGGAACTGAGCCACGATGGAGGTGAAGATCAGCAGGGACATACCGTTGCCGATGCCGCGCTCGGTGATGAGCTCGCCCAGCCACATGATGAGGCCGGTGCCGGCGGTCATGGTGATGATCATGAGCAGCATGGTGATGACCGAGCCGCCGGGGATGATCTCAGCGGTGCAGCCCGGGAAGAGGCGGCCGCTGGAGGCGGTGGCCACGATGGTGCTCGACTGGAGCAGCCCCAGTCCGATGGTGAGGTAGCGGGTGTACTCGGTGAGCTTGGCGGTGCCCGCCTGGCCCTCCTTGTGGAGCTCCTCGAAGCGGGGGATGACCACCCGCAGAAGCTGGATGATGATGGAGGCGGTGATGTAGGGCATGATGCCCAGCGCGAAGACGCTCAGCTGGAGCAGCGCACCACCGGAGAAGACGTTGACGAGGCTGAGCAAGCCCTGGTCCTGGGTCTGACCGATACATGTCTTGACGTTGGCCAGGTTGACACCGGGCGCCGGCAGGATCGACCCGAGCCGGAACAGGGCCATGATGCCAAGGGTGAAGAGCAGCTTCGCCCTGAGGTCTGGCGTTCTGAACGCCTGGGTGAACGCGCTGAGCACTCGATCTCCTGTGGACTCGGGGTTGGGTTTCGCCCTGCAGGCAGCAAGGTCGAGCGCAGGGGAGCTGCGCTCGCCCCAGACTACCCCGCCGATGCCCCGGCCTGGGCGCTGAGACAGCCCCGCAACGCCGATGGGGTGCGGGTTTTGTCACGTCCCTCCCCTGTTCTGCACCATCGGGTGATCCAGCGCACCCCACTATGAGCCCCTTAGGGCATCTACAGGCTCCCGCAGGCCGCCACAGACCACCGCAATCTGCTTCCGGCCACCATTTAGCCGCTCATGCCGCTCGACGTCGGAGCGCGAAAGACCCCGGCGGCCCAGGTTTCCCTGGGCCGCCGGGGTCAACAGCGTATCGCTGCTCGTCATCGCCGTTCCTCAGCGGGGGTCATTGCACCGCCGAGGTACGTCCGGACATTCAGCGCGCGGTGATGGTGCCGCCGGCGGCCTCGATCTTCTCCTTGGCGGAGCCGGACCAGGCGTCGACCGTGAGCGTCAGGGCCACGGTGACGTCACCGCCGCCGAGGACCTTGACGAGCTGGTTCTTGCGAACCGCGCCCTTGGCGACGAGGTCCTCCACGGTCACCGTGCCGCCCTCGGGGAACAGCTCGGCGATGCGGCCGACGTTCACCGGCTGGTACTCGACCCGGTTGGGGTTGCGGAAGCCGCGCAGCTTGGGAAGACGCATGTGCAGCGGCATCTGGCCACCCTCGAAACCGGGACGGACCTGGTAGCGGGCCTTGGTTCCCTTGGTACCACGGCCGGCGGTCTTACCCTTGGACGCCTCACCACGACCCACGCGGGTCTTGGCCTTCTTGGCGCCGGGGGCGGGACGCAGGTGGTGCAGCTTGACGATGCGCACCTTCTCCTCCTGCGTGTTCTCGGTGTCAGCCATCTCAGACCTCCTCAACGGCGACCAGGTGGTGCACCGTGGCAATCAGACCGCGCACGCTGGGGGTGTCCTCGCGCACGACGGACTGGCGGATCTTGCGCAGGCCAAGGGTCTTGAGGGATTCGCGCTGGCGGCGGGTGCCCCCGATGCCGGAACGAATCTGAGTGACCTTGAGCTGCTTGGTCATCTGCTTCGATGCGGACTCAGCCATCACGCACCCACTCCTTCAGCGGCCTTCTCGGCCTCCTGCTTCTCGGCCTGAGCGCGCTTGTCGGCCTCGCCCTCGGCGCGGGCCCGCAGCATGGACTGCGGGGCGACGTCCTCCAGGGGCAGGCCGCGGCGGGCCGCGACGGCCTCGGGCTGCTCGAGCTGCTTGAGGGCGTCCACCGTGGCGTGCACGATGTTGATCGCGTTGGAGGAGCCCAGCGACTTGGACAGGATGTCGTGGACACCGGCGCAGTCCAGCACGGCGCGCACCGGGCCGCCGGCGATAACACCGGTACCGGGGGACGCCGGGCGCAGAAGGACGACTCCGGCGGAGTCCTCGCCCTGAACCAGGTGCGGGATGGTGCGGCGGATCATCGGGACGTGGAAGAAGTTCTTCTTCGCGATCTCGACGGCCTTGGCGATGGCGGCGGGGACTTCCTTCGCCTTGCCGTAGCCCACGCCGACGGTGCCCTCGCCGTCACCGACGACCACGAGGGCCGTGAAAGTGAAGCGGCGGCCGCCCTTGACGACCTTGGACACGCGGTTGATGGTGACGACGCGCTCGATGTACTTGTCGTCGTTGCCGCGACCACGGTCGCGGCGGTCGTTGTTGCGGTCGCGGCGGCCGCGGCCCTCGCCCCGGCGCTCGTCGTTCTCGCGCTGGGCCGAGCCGTCGGACGACGCGGACCTGTCTCGCTGCGGTGCAGCCATCAGATGTTCCTCTGCTTTCTCGTCGTCTTAGTGCTCACAGCTTCAGGCCGCCCTCACGGGCGCCCTCGGCGACGGCCGCGACACGGCCGTGGTACTTGTTGCCGCCGCGGTCGAACACGACTGCCTCGATGCCCAGCGCCTTGGCGCGCTCGGCGATGAGCTCGCCGACCTTGCGGGCGGCGCCCACCTTGTGGCCCTCGACGCCCTTGGCGGCCTCCTCCAGGGTGGAGGCGGCGCACAGGGTGTGGCCGATGGTGTCGTCCACGACCTGAGCCACCATGTGACGGTTTGACCGGGTGACCACCAGGCGGGGGCGCTCGGGCGTACCGGAGATGTGCTTGCGCACGCGCTGGTGGCGGATCTTGCGGGCGATGGCGCGTGAATTGCCCTTGCCCCTCTTGATCGAGTAAGCCATGGTCACTTACCAGCCTTTCCGACCTTGCGGCGCACGTTCTCGCCGGCGTAGCGCACGCCCTTGCCCTTGTAGGGCTCCGGCGGACGGATCTTGCGGATGTTCGCCGCGACCTCGCCGACCTGCTCCTTGGAGATACCGGAGACGGTGATCTTCAAGTTGCCGTCGACCGTGAAGGTGATGCCCTCGGGGGGCTCGACGGTCACGGTGTGGGAGAAGCCGAGGGAGAGCTCGATGCCCTGGCCCTTTGCGGCGACGCGGTAACCGGTGCCGACGATCTCGAGCTTCTTGGAGTAGCCCTCGGTGACGCCGATCACCATATTGTTGATGAGGGTGCGCGACAGTCCGTGGAGCGAGCGCGAGCGGCGCTCGTCGTCGGGACGCGTGACCAGGATGGAGCCGTCCTCCTGGCGGGTGACGCTCAGGGGCTCGCTGATCGTGCGGGACAGGGTGCCCTTGGGGCCCTTGACCGTCACATCCTGGCCGTCGATGGTGACGTCCACTCCGGCAGGGACCGGAACGGGGAGCCGTCCAATACGAGACATGGTTTTCCTCCGTTCCTTCTCTTACCAGACGTAGGCGAGGACTTCGCCGCCCACGCCGCGCGACTCGGCCTGCTTGTCGGTCAGGAGGCCGGAGGAGGTGGACAGGATCGCCACTCCCAGGCCGCCGAGGACCTTGGGCAGGTTGGTGGACTTGGCGTAGACGCGCAGGCCGGGCTTGGAGATCCGGCGCAGGCCCTGAATGGCCCGCTGGCGGTTGGCTCCGTACTTGAGGCTCAGCGTGAGCGTCTTGCCGACCTCGGCGTCCGTGACCTCGTAGCCGGCGATGTAGCCCTCGGCCTTGAGCATCTCAGCGATGTTCACCTTGAGCTTGCTCGACGGCATCGACACGGTGTCGTGGTAGGCGCTGTTTGCGTTGCGCAGACGGGTCAGCATGTCTGCGATGGGGTCTGTCATTGTCATGAGTGGGCCTTGGCCCTTCCTCGTCGTGGTTTCCTTACCGGACCTGCGACGTAAGTTCTTACCAGCTGGACTTGCTCACGCCCGGGAGCTCGCCACGAAGGGCCATCTCGCGCAGGCAGATACGGCACAGGCCGAACTTGCGGTACACCGAGTGCGGGCGGCCGCAGCGCTGGCAGCGCGTGTAGGCACGGACACCGAACTTGGGCTTGCGGTTCGCCTTCTCAATCAGAGCGGTCTTCGCCATGTCACTTCTCCTTGAAGGGGAAGCCGAGCTGCTTGAGCAGCGAGCGGGCCTCCTCATCGGTCTTGGCCGTGGTCACCACGGTGATGTCCATGCCGCGGACGCGGTCGATCTGGTCCTGGTCGATTTCGTGGAAGACGGCCTGCTCGGTCAGCCCGAAGGTGTAGTTGCCGTTCCCGTCGAACTGCTTGGGGCTCAGACCGCGGAAGTCGCGGATGCGGGGCAGGGAGATGGACACCAGGCGGTCCAGGAACTCCCACATGCGGTCGCCGCGCAGCGTCGAGTGCGCGCCGATCGGCATGCCCTCACGCAGCTTGAACTGCGCGATGGACTTGCGGGCCCGGGTGACCTGGGGCTTCTGACCCGTGATGGCAGCGAGGTCGCGCACGGCGCCCTCGATCATCTTGGAGTCGTGGGCGGCCTCGCCCACACCCATGTTGACGACGACCTTGACGACGCGCCCAACCTCCATCACGTTCTCGTGGTGGAACTCCTTAAGCAGGGCGGGGCGCACCTCCTCGGTGTACTTCGTCTTGAGACGGGGGGTGATCTTATCGGCCATGGTCACAGGTCCTCCCCGCTCTTCTTGGCGTAGCGCACGCGGACGGTGCGCTTGCGGCCGTCGGGACGCACGCCCTCCTCGACGCGGAAGCCCACGCGGGTGCGCTTCTTGGTCTTGGGGTCGACGGGCATGACGTTGGAGGCGTGGATCGGCGCCTCAACGGTCTCGATACCGCCGGTGCGGGCTCCCTGCTGGGACTGCCCCACCTTGGTGTGCTTGGTAACGCGCTGGACGCCCTCGACGATGACGCGGTCAGCGTCCTTGAGGACTTCCAGGACGCGGCCGGTCTTGCCCTTGTCCTTACCGGCGATGACGATGACCTGGTCGCCCTTCTTGATGCGTGCCATGTTCAGATCACCTCCGGGGCGAGCGAGACGATGCGCATGAACTTCTTCTCGCGAAGCTCACGGCCGACGGGGCCGAAGATGCGCGTACCGCGCGGCTCCCCATCGTTCTTGAGGATGACGGCGGCGTTCTCGTCGAAGCGGATGTACGAGCCGTCAGGACGACGACGCTCCTTGCGGGCGCGCACGACGACGGCCTTGACGACCTCGCCCTTCTTCACGTTGCCGCCGGGAATGGCGTCCTTGACGGTGGCGACGATGGTGTCGCCGATACCCGCATAGCGCCGACCCGATCCACCGAGAACACGGATGCAAAGGATCTCCTTGGCACCGGTGTTGTCGGCGACCTTCAGTCGCGACTCCTGCTGGATCATTGAGTGTTCTCCTGTCGTCGAGCCGGTTCTCAGGAAGCTCCCGAGCCTGGCCGAACGTTCTTCTGGTCTTGCACACGTCTCCCCCGGCCGCAGGCCGCACGAGGCCGACCCAGGGATAGGGGATGTCCGCGGTACGCTCTCCCGGCAGACACAGGCGCAGACTGCACGAGGTCTCTGCCGGGCGCACCGAGGACGCGCACAACTCCATTAGCCTAGTCCAGCCGCCGCATCGAGCGGTACCTGAGACCGACACCCCGCCCTGTGCCTTTGCTCACCGGCTTTTCCCGGCCTTCCGGCATTGATGCCCCGGGCCGGCCCTGATCGGCAACTTACCTTTCCATCGAGGACTGCGCTTTCCTGCAGACAACTGGGGTACCAGCACCATCGTTTGCGGGAGAAGTACGTTCTGGCCGGAGAACGCAGTTCCCGATCCGCCTGACTAGCAGCCTTGCACCACGGCCGGGACCAGCCAGGAGCGGCACGCTCCAGGTCCGGTTCCCGAAGATGCCGGCCGACGGCGTCGCAGACCCAGCGACTTCCAAGCAGAGCAACGCTGCAGAGCGCTCCCAGCCGAGGCTGAGCGCGACTGCACGGGGGTGTTCGCGTCCCGAGTCGCTCGCGCCCACCCCACCTACTGAAGCGATCCCTCCAAGGTACGTGCCCAGAGCCCCTCCTACGAACAGGAGGGAAGACGCTAGGCACACACGGCAACAACGCCGACGCCGCAGCCTCCCGGGTGGGATGCTGCGGCGTCGGAAGCCGTCCCGATGTCGTCGAGAGCGGCGTTCAGCCGAGGGTCACTTGGCGCGCTCGAGGATTTCCAGGAGGCGGAAGTGCTTGGTGGCGCTCAGCGGACGGGTCTCCATGATGGAGACGAGGTCGCCGACGCCGGCCTCGTTGTGCTCGTCGTGGACCTTGACCTTCTTGGAACGACGGAGGACCTTGCCGTACAGGGAGTGCTTGTAGCGCTCCTCGACGAGGACGACAACCGTCTTGTCCATCTTGTCGGAGACGACGTAGCCGCGACGCACCTTGCGCTGGGGGCGCTCGGTGGCCTGCTCGACGTTCTCGGTGCTGGTCTGCTCGCTCACTTGGACTCCTCCGTGCTCGGGGCGGTGCGGATACCGAGCTCACGCTCGCGCACGATCGTGTAGATACGGGCGATGTCGCGACGCACAGCCTTGAGACGTCCGTGGTCCTCGAGCTGGCCGGTCGCCGAGGCGAACCGGAGGTTGAACAGCTCGGCCTTGGCCTTGGAGAGCTCCTCGGCGAGGCGCTCGTTGTCCATGCCGTCGAGGTCGGCGGGGGTCAGGCCCTTGGAACCGATTGCCATCAGACGTCACCACCCTCACGAGTCACGAAACGGGTCTTCATCGGAAGCTTGTGCTGTGCGCGGCGCATGGCCTCGCGGGCGAGGGCCTCGTCGACGCCGCCGAGCTCGAACAGGATGCGTCCGGGCTTGACGTTGGCGATCCACCACTCGGGTGCACCCTTACCGGAACCCATACGGGTCTCGGCGGGCTTCTTGGTCAGGGGGCGGTCCGGGAAGATGTTGATCCACACCTTGCCGCCACGCTTGATGTGGCGGGTCATGGCGATACGGGCCGCCTCGATCTGGCGGTTGGTGATGTAGGCGGGCTCGAGAGCCTGGATGCCGTACTCACCGAAGGCGATCTGGTTGCCGCCCTTGGAAAGGCCCGTGCGGTGCGGGCGGTGCTGCTTGCGGAACTTGGTCCGGCGGGGGATGAGCACGGCTCAGGCCTCCGTTCCCTGGTCTGCGGCAGCGGTCTCGGCGGCCGGCGTCTGCTCGGCTGCCTGCTGCTGCTCGGTGTTCTGACGCGAACCGCGCTCACCGCGGTCGCCACGACGGCCGCCGCGGCGCTCGCCCCGGCCCCGGCCACGGGAGCCGGACTCGGCCTGCTGGCGGGCGAACTCGCGCTCGGTGATGTCGCCCTTGTAGATCCACACCTTGACGCCGAGGCGGCCGAAGGTGGTCTTGGCCTCGTAGAAGCCGTAGTCGATGTTCGCGCGCAGGGTGTGCAGCGGCACGCGCCCCTCGCGGTAGAACTCGCTGCGGCTCATCTCGGCGCCGCCCAGGCGGCCGGAGCACTGGACCCGGATGCCCTTGGCGCCGGCGCGCATCGCGGACTGCATGCCCTTGCGCATCGCGCGGCGGAAGGACACGCGCGAAGCGAGCTGCTCGGCGATGCCCTGGGCGACCAGCTGGGCGTCCAGGTCGGGGCTCTTGACCTCGAGGATGTTGAGCTGGACCTGCTTGCCGGTCAGCTTCTCGAGCTGACCGCGCAGGCGCTCGGCCTCGGCTCCGCGGCGACCGATGACGATACCGGGGCGGGCGGTGTGCAGGTCGACGCGCACGCGGTCACGGGTGCGCTCGATGTCGACCTTGGAGATACCGGCCCGCTCCATGCCGTCCTCCATGAGGCGGCGGATTTTGACATCCTCCTCCACGAAGTCGCGGTAACGCTGACCGGGCTTGGTGGAGTCGGCGAACCAGCGCGAGCGGTGGTCCGTGGTGATGCCCAGGCGGAACCCGGTCGGGTTGACCTTCTGCCCCATTACCGGGCTCCTTCCTTCGTTGCGGCGTCGGATTTGTCCCCGACGATGACGGTGATGTGGCTGGTGCGCTTGAGGATCCTGCTGGCCCGGCCCTGTGCCCGGGGACGGAACCGCTTGAGGGTGGGACCCTCGTCGGCGAACGCCTCGATGATGAACAGGTCGTTCTCATCGAAACGCTCACCGTCACGCTCAGCCTTGAACCGGGCATTGGCGATTGCGGACTCGAGGACCTTGCGCACCGGCACCGCAGCGGCCTGCGGGGCGAAACGGAGCACGTTGACGGCCTCGACGGCGCGCTTGCCGCGGACGACGTCCACGACCCGGCGCGCCTTCATCGGCGTGCAGCGCACGTACTTGGCCTGCGCCTTGGCTTCCATGTTCTCTGCCTCTCAAACTTTCCGACGTCCGTCAGCGACGCGACTTGCGGTCGTCCTTGACGTGCCCGCGGAAGGTGCGGGTCGGAGCGAACTCACCGAGCTTGTGGCCCACCATGGACTCGGTAACGAAGACCGGCACGTGCTTGCGACCGTCGTGGACGGCGAAGGTGTGCCCCAGGAAGTCCGGCGTGATGACCGAACGGCGGGACCAGGTCTTAATAACGTTCTTGGTGCCCTTCTCGTTCTGAGCGTCCACCTTCTTGAGGAGGTGGTCGTCGACGAAGGGACCCTTCTTCAGACTACGCGGCATGATTCAGGCTCCTATCAGCGCTTCTTGCCGGTCCGACGACGACGCACGATGAGGCGGTCGCTGGACTTGTTGGGACGACGGGTGCGGCCCTCGGGCTTGCCCCACGGCGAGACGGGGTGACGACCACCGGAGGTCTTGCCCTCACCACCACCGTGCGGGTGGTCCACCGGGTTCATGACGACACCGCGGACAGTCGGGCGCACGCCCTTCCAGCGCATGCGGCCGGCCTTACCCCAGTTGATGTTGGACTGCTCGGCGTTGCCGACCTCGCCGATGGTGGCGCGGCAGGCGGCCTCCACGTTACGGATCTCGCCGGAGGGCATGCGCAGCTGCGCGTACTTGCCCTCCTTGGCAACCAGCTGGACGGAGGTGCCGGCGCTGCGGGCGATCTTGGCTCCGCCGCCAGGACGCAGCTCGACCGCGTGGACGACCGTACCGGTGGGGATGTGACGCAGCTGCAGGTTGTTGCCGGGCTTGATGTCCGCGCCCGGACCGGCCTCGACGACGTCGCCCTGACGGAGCTTGTTCGGGGCGATGATGTAGCGCTTCTCGCCGTCGACGTAGTGCAGCAGGGCGATGCGCGCGGTGCGGTTGGGGTCGTACTCGATGTGAGCGACCTTGGCGGGCACGCCGTCCTTGTCGTGACGACGGAAGTCGATGAGACGGTAGGCGCGCTTGTGGCCACCGCCCTTGTGGCGGGTGGTGATGCGGCCGGAGGAGTTACGTCCACCGGACTTGCTCAGCGGGCGCACCAGCGACTTCTCGGGCGTGCTGCGCGTGATCTCCACGAAGTCGGCCACGGAGGCGCCGCGACGACCCGGGGTCGTGGGCTTGTACTTACGGATTCCCATATCGGTCCTTTACCTTCCGTGGCGCACTAGGCCACATCACCGAAGATGTCGATGGTCCCCTCGCGCAGGGTGACGATCGCACGGCGGGTGTCCTTGGACTTGCCGATCCCGGTGCGGGTGCGGTGCGTCTTGCCCTTGCGGTTGATGGTGTTCACCGAGGAGACCTTGACGTTGAAGATGGCCTCGACGGCCTGCTTGATCTCGGTCTTGTTGGAGCCCGGCGCCACGATGAACGTGTACTGGCCACGGTCCATGCAGGCGTAGGACTTCTCGGAGACCACCGGCGCGATGATGACGTCGCGGGGGTTCTTGGACTTCTCGAGGCTCACTTGGACTCCTCCTCACCCTTGCCCAGGAACGCGTCCAGGCCAGAGGCCGTGAAGACAACGTCGTCGGACTTGAGAACGTCGTAGGTGTTGAGCTGGTCGGCCCACAGGACGTGCGCCTCGGGGGCGTTGCGCAGGCTGAGCCTGGACAGGTCGTCCTGACGGTCCACGATCACCAGGGCCTTGCGGTCGGTGAGGTTGCGCAGCGCGACCAGGGCGTTCTTGGTGGAGGGCACTGCGGTGGTGACGAACTCGGTGATGACGTGGACGCGGCCATTGCGGGCGCGGTCGGACAGGGCGCTGCGCAGGGCGGCGGCCTTCATCTTCTTGGGGGTCCGCTGGGTGTAGTCGCGTGGCTGGGGGCCGTGGACGGTGCCGCCTCCGACGAACTGCGGGGCGCGGGTCGAGCCCTGACGGGCACGACCGGTGCCCTTCTGGCGGTAGGGCTTGCGGCCGCCGCCGCGGACATCGCCGCGGGTCTTGGTGGCGTGGGTGCCCTGCCGGGCCGCGGCGAGCTGGCCGACGACCACCTGGTGCATGAGCGGAATGTTGAGGGGGGCGTCGAAGACCTCGGCGGGCAGCTCGACGCTGCCGGTCTTCTTGCCCGCGGAGTCGACGACGTCGACGGTGAGTGCCTCAGTCATGGTCTCAGGCTCCCTTCACGGCGGTGCGGACGACGACGACCGAGCCCTTGGGGCCGGGGATCGCGCCGTTGACGAGCAGAACGCCCTTGTCAACGTCGATGCCGCGGATCTTGAGGTTCTGGACGGTGCGGCGCGCGTGGCCCATGCGGCCGGCCATGCGCAGCCCCTTGAAGATGCGGCCGGGGGTGGCGCAGGCGCCGATGGAGCCGGGCTTGCGGTGGTTGCGGTGAGCACCGTGGGAGGCGCCCACACCGGCGAAGCCGTGGCGCTTCATGACACCGGCGAACCCCTTGCCCTTGGAGGTTCCGGTGACGTCGACCAGCTGGCCGACCTCGAAGGTGTCTGCGGCCAGCTCCTGGCCGGGGGTGAACTCCGACGCCAGGGAGGTGCGCACCTCGGCCACGTGGCGACGGGGGGCAACCCCGGCCTTGGCGAAGTGGCCGGCGAGCGGCTTGGTGACCTTGCGGGCGTCGATGTCGCCGAAGGCGAGCTGAACGGCCTCGTAGCCATCGGTCTCGATGGTGCGGACCTGGGTCACGACGTTGGTGTCGACCCGGACGACGGTCACCGGGCGCAGGACCCCGTTCTCGTCCCAGATCTGCGTCATGCCGAGCTTGGTGCCGAGCAGCGCCTTGGCAGGCGCGGCGGCAGCCGGCGTGTTAAGCGTTGTCATGGCAGTCCTCAGAGCTTGATCTCGATGTTGACGTCAGCGGGCAGGTCGAGACGCATGAGCGAGTCGACGGCCTTGGGCGTCGGGTCGACGATGTCGATCAGCCGCTTGTGCGTGCGCATCTCGAAGTGCTCGCGGCTGTCCTTGTACTTGTGCGGCGACCGGATCACGCAGAACACGTTCTTCTCGGTCGGCAACGGCACCGGGCCCACGACCGTCGCACCAGCGCGGGTCACGACGTCGACGATCTTGCGCGCCGAGGAGTCGATGACCTCGTGGTCGTAGGACTTGAGCCGGATGCGGATCTTCTGTCCCGCCATGGCGCCTAACCTCTCTTGTACTTGCTTCTGGCCGGTCCACGCGCTCGGGCGTGTCGCAGGGCGACGCGCACCTCTCCCGTTGGCGGGAGGCGGTGACCGGTCTGGACACACGGAAACCCGTTCAGGAGGAACGGGTCCGTCAGAATGAATCCCGGGTGACCCCCGGGGTGGCACAGCTCGGGAGCATGCAGGAGCACGCCCGTAGCCGGCCGCATTACGCTATCAGGGCCCGCACCGGCAGCGGAACCCAAGAAGGGGCCTAGGGCCTGTGAGTCCGCCCACTGGCACCCGCGCTCGGGCGTGTCGCACCTATCACCGGGATCTCCGTGGTGTCGATGAGCTCCTGAACATCCGACCTACCCGACGGCTTCGACAGAGACGCGATCTCCTCCAGAAGCTCCAGGTTCTCCGCCTCGGAGGGCTGCGGCGGGATCGGCAGGTCGGTGAACCAGCGCCGGGGCTCGACGCCGGCGTCGTCGTCCATCCATTTCTGCATCTGTTCCTCCCAGGTCTGGGGGCGCGGCTCCTGCTCCTCGTCCCGCTTGCGGGCCAACGCTCGTTCCTTGCGCTCCTTGGCCCGGGCAGCCGCATAGCCCGAGCGCCACAGGTACAGCCCCACGACGATGAGGCCACCCGCCAGCGCGACGGCCCACCAGGGGAAATGGGGAACGTCGGGGCGTTTGCCCGCTGCCGCGATGTCCTTGGCCGGGGTCGGGTAGATGCGCTCGCCGGTCAGCAGGATGCGGTGGGTGTTGATACCCAGCGGCGTGCAGGTCACCAGGGTGAGCAGGTCCTTGCCGTCCTCGGCGCGCAGTGCCTCGGTCTCCTCGGGCTCAACGACCTTAGTGCTGATGACTCGGTAGGTGAGGACCTCACCGAAAACCTCGATGATGAGGCTGTCGCCGTTCTTCACCTTGTCCAGGTTGGTGAACATGGTGGCCTCGGCCAGGCCGCGGTGCCCGGTGATGACCGAGCGGGTCCCCTCTCCCCCGACCGGCAGTGAGGTGCCCTCCAGGTGTCCCAGCCCCTTGAGCAGGGTGTCGTCAGCGGTTCCGTGATAGACGGGCAGGTCCAGGGAGATGGAGGGAATCTTGAGACGGGCCATGAGGCCCTCTTCGTTGGCCTTGAGGATCGAGGCGTAGCTCAGGGAACTGTCGGAGCTGGAGCCGGCTCCGGTGGGGACATGGTTGTTGGCCTCGAGGACCGCGCCGGCGGAGAGCGCCTCGTTGTAGGCGTGGGCCTGGGCGATCTGGGTCTTGGCATCGGGCCGGGCGTCGTCGACCTGGGCGGAGTAGTCGGCAGTCACCTTCGACTGGTTGTACTGGGAGATCCAGGATGCCGCCGTCGGATAGGCCAGGAGCCCCATGCCGGCGATCGCCATGATGGAGGTGACCAGGGCGGAGATCGACAGGCGCCAGACGCGGGGACGGCGGTGCTTCTGGGTGCTCGAGGCGCGTGTGCGCGGGGTCCGGGAGGTGCGGGGTTTGCGTGCGGTGCGGGAGATCATGGGGCCTCGTGCGCTTCCAGGGTCGGTGTCCGGGGTGGAGATGGTGCAGGTTCGCACATGAAGGTGCAGGCGCTCGACGGATCGAGGTTCGTCGAGCGCCTGCACGTTGCCGCTCAGGTCACGGCCTCATAGTCACCACGGCACTGAGGCGAGACCGTTCCGGCGGGATCGTTCCGGCGGGGGCCGGACTCCACGGGGCCCGGCCCCCGCCGGTCATCCTCAGACGGCGAGGTTCGCGGTCTGCTTGCGCTCGCGGTAGCGGGCCACGAGGACGGAGCCGACGGCGATCATCAGCAGAGCCGCGCCGGAGGCGGTCAGGATGAGCATGCCGTTAGCACCGGTCAGAGGCAGACCCGGAACCGCCTGCTTGCTGTTCTCGATGGTGACGTTGTCAGTGGTCACGGCACCGGCCTGGACCTTGACAGCAGTCATGGCGTCTTGGCCCGAGGGCAGGACGAATCCGGTGGGCGCCTTGGTTTCGACCAGGACGTAGCAGCGCTCGGTGGCATTGACCTGGTTGTCGCGGTTCACCCCGTCGATGGAGTCGGAGACGAACAGGCCCTTGATATTGATGGCGCCGTCGCCGTCGGTGGTAAGAGTGGTCTTGCCGTCAACGGAGATCGCATTGCCTTCCGGCTCCTTGGTGCAGGTACCCGCATAGGCGTTCTTGGCCTTGAAGAGCTGGAACTCGGCACCCTTGAGGCCGGCCTTGTTCTGAGCCTTGTCCTTGGCATCGACCTTCTTGATCGTCAGGTCGCCCCAGTGGCTGATTACCTCGTTACTCTTCGGAGGATCGACGGGGTCGGTCGGCGGGGTCTCGGGAGTCGGGGGCTGCTCAGCGTAGACAGTGTCGGAGATGAGCTGGGCGGTGTTCTTGATGTCGCCGTCAGTGATCGAAGTCACCTTGCCCTGGAAGGTGGCCGACACCTTCTTGTTCGGGGCGGCCTTGAGCTTGGCCAAGCCAGAGGCGGTGAAGGTAACGGTCACCGTCTGGTTGTTGGTTGCGACAACGTAGTCGGCGGGGTCGAGCGCGTTTCCATCGACAGTCACGTTAGTGGCAGTCACCTCCGAGAGCCGAGAGTCCAGAGTGTCCTTGAGCTGGTAGTACTTGTAGTAGGACTTGGCGTCGAGGGTTGGCAGCTCGGAGCTCACCGGGAATTTCACCAGGGAGCCGATGCCGTAGCCGTTGGTCTTCTGCTCCTCAATGGTCTTCTCAAGGTCAATGGCTTCGTTCTTGGGGTAGACGTTGACGTCGTAGAGCCATTTGCCGTTAGCGTCTTCGGCAGCGGTGTTCGGGTGAGGAATCGTCACGACGAAGGGCTTGGCCTTCTGGACGATGTCACTGGGAGCTTTCGTCTCGCAGACGAGGTAGGCCTTGACGGGCATTTGCATGATCGTGGCGGAGCCCTGGCCGTCGGTCTCGGAGGAGGGCATGCCGCTGCCCAGCGTGTGCCCTGCCAGTGTGGGAGCGGTGGGGTTGGCGCAAGCGCTGTCCGGAATCGCTCCGGGCGCGGACAGTGCGCTGATCTTGGTCCAGTCCTCCGACTTCGTCAGATTGATGTCGGTGATCGGGTAGGCGGTGAACACGACACCCTGAACGGGCTCGCCCTTGTTGGCGTTCGGCACCTCAGTACCGTCGGCGGCACCGATGGGGTTGCCGTCCCCGTTGAGGTGCTTGTGGATGATCAGGGAACCCTTCGCATCCTCTTTGATGTTTCCGTAGTTGGCATCCTCAGCCTGGGCCATGGGGGCCAGGCCGAGGAAGGCCAGGGTGAGGACGCCGGCTGCGGCAGCAGCCCGACGCCCCAGCGTGCTGGCGTTGTACTTCATGGGTTGGGATTTCCTTTCACTGTGCGCCGCGGGGAGATGCGGACGCATGGCAGAGGCATGGATAGGGAGTGTGTTCTCCGGTGGACGGCTCCGTCGTATCCGACGGCATTACTGGCGTCTCCGGTGCTCCTTGCGGATGCCGACGGGCGGCTCAGTCGAGGTTGCGGTGACGGCGCCTCCTTAGGAGTCCGGTGAGGATTGCGAGGCCGGAGACGACCGCTCCCGCAATCAGGAAGATGTGCGCACCGCGTCCGCCCGTCAGCGGCAGGCGGGGGGTGGGCGCCTTCTCGTTGGTGAAGGCCTTCGAGAAGGAGTACTGGAGGGCATCGGGCTTGATGACGAAGGAGCGGCTCGTCGTGTCAAGCCGGTACCCGGCAGGGGCTCGCTTCTCCACGAGGGAGTAGGAGCGGGAGTCCCAGGGCAGCCCGCTGACCGTGAAGGAGCCGACCGCTGGGTCGGTGTCCGCATAGGGACCGCTCGGGCACTGCCCCTTGGCTCCGGTGACGACGCAGTCAACGATGGTGGTCTTGGCCGGGACCCCCGGGCCGCTGAGCGTCCACTCGGAATCCTTGAGCGCGTTGCCGGTGGTGTCCTGCTTCTTCCAGGACACCGATCCGGTGAGGCGTTGGTTCGTCACAGCCCCCTTGGTGACGCCGGTGGTGTCTTTGAGCCGGGCCGTGAGGTTCGCTCCGGAGACATCGTCGAAGACCAGTGTCGTCCCGAGGCGCTGGTAGCCACTCGGAGCGGTCTGCTCGGTGATGGAGTAGCTGCCCCACGGCAGCCCGCCGACATCGAAGGCACCCGGAGCCGGGTTGGTGTCTTGATAGGCGCCAGCTGGGCAGCCGGCCGCCTGACAGTCCTCGATGACGGTGCCGGCTGGAACATCGGGACCGCTGAGCTCCCAGGACGTTCCGCCCAGGGGCGTCTTCCCATCCTGGTCGGTCTTGGTCCAGGTCAGCGCACCGGGCTTGGTCGTGTTGGTGATGGCGCAGGTGATGCGGTCAGGCCCTTTGAACATGACGGTCTGGGATCCATAAGTCGAGTTGTTCCAGTTTCCAGCGGTTCCAGGAGTCTGGTAGCACTGCCACCCGCCGGCCTCGTATCCAGTGGCCTGGGGGTTGTCGGAGGACTCGGACAGGAGGTACTGACCTTGACGCGCCGTCTTGATCCCGGTGTCGACGGTGCCGGTCACCAGCTGGGAGGAGGAAGCGCCATTGCCCTGCTGGGCCTTGAGCGTCCACTGATCGGCCTTTAGAGCCCCGACCTGCCCCGCGTAGGGCGCCTGCACCTCTTTAACGAGCTGGATGGTGGGGACGCGCACCGCGAGCCGGTAGTCCTCCACCTCACCCCCCACAGTGCTTCCGGTCGGTTTGAGGTCCTCGTCTGCCTTGGCTGTCCGCACACGCAAGTAGGTGTGGGGATAGGAGCCGGCCTCTCCGTCGATGCTGCGCACGACATCCTCGGGCACAGTCCATTTCAGCCTCGCGTTCGCTCGGCTGTCGCAGACGGCCTGGCTGCTCTTCTCTGCAGAGTCGAAGACGCCGTTGTGGTTCCAGTCGATCCAGCCGGCGACCGCTCCCCCACCGCCGCAGCGGACGTTCATGGTGACGTTCTGCCCGGGCGCGGTCGAGATGCCCGCGGACGAGATGGAGACACCGTCCTCGTCGTTGCCGTACCAGCCATCGTTGTCATCGCCGTCGGCGCCGTCGCTGAAACGCTGCTGGGACTCGGCGTCGATCGAGGAGCCCAGGTACGGTCCGGAGGCGTACATGCGGGTGGAGTTGATGAGGCGACCTCCGAACAAGTCGTTGCCGTTGTGCGCGGTCACCTCGCCACCCTGCCAGGTGGGCTGCAGGAGAGCGGAGGCACTGCCGTAGGACGCCGGCGCGTCACCGAAGTCGGTGGCCAGGACCAGGCCCAGGGCGACGGCGGAGTAACCGGATCCCTGCATGGTGATGGTGGCGCTGGTAGCCCCCTCCATGAACATGGAGACCGCCGGCCCTCCGATACCGTTGGGCTTGGAGTAGCCTCCGCCATTCTGATAGACGCACTCCTGCGCCGTGTTGTCCAGCCGCAGAGTGCGGTTCCCGTTCGACAGAGTTGCGCGGGTGGTGACGGGCTCCCAGCTGCCTCCACGGGTGTCGAGGCAGTTCGTGGAGCGTCCGCCGTCGAGGAGGCGCCAGGTGACTCGCTGGTCGCGGGGAACTTGGGCCTGGATCCACTCGCCGTCGAAGGGGTCGCCACTACCACTGGGGTTGGAGGCCTCGGCATCGGCGAAGACCAGACCATTGAGGGCCACTGGCGTGGAACTGCCGTCGGGGGCCTGAAGGGCAGCCGAACAGGAGACATCGAAGCTGATCCGCGAGTAGCCGCCGGTCGGGGTGCGGTCGGCGCGGCGGTCGTTCTTGTCCTTGCCGTCCCAAGTCTTGTCCCCGTTGTAGGCGTAGCCGTTGGCCAGGCCGATGACCATCTGGTTGTTGTTGACATAGTTGGCCGGGTAACTCAGGCCGGCATGCCACTCCGAGCCGCCGTCGCTCCAGCCCCCGGCTCCTCCGATGTTATAGAGGTTGTCGAGAATGTCGCCAGCCCAGGTCCCCGGAATAGTCGCCACCAGCGGGCCGCGAGCAAGATCGTCAGGAAATCCCCGTTGGTGACCGATGTGCTTGAGATTGGACAGATTGCAGGTGGTGACCAGATATCCTGCTTCTCCCATATCTCGATAGTTGGTGAACGTCTTGCGCTGCCCGTAGTCGAGTACGGGAACATTCGGCTTGGTCTTGCCGGCGAAGTTGCTTCCGTAGTCCGCCCACTGGAGCCACTGGATCGTGTCCCGGTAGCGGCTGGTACCGCCCTGGGCGAAGACCGCCGGCAGGGCGTCGGAGGGCAGGCCAGGAGGGGCTGCGGCGGCCGAAGGCCTCTCGATGCCCGCGAAAGCGGCTGCCGCACAGGTGAGCACCGCGGCGCTGGCGACGAGTTTGCGCAGGCGCGAGACGACGGTACGACGACGCAGCAAGATTAAGGCTCCATATCACGAAACGGAACGGCGCTGGAATCACTCGCTAATATGCGTCGGCGTCCACGCGCCCGGATACAGTCGATAAACTAGTCGGAAGAGCGAGCAAAATCAGGATCAGTAATGGATCTGAAATCGTCCGTTACTGCATTGCGACGCCATTCGTTACGCAGACGTCACGGATTCGCAGAAATGGTGTCGTTCGCGTGACTATTCGCATTTTCGGTCAACAGTTCCGTCGGGTTCGATGGAGCCCGAAAAAGACCTCCCCGGTCGGAACGGCTGTTCCGACCGGGGAGGTCTGGTGCTACGCGGAGGCGCGGGGCGTCAGTAGGTCACTTGATGACCTTGGTGACGCGGCCGGAGCCGACGGTGCGGCCACCCTCGCGGATGGCGAAGCCGAGGCCCTCCTCCATGGCGATGGGCTGGATGAGCTCGACGGTCATCTCGGTGGTGTCACCGGGCATGACCATCTCGGTGCCCTCGGGCAGGGTGATGACACCGGTGACGTCCGTGGTGCGGAAGTAGAACTGCGGACGGTAGTTCGAGTAGAAGGGGTTGTGGCGGCCGCCCTCGTCCTTGGTGAGGATGTAGACGTGGCCCTCGAACTCGGTGTGCGGGGTGATGGAGCCGGGCTTGCAGATGACCTGGCCACGCTCGACGTCCTCACGACGGGTGCCGCGCAGGAGCAGACCACAGTTCTCGCCGGCCCAGGCCTCGTCCATCTGCTTGTGGAACATCTCGATACCAGTGACCGTGGTCTTCTGGGCCTCACGGATACCCAGGATCTCGACCTCGGAGTTGATCGGGAGCTTGCCGCGCTCCACACGGCCGGTGACGACGGTGCCGCGACCGGTGATGGTGAAGACGTCCTCGATGGGCATGAGGAAGGGCTTGTCCATGTCGCGCTCGGGGGTGGGGATGTACTCATCCACCGCATCCATGAGCTCCTTGATCTTGCCGGCCCACTCGGCGTCGCCCTCGAGGGCCTTAAGAGCGGAGACGCGGATGACGGGAGCCTCGTCGCCGTCGTAGTCCTGGGAGGAGAGGAGCTCGCGCACCTCCATCTCGACCAGGTCGAGGAGCTCCTCATCGTCCACCATGTCGGACTTGTTGAGGGCCACGAGGAGGGCGGGGACGCCCACCTGGCGGGCGAGCAGGACGTGCTCGCGGGTCTGGGCCATCGGGCCGTCGGTGGCGGCGACCACGAGGATCGCGCCGTCCATCTGGGCGGCACCGGTGATCATGTTCTTGATGTAGTCGGCGTGACCGGGGGCGTCGACGTGCGCGTAGTGGCGCTTGTCGGTCTCGTACTCGACGTGCGCGATGTTGATGGTGATACCGCGCTGACGCTCCTCGGGAGCCTTGTCGATCTCGTCGAAGGGGGTGAAGGGGTTCAGCTCGGGGTACTCGTCGTGCAGAACCTTGGAGATCGCAGCGGTCAGCGTCGTCTTGCCGTGGTCGACGTGACCGATCGTTCCGATGTTGACGTGCGGCTTGGTCCGCTCGAACTTGGCCTTGGCCACTGGTGTCCTCCTGGGACTCGGGTAGTTCTCTTCGTCGGGATTCGACTAGCACACATGCTAGCCGTCCGGGCGTCGAGAGTCTCTACTGGTGGATGTTGGAAATCTTACTGAACTGGGTCCCGGCCTGCGCGCAGGGCGCCGCCGGGCCGGGGGTCCGCCGCGGTTCGTGCAACCGGTGCGGGCCCCCGGTGCACGGACGTCAGGCGCCCCTGACCTTGGCGATGATCTCGTCGGCGACGTTCTTGGGAACCTCAGCGTAGGAGTCGAAGGCCATGGAGTAGACGGCACGTCCCTGCGTCTTGGAGCGCAGGTCGCCGACGTAGCCGAACATCTCGGACAGGGGGACATTGGCGCGGATGACCTTGACGCCGACGGCGTCCTCCATCGAGGCGATCATGCCGCGACGGGAGTTGAGGTCACCGATGACGTCGCCCATGTACTCCTCGGGAGTACGGACCTCGACGGCCATAACGGGCTCGAGGAGGACCGGCGAGGCCTTCTTGGCACCCTCCTTGAACGCCATGGAACCGGCGATCTTGAAGGCCATCTCGGAGGAGTCGACCTCGTGGTAGGCGCCGTCGATGAGGGTGGCCTTGATGTCCACCATCGGGTAGCCGGCCAGGACACCGGTGAGCATGGCGTCCTGGACCCCGGCGTCCACGCTGGGGATGTACTCGCGGGGCACACGACCACCGGTGACGGCGTTGGCGAACTCGTAGTGCGCCTTCTCGCCGTCGGCGGTCTCTGCGGCCTCGTCGGGCAGAAGGGGCTCGAAGCTCATCTGCACCTTGGCGAACTGGCCGGAGCCACCCGTCTGCTTCTTGTGGGTGTACTCGACCTTGTCCACCTTCTTGCGGATGGTCTCGCGGTAGGCGACCTGCGGGGCGCCCACGTTGGCCTCGACCTTGAACTCGCGGCGCATGCGGTCCACGAACACGTCCAGGTGGAGCTCGCCCATACCGCCGATGACGGTCTGGCCGGTCTCCTCGTCGAGGGAGACGGTGAAGGTGGGATCCTCCTCGGAGAGCTTCTGGATGGCCACACCCAGCTTCTCCTGGTCACCCTTGGTCTTGGGCTCGATAGCCACGTGGATGACCGGGTCCGGGAAGGTCATGGACTCCAGGACGATCGGGGAGCCCTGAGCACACAGGGTGTCACCGGTGGTGACGTCCTTGAGACCGATGAAGGCGTAGATGTGGCCGGCGTGGGCCTCCTCCACCGGGTTCTCCTTGTTGGAGTGCATCTGGAAGAGCTTTCCGATGCGCTCCTTCTTGCCCTTGGTGGCGTTGAGGACCATCTCGCCCTGGGCCACCTTGCCGGAGTAGACGCGCACGTAGACGAGCTTGCCGTAGAAGGGGTGGGTGGCCACCTTGAAGGCCAGCGCGGAGAAGGCGGCCTTCTCGTCGGCCGGGCGGGTGAGCACCTCCTCCTCGTTGCCAACGGCGTGGCCCTCGACGTCGGGGACGTCGAGCGGGGAGGGCAGGTAGTCCAGGACGGCGTCGAGCACGGGCTGGATGCCCTTGTTCTTGAAGGCGGACCCGGCCAGGACCGGGAAGGCCTCGCCGGCCACGGTGAGCTTGCGGATGCCGGCCTTGAGCTCGGCGACGCTGAGCTCCTCGCCCTCGAGGTACTTCTCCATGAGGGTGTCATCGGCCTCGGCGACCGTCTCGACCAGCTGGCCGCGCAGCTCCTCGGCCCTGGCCACGAGCTCGGAGGGGATCTCCTCGTACTCGACGACGGAGCCGCGGGTGTCCTTGCCATCGGCGTCCTTCTCGGGGAAGCGGATGGCCCGCATCTCCAGGACGTCGACGAGGCCGGAGAACTCGCTCTCGGCGCCGATCGGGAAGTTGAGGACAATCGGGGTGGCGTGGAGGCGGTCCCGGATGGTCTGGACGGAGAAGTCGAAGTCGGCGCCCAGCTTGTCCATCTTGTTGATGTAGCAGATGCGGGGGACGTTGTACTTGTCCGCCTGGCGCCACACCGTCTCGGACTGCGGCTCCACGCCCTCCTTGCCGTCGAAGACCGCGACGGCGCCGTCGAGCACGCGCAGGGAGCGCTCGACCTCGACCGTGAAGTCCACGTGGCCGGGGGTGTCGATGATGTTGATCTGGTTTTTCTTCCAGAAGCAGGTGGTGGCCGCGGAGGTGATGGTGATACCGCGCTCCTGCTCCTGCTCCATCCAGTCCATCGTCGAGGCGCCGTCGTGCGTCTCGCCGATCTTGTAGTTGATGCCCGTGTAGAACAGGATGCGCTCTGTCACGGTGGTCTTACCGGCATCGATGTGAGCCATGATGCCGATGTTGCGGACCTTGGTGAGGTCTGTCAGCACGTCAAGTGCCACTGGTGGTGTCCTTCGTTCGTGTGGGGTGCGGAGTTGCTACCGGTATTACCAGCGGTAGTGGGCGAAGGCCCTGTTGGACTCGGCCATGCGGTGCATGTCCTCGCGACGCTTGACCGCGGCGCCCAGGCCGTTGGAAGCGTCGAGGATCTCGTTCATGAGACGCTCGGTCATGGTGTTCTCGCGGCGCTGGCGGGAGAAGTCCACGAGCCAGCGCAGCGCCAGGGTGGTGGCGCGGCTGGGGCGAACCTCGACGGGCACCTGGTAGGTGGCGCCGCCGACGCGACGGGAGCGGACCTCCAGTGCGGGGCGGATGTTGTCCAGCGCGCGCTTGAGGACGGAGACCGGGTCCTGGTCCGTCTTGGAGCGCACACCCTCCAGGGCGCCGTAGACGATGCGCTCGGCGGTGGACTTCTTGCCGTCCAGCAGGACGCGGTTGACGAGCTGGGTGACGACCGGCGAGCCGTAGACGGGGTCGACGACGAGCGGGCGCTTGGGTGCGGGACCCTTACGAGGCATTACTTCTTCTCCTTCTTGGCGCCGTACTTGGAACGCGCCTGCTGGCGGCCCTTGACACCCTGGGTGTCGAGGGCGCCGCGCACGATGTGGTAGCGGACACCGGGAAGGTCCTTCACACGACCACCGCGCACCAGCACGATGGAGTGCTCCTGGAGGTTGTGGCCCTCACCGGGGATGTAGGCCGTGACCTCGATACCGGTGGACAGGCGCACACGGGCGACCTTACGGAGGGCGGAGTTCGGCTTCTTGGGGGTCGTGGTGTACACACGGGTGCACACGCCACGGCGCTGCGGGCTGGCCTTGAGCGCCGGCGTCTTGGACGCGGAGCGCTTCGTCGAGCGGCCCTTACGGACCAGCTGCTGAATAGTGGGCACTACTGATTCTCCATCAGGACGTGAGTCTGTTTCTGGCTGCTGCCTGCATGCCGGGCCGCTCCCCCACCGGTGGCTCGACGGCGCACACCACCGCGGAGAGGGCCGGCCCGCCAGGATCGGGGCACGCCCGATGCGACGTCCGGAGCCCCGCAGTCAGGGGCCCGTCGGTTCCCGCCGCGGCAGACCCGCGTCACGATATCGTGCTTGAGCCGAGCAGGCCCTGGGGGCCTGGGCCGGAGCCGACGTCGCTGGGAACGGAATGGAGATGCGGTAACCCTTCAGCGGGCACCGCCGGCCAGGGTACCCGTGTGCCGCGGGATTGCGCCAGGGCGGACGGCGAAGCGAGGGCGTGGTGCTGGACACGCCAAAAATGAACCGTACTGCCCGCCTTATCCCATGACGATGGGGCGAACACCCCCTGACAAAACTCAAATCATCTCTTCTACCATCACTAAACATGAGCACGACGACACCCACCTGGTCCACCGTTTCGGCAGACGGCCTCCCCCACCTCACCGTGGACGGGCAAGACACCGGGCTGGCGTTGTGGATCGCGCACACTCGGCGCGAACGCAACATCGGCCTGCTCGGCACCGACTCGATTGACGGAGCCCTGTGGATCACTCACTGCAACTGGGTGCACTCCTTCCGCATGCGCCACACGATCGACATTGTCTACGTGGGACGCAGAGGGAAGGTCGTCGCGGTGACAACAATGCCGCCGAACCGGATGGGAATGCCCCGATTGCTCGCGACGGCTGTCGTCGAGATGCGACAGGGAGATGCCTCTCGCCTGGGAATCCGCAAGGGGAGTGTCCTGACGGCACCCCCTACTGAACCGCCCCCGCCGTCCGCCCCCGACTCAGAGGGACGCCAAAACAACATTCTCCACTCGGTTCACTAAAAGGCTCCTCCATGTCTCTCCAACCCTGGTTACTCGGCGCTGCGGCACTCGGCTCCGTCGCACTCATCGCCGGTCCGGTCTCCGCGTGGACAAGGCGCTACGTGCGAGAGCCCTTCAACAACGAGAACACGACTGATACCGGCGTCCGCTCCGCGGCGGACGCCCCGCAAGACGCCGCGAACGACGTCACGACCGACGCACGAGAGGACACCCGGACGCCTTCACGGACCTCCTCCGCCCCTCCCGCTTCACCCAAGTGTCCGACACTGAAACATCCCGGCCTCCTCAACGCAGTACCCCAAGGACTGCTGGCCCTGACCCTATGCCTCATCTGCGCCTGGTGGGGGGGACGGATAGGCGCCACCACCACAACACTCACCGCCATCCCCGTGTACGCACTGCTCGGATGCGCCGGAAGCGTCGACGCCGTGGCACACCTCCTCCCCAACCGCCTGCTGGGCGCCACCGCCGCCTGGCTGGCCATATGCGGTGTGGTCGCCGTCGTCCTAGATCCCGACAGGACTCACACCGCCCTCACCGCAGCGCTCTGCGCACTGGCAGTGGGCGGCATCAGCCTGGCCCTGGCGTTCGCCCACACCGGCCTAGGGCTAGGAGACGTCAAGCTCGGCGCAGTGATCGGCCTCTGGCTGGGGTGGCTCAACCCCTGGCTGCTCGTCTTCGGACTGTGTACCGGAGTCTTCCTGGGTGGGATCGGCGCATTGTTCCTGCTCATCACCCACCGGGCGTCACGCAAAGACCCCATGGCCTACGGCCCCTACCTCATCGCCGGCACCCTGCTCACCTGGCCGCTGACAATCGTCTGACACAAAGAACGACACCACATCTCATGGGAAGAACTACACAGAATCATAAGTAATACTTCATAATACTTCATGTCACACCACCTAATCGTTGCCGTTTCGTAACTTTCTGGCCCAGCGACGACCACCGCTCAGAACCATGCCGCCTCCCCTTCCACCCACCCGATCCCATCGACTCCTCCCCTTGCAGAGTCACGACACCGTAAGGCCTCTCATGCTTGTACTCGCCGACTCCCGGCCCCGCCCGGACGCCACTAAGGACTGGGACATGGGGCAAGCCGTCACCATCCTCCAGCGGTCCGGTCAGGGACCAGCCCTACTGCTGTGCCGCACCGGGGAGGAGGAGCACGCCGCTCGCATGGTTCGGGGGATCCTCAAACGCAAGGACCTCGGCATCCTGGCTCTGAATGAACCAGAGACGCGTTTTCGCGCGCTGGCCTACTGCCTGCTGCAGCTTCACCCCCGGGCCTACGGTCAAGCGCAGACAGTGGTCAACGCGTTGCAGCCCGCATTACGCACAAGGGTCGCTCTCAGCTCGGTCAGCAGGCTCACCAGCCCTTCACCCACCATCGGGCAGCACCTGCAGTCGATGATGCCGGGTTCTTGTTTCACCCTCGACCTGGGTGAGGCGCAAAGCAGTGTCACCAAGGTCAAAGACGTGGTCTGGAACAAGCCGCCTCAGGGAGGCCTGGCGATCTGGGCCGCGGACGACGAGCAGAACCGAGTCACAGGCAGCCTGCCCTCTCTGGGGCTCCACCGAGAACCCCTGCTCCCCATGTCTCGCACCTGGCCGGCCAAGTCTTGGGCGGAAATGACCATGCTCATCACCGACCCCGGTCCTCTTGTGTCGCAGGCGCTTGCGCCCCTCACCCGGACCTTCTGCCCCTACTGCGGTCAACTGGCCGTCCCACAGGGATGTCTCCTGTGCGGCACATGGCCCAACGTATCCACACGGGCGCCCCGCGCTTCCGCCCCCCACCCAATCAAGGAGTCCCAATGAATCCGCGTCAACGGCGAGGCGTCCTACTCATCCTCGTCACAGCCCTCGGAGCAGTGGTCACCTTCGTGGCCATGTTCAGCTACGTCCAGTCGATCTCATCGCAAGTCGGCCCGATGACGACCGTCCTCAAACTGTCGCAGCAGGTGAACGAGCTCAAGGAGGTCACTGCGGCCGACGTGGTAACCGAACAGGTTCCCAAGCGGTGGGTTCCCGACGATGCCATCCATGACGTCAATGACCTCAAGGGCAAGGTGGCAGCGTCCACCTACAACAAGGGAGCGGTGCTGCAGACCAGCATGCTGCAGGACCCTCCACAGCTGGCGGAGGGATATCGCGAGGTGTCGATCATGATCGACGCCGAAACCGGCGTCGCCGGCAAGGTCACTCCGGGTTCCCGAGTCGACATCGTCTCAACGGTGGAGGACCCCAACACCAAGGGGCAGAAGGCCGAGATCATCATCCAGAACGCGCTCATCACCGAGGTCGGTGTGACCACGAAGGTCCAGGACAAGGACGAGAATGGGAACTTCTCCGAGGAGAAGGACAGCGTCCCGGTGACCTTCTCGCTGACACCCGAGCAGTCGCTCAAGCTCGCCTACGCCGAGAGCTTCTCTACGAAGGTCCGTCTCCTTCTGCGCCGGGACGGCGACCAGGGCAGCGCCCAAATCCCCGAGTACTCCGCCAACCCCGGAACTCCCGCCCAAGGAGCAAACTGATGCAGTACCTGATGACCGATCATGAGGAGACCCGCCAACAGGTGCTGGCGGCTATGGCCGAGGCTGAGGAACTTGGCGAAGTCCGTACTGTCGCATCGCCTGAGAAGCTGAGAGGGTTTCTGGAGCCGGACGTCGCATCGTGCATTCTGGTCGACGAGGCGTTGGAGGGGCGCATCGCCCTGCCCACTGTTCAAGAACTCTCCCGCACCTACCCACTCATTCCCATTGTTCTGCTAAGCCGGACTCGCACCTCCGAAAGCGTTGTGGCGGCGATGGACGCCGGGGCACGGACCGTGCTGGGGCTACCTTTGTCGCTTGAGGAGATCACGAACCGCCTGCTCCCGGTCCTGGCGTGGTCGCGGGCGGTTCGCAGCGAAGCCTCGAGCCGGGAAGAGGTCACCGCTCGTCGCCAAGGCACGATTACTGCCGTCGTCGGTGCCAAGGGCGGCGTGGGCACCTCGACGGTCGCGCTCATGGCTGCCGCTCAGCTCGCTCAGGAAGCTCGCACCTGCCTGGTAGATCTCGACGTCCGCGGTGGTGATCTCGCCGCCATGACCGGGATCTCGGTGCGCCGGTCCATCGCCGACCTGGCCGACATCGCGGCGGAAGTCAGCGCCAGAGAGATCTCCGAGGTCATGTATCCCCTCCCCGGTGGGATCGCGCTCCTGCCCGCCCCGGAGCAGGGAGAGGCCGGTGAGATGCTGACGGAGTCGGCCACGCGGCAGATCCTCACCATGTTGCGATACCAGTTCGACCACGTGGTCCTGGACTGCGGCAACCGGCTTGACGACATCCTGGCCATGGCACTCGACTCCGCCGATCGAGCCCTCATCGTCGCAACCCCCGATGCGCCCGCTCTGCGCTCGGTACGCAGACTGAGCGACGCGCTCGACCGTCTCGATATCGCCCGTGGACGCCCCTTCGGACTGGTGGTCAACCTGACCAGCCGGCAACGTGAGATCCAGCCGGCCACCGCCGCGAAAATGACGGGAGTGGCGCTGACGGCCAGCATTCCCGATCTGACGACTCAGATCGAGATGGCCGTCAACTCCAATACCTTGCTGACATCGAAGGTTCCCGCCATGGCTAAAGCCACCCGGTCCATTGCCGGCGCCATCGTGGCTGGAACGGCGCCAAGCCCTGGCAGTGCTCCCGATCGGAGCATGGCGGACAGCTCGACCAAGGTCTCGCGACGAGGTCGCAAGCGTCGCCGCTCGGAGCGGGGCCAGATCACGGTGGAGTTCCCTGTGGTCTTCGCCTTGGCCACCGTCGTGATTCTGATGTGCATCCAAGCACTCAGCATCGGAGTCTCTTACATGTACGCCACACATGCCGCCAACGAGGCGGCTCACGCCTACGGCATCGGGAAGAGCCCGGGTCAGGTGCAGCAGGAGGTCACCAGTCGCCTGCCCAACAGCTATGCCGCACGCACCAAGGTGACACGCTCCGGCGCGGACAGGGTGACCGTCACGTTACCGGTCCTCTCCGTTGTCGATATGGATACGTCTGCAAGTGCCGGAATCGTCTGGGAGAAGTGATGAGTACTACGACCACAACCACAGCCGCCCGCTCTACCTGTCTCACCTCGTCCCCGAAGCGCCTGATCAACCGCCTACGTCACGATGAGCAAGGCGTCCTTGATATTGAACTCATTGGGTTCGTGCCGATTCTGGTCCTGGTCACCATGTTCCTCGTTCAGGGCTTCCTCGCCGTCTCCACGGTCACCTCCGTCAGCGCAGCCGCCCGAGACGGCGCTCGCGCGGCAATGCTGGGGCGTTCACCCGAGCAGGCAGCACACAAAGCCCTACCTGCCTGGGTACGGCTGGAGTCCGTGTCGGACGATTGCGGTTCCGGTCACTGTGTTCAGGTCACCGCTCGGGTTCCGATCGGCATCCCATCGATTACCAGTAAGCACATCACCGTGACACGCACGGCCTACTTCCCTGAGCGCTGAGATGGCACTACGAGATCGGGTCGCCCAGCCCCAAGGAGGAAAACGGCAGTCAACTGGCAGCCGAGAGGACCTAGTGGCCCTCTACCGAACCCGGCTGCTGGATGAGATCGACCTTGAAGAGGTCGCCGGGCTAGAGCTCGCCCAGCAGCGAGCCCGTCTGGAACGGGTGCTCTCACGACTTTTGTCCCTCGAGGGCCCTGTCATGTCGCCCCGCGAGCGGGCCTGGCTCGTCAAACGAGTGATCGACGACGCCGTTGGGCTAGGGGTGCTCGAACCCCTCATCGCAGATCATTCCGTCACCGAGATCATGGTCAACGGTGTGGAGGACGTCTTCATTGAGCGATCCGGACGGATCGAAAGAGTCCCCACTCGCTTCACATCCGAGGCCGAGCTGTATCAGCTCATTGACCGCATCGTCTCCTCGGTCAACCGCCGCGTGGACGAGTCCAGCCCCATGGTGGACGCACGTCTCCCCGGCGGAGAACGTGTCAATGTCATCATTCCGCCGCTGGCGCTCGACGGACCGACCATTACCATCCGACGGTTCCCTCAGCCCTTCCGTCTCTCCGATCTCGTCGCTCGAAACAGCTTGCCCCAGGAAGCCGCTAATCTCCTGGGCGCGCTGGTAGCCGCTCGGTTCAACATTCTCGTCTCCGGCGGGACCGGATCCGGAAAAACCACCTTCCTCAATGCACTGTCCGGGATGATCTCGGATCGAGAGCGGATCATCACTATTGAGGACGCCGCCGAGCTATCCCTGCAGCAGCCCCACGTGGTCCGTTTGGAGGCGCGTCCGGCCAATACCGAGGGCACAGGGCAGGTGACGATTCGGGATCTGGTGAGAAACTCACTGCGTATGCGCCCCGATCGCATCATCGTTGGCGAGGTCCGCGGCGGAGAGACACTCGACATGCTCCAGGCGATGAACACCGGTCACGAGGGCTCACTGACCACCGTGCACGCCAACTCCGCAACCGATGCGCTAAGCCGTCTGGAGACGCTGTCCTCCATGTCTGATGTCACGCTGCCGGTCGAGACCGTCAGAGATCAGATCAACGGCGCCATCGATGTCATTATCCAGCTGGAACGCGACTCCGCCGGCATAAGGCGGGTCAACACGATCGAGGCAGTGACCTCGCGACACCATGAGAACTATACGACCTCACTCATGATGCGATACGTCCACACCGTCCAGCGAGATCAGGGACGCTTCGAGTTCCATGGCATATCTCAGACCATGGCGGATCGGATTCACCAGCACGGACTAACACTCCCCAGAAATCTTCTCATCAAAGAGGTGGTACAATGAACAGCGCTTTCACGATCTATCTGTGTGGCGCGGTCACCATCATTATCGGAAGCGCCGCAGTCATCACCATGTCCGCCAACGCGGGGCGCACCACCGAGCTCGCGCAAGGCCTCGGAGCCACAGATATCGCCCAGGGAGTGGGGGCGGGGAGCAGTATTCTCGTCTTGATTCGCCATCTGCCCTTCAGTAAACCACTGAAGCGCAAGATGTCCGGCGCCGGGCTGAGCTGGGATATAGCCATCACCGAACTGGTTCTCATCACGGCAATCATCGCAACGTTCTTCCTGGCGCGCCCGTTAATCGGACAGATAGCCGGCAGCATCCTGGCGGCACTCATTCCCTTGGTGTTCTTCCGATGGTTGCGTCGCCGCACGGCTCAACGAGTGGAACGATTCATCGCCCAGCTCCCGGAGGTCTCCCGCATATTATCTAACGGCACATCCGCGGGAGTGTCCATAGAACGATCCCTCGCTCTGGCTGCGCAAGAGATGTCGGATCCGGCACGAGCCGAACTCAGCCGGGCCACATCACAGCTCGCGCTTGGATGGTCCTTGGACGGGACGCTCTCCGACCTCGCTCAACGGATGCCCTCACGCGAACTGAATGTCCTTGTACGTACGATCATCATCCAGTCCACAGCGGGAGGAGCATTGGCCGGCGCACTGCATGACATCGCCCTCGCCCTTGAGGACCGCAAGCAGTTGCACCGCGAAGTCCGGACCGCCATCATCGGTTCAGCCTTCAGCGCCTACCTGGTCCCAATCATCGGCCTCGTGGCCATCATCCTCATGAACATGATGAAACCGGGAGTCTTAGACGAAATGGCATCGTCATCCATCGGTCGAATCATCCTTGCCGTGTCACTCATCTGTTTTGGAATCGGAGCCCTGCTCATGAAGATCGTCTCCCGGGTGGAGGTGTAGCATGCCCGCAATAGTATATTCCGCCACAGCGGCATTCGTGGTACTCCTTGCCGCCTACGGAATCCACCTCATCAAGGATGACGGCACTAGCCAGCTTGGAATCGCCGCCAACGACGACATGAAGGTCGAACGAAAAAGCGGATTTGTCCTACTGGTTGACGCACTTGGCATCAGAACACAGCAGACTCTCCGCCGCCTCTATGGGCCACTCCACCGAAAAACACTCGATCGACACCTGAAAAATGCAGGTAACCCAGAAGGCCTCACCCTCGACCTATTCATCCAGAGGGAGGCGGGATTCATTTCCCTCAGCGTCCTTCTTGTAGCAGTGTTCACTCTGTTAGGCCACCCCATCTACGGATTAACATTTGGGACGGTATTCTCAGGATGGATGTACCTCTGGCTTTTTCAAACTATTCAGAAGCGACAGACAGCGATCGACCGAGACCTACCCGACTTCCTGGACATTCTTGCCATTACAGTACGTTCAGGAATGCCATTTCGTAGTTCACTAGAACGAGTTTGCAACCATTTCGATGGCCCCATTGCCGAGGAAATGCGCAAAACACTTCATGAGATGCGACTCGGAGTTTCTCGACGCGACGCCTTCACGTCTCTCAAGAAACGCTGCCGTTCCAACAATATCGACAACTTCGTCACCACACTCCTCCAGTCCGAAGAATTAGGAACCCCTATCGGCGACGCCCTTACGTCGATCGTCAAGGAGATTCGTCGCGAACGCGCCCAGCAGGTCCGCCGCGCTGCGGCTAAGGCACAGCCCAAGGTAGCACTCATCGCCACGACCACCATGGTTCCAGGCGCCATGATCCTCATGCTCGGAGGAATGGTGTTCGCCAATCAGGACACTATCGCGAAACTATTTGGCGGATGAAATGCAGGAAACTAATTCACAAGACTCTCAACCCCCATCAAGATTCATTCACCACCACGCCCTTTTTACCGCAGTGGCTCTGATCTGCGACATACGGCTTGGACTCATCCTGGCTTGCGAACTCGGAATCATTGCATCAAGCGCCGACAGAGGAGCTGTTGCGGTTCCCCTCCTGGGACTAAGCATCAACTGGGCAACTTTGAGAGTGTTCAATAAACACCCAGACCTCATTGTCGACAACTGGATTTACATATGCACTGACCTTGTCATTACTTGCGTCATCACCAGCACTCTTCCTGCAACATTCCCGGGAGGCCTTGCTCTTTCTCTTGCCTATCTTATCGCATCATCGGTACTCATCGGCCTTGTAAGCCAAGCCTTCTGGGCATCATTGTGGAGCGTCGGCGCCACCCTATCACTCGCACTCCTTAAGTTACATGACGCCTCAATTTCCACAGTTGTGGCCGCCACCATGGTTGCCGGAATCTTCTTTAGTGTTCTGCTCGGGAACCGACTGAACAGCCAGTTCATGGAAATCAGTTGCCTCTCCGCCGAAGCTGCATTCGCCCGAGCAGAAGAACGCGCCACCGCCGAGAGACTCACGATTGCCAGAGATTTGCACGACTCGCTCGCTAAGAGCGTCCACGGTATTCGCATGCTCGCCGAATCCCTGGAAAGCTCTCTCAGCGCTGAGAACCACCCAGAAACCCCACTCAGTCACACGCTTCTCGAGTCCGCGGACGAAGCGAGCAGGGAAGCCCGGCTCGTCCTTGACGGGCTGCGTTCCGGGGGCGGCGAGGATATTGTTGGCGCTCTTGTCGAGGAAGCCACCAGATGGGGAGCGCGCACAGGCATATCGATCTCCATCAATCACACCGACTCGAACGCACCTCTCCCCTGCTCGACCGAGGCGATGTGGCAGCTTCAGCGCATCCTGGGCGAGATCCTTGCCAATATTGAGAAACACGCCCATGCCACGTCAGTTGACCTCTCAATACTCCACGACGACAGCTGCTTCCGCCTCGACGTCCGCGATAACGGCATCGGTCTCGGAAAGGATGTCAAAGACCTCTACCGAGAGGGGCATTACGGACTGGCAGGTTTAAAGGAACGTTCTTTAACACTGAACGGCGCCTTCAGTATCGATTCGCTCTCCGAACTGACTGCGGGGACCCGTGTTCGACTTCGCGTCCCTATCGCATCGCTTCACACCACTACTAACAAGGAGAAGATAATATGAAAGTGATGGTCGTTGACGACAACGCTATTGTCCGCATCGGACTCCGCTCGGTACTCGACCATATTGATGCTGTGAATGAGGTCATCGAGGCGGAGGATGCGTTCTCCGCACTCGAGGCACACCACATACACTACCCCGACATCATCCTACTTGACGTTTCCATGCCTCCAGGGCGCAGCGGACTTGACATCCTCCCAGAACTGAGTACCGACGCCTCGGTCATTATGCTCACTTCAAATCGAGACCCCGGCACTATCCGCCAGGCGCTTGACACCGGCGCACGCGGCTATTTGGTTCATGGTCAGTTGGGTATCAATGAGGTGACCAGCGCCATTGAGACCTGCCGCAACGGAGGCCTGGTGCTCGGTAAGGAAGCCGCCGATGTCGTGCTCAATCCGTCGGCTCATAACGTTTCTAGTAACCCTTTGCGTGCGCGGGTCTCGGAAAGGGAGGCTGAGATCCTCGACCTGGCTGCGACCGGCATGTCTAACCACAGGATCGCCCAGCAACTTTTTCTGTCAGAGCGTACAGTTAAAAATTACCTCAACAGTTCCTACCCTAAACTGCACGTCCACAGCCGCGCTGAGGCGGTCGCCGTCTGGTTGTCGCCGCCCTCTGCTCAGTAGGCCGCAGGACAGGGCGTATGCCCCTATCGAGCGGGGCGATCATCCCCCTACCTTAAGAGTTGTCAACAACACCGGGCGCCAAGCACGGCGCCGATCACTCACGGAGGTTACCCATGAACAACAACGCACTTCTCCGCCTTCAGGTTCGTCTCCAGCAGGCCTGGATCAACCTTCGCAATGGAGAGCGCGGTCAGACAATGGTCGAGTACGCCGGCATTGCCCTCGTCGCGGCAGCGATTATTGGCCTTGTTATCGCCGCCGCAAACGGGTCTGGTATCGGAGACGCCGTCATCAAAAAGATCAAGGATGCTATCGAGAATTTGAAGTAATTCCATCATTTGCCTACCACCGCTTGTTTGTATGCAACAGAGTTTCCTCATCGGAGATGATCGTCTCTGATGAGGAAGTTCTGCATATTCTCGCCTAGGAGTTCTTGTGTCCTCTGTGTTCTTCCGTTCGCTCAGTGTCCCTTCGAGGGCGCTGCCTCGTCGGTCCTTTGTGGTCTTCTCGGTCCTGGCGGGACTCGGGCTGTCGGTGCTGGCGGGCTGCGACCTGCCGGGCGCGTCGAGAGGCAAGGGCTCGGCCCCGGCAAGCGGGTCAGCCTCAGCCAAGGGCACGGCCAAGGCCGGCAACACCGACTGGCAGAAGCTCGACGCCCACATCATGGGCCACAACGTGACCGTGGAGGTCTCCCCCGTCATCCGCAAGGACGAGAAGACCTCGATCATCGCGCTGAAGCTGACCCGCGCCAAGGACGACGCCTCCATCGACGACGTCAACGCCAACTCCCACAGCGGAAACAGCAACAAGCTCAATATCTCGAGTTACCTGGGAGTCCCGTCCATCTTCCGCCCCGGCACCGGGGCCTCCGGAGTCAAGCTCCTCGACCTGGGCTCCGGGCGCGTGTGGAGCGCCACCGACGGCAGCGGCGCCGACAACGACGGATTCCTGGAGGTCACCCCCGGCGAGAAGACCACCTCCTATCTGTCTTTCGGCAAGGTCGACACCGATACCGTCACCGTCCTGGTCCCCATGGCCGGCTTCACCACCGTCTCGGTCCTGGAAGCCGACGCCGCCAAAAAGACCGGCATCGACCTGAGCACCGCCCAAACCGTGATCGACCAATACCCACGCGCCGCCACCGAGCTCGCCGCCCCCGTCGCCATCGAGCGCTACACCCGCACCCTGGACGACTCCACCAGCACCCAGGCCGGCGGCAAGGACATCACCGTCACCCTAGCCAGCGATGTCACCTTCACCCCCGACTCTGCCGACCTCACCCCCGCCGCCGACACCCAGCTCCAGACCGTGGCCGGACAGCTCAAGCAGCACCCCGACGGCGGGACACTCACCATCGTGGGCCACACCGACGACATCCAGGACGACGCCTACAACCAGACCCTCTCCGACAAACGCGCCAACGCCGTCAAGGACCGGCTCCAGCAGCTCACCAGCCTCGACAAGTGGAAGACCAGTGTGTCCGGCAAGGGCGAGAGCCAGCCCAAGGTCAAAGACACCACCGACCAGGCCCGAGCCACCAACCGCCGCGTCGAGATCACCCTCACCCCCATCGGCGGCGCCACCCCCAAAGACAGCAATACCACCACCACCCCCAGCAATGGCAGCGGCAAGCTGCCGGACCCACAGGGCCCCGTCGCCAAGGGCTCCGAGGGCGTCACCCTCACTTCCAAGAGCAGCAGCACCAGCGGAGAGGTCACCATCAGCCTCGACTACGTCACGCGAACCGGCGGTTACCTCCTGGGTACCGTCATCTGCACCGTCAAAGACGGCTCCACCGGCGCACCATTGCACCCCCTCCTCCAGGACTCCCAGACATTCCTGGCCAACCAACGATCCGAGGACGGCGGAGCCCTACCAACCTTCCTCGCCAGCGACGGCCTGACCCTCATCGCCGGAGGCGAACGCATCTTCCCTGCCGACTACCTCGACGCCTACGCCGAGCAGCACCTCCCCCTGACCGAACTACGCCTCCTCGACCACCTCAAAGCCGGCACCACCACCATCTGCGTCACCTGGCCCGACCCCGGCGGCGACACCATCATCCTCGACCACCTCGAAGGCAAGTACTCCCTCAAAGACACCGCCTACCGCCTCACCGACATCCCCATCAAGAACAGCTGAGGAACCACTATGTCTCAAACACCACGCAAACACATCCGGCTTTCTCAAACGGTGTCTAACGAACGTGGCAGTATCCTCCCCTACGTCAGCGTAGCCGCTGCACTTGTGGCATTTGTGGCGCTGGGCCTCATGACCGGCTTGGGGGATGCGATCCTCCACCGTCGCGATGCAAGCAACGCGGCAGATGCGGCTGCCTTGGCCGCCGCACGGGCCTGGGCTGGCTCCATCGAGTCGACCTACGGAAACGCCGTGGACGCCACCAGCGAGGACGGTCTCTGGAGTAATGCCGGCAGGGGACTCGGCACCTTCGCCGGTCCGGGAGCTAAGCGAGCGGCGGAACGCTACGCCTCACTGGACGGGGCAACACTCACAGCATACTCCGTGGACACGACCCAGGGAACTGTCACCGTGTCGGTCCGTACCAAGTCGGCCGTGACCGGCACAGACCAGCGACTCACTGCAACCTCAACCGCCAAGATCGTGCCTGAGGATGGAGCCTGCCTCAGCGACGGCCAAGTCGGTTTCGAGATCAATGGAACGTGTGTGACAAAACGCTCCCAGGCAAAGGCCCCTGTTCAGAAGAAGGACGCCAAGTCCGCCCCCAGTGCGAGCGCCACGCCGACACCCTTCAACGTGCCCGCCGGAATGAGCAGGAAGGCCAGAGTCTCCACTCGTCTAGTCAGCACCTGACCCGTGATTTAGAAGTAACCTCAACACGGTCAAGCAAACACAAATACGCTAATTAGTTAGACAGCCTCGACCCCGTCTCCTCATTAGCCACCTGCTATAAAGCTTGTCTTTCCTGCCCCTAGGCATCGACACCCTGAGGCTTATTCATAGGGGTGTTTAAAGGGGGTGTGTCGCTGAGTAAGGTGGCGGCTTGTTCTTGAGAGAGTTTTGGTGTCTAAGCCAACTCAACCAAGAACAAACCGCCGCCATGAATAGTAGCACGAGGATCACTCGCAGCGAGGTTATGGACCTGTGCGAGACCATTTTCGCCGAGAACCCCGACCTGCCGGCGTTCGGGGCCCGGGTGCTGGGGCTGTACCTGTGCGTGCGTCTGACACTGACATACCTGAGGCACAACCTACCCCAGGAGCAACTCGCCGAGCTCTACGGCGTCTCGCAGGCCACCGCCTCCCGAGTCATCACCGCCTACACACCCCTGATTGCCCGGGCTTTGGAAATCAGTGTGCCGACTGTGGAGGATCTGGATCCCACCGTGCAGCTGATCGTCGATGGCACCCTCCTTCAGTGCTGGTCCTGGGCCGAACACCCTGAGCTGTACTCCGGCAAGCACAGGACCACCGCACTGAACGTCCAGGTCGCCTGCACCCTCACGGGCCACCTGGCCTGGGTGTCCGACCCCCACGACGGAAGGGTCCATGACACCGAGGCCTTACGCCGCTGCGGACTGCTTGACGTGCCACCCGCCGACCTCCCGGAAGGGGCATCACCACCGCGGCATATCGGCGACAAGGGCTACATCGGGTTGGGCATGATCACCCCAAAGAAAAAACCCGCGAACCTACCGCTCCACCCTGATGACAAGGCCTACAACATCACCGTCAACCAGGTCCGCTACAAGATCGAAAGAGTCATCGCCAACATCAAGACCTGGAGAGTCCTGCACACCGGCTACAAAAGACCACTAGAAACCTTCAAGACAACCATCACAGCAGTCCTCGGAATCATATTCACCTACACCCTATGAATAAGCCTCTCTGTTCATGGTGATGCCAGACAGGACGCTCTGGATGCTTCGACCTACTCCACCCAGGGGTGCAGAATCCTCGCAGCGGGGCCCAGCTCCTCGGCGCACCGACGGATGGTATCCTAAACATACCGGATCAGCCGCGTCTCCAACGCCCGCCATCGTAGCCCTTTCACGCAGTTCCAACGAGTACCTCATTCAGCCCTATGGCAGTGGTCCTCACTTCGCATCATCTCCTCCGCCACCACCGAACGAACGATCCCGTATTGGCACCGGCACGCATCTGCCCGTAGAGTCTCGGACAGATAACGGTATCGACCCCGACAACACCGCTCCACACCTGTCGCCTCACCGAAAGGACGCACTCCGTGCGCCGCCGTTTTCACATTTCCCATCCGGTGTGGGCAGCCGTCCTCGCGCTGTTCGTCAGTACAGCGGTGAGCACCGCCCACCCGGTTGCGGCAGCCCCCGGCCCAGAAACGCGCCAAAGCATCAACACCACACGGTCACTGTCCAGCGGATACAGCGCGGAAGGTTCCGGAGCCAACCCGGTGACCGCGCAGGTCACCGGCGCACGGGCCAAACGAGCGACATCTCAGTGCTCCCACCAGCGCTCCTGCCCATCCCCCTCATCCTCGGAGGTCACCAAGCAGGCGGAGAACACGGGGGCCGGTCGGGTCAAGCACTCTCACCCTTCTGCGGCAGCTCCGCCCGATTCCACGGTCGAGTGGTCACCTAGCCGGCTGACAGTTGGCACGACGGCGTCGGGCAACGCCTCTGACAGCGCAGCAGCGTCCCAACCCTCGGCCACGTACCCGTTTCTGATAATCGGCGGCAACATCACGTACCGGAGAGCAACCTCCGCTGAGCCCGATGGAACCGGCGCCGTCAGCCACACGCTCTCCTACAAGGCCGACGTCCCGGTTCCAGAGCACAGTCAGGAAGTCGACTCGGCATGGAACAGCTTCGGTATCACCTCTCCCCCAGCGGGTCAGCGTGTCTGCCTGGGCAACGTTGTTCTCTCCTACGACACCGGCGGCGACCTCGACAAGATGACCTTCACCCATGTCACTGAGGGATCTGCTAACGGTGGCATCTCTGAAGTCTCTGCGGGCACGGCAGTCACCACGGTGGTCACCACAACACTTGACGTCTCAGCACTCAGCGGATCCGATCGTGATCTCGCCAACGACTACGCCACAACTGTCCTGATCTCGTCGGGTACCATCAACGTCCCCACGGCCTCTTTGTCCGTAGGTGATCCGCCGGGTTCCTCTGCCAGTGGCACATTCGCCGCAGTCCTTGCTGCCAAGGCGCGCACCACGCAGCTCATTGTCAACGGCACGGCGATTACTGATAACGGCGGCTTCGATGCCCTCTCCGACAGCTGGAGCACTGACAAGCTCACGAAGGACCGGAAGCAGCTGGCAAGTCAAACCCACTAGCCGGTTCCTCTTTGGACGCCTGACGACAACGCAAGGACAGCGCATGAAGACTCCTGTAATAGCTGCGGCGGCAACGATGGCCGTACTCGCCTTGTGTGCCTGCGGCCAGAGAGGAGCCTCAGACTCCAGCACCACCTCGGCCGCCGCACCCGCATCTCAGCCATCGGCGTCGAGCGGTTCGACCGTCACGTCGTCGGACGGTATGATGACGATTCTTCCTACCGGTAACCTCATGATCCAGGTACCTGGGGACGCCATCACCGGGGCCACCACCACGTACGACGACGGCATGCAACAGACCTACTACGACAGCAGGGGTGGCATCCCCCTCACAGTTGCCGTTGAGTACTACACCACCGGAACCAAACCAGCAGCAAGTGTCCTGGCCGCAGAACAGCAGGCACTAACCGCGCAGTCCATTCAGCCCACGGTGACTCCCATAGAGGTTCCAGGAGGAACCGGCGGGAACCGTCTGGACTGGCAGACCACGGCCATTCCGCCGTGGCTGCAGGACCGTAAGACCGCCGAGGTTCCCATCACGTGCGCGGGAATCATCGTTGACGGCCCCAGTGGGGAGAGCTACGGCATCTATGTCTTCGCCGATCCGAAGAATCAGGAGAGCCTTAACCGCATATCTTCCGTCCTCTCGTCTGTGACGGTGATTGTCTCATGAAGCGCCGTTTCCTCATAGCCGCCGGCGGTATCGCCTCATTGAGCGCGGTCGCGTCGTGCAGCAGATCACCAGAGAAAACACCCGTGTCAGGAATGACCTCGGTCGATGACGTGAAGCAGCCGCAAGCCCCGTCCAAGAGTCCACAAGATGCTCCCCAGGACTGGGTCAGTATTAACTTCTCCGGTATCTCTCTCAGTCTGCTGTCCTCCCTCAAGGGGCCCACTCGGCGCAGCGGGTGGCCCCCGTATGCCGTCTCCTACGACCTGCAGACCAGCGATACCAGCTTCGAGCAGCGGGTCCTGCTCTCCGGCATCGACGCGAGCACCACCGCCGACGGCATCAGGCAAACCGTCAATCTCACGAGCTCCTACCTCTTTGAGAACTACTCGGAGATTGGCCGGGTCTCCTGGGAGGCCAGCGGGGGCAAGCCCGCCACCGAGAGAGTCGCCTTCTACTGGGGCCCTGCAGCATCCTGGCTGGGGTGGACTTGGCTGCTTGCCTCGGATGTGGGGGTAGGCGTTGTCACCCTCCTGAGTACCACTCTGGACGATGGTCTTCGCAACGGCATTGAGAACTCTCTAACTTTGACGAGGCAGCAACAATGACCATCGGACGACGACGCGCACTTCTCACGGCTTCGACTGCTGGAGCCGCTACGATTCTTGCCGGCTGCTCGTCGAGTCAGTATCCAGGCCCAGACGGGGACTGGGACCGTCTTGACGACGGTGATCTGCTCCTCGCGGTACCCAAGGGCTGGGATCGGTCGGTGGCTCAGTCAAGTATCTGGGGTACCAAGTGGACTGATCCATCCGACAAGTCAGGCGTCCTCATGACAGCTCAGTCTGTCGAGGCAAAAGACGCCTACCAGGCTCTTAACCTCGCAATGAATGGCGCCCGAGCTGTCACCCGCGGGTACGAGCCCATTGGCTCGCGAACGGCCATTACCAACGGAACCATTATCCTGGCACAGCAGCAGTACCAGATCACCTGGCCCTACCAGAAGAAGGGGTCTCTCTGGGCCATTAGCCGGGATTCACAGATCTGCCTCGTGGACTTCGCAGGCGCGAAGATCACCGACAAGCAGATTGCCACCGTGGGTCAGTGGATCGAGTTGCGCTGACTGCCCGACCGAGATACGTTCCGCATCACCCCCAGCGCACGTCCACGTGACGATTGGCAGCCTTGCCGGCCTCGTTGACGCTGCCGTCCTCATTGGTCTCGGAGGCCACGGGCTCACTCTCGCCCTTGCCGGAGGACTGCACGTTCAGGGACGGCAGCTTGGAGGTCAGGTAGTCCGCCACGGCCTTGGCCCGCTGCTCGGAGAGCGTCTGGTTGTGGGCGTCGTCGGCCACGGAGTCGGTGTGCCCCACCACAGTGACCGTTGCCGGCGGCTTGCCGTTCCAGCGGGCGACGATCTCGTCGAGTACCTGCTTGGCGCGGTCGGTCAAGGTGGCCGAGTCGACGTCAAAGGTGACGTCACCGGATAACGAGGCCACGGTCGTCTTCCCGTCCGAGGAGTAGGTGACGGCACTGTCCGAGCTGCTCGATCGCGACACCGGGACGACGAGGCGATCCACTGCCTGAACCACCCGGGGGTTACCGGGCCCGGCGCTTCCCGGCTGTTTGACGATCGTCGTCGGATCGGCTGTGGCACTGTTGGCTGATGCCGCCACCGGACGGCCCGCCTGCGGTGCTGCAGGTGAGGCGGCAGCTCCAACGGCAACCAACCACGATGCGACACTCGCAGCGACGACAGCAGCAGCACGTGCCCCAGCCCG
The DNA here is from genome assembly GCF_006546835.1 of Actinomyces johnsonii. Classification (GTDB taxonomy): domain Bacteria; phylum Actinomycetota; class Actinomycetes; order Actinomycetales; family Actinomycetaceae; genus Actinomyces; species Actinomyces johnsonii. The sequence goes on along the minus strand of NZ_VICB01000019.1, from coordinate 28,102 downwards.
ACGGCGATGCTCCACACCCATCGTCCGCGCTCCACAAAGCGTCTGCCACCTCATCGAGACACCGCCACATTGCTGAAGGATCCACCATTTGGAATGGTGACGGTGACACTCTTCGCATCCGCCGGAACACCGGTGAAGGTCGCCTGGAGCGCGAGTGTCTCGCCGGGTTTGACGAACTCGGCGAGCTCGCTGGAGCACAGGCAGCCCCCTTGGGAGTCATAGGAGACACGGTAGACGTTTGAGGAGGACGACTCGATAAGTGTCAGTCCGTCGGCGTTGCTCTTGCTCCCGCCCGGGCTCGCGCTCCCGCCGGCCTGAGGAATCGAGTCGTCTCCATCGGAGAATGTGTCACTGACCCACATGTCATTCTTCTTGTCATCATTCGTCACGGAGAACATGACAGTCACCGTTGTCCCCGTCCCGGATACGGAGTTCAGAGAGACAGTTCCAGGCTTGCCGTCAACACTCGTGGAATGTGACTCAATGACCGTCCCATTATTTCCACTACCGTTCGTACCGGAGGCGGATTTCGGAGCCGATGCTGACGTTGGAGCACCTGATCCTGTTGAAGTTTCCGATCCTGTCGAGTCCGACCTTTCGTCCTGGCAGGACGCCAGAGTCGCCGCCAGACCAATGGCACTCACAACGGCCAGGACTCTCGTAGAAATAGTCATCATGATGGGACCTCCATTGTTGGGTCTCAGACCACAGCGGCCCGAGGAATGCCAACACCTTATGCAGAAATCTTCATCCGAAAAATGGGGAGCCTCCCACGGGGAAATACCGTGTAGTATACGGATACACCCGGGGTACCCATGGGGAGCGGGGAATGCATGGGGACTCCCCGGGGAACGATGGGGAGTGCATGGGGAGCACCTCTTACTAGGACAATGACGTTCCGCAAGGACGAAACCACCTCGATCATGGCACTGAAACTGACCCGCGCCAAAGATGATGCCTTCCGTCGACGACATCAACACCAGCACCTACAGCCTCACCGACATCCTCATCAAGGGCCAAGGTCGTACGGTCCGGTTGGATCCTTCGGAGCCTTCCGACAACCGGAGCGTCATCGACATGCTCACTCGGAAGGAGATGGGTAGTAGTCCACAGGTAGTCGGATCACTATCGCAACGGGCTGCGCATGGTTAAAGTCTTAGGGACTCTCCCGATGATCTCGCCTAGGAGCTCCCAATGTCCCATCGATCCTCGCGCCTACTCAGCTGCTCGCCGGTGATTCCTCCTCGCCGATCCTTCCTCGCACTCTCAGTCTTGGCCGCTGCGGGCCTTCCCGTTCTTGCCGCGTGCGATGAGGATGCCGCCGTCTCTCCGTCAGCAGGTGCGTCCTCCGGCAGCGGCGACGCTAAGGGTAGCGGCACTGACTGGCAGGAGCTCGACGCCCATATCTCCGGACACCACGTCACGGTGCGGGTCTCCCCCGTCATCCGCAAGGACGAGTCCACCTCGATCATGGCCCTGGAGCTGACCCGAGCCGAGGACGACGCCTCCGTGGCAGACACATCCGTCAGCGTTTTCAACACGGGGGACAACAATCTCAGCCTCAGCAACTACCTGGGCCCGACATCGATATGGTGGGTCAGTGCCGGCGCCGCAGGGGTGCGCCTGCTGGATCTTGATCAGGGGCGGGTCTGGAACGCGACCGATGGCAGCGGGTCCTCCCTGAAGGTGGCCCCGGGAGAAAAGGCGACCTCCTATCTGTCCTTCGGCAAGGTCGACGCCGACACCGTCACCGTCCTCGTTCCCCAGACCGGCTTCACCACTGTTTCCGTGCTGGACAAGGACTCCGCTCAGAAGGCCGATATCGACCTCGCCAGCGCTCAGACCGAGCTGGACAAGCGTCCCGCCCCCGAACCGAAACTCGTTGAGCCCGCGGCGATCGAGCGCTACACGAGGACCCTGGACGGTTCCACGAGTACCCATACCGGCGATGAGGACGTCACCGTCACCCTGGCCAGCGATGTCACCTTCGCCTCGGACTCGGCCGAATTGGCTCCGGCGGCCGAGGCCCAGTTGCAGATCGTGGCCGGGCAGTTGAAGCAGTACCCCAACGGCGGAACGCTCACCATCGTGGGCCACACCGATGACATCCAGGACGACGCCTACAACCAAACTCTCTCAGAACAGCGCGCCAACGCCGTCAAAAGCAGGCTCGAACAACTCACCTCACTCGACAAGTGGAACCCCACCGCCACCGGCAAGGGCGAGAGCGAGCCCCGAGTCAACGACACCACCGACGAGGCCAGGGCCGCCAACCGAAGAGTCGAGATCACCCTCACCCCCACCGGCGGCACCACCAGTAAGAAGGACGGCTCAAGCGCGTCTCCTACTACCACTGCCGGCAGCGGAAGCGGCTCCCTACCCACCCCACAAGGCGCCGTCGCCAAGGGCAGTGAGGGCGTCACCCTGACGTCCAAAGGGACCGGCACCAGTGGCGAGGTCACCATCAGCATCGACCAGGTCACCCGCACCGGCGGCTTCCTCCTGGGAACCCTGACCTGCACCGTCAAATCCGGTTCCACCGGCGCCCCACTCACACCGTTACTCAGCGATCCGCAGACCGTTTTTGGCAACCAGCGCGATGAGAATCACGGTGTCATCGCCACCTTCGGCGCTGCCGACGGGCTGACCCTTATCACCGGCACCGAACGAGTCTTCCCCGCCGACTACCAGCAGACCGACATCAACGCCCACATCCCCCTCACCGAGCTGCACACCGGCGACGTGCTCAAGGGCGGAGCCGTCACCACCGTCTGCGTCGTCTGGCCCGATCCCGGCGGCGACACTGTGACAGTGGACCATCAGGGCAAGAGTAGCGACAGCAGCTACGCCTACCGCCTCACCGACATCCCCGTCAGCAGCTGAAACGCAAGCGACGGTGTCGGCCGCCTCCCATGTGGGAGGCGGCCGACACCGTCATGAAGGATGAAGAGCCTCAGGCCTTGGTGACGTCCAGCGGGATGCCGGGACCCATGGTGGTAGTCATGGTGGCCTTGAGGATGTAGCGGCCCTTCGAGGTCGAAGGCTTGAGGCGCAGGACCTCCTCCAGGGCGGCCTGGAAGTTCGTCTCCAGCTGCTCCTCGGAGAAGGAAACCTTGCCGATGATGAAGTGGAGGTTGGAGGCGCGGTCCACGCGGAACTCGATGCGGCCGCCCTTGATGTCGGAAACGGCCTTGGCCACGTCCATCGTCACGGTGCCGGTGCGAGGGTTGGGCATGAGGCCGCGGGGGCCCAGGACGCGACCCAGGCGGCCGACCTTACCCATGAGGTCGGGGGTGGCCACGGCGGCGTCGAAGTCCGTGTAGCCCTTGGCGACCTTCTCGATGAGCTCGTCGCCACCGACCTCGTCCGCGCCGGCGGCGAGGGCCTGCTCGGCCCGCTCGCCCTGGGCGAAGACGACGACGCGGGCGGTCTTACCGGTACCGTGCGGCAGGGACACGGTGCCACGGACCATCTGGTCCGCCTTGCGGGGGTCGACGCCCAGGCGGAAGACGACATCCACGGTGGCGTCGAACTTGGTAATGGAGGTGGACTTGGCCAGGTGAATGGCCTCGGCCGGGGTGTAGAGGACTCCGGACTGGATCTTCTCGGCCGCGGCGCGGTAGGCCTTGGAGCGCTTGGTCATCTGCTTCTCCTTGCAGTCGTGGTGTTCGGGCCGCGCGAGGCCCTTCCACGGTTTCGTATGGGGTTGAGTTGAGAGAGCCGGTAGGCCGGCGAGTGCCTCAGGCCTCGACGGTGATGCCCATGGAGCGGGCGGTGCCGGCGATGATCTTGGCGGCGGCCTCGACGTCGTTGGCGTTGAGGTCGGGCATCTTGGACTCGGCGATCTCACGCACCTGAGCCTGGGTCAGGGAGGCCACCTTCACGGTGTGGGGGGTGGCGGATCCCTTGGGGACGCCCGCGGCCTTCTTGATGAGCTCGGCGGCCGGCGGGGTCTTGGTGATGAAGGTGAAGGAGCGATCCTCGTAGACGGTGATCTCCACGGGGATGACGTTGCCGCGCTGCGACTCGGTCGCCGCGTTGTACGCCTTGCAGAACTCCATGATGTTGACGCCGTGGGCACCCAGGGCGGGGCCGATCGGCGGTGCGGGGTTGGCCTGGCCGGCCTGGATCTGGAGCTTGATCAGCCCGGCGACCTTCTTCTTAGGGGCCATAGGAATGGGTCCTTCTTACTTGTCCGGATGTGCTGCACGCCTGCCGTGCAGCGGTTGGGTGCGTACACACGCACAAGCGCTCATCGTAGCCCTCCGCGGAGCGGCCCAGGGCCCCCGGTGCGCGTTATCACATGACAACGGCCTGTGATACGTGGCTCCCGTCGACCGCCCGGGCGGTCGGCCCAGGCGACCAGTGGCCCGACGACGCAGAGTGCGCATCGTCGGGCCACGGCGGATGACGGGAATCTCGAGGTCGGTCTCAGATCTTGGCGACCTGGGTGAAGGAGAGCTCGGCCGGGGTGTCGCGGCCGAACAGGGAGATGAGCACCTGGAGCTTCTGGGTCTCGGGGTGGATCTCGGAGATCGTGGCCGGCAGGGACTCGAAGGGGCCGTCGGTGACGATGACGGACTCGCCGACCTCGAAGGCGACCTCGAAGACCTGACCCCCCGTGGCGATCTGGGTGCCGGCGCCAGACTCGGGAGCGGCGGTCTCGACGGCCGCGGTCTCCTTGGCGGCGATCTCCTCGGGCGTGGGGCCGAGCTGGGCGACAGCCTCCTCGAAGGTCAGCGGCACCGGGTTGTAGCGGTCTCCCACGAAGCCGGTGACGGCCGGAGTGTCCTTGATGGTGCGCCACACCTTGTCGGAGGTCTCCGGGTCATCCAGGTCCATGCGCACGAACACGTAGCCGGGGATGCGCACCCGGGAGACTTCCTTCTTCTTGTTGCCGTTCTTGATCTCGATGACCGTCTCCATGGGGACGGTGGCATCGAAGATGTAGTCCTCAACCTCGAAGTTCTCAGCGCGGGCCATGATGTCGGTGGCCACGCGGCGCTCGTAGCCGGAGTAGGTGTGCAGCACGTACCACTGCCCCGGAAGCACGGACATCTGGCGGCGGAACTCGGCCAGCGGGTCGACGACGGGCGCCTCCTGGGCAGGCTCGGCGGGCTCGGCCGGTTCTGCCGGCTCGGTGGGCTCAACGGCCTCGTCAGCCTCAACGGCGTCATCGGTCATTGCGGCAGCCGTCTCAGCGGCGGCGTCGGCTTCGACTGCCTCGACTACCTCGTCAGTCTCAGCCGGCTCGTCAACGGCGGCGAGCGCAGTGAGGCCCTCGGCGTCGTCGGGGGTGGTCTGCGAGGAGACGTCCTCAGACATGGTGTACCTGCTTTCCAGTGGCGTGAGACGAGCGGTTACGACGGGCTGCACGGACGGCAGCGGAGGTGAGAGAAGCGGCCAGGGACGGAACCGGCCACTCCCGACGAGGGCGCGGTCGCCGAAACCGCGAAATCAGGCGAAGAGCCACATGATGGCCCGGTTGAAGGCGAAGTCCAGCACCCCGGTGAAGGCCATGATGGCGACGATGAAGACGACAACCACCGTGAAGTAGGTCCACAGCTCGTTCATGGTGGGCCAGACCACCTTGCGCAGCTCGTCAATGACCTGGCGGATGAACAGGGCGATGCGCCCGAAGAAGCCGCGCTTCCTGTCCGGCTTGCCTGCCGCGGCGCGTGCGCTCTCGCTCATGAATCTGGGTCCTCAGGGTCGACGGTCAGGTCAGTTCCCGCACAGCGGGGAGAAGACGAAACCGACGGGATCTCCCGACAGATCCGCCGTTCTCAGCAGGGCAGGCGGGACTCGAACCCACAACCGCCGGTTTTGGAGACCGGTGCGCTACCAATTGCGCCACTGCCCTTCAGCGGTGCTCTAGTCTGCCACACGAGCAGACATTTGCGGTAACCACAGGCCGTGGGGTGCGCCACGCCGCCTCCGGCCGCATCACGAGAGTCCACGTGAGTGCGAATCGCCGGGCGGACGCGTTTTCGACGTGCAGGTTTCACGGCTCGTGGGACCATTGGTCGCGTGACACCTGCACCCGCACACCGCGTTTCCGCCCGCCTGTCCGCTATCGCCCCCTCCGCCACCCTGGCCGTCGACGCCAAGGCCAAGGCCCTCAAGGCCGCCGGCCGCCCAGTCATCGGCTTCGGCGCCGGCGAGCCCGACTTCCCCACCCCCGACTACATCGTCGAGGCTGCCGTCGCCGCCGCGAAGGACCCGGCCAACCACAAGTACTCCCCCGCCAAGGGTCTGCCGGTCCTGCGCGAAGCCATCGCCACCAAGACGCTGCGCGACTCCGGCTACGAGGTCTCCCCCGACGACATCCTGGTGACCAACGGCGGCAAGCAGGCCGTCTTCCAGGCCTTCGCAGCGCTCGTCGACCCCGGTGACGAGGTTCTGCTGCCCGCGCCCTACTGGACCACCTATCCCGAGGCCATCGCTTTGGCCGGGGGCACCACCGTGGAGGTCTTCGCCGGCGCCGACCAGGACTACAAGGTCGGCGTCGACCAGCTCGAGGCCGCCCGTACGGAGCGCACCAAGGTGCTGCTGCTGTGCTCGCCGTCGAACCCGACCGGCTCGGTCTACACGCCCGAGGAGCTGACCGCGATCGGCCAATGGGCGCTGGAGCAGGGCATCTGGGTCATCACCGACGAGATCTACGAGCACCTCCTCTACGACGGCGCCCAGGTCGCGCACATCGTCAAGCTGGTTCCCGAGCTGGCCGAGCAGACGATCGTCCTCAACGGTGTGGCCAAGACCTATGCCATGACCGGATGGCGCGTAGGCTGGATGCTCGCTCCGAGCGATGTCATCAAGGCCGCCACCAACTTCCAGTCCCACCTGACCTCCAACGTCGCCAACGTCTCGCAGCGCGCGGCGCTGGCGGCCGTGAGCGGGGACCTGTCCGCGGTCGAGCAGATGCGCGCCGCCTTCGATCGGCGCCGGCGCACCATGGTGAAGATGCTTTCGCAGATCGAAGGGTTGACTGTCCCCGTACCACGCGGCGCCTTCTACGCCTACCCCAGCATCGAGGGGCTGCTCGGGCGCACGCTGCGCGGCACTGAGATCGACAGCTCGGCCACGCTGGCCGCGCTCATCCTGGAGCACGCCGAGGTCGCCGTCGTTCCCGGTGAGGCCTTCGGGCCCTCCGGCTTCCTGCGGCTGTCCTACGCGCTGGGCGACGACGATCTGGCCGAGGGCGTGGGGCGGATCCAGACGCTCCTGGCAGAGGTCGAGTAGCAGAAGCACCATATTTTCCCGAGCCGGGCATGTTCCGCCGAGACCAACAGATTTTCTGTCGGGCACCGCGGAATATGCCCGGCTCGGCGTTTGATACCAATGTGGTTGCGGGCAGGCCTTCCGCGCACTTGCGAGATTTATCATTCAACTCGTGCCCGCTCACACTTTCGACGATGAACGTCGTGCCTCTGATCCCAATACCGAGCCCGAAGTGCTGGAGTACCTTGCCAAGGCCTTTCCCGACTTGCGGCCCACCATCGCCGCCAATCCCGCCGTCCCCGCAGTGCTGCGCGAGCAGATTCTCCAGATGGACACGGCCGACCCGCCTCATGTATCGCCCGCATCCCCGGTAAGCGCTCCGCCCCCAACCGAATCGAGAAGGCTCGCGACGGCGGAGACCGCGGCACTGCCCTCGGTCTCAACTGCCGCCTGCAGCGCCTCGCCGTACACCGCGCCCCCTGTGGGAACGACGTCGCAGACCGATCCGGCAACCATGACGCTGAGCACCTCCCCAACGGTGCCACCGGCGGCGATACCTCCGTTACCGGCTTCAGGGGGTGCGCTAGCGGCGATGGCCGCACCAGCACCATCCGGCGATCTACGCCGGTCTGGTCCCGACTCCCGCCCCAGGTCTCACACAGGACTGATTGCCGCCCTTGTCGTCATGCTGGTACTCGTGGTGGCTACGGCCGGGACCTTCGCAGGGATGCTGCTGGCCAACCGCGGGCGGTCGTTGGAGACGAAAGCCGACGCCGTCCCTTCCATCACCACCGAACCCACGACGACTGAGGGCACCTCGGCGGGGAAGGCAGCTCTGCCCAACACCGAGCCAGCCGCAGAGCCGAGCGCAGAATTCACCGCTGAGGACGCGCCAACACTCTCCGGAGTCCCGACACTTCCCCCGCAGGCTCAGACGTACTCCTACCAGTACGTGGATACCCCGTCGAAGAACATCTCCTGCGAACTCTATGAGGCGGGTGTCGCCTGCTCGATCCTGGAGCGGAGCTACGCCTCCTCCGGGATGCAGGACTGTTCTGAACGGGAGTTCTCCATCTCCGTGGACGCCGGCCGCCCCAGGCTCCGATGCGGCGAGAAATTTCTGGGACAACCGGGCGACACTTTCCACACGCTCCAGTATGGGCAGACCACGACGTTCTCCGACTACGCCTGCGCCTCGCAGGCCAAGGGGATGACCTGTTGGAACACGATCACCGGACGCGGATTCACCCTCTCCCGGGAGTCTCACGTCGAGTTCTGATCTCCTCGAGCCGGGCATGTTCCGCCGAGACCAACAGAATTTATGTCGGGCACCGCGAAAAATGCCCGGCTCGGCGCGGACTTAGTGCGCGCCGCGGCGGGCCTGGATCTCACGGCCCTGCGCTAGCCAGGTTTCGGCGCGGGCCAGGCGACCCTCGGCGTCGGGGCGCCACGGGCCGCCGTCCTCGCGCCGAGCCCCGGCCACCAGGGACAGGACCACACCGGCACAGCGAGCGCGCAGCGAGACCGGGTCGACCTGTTGCTCGGCCATACGGGTCCAGGTCTCCAGGATGGGACGCAGCTTCGGGTAGGAGGCGGGTGCCAGGTGATCCAGGACGCTGACGTGACCGAGCAGGCAGGCCAGGTCGTCGACCCGGTAACCGGGTCCCAGGGAGTCGACATCGAGCAGGCTGGTGACGGCTTCTCCCTCCATGAGGACGTTCGCCTCGTAGAAGTCTCCGTGGACCGGCATCGGCCGACCGGTGTCGGAGCTGGCCATGAGCTGCTCGACCCCCTCGGCCACGGCCCGGGCTCGGGCGGCATGCTCGGGCAGGACCGTAGCGGCGGCGTGCGCGTAGTGGCGGGCCCGCTCGGACCAGGCGGCGTGTGCGGGCAGCTGCATGGCACTGGCCGGCAGAGCGTCCAGCAGCGAGATGAGGCCGTTGAAGACGCGCTCGCTGCGCGAGACGCTCATCCCCTGGGACAGCAGGCCCGACAGGGCCACACCACGCCCCGTGGATAGGAGCACGAGCCCGTCAGGATCCTCTCGCAGGACTTCGGGCGCCGGCACTCCGGAGGCCGTCAGCAGGCGGTGGCGCTGGGCGAAGGACGGTGCCTGACTCGGACGCAGGACCTTGGCGTAGGCGGTCGTCTCATCCGGGAAGGTTGCGCGCACGACGGCACGGCGCGTGGGCCGGTAGGCGACCATGGTCGCCTTGACCTGAGTGCCGATCCGTGCCGAGAGCAGTGAAGGAGTACAGGCCACCACCAGCCCCGGCAGCTCGGGGTCGGCCGGGTGGCGCCACACGTGGACCGCAGGGCCGTCCCCACCGGTGGGGGCCACCCGGGTCAGGCCCGGGGCATGTGGGTTGGACAGGCGCGCCGTCGTCGCGCACAGGTACTCAGTGGTGGAGCGCCCATTGGGGGCGACGACAACGGCCGTGTACCCCACGGACACTCCCGCTCCGGGACGGTGATGGACCGAGTGGACCTCCCAACTGGCCAGACGCTGACCCGCCGGGGCGAGGGCGGCGGAGAGCACGGAGGCTGCGCGCGGCCCCGTCAACAGGGCCACCTCCTCGGGCTCCTGGGACGCCGACGAGTGGTTCATGACAGTTAGTGTGCCCCACCCACCTGATGGTTCGCCGCTAAAACGACCATTGGTGTTCGGCAACAGCGGAAGAGCCCGCCTGCCCTGCTGAAGACTGTCGCGGGCGAGACGATCGGCAGGAACGTGGAAGAATCCACCCATGCGCGACCTCGCCGCCCTACCCAAAGCGCACCTGCACCTGCACTTCACGGGTTCGATGCGCCTGGACACCCTCATTGAGCTGGCCTCCTCCACGCGCACGCGCCTGCCCTCCAGCTTCCTGGACGGAGACCCTCTGCACGTACCCGCTGACCGGCGCGGCTGGTTCCGCTTCCAGCGCGCCTACGACACCGCCAGGGCTCTGGTTCGCACCGAGGAGGTCATGCGACGCATCGTCCTGGAGGCCGCGCTCGATGACGCCGCCGAGGGCTCGCGCCGTTTGGAGATCCAGGTCGACCCCACCAGCTACGCCCCCTTCGTCGGCGGGATCACCCCCGCCCTGGAGGTCATCCTCGACGCCGCCGAACAGGCCACCACCCTGACCGGCGTGGAGGTGGCCGTCATCGTGGCGGCCTCCCGGATGCGCCACCCCTTGGATGCCCGCACGCTTGCCCGCCTGGCGGTGCGCTACGCCGGGGATCAGCCGGGAGAGGTGGTCGGCTTCGGCCTGTCCAACGACGAGCGCGCCGGACAGACCTCCTCCTGGGAGCGGGCTTTCGCCATCGCCCGCAGGGGCGGCCTCGCCTCCATGCCGCACGGCGGAGAGCTCCTGGGACCCGACCACCTGCGCGACGTCGTCTCCGCGCTCGGCCCCACGCGACTGGGCCACGGGGTGCGCGCCAGCGAGGATCCCGCGCTGCTGGACGCGATCGTCGCCGCCGGCATCAGCCTCGAGGTCTGCCCCGCCTCCAACGTGAGCCTGGGCGTCTACCGCAGCCCCGACGACGTCCCCCTGCGCACGCTCATGAGTCACGGCGCGCAGATCGCCCTGAGCGCCGACGATCCGCTGCTCTTCCAGTCCCGACTCGTCGACCAGTACGAGATCGCCCGGACCCTGGGCTGTGACGACGTCGAGTTGGCCGAGCTGGCCCGCGCCTCGATCCGCGCCTCATTGGCCTCGCCGACGGCCAAGCGAGCCTGGCTGGCCGAGGTGGACGCCTGGCTGGCGGCTCCCGACCCGGCCACGAATCCCGAGACCGACTGAGCCGAGGCCTCCAGCCCGCTCGAGCCGGGAGTCTAGAAGCCGACCTGGACGGGCTCGGGCACGAGGGTGATGCCGTAGCGCTCACGGACGCCGGCCACCACCGTATCGCGTAGGCGTGCCAGGTCCGCGCCGGTGGCGCCACCCCGGTTGGTCAGGGCCAGGACGTGCTTGGTGGACAGCCCGGCCGGAGCCCCGGCCTCCACGGTGAAGCCCTTGGTGAAGCCGGCGTGGTCGATGAGCCAGGCGGCACTGGTCTTGACCAGACCCTCGACGACGGGGGCTTCTTTGGTGCCGAGCACCACCTGGGAGTGGTCGGTGACCGGGAAGCGGGGAGCATCTGCGGGCAAGCGCTCGGCCTCGGCCGTAGTCAGGATCGGGTTAGTGAAGAAGGAGCCGGCCGACCAGGTGTCGTGGTCAGCGTCGTCGAGAACCATCCCCTTGGAGCGGCGCAGCTCAAGGACCGCCTCACGCAGCTCGCGCTCGGGCACGCGCTCGCCCAGTTCGACGCCGAGGGCACCGGCCAACTGGGAGTAGGCGACGCGGGAGGACAGGGAGCCCTGCCGCACGGCGAAGGTGGCGTCCAGGACCACCCAGCGCCCGGTCGGCCCCCACAGGCGCCCGCCGCCGGCCTCGGCGTCGGTGAGGGACTGCTTGAGACGGGAGTCGCGGTAGGCCAGTCCCAGCTCGCCGAGGGCAAGCCAGACCACCCGGTTGCGCAGGCGGTCCCAGGCTCGCACGCTGGCGATGAGCTCGGCGACCTCGGCGCCGTAGGCCCCGATGTTCTGCACCGGAGCGGCCCCGACCGTACCGGGGATCCCGGACAGGGGCGCAAATCCGGCCCACTGGCTCGCGATGGCCTCGCGCACCAGGTCGTCCCAGGTGGTGCCGGCGGTGGCCGTGACCTCGACGCCCCCGCACATCGAGTCCGAGACGAGCGAGACCTCGGCGCGGGCGTCGCGGATGACGAGCCCGTCGAAGCCGGCGTCGGAGGCCATGATGTTGGAGCCGCCTCCGACGACGAGGACGGGGGTGCCCGCGGCATCCGCTTCGCGGATCGCCTCGGTCAACTCGCTCTGGGTGGTGGCCTCGACGTAGCTGCCCACCGGGCCGCCCACGCGCAGGGTGGTCAGCTCGGCCAGCCTGGTCGGCCGCACGCCGGACCCGGGCGCGTGCGCCAGGGCCTGGACGGGCTCGGGCCAGGCCGAGGGGTCGACGTCGGCGCTCAGCGGGATGGTGCAGTCACCCTCCACCAGCTGCGGCTCTCTCGACGGCGCAGCATCCGACGGATCAATGGGGGTGCGGTCATCTGGGGCGGTGGTCAACGGAGGTCTCCGCTCTTCCTGGTCAGTTTCTCATGAGAGACAAGCAGGGCCCCGCTCACACCAGCGGTGTGCACGGAGCCCCGAGGCGCGGACGGGCCGCTCGCCTCACTTCTTGTTGCGACGCTGGTGGCGTGTCTTGCGAAGCAGCTTGCGGTGCTTCTTCTTGGCCATGCGCTTGCGGCGCTTCTTGATGACGGATCCCATGAGATCTCCTCGCAGTTCGCTTCGTAGTGCCCGCAGACCCTCCCTGCGGGCCGAGGCGGGCCGGCGAGGGTTATGCCATGGGGCGATTGGTCGGCGCGTGAGGCTCAGCGGCCGACCACGCAGGTGACCGCCCGAGTCTAGCGGGTCCTAGGACCCTGATGCCTCCGACGCATCGTGGCCCCAGTCACCCAGTCCGGCGGCCAGGTACTCGTGAACGGCGCGCTCGGGGACGCGGAAGGAGCGCCCGACCTGCATCGCAGGAAGGTCGCCGGAGTGCACCATTCGGTAGACGGTCATCTTGGACACGCGCAGCATCGCCGCCACCTCAGCCACGGTGAGGAACGAGGGGGCGCCGGAGGCGCTGGGGGATGTGGGAAGGCCCGGTGCCATGAGCTTGAGGTCCGTTCGTCGCAGGGGCCCCGACGGGGCAGGAACACCGCCAATATAACGCCGTACCAGCCATCGCACAGGAATTCTTGGACCCCAATCGCCACACGCGTCGCATTTCACACTGGGGCATCAATTATCGCTGCCACATCCTCAGTTTCCCAGCCGAGGACCGCGCCGACCATCACCTCCCCACGGGCCCGACGGAGCCCTGACACGCCCGCCGCCCACACCCGACATCCGAGAACGTGACGAAGCCGCACCAACAGGACCACAATGGCGACCGTGCCCCAGACAGACACCGCAGACGAGCCCGAGCCCCGCCGCGGGTCCCAGGGCGGATCCGAAGACGGCTCGCGCGCCGGCGGGCGCCGCCAGGCGCACTGGCACGCTCCGTTCGTGAGCGTCATCGGCCATCCGTGGAAGGGGCGAAGGAAGCGCCCGGCCGAGGACGACAGGGCCGATGAGCCACCCGTTCGGCCCCCGCTGCCAGCCACGGAGCCCACCGGGTTGCGCCGGTTGCTTCGGCACATGGAGCCGCTCGGCCAGATCGCGCGGGCGGCCAGGTTCTACCCGGCCCGGCTGGCGGTTACCGTCTTCGCCGCCATCATCATGGTGGTCACGCTTCTGCTCAGCCTTCCGATTGCCACGGCGAGTGGGAAGCAAGCCGACTTCCTCGACGCCCTGTTCACCGCCACCTCAGCGGCGTGCGTCACGGGTCTGAGCACTGTGGACACGGCCGCCTACTGGTCCACCTTCGGGCACGTCGTCATTATCCTGGCCGCTGCCGTGGGCGGCCTGGGAGTCATGACCCTGGCCTCGCTGCTGTCACTGGCGGTATCGCGCCACGTGGGACTGACTCAGCGGATGCTGGCCGCCTCGGAGAACCAGTCGCGCCTGGGCGAGGTGGGCCGTCTCCTGCGCGCCGTCATCTACACGGCCACCGGCTGCGAGCTCCTCCTCACCCTCATGCTGCTGCCCCGCTTCCTGGGTCACGGCCTCGATGTGGGGCACGCCTTGTGGTACGCGGCCTTCATGGGGCTGTCGATCTTCAACAATGCCGGTTTCGTCATCATGCCCGAGGGCCTGGGCGCCTACGCCACCGACTGGTGGATCGGCCTGCCGATCATCCTGGGGACCTTTATGGGCGCCGTCGGTTTCCCCGTCATCCTGGACATCATGGGCCGACGACGCAGGCCCCGGACGTGGAGCCTGCACACGAAGCTGACCCTGACGACCTATGCGGCCCTCACCATCGCCTCGACCGTCGCCATCGCCGTCTTCGAGTGGAACAACCCCCTTACCTACGGGGCACTGCCCACGGGCGGCAAGATCATGACCGCTCTGATCAACGGCGTCAACGCCCGCTCCTCGGGACTGTCCACGATTCCGCCCGAGCACATGCACGAGGCCACCTGGTTCCTCCAGGACGCCCTCATGTTCGTCGGCGGCGGCTCGGCCTCGACGGCCGGCGGCATCAAGGTCTCCACTTTCGCGGTCCTGCTCCTGGCGATCTTCGCCGAGGCTCGTGGCGACCAGGACATCGAGGCCTTCGGTCGGCGCATCACGCCCTCGACCGTGCGCTTGAGCGTGGCGGTGGCCTTCATCGGCGCCAGTGTCATCGGGCTCGCCACGCTCCTGCTCCTGCAGATGACCAATCTGTCCCTGGACCGGATCCTCTTCGAAGTCATCAGCGCGTTCGCAACCGTGGGCCTGTCCACGGGAATCACTCCGACTCTTCCCGCAAGCGCCAAGTACGTCATCGTGGCGCTCATGTTCGTCGGCCGCGTGGGCACGATGACGGCAGCCAGCGCCCTGGCACTGCGCGAGCGGCGCCGCGTCATCCGGATGCCCGAGGCCAGCCCGATGATCGGCTAGCGCCGCCGGCCGATTCCGCACTCGCTCGCCCCAGCGGCCCGCAAACACCAGCGGGAACGATCAGCTCGCCTCGGGTTCCGGCCCGTCCGGGGCGAGCAGGTGTCCGAGGGTCGCGGCCGCACTATCCACATCCGCGCGGCCAGTGATGAGCTGCTCGACGATCAGACCGAAGGACACGCTCTGGATCAGGGAGGCCAGCTGCTCGGGGTTCAAGCGAGCGGAGATCGTTCCAGCCCTCTGCCCGTTGCGGCACAGGTGGACGAGGCCACTGCGGATATCGTAGTAGTTCTCCTGGACCATGACGCGCATCTCGGGATCACGAGTCAGCTCGCCCCAGGCGTGATAGGCCAGTGGCGCCCAGGCGCTCAGTTCGACGTCGTCAGCATCTTGGCGGACCTCGCCTCGCCGAGCGGAGGCCCGCCCTGAGGCGGTCTCGACGGCATCTTGCTCGACGTCGTCGTGCTCGAAATTGAGCAGGACGAGCGTCTCGATGAATCCCTGCTTGAAGTCGGGCAGTGCCTCGGACTCAGCGAGCTGTCTGATCCGCTCGACGAGCGGGCCCATCCGCCGGGTCAACACCTCACGCATGAGAGAGCGCTTGCCCTCGGGGAAGTAGCGGTACACGGTCGACGACGACATCCCGGCTGCGGCAATGACCTCATCCATGGAGGCGGCCTGGAAGCCGCTGCGGGCGAAGCACTCTTCGGCAGCCTGCAGGATTCGGACTCTCTGACGTCTCCGATGAGCGGCGGTCACTCGTGGCATGAGTTCAGGATAAGCGACTCAGAACACTCCAAATCGAAACGATCGTTGTTGACTGCTGACGGCGGCGAACCTAGACTCCCGAGCGCAAACGAAAACGATCATTTTGCTATGGAGGTTCGCGATGACATCCACGTTGAAGTCCGCCCTCAAGGAGCGCGGCGAGCAGGCACAGGGGGAGGCGGCACCGAAGCCCTCGGCGCCCTCCTCAGCACCGTCGTCGGCCCCCTCTTCTCAGCAGCGACGCCCCAACCGCCGCGCGGTCATGGTCAGCGCCGTCCTCACCCAGCTGATGATCGTCCTGGATCTGACGATCATCGCGATCGCCCTGCCGCGGATGCAGGAGGACCTGGGAATGACCGTGTCCCAGAGCCCCTGGACGGTCACCGGCTACAGCCTGGCCTTCGGCGGCCTGGTGCTCTTCGGCGGCAGGCTCTGCGCCGTGGCGGGCATTCGCCGCTCCTACCAGATCGGCTTGGTCGGTTTCGGCGTGGCCAGCCTGGCGGCGGGTATGGCGACGTCCTTCCCCGTCCTACTGGTCGCCCGGGTCGCCCAGGGCTGCTTCGGGGCACTGCTGGCCCCCACCTCGCAGTCGCTGCTCAACGTCACCTTCACCGAGCGCACCGAGCGCGAGCGGGTCTTCGCGATCTTCGGCGCCACTGGCGGGCTGGGGGCGGCTGTCGGGCTACTCGTCGGCGGGGCCCTGACCGACTGGCTCAGCTGGCGCTGGGCGCTTTACATCAACATCTTCCTGGCCGCTGCGGCCCTGCTCATCGGGCAGCGCAGCCTGCCGCCGGCCGACCAGCGCGACCGCGGCTCGCGCATCTACGACGACCTGACCGGCCTGGTCCTAGGCTGCGGGGCCTGCTTCAGCGCCGTCTATGGGCTCGACCGGGCTCAGCAGACCTCCTGGACCGCGACGTCGACCGTCACCTGGCTTGCGTTCGGCGGCGTCGCTGCGGTGCTGTTCGTGGTCCGCGAGCGCTTCGCGAGCCGCCCGGTACTGCCCCTGTCGATGATGGCGATGCCGGTGCGGGCCGCCTCCTATGCCGCGCAGTTCATCGCCGGGGCCGCCCAGATGGGGGCGATCATCTACCTGACCTACTACATGCAGAACCACTTCGGCTACTCGCCCTTCAAGAGCGGAGTGGTCTTCCTACCTATGGTCGCCGCCCTGGTGGCCACCGCCATCCCGGCCGGGCGCGTCATCGTGCCCAGGCTCGGAGCGCGCGGCACTCTGCCGCTGGGGCTGGCGGTCCTGACCGGCTCCTTCCTCATCTTCTCGCGCATGACGACGGATTCGACCTACTCCCAGGTCGCCCTGCCCGGCCTCATCGTCTTCGGCATCGGCCTGGGGCTGACGATGCCGGTCACCTTCAACTCCGGCACCCGCGGGGTGGAAGCCAAGCGGACCGGGCTGGCCTCGGCGATCCTGAGCGCCGCCCAGCAGATCGGAGGATCCTTCGGGGTCGCGCTCATGACCTCCTACGCCACCCAGCACGCCGAGGACTACGTGGCCGACCACACCGAAGAGGTCAGGGCCGCCGCCATGGAGGCGATGATGCGGGCCCGGGCCCTGCCCCAGTCGCCCGCGGGCAAACAGATCATCGAGGCCCTCAAGGCCCAGCTCATCGACCGGGCCCGGATCGAGGCCTACGCCGGCGGCTTCACGATGATGGCCTGGATCCTGGCCGGGGCCGCAGCGTTGCTGGTCGCCTGTGGGATCGGCCTGAGCCTGCGCCGCCGCCGCACGCGGTAGCGTAGGGCTCACCGTCCAACGGCCGACCTCAGGAGACTTCATGCCTGCCCCGCCCTCGCGCACCGACTCCACGCTCGTCATAGGGCTGGGGCGCTTCGGCTCCGCCGTCGCCGCGACCCTGGACCGGCTGGGGCGCGAGGTCCTGGCCGTGGAGGCCAATCCCGCGATCGTGCGCCAGTGGACCGGCCGCATCCCGTTGGTGGAGGCCGATGCCACGGACGTGGAGGCCCTCGAGCAGCTGGGCGCCACCGAGTTCGGCACGGCGGTCGTAGGGGTGGCGACCTCCTTGGAGGCCTCCGTCCTCATCACCGGCAACCTCGTGGATCTGGAGACCCCCCAGATCTGGGCCAAGGCGATCTCCCGGGCCCACGGCCGCATCCTGCGGCGTATCGGCGCCCACCACGTCGTCTACCCCGAGTTCGACGCCGGGCAGCGCGCCGCCCACCTCGTCTCGGGCCGCATGCTCGACTACATCGAGATGGAGAAGAGCGGCTTCACCATCGTCAAGATGCGTCCGCCCATGGAGCTGCACGGATTCACCATCGGACAGTCCAAGGTGCGCTCGCGCTACGGGGTGACGGTCTTCGGCCTGATGAGCCCGGGCGAGCCCTTCGAGTACGCCACCCCGGATACGCTGGTCTCGGCCGAGGACGTGCTCGTCGTCGGCGGAGACGCCGCCCTCCTGGAGCGCTTCGCCAACCGCGCATGAGCGGCACGGTGTAACTCAGCGCCGCTCCAAGAGGCTCTCAGAGGGCGTCAGAGGGCAGCGACCTGGGAGCGCTTGGCCTCGGCGGCGCCGTCGGCCTCGGCGACCACCGCCTCAAGGTCCTTGCCGATCCCGGCTGCGCCGTAGGCGCCCAGCAGACCCTCAACGAAGGGCGCCGCGGAGAGCCGAACCCGTTCTGCCACGGCCGGGTCGAGCATCTCGAGGGCCATCTCCGCGCTCATGATCCCGCTGCCCAGATCCGCCAGGACCAGGACACCGGCGCACCGGGCGACGAGCTGCTCGACGACGGAGACGATCAGGCCGGGATCGGTGCCCAGCGCGCCGTCGGCCAGCCCTGCGGCGAGCTCGACGGGGACGTCGACGGCCACGATGAGTCGGCGCGCCAGGTCGAGGGCGGACTCTGCCAGGGAACGGGAGTGGGAGACCAGGACGATGCCGACGCTCACCGGGGCGCCGCTCGACTGCGCCGTCCCAGAAGTCGTCGCAGGGCCGGCAGGGTTTGCGGGGTTCACGGGCATCACGCCGTCCTTCCGGCCACGACGTCGTCGAGGGCCGCCAGGAGGAGGGCGGTGGAGGCGGCGCCGGGGTCGATGTGGCCGGCCGAGCGCTCCCCCAGGTAGGAGGCCCGTCCCTTGGTGGCCACCATCGGCTCGGTGGCGTCGCGGCCCTCGGCGGCGGCCCGTGCAGCGGCAGCGACGCCCGCGCCGAGGTCGTCAGGGTGGGCACGCAGTGCCTCCAGGGCCGGATTCCAGGCGTCGAGCATGGTCTTCTCCCCTGTGGTGGCGCGGCCGCGGGCGGCGATGCCGCCGATCCCGGCCTCCAGACCGTCCACGAGCGCCTGAGCGTCAAGACGCCCCAGGTCGCCGCCCCGCCCCGCTAGGGCGCCGCCGGTGCGCAGGAAGAAGGTTCCGTACAGGGGGCCCGAGGCACCCCCGACGGTGGAGACCAGGGTCATGCCGACCTTCTTGAGCAGGGCATCGGCGCTGGTGAAGCCGCCGGCCTCCACCGCGTCGGCCGCTGCGGCCAGGCCGCGCTTCATGTTGGTGCCGTGGTCGGCGTCGCCGATGGCGGCGTCCAGCTCGGTGAGCTCTTCGGCATGCTCGGCGATGAGCTCGGCGCTGCGGCGCACCCACGCTCCCAGCTCGGCTACTCCCAGCGTCTGACGGGCGGATTCCGCTTCCGCTGTCATCTCACTCCTCCTTCAGTTCCCTCCGGGGCGCCCGCACGAACCGCGGGCGAACCGATTGTGCCAGGTCCTCACGCGCCCCAGCGCAGGCCGGGGGTATTGACGGGGGCGTCCCACAGGCGCAGCAGCTCGGCGTCGGCGCGCACCAGGGTCAGGGAGCAGCCGGCCATGTCGAGGCTGGTGATGTAGTTGCCTACGAGGTTGCGGGCCACTGTGATCCCGGCTCCCTGAAGGAGACGGGCGATCTCGCCGTACATGAGGTAGAGCTCGAGCAGCGGGGTGGCGCCCATGCCGTTGACCATGGCGATGACGCCCTCGTCGGGGCCGGCGGCGTCGGGTAGCTCCAGCGATGTCAGCTCCGCCAGGATCGGGGTGACGAGGCGCTCGGCGACCTCGGCGGCGGGGGCGACCTTCTCGCGGTGGCGGCCGGGCTCGCCGTGGATGCCGATGCCGATCTCCATCTCGTCGGCAGGAAGATCGAAGGAGGGCTTGCCGTTGGCCGGGACGGTGCAGGAGGTCAGTGCCATGCCCATGGAGCGGCCGGCGGCGTTGACGCGCGCGGCGATGCCGGCGACCTCGTCCAGCGGGCGGCCCTCCTCCGCAGCGGCGCCGGCGATCTTCTCCACCATGACAGTCACGCCCACGCCGCGCCGTCCGGCGGTGTAGAGGGAGTCCTCAACGGCGACGTCGTCATTGGTGACGACGCTGGCGACCTGGATGCCGGAGTCGGCGTCAACGATCTCGGCGGCCATCTCAAAGTTCATGACGTCGCCGGTGTAGTTCTTGACGATGTGCAGGACTCCGGCGCCACGGTCGACGGCGGTGGTGGCGGCGACCATCTGGTCGGGGACCGGGGAGGTGAAGATCTCGCCGGCGCAGGCGGCGTCGAGCATGCCGGTGCCCACGAAGCCGCCGTGGAGGGGCTCATGGCCGCTGCCGCCGCCGGAGATGATGGCGACCTTGCCCTTCTCCTTTCGCCTGCGGCGGTAGACGATGTGCTGGTCGAGGTCGACGTCGAGCTCGTGGGGGTGGGCGGCGGCCATGCCCCGCAGGGCGTCCGTGACCACGTTGTCAACGGAGTTGATGAGTTTCTTCATAACGGCGACGCTACCGTGCTGCCGGCCGTCCCATACCGCCAGAGGTCCCAAGGACTCGAGTTCGTGCACATCGGTGCAGGTCACAGCGGTCTCATGGGAACGGATGCGCCTCGAAGCGCCGGGGGCGCATGGAGCGCCAGCGCCAGTACCGCCACTCACCGACTGAAAGCCTCCCGAATGTGAGAGTCGGCACTAACTTGTCTGAATGTGTCCCGCAGACATTCTGGGGACTATCTGGGGAGGTCCTTTTTCGCGGCATTCTCGAGCCGATTCCAGGCAGGATAGGGACATGGATCTGTCCGTTGTCGCCGCCGTGGCCTCCATCGCAGCCGGCGTCTCCATCCTGGTCGCCATCGCCGCCGTCGTCGCCGCGCGGCGCTCGACGGCGCACGCGGACCTGGCCCTCAAGGAGGCGTCGCGGATCTCCCGGGCCAGCATCTCGCGGATCAACGAGGTGCAGTCCGAGGCAAGCTCCGCCCGTCTGGCAGCGCGCCATGCCGCCGAGAGGCTGCGCTCCATGACCAAGGAGCGCACGACTCCCGACAGCGTCGCCGCCTACCGAATCTTTCTGAAGGAGGTCGTCGAGGACTCCAAGCACCTGCTGGGCCCCGAAGGGACGGGGACGATGCAGAACGAGTCGCTGGACCGCCTGCGGGTGGGAGCGCTCGTGGGCGGCTCGGACGAGGTGCTGCGGGCGCTGCGGAACTTCGCCCTCCTGCGCACCCATCGGCCCGAGGCACCATGGCCCAGCGCCTACGCCATGGCTTATGCGCGCCTGGAGTCCGACCTGGTCACCGCGATCCGCAACGACCTGGGCTCCTCCGAGGAGTCCCTGACCGCTGACCAGATCTGGGGCGCGGTCAACGCCCGCTGCGTCGACCCCGCCTTCCGCCTGGCGCTGCTCAGCCCCCTGGAGGACGTACTGCGCAACGCCGGGCAGGATCCTACCCACTACGACCTCGACCACATCGTCAAGCCCGCCGACTACCCGGGCCCCGCTGAATTTGCCGACTCCACCGCCCCCACGGGATCCGTGAGCTCCGCAGGCGCTGCGAGTAGCACCGGAGGGCACCGACGGCGCTCGCGGCGGGTCCAGAGCCGGGTCGCGCGGGAGGCCTCGGCGAAGGCGACCGAAACGGCCGCGGCGGCGACCGGGGCGACGACCGCATCCACCACCGCATCCACCGCACTGCCCGAGTCCGGCGTCGTGTGGACGCCCCTCAGCCCGGGGCATCGAGGGGCGCACGCGGCGGACACCGGGACTTCTGCGGCGACTGACGTGATGAGTTCCGCAGCAGCCTCCTTCGCTCCCCCTCACGAGCCGGCGGCCGCATCAGCCATCCCTGCTCCCCTGGCCCCACTGCAAGGCGACCAGCCGAGCGACACCGAGCCATCGCCCGCTGCGAGCGTTGAGGAGGCACAGGCCGACGCGCTCAATGGCCCATCCGCCGCCTCTTCTGCCGACGCCCGGGTGCAGGCGGCAGCGGCCCGGCAAACGCCGTCTGCGGAGACGACGTCTCGCACGGCCCCGACTCAACCGCCCGATACGATCCCGACGAGCCATCGGGCGCTCGAAACCCGAAGCGGTGCCTTCGAGGATCCGACACCCAGCCGCATCACCCGGCGCCGTCGCGCTCAGGAGTCCCGGCCCGTCCCCTCTACGCGAACGGCGTCCGCAGCGCCCGAGACGACGACCTCTCCGACGACCACTGCACCAGTGAGGGCCTCGGCAGCGTCCTGGGAGCCGTCGTCGACGGCTCCGACCTCCGACATCCCGACGGCGTCGGCCAGCACCAAGGAGACCGAAGCCGTCCGCGCCCCTACCCTCCCCACGGCTCCGGCCAGAAGTCACGCAGCCGAGCCGGGCGGGTCGACCGCGCCGGGCGCGTCGAGGACGCCCGCTTCACGGGCGGCATCGACTGAGCAGCCGACGCGGCCGCAGCCACAACCACGGCCGACCCGAACCCGTTCGGGCTCCACGCCCTCGACCACTTCACCGGTGAGAGCTGTGGCGGTGGCCGCCCGTACCGTCACGGTGACACCAGGCCCTCAGCCGTCCGGGGCCTCCGCAGCACCGACCGCGTCCGCCCGCGCCGCCGGTGCTGCCGAGACGGGCGGCTACGGGATCATCACAACCCCCGGTACAGCTCAGGCGCCCGCTCAAGCACAGGGACGGGCAGGCCTTCCTGCACCCGACCCGGCAGGCCTGCCCGACCTCCCCGAGCCCCAGCCGGCCGAGCAGACCTCCGCCGTGGCCGCGGCCGGCGCGGTCCCCACCAGCGCCGTCGGAGCCCACCGGGCGGCGGCCGCCCCAGCACGCGCAGCCGTGCCGACGAGCCCAGTACCCACGACCGACCCGGACACGCAGGAGACCGTCACTGTTCCGACGGCTCCCCGCACCCCGGTGCCCACCGCCGCACCGAACGCGACGGCATGGTCCTTCGCTCCCCCGTCCCTGCAGGACTCCGCCGAGATCCCTCGGGCGCGCGGCGCCTGAGCGGACCGCCGGGTTCTACTCCCCATCTCGTCTCGGGGATCTTGGCGCGACCCGCGTGGCAGAATCCAGATGCGGGAAGCCGGTCGGGCTTCCCCAGAAGGGAGCCGACGTGAGCATCTTCGCCTGGTGCGCGATCATCGGCTGCGGCACGCTCCTGGTCGGCATCCTCTTCGATGGGCTGCTCGACGCGTTCCTACCCGATGGGATGGTTCCCGTGCTCGCCCTTCCAGTGGCCGTATTCGGCGCGATCGGCATGGGCATAACCGCCGTGTCGGGATCCGCCTCCGTGCCGGTAGCCGTGCTGTGGGGCGTTCCCACAGCGTTGGCGCTCGCCTCGGGGACGGCCACGCGCTGGCTGTGGAACCGCCTCAAGCGGACCATGCCGCTGGACACGGCGCCGCCCACCGCGGCAGAGCTCGTCGGAGAGAGGGTCACCGTCCTGTGGTGGAAGGACGGCGGCGGCGAGGTCCGCGCCATCACGCGCGGCAACCAGCTGACTCTGCCGGCGCGCTCCGAGGAGCCGATGCACTCGGGCCAGAGCGCCTGGGTGCTCGACGCCGAAGACTCCACCCTCACCATTACCCCCTGGGGGCAGATCGAGAGCTGACCGTCCACCGGACGCCGGTGACGGTATCGATCCGCCTCCTGCCGGTCGCCCGCCCCGGCCCCGGCCTCCCACCCCGCCTCCCCGAAAAGAAAGGAACACAGCGTGGATCCAACACTCATCGGTGCGATCGTCGTCATCGTTATCATCGGGCTCCTGATTCTGGCCTACCTGTTCAGCCGGATCGTCGTCGTCCCCTCCAACCTCACCGGTCTGATCTCCGGATCGAACCGGGGCGCGGTCAAGATCATCCACCCCGGTGGGCGCGACTTCGTCCTGCCGGTCATCCAGTCCATCCAGTACCTGCCCTTCACCCAGACCACGATCGGCTTCAAGGTCACCGCCGAGGACGAGAACAAGATCAACGTCAACGTGGCCGCCGTCGCCGCCGTCAAGGTGGGTGACTCCGACGAGCAGGTGCGCGCCGCGGCCAAGCGGTTCCTGGGCAAGCAGAACACGGACCAGGCGATCGCTGACTCCGCCCGGGAGGCGCTCATCGGCTCCCTGCGCTCGATCATCGGGCACATGACGGTCACCGACCTCATCTCCGACCGTGACGCTCTCCAGCGCAACGTCTTCGACGACGCCAAGAGCATCATGGCCAACATGGGTCTGGAGATCGACATGCTCCAGGTCTCCGAGATCACCGACGCCGGCGGCTACATCGAGTCCCTGGGCGTGCCCGAGCAGCAGCGCGTCGAGAAGGACGCCCGCATCGCCCGGGCCAACGCCGAGCGCGAGGCCCGCGACGCCGAGGTCACCTCGCGTCAGCAGATCGCCGAGCGCGAGCGCGATCTGTCCCTGCGTCAGGCCCAGCTCAAGGCCGAGACGGACAAGGCCCAGGCCGACGCCGACTCCGCCGGACCGATCGCCCGCGCCGCCAAGGAGCGCGAGATCGCCATCATCGGCCAGGAGGCCGCCGAGGCCAAGGCCTCCCTGACCGAGCGCGAGCTCGACTCCACGGTGCGCAAGCCCGCTGATGCGGCCCGCTACCAGCGCGAGCAGGAGGCCCAGGCCTCCAAGACCGAGGCGCTGCTGCGCGCACAGGCCGAGGCCGAGCGCACCCGCCTGGACGCCGAGGCCCAGGCCCAGGCCACCGTGGCCCGCGCCGAGGCCGAGGCCAAGGCGACCGCGGCCAGGGCCCGCGCGGAGGCCGACGCCATCGCCGCCCGCGGTCAGGCCGAGGCCGACACGATCCGCGCCGCCGGTGAGGCCGAGGCCAAGGCCATGAGCGACAAGGCCGACGCCCTGGCCAAGTACGGCGACGCCGCCACCCGCCAGATGCTGCTGGACAAGGCCCCCGAGATCGCGCGGGCCCTGAGCGAGCCGCTGGCCAGCGTGCGCGACCTGTCGATCATCTCCACCGAGGGCGCTTCGGCACTGCCCAAGGCCGTGGCCAACAACGTCGAGCAGCTCGACGTCATCCTGCGCAGCCTGGTGGGCACGGGCCTGACCGACATGGTGGGCAGCCACCTGCCGGACTCCGGCTCCTCCGATGGAGACCAGGGCAAGGCCCCGGTCGACGTCGTCGAGCACCGGAAGGGCTGAGGCCCACACGGCCCGCAGACGATCTGGGGCATGTCACGCGGCCGGGTNNCCCGGCCGCGTGACATGCCCCGTCGAGTTCCAGCGGCGCATCGCACGCAGGCCGGCTCCGCAACCGCCCGCGCTCGGCCACGCGCCGGTATCCCAGGAACGGTGAACATTCGTGCGCGGTGCGTGGTGACGCGGGCCCGCCGGCTCCGAAGAATCGCCAGTGAAACCGGATATCACTAACGAACAAAGGAGCACGCGCATGAGCGAGAGGATCATCCTGACCGACCTCGACGAGCAGATGCAGGAGGCGGTGACGGACACCAGACAGCGGGTGGCCGAACTCCACGCCGAGCTGCCCCGGTGGGGGCTGGTGGTGTGGACCGCGGGCAACGTCTCCGAGCGGGTCGTCGTCGACCGCGGCGACGTCGGTGGCGTGGTCCACACCCACTCCCCCTACGCCACCGCCTGGGCCGCGCGACGCGAGCCGATTCCCTGCGCCCTGACGATGATGGGCGAAGAAATCGGCGGAGGCATCCCGATCCGACCCTTCGCCCTCATCGGCGACGACTCGATCGGAAACCTCAGATGTCCTCCAGGGAGGCGCCCTTCGTCTCACGGGCGAAGAGGTAAATGATGCCTCCGGCGAAGAGCAGTACCGCGAAGACGATAAAGGGGAGGAAGACCACCTCGGCGCTCAGCTTGCTGCCTCCGATGAGGGCTCCCACGAAGTAGGGGCCGACGACCTTGGCAACGGATCCGATTCCGTACCCCAGCCCCAGGCCGGTGGACCGGGCCTCGGTCGGGAACTGCTCACCGCCGAAGGCGTTGAGGATGCCGAAGGCGCCGTCGCCGAACATCATGACGATGAAGATGCCCGCGAAGAACACGTAACCGGCGCTGCCGATCTCGTCCCCGTGGACCATGCGGGTGGAGAAAGCCGCTATCAGGGACCCGACGGCGCCGATCACGCCGCATCCGAACATCGTCCAGCGCCGTCCGATCCGGTCCGAGATCCAGGCCGAGCCCAGGCGTCCCAACAGGTCTCCCAAAGATACGAGCATGAACAGGGTCGCAACCGTGCCGGCCTCGAACTTGAAGGACTGCCCCAGCAGCGTCTGCCCCCAGGACTGGACGGTGAAGGAGCCCAGGATGAAGGAGAAGGAACCGAGGGCCACGACGAGCAGCTGCTTGGGGTACTTGGTGAAGACCACTGAGTAGGAGGCGGAGCTCTTGTCGGGGATGGGCGGCAGATCGGCGACCTGCTCGACAGGGATCTCCATGGCCCAGGCGTAGGCGGCCCTAGCCTCCTCCTCACGTCCCCGGGACTGCAGGAAGCGCGGCGATTCCGGAACGATGCGGGTCCAGGCCAGCAGGACGATGGGAATGCAGCCGACGGCGATGAGTCCGCGCCAGCCCAGGGTGTCGCCGAAGTACCTGGTAACCAGTCCGCCCAGGAAGATGCCCGCGGGAATGAAGACACTGGTGAGGCCCGCCAGGAGGCCGCGCTGCTTGGCGGGTACGAACTCCTGGACGAAGGGCACCGAGGTGATGTTCAGACCGCCCACGCCGAACCCGACGCCGGTGCGCAGGATCGCCAGCAGGATCCAGCCGCTGACCGGGGTGAAGGCCGAAGCCGCGGTGAAGACGACGAGGACGACGATGCACCAGATGAAGGCATGCTTGCGTCCCCACACGTCGGCCAGCCGCCCCCAAGTGATCGAGCCCACGACCGTGCCCAGACCCGCTCCGGCCAGGATGACGCCGGAGTGGAAGCCGGTGAGGCTCCAACCCGGGGTCTCGATCAGCAGGTTGACGATGAAGCCGATGAGGAACATGTCGAAGAACTCCGACACGTTGCCCACGATGGCCATTCCGATGAGGGACTTCTGATGGCCGGTGAGACGGTGGTTGTCGATCTGTTCGGGAGCGGTGCGCCCTAACGGCGCCACATCATGCTCATCATGTGTGTGGGTGCTCATGAGTGAACCACTCCTTGTCACAAAGAGGCGCCTCAGCGCACGATGTCCGAGCCTTGGAGAGCCAGGAGATCGCCGACGCGCCCATCGGTGGACACGACCGTGGGGGCTCCGATCTCCTCGCGCAGAGCCCGGCACACGTCGACGCCCCGATCGCGGGCGGCGTCGGCAAAGTAGCGCACCACCCGGGCGGTCTCAGGGGTCAGGGCCTCGGTGATCCCGGTGAGGAAGACCAGGTGGGTGTCGAGCAGGGCGTTCCAGTGAACTCCTCGGGCAGGATGCTGCGGAAGGGCGTGTACTCACGATCGTAGGTGACCTTGCCCGGCAGCGGGAACTCGCCCGGCTCGAGGAAGTAGAGGGCGACGCGGCCCTCGTCGGCCATGACGACTAGATTTTAACTGCAACCCTCCGCAATTGAGCACTTCACTAGACGCTCCTCGATCAAGACAAAATACGTCATATGTGAACCCAGAGGAAGTGCTGACGACAGATTTATTGAAGGAAGGCCGCTCTGACACAACATCAGTGTCAGCACTCAACTCACCCACTCTCCCTTTACTGAGAGAAATAGCGTCCCACGGTCTCGCGTATGCTCTCCGAGGCCCGCCGGCACGGCATCGTCGCGGTCACGGTGTCCCATCCCGTTGAGCGGCTTATGGCCCTCGAGGAGCGCCTGACGCGGGCCTTCGGGCTCAAGGAGGCGCGAGTCGCCGAGGGCAACCACGTGCGCACGGCCCTGTGCGACCGCACCCTGTGCCTGGATCCCTCCCGGCTCAGCGAGATCCCCTTGGTCATCGGCGTGGCCGCGGCCCGGGACAAGGTCGATGCCCTGCGCGCCACCCTGCGCGGGGACTACCTGTCGGCCCTCGTCACCGACGAGAGCACCGCCCGCTCCCTCCTGGAGGGCGTCTGAGGGGAGGCCCGGGGCGAGTCAGAATGAACACGCGTTCACCCGTGTACTTGCCCGTCCCTGCGGAAGCGGGAAGGATCAGCACTGATACCCGGCCACAGATGCACCGGCACGGTGCCCGTGGCCGAGAGTGATATGCACCCTCATGCACAAGGAGTCCTCAGTTATGAGTGCTGAGCCGCTGCTCACCGATCTCGACCGCCGGACGATCGCGGTTTCTAAGGCCCTGGCTGCTGATGCCG
>NZ_VICB01000018.1 GCF_006546835.1 Actinomyces johnsonii | reverse complement strand
GAGCCAACCCCAGCGACTCCCGGTAAGCAGCCTCGGCCACATCCCACTCACCACGGACCTCGGCCACCCGCCCCACATTATCCAGGGAAACCGACAGGTCACGACGAGCCTCCGGAGTCCCCAACGACTCCTCCAACCCCCGAGCCAACCGCTCCAGCTCCCGAGCCGCAGGTTCAGCAACGTCGACAACTCCAAAGGTCATGGCAATGTCCAGAACCGCATCCGCCACCTGGTAGCGGAGGAAGGGGGGAAAGTCCACGAGGGTCTCCAGGACGGCCTTGAGATTCACCTCCACGGTGACAGCGTCGTCTAGCAGGCCGCCGATCTCGGCGCGGGTCAGTCCTCTGAAAGTCACCGCCAGCGGAGATGGATCCTCGGGTAGTGAATCCAAGATTTCTCTGGCCCTCCAAGGCTCGATGGGGAGAAGGCGCCGGGCCCGGTCCGTCTCCCGGACGGTGGCGGCGAGCTTGGGTGCCCGCTGATCCGGCGGAACGGCGATGCTCCAGGTGGAGCGGTACCGAGATCCATCGTCTGCTCCCATAGAGCCCGAGCTGTCGTCCTCTTCGCGGCGCTGCGGCCGGTCCACCAGATCCCCGGAGCTGGAACCGATGACGCAGGTCAACGATCGAATGGACCACAGATCTGCGGCCTCGCGGGAAGCTTCACTAAGCAATGCGATCGGCCCGCAGACAATGACGCATCCGCCCCCGGGGCGCGCCAGGCGCACCCGCATCTCGTTGAGTGCGTGCAGGACCCTGAGGCGCACCTCGTCATCCCACAGATCCAGGAAGAGAACACCGGAAACGGGAAGATGGCGGCGCAGCCACGAGGTCAGAAACTGCTCCGGATCGGACCAGGGCTCATGAGCCCGCTGGCACCACAGCGCAGCACGTTCCTTCATGTCCTGGGTCTGGGCCCGGGTCTGGGCCGCAACCATCACAACGGTGGGCTCATTCCTGGTCCACTCCAGGTGGCGGCGCAGATCAGACCAGGCATAGTCGATGCTCACCGTCGAGGGGGTGCTCGGGACGCGCATGCTAGTCCTCGTCGAGAAGCCTCTCCAGCAGGGGGTGCACCCCGTACCAGTCGACGGTTCCGTTGCGGTAGCACAGCACGTACCCGAGCGCTTGGAGGGTCCAAGCCTCCGAGGTCAGTTCTCGCGGCACGATGAGCTGCTGGGTCTCCTTCACCTGGCGAAGGATCTGCCACTGCTCCTGGGTCAACCCGGCGACGGCCTGGGAGCGTTGCTGGCGCTCGACCTGGTCGATGTCCTCGGGTCTCACGGGAAGCGGACCGTTCTTGAGCAGGAGCCCCGAGACTAGACGGAACAGCTCGCGGAACAGACCGCCTGAGGCCCGGATCACCCGGTCCGCCTCCGCCCCCAGGAGTCGTTCCACGTCGCCGTTCGGGGCACGCTGGGCCAGCACCTGACGCAGCAGGTCGATGCCCTCCGAGCAGTCCTCGCCGCTGCGCTCCCGTACCTTGACGTTGAGGACGGGCCAGACCTCTCCACCCCATCCTGCAGGTTTGACGTACACCGGCACCGTGTAGACCACGTGCATCCCGGGCAGGGCCAGTTCTGAGGCGTAGTGGGAGAACAACGCCTCCACGGAGTCGCGGACCTCGTCAAAGGTGGAGGACCGCCCCCGGTAGTGATCAATGGAATCGACAATGAAGACCGGTGTCCTATTCCCGGGCAGGCTGTCCGCCAGATCGCTGAAGAAGGCGTGCATCTCCTCCTTGAACGTCTTGCGGTTGGACTCCAGGGCCTTCTTGACCTGCGCCCGGAAGCTCTCGTCATCGCGGAGCGTCGCCCTCAGGTCAAGAGAAGCCGGCCCCCCGCTGACGGAGGCGCTGATCTTGACGTCGATGTCGAGGCGCTGGAAGAAGGTCTGAACCCGGCGGTACAGGCTCTGCTTGAGCCCGTCGATCTCCTCGCAGTTGTCAACGAAGCCGGCGGCGAGGCCGACGAGAAAAGTCGCCGCCTCCAGTGGAAGCTCGGTGTTGAAGTAGTCCTCGATGTCGAAGTAGACGGGGAGGTAGACCTCGCGATCCAGTTCCCGTTTGAGGCGCAGGAGCTCGGTGGTCTTTCCCGCACCGCGGTAGCCGGAGAGCAGCTGGACCGAGCCGCCGGCGGTGAAGTCGATCGCCGTGGCGATCTCTGCGACCAGGTCCGGTCCTGCCGGGCCGTCGGGGCGGGTGTAGATCGGGACGTAATAGCGCTCGAACTCCTCCTCGCTGAGCATCCGAGCGCCTTGATGGACGTTCAGCGCGCGGTAGAAGTCCCTACGGTAGTCCCGGTCACTGTCACCCATGCCCGAAGTCTATACGGTATAGAGGGCTCAGCCCTCCAGGCGCAGGAGGTCCTCGATGGTCTCGGGGCGCAGGATCCAGCCCGACTCGCCCTCGTGCACCCAGCGCACGCCGGGGCGGGTGAAGAGGTTATAGTTGGAGGCCATGGAGCGCCCATAAGCCCCGGTGGCGGGCACGGCCAGCACGTCGCCGACGGCCAGGTCGGCGGGTAGATCCACGTCACGCACGACGACGTCGCCGGACTCGCAGTGCTTGCCGACGACGCGCGCGCGGGTCAGTCCCGCGGCCGGGTCAGGGCGGCGGTTGGCGACGAGCGCCGTGTATGCGGCCTCGTAGAGGGCGGGGCGGATGTTGTCGCTCATGCCACCGTCGATGCTGACGTAGAGGCGCGAGGTCCCCTCCCCCAGCTCGACGCGTTTGAGGCCGGTGACGGTGTAGAGAGTGACCGTCGTCGGGCCGGCGACCGCGCGGCCGGGCTCGATGGAGACGGCGGGGACCTCGTCGCCGAGGCGCTCGCAGGTCTCGCGCACAGCCTCGGCCAGAGTGCAGGCGACCTGCGCCGGCGAGGGCGCCACGGGATCGGACCCGGTGTAGGCGATGCCGTAGCCGCCGCCCAGGTCGACCTCCGGGCACAGGTGCCCGGTGTCGACGGCGATCTCGTGGCGCAGGCCCAGGACGATGCTGACGGCTTCCCGGAAGCCGGCCAGGTCCAGGATCTGGGAGCCGATGTGTGAGTGCAGGCCGGCCAGCTCAAGCTCGGGGGCGGCGATGATCGCGTCGATGGCCTGGCGGGCGGTACCGGCGTGGACGGAGAGGCCGAACTTCTGGTCCTCGTGGCCGGTGGAGATGTGCTCGTGCCCGCCGGCGTGCACACCGGTGGTCAGGCGCACCATGACCTTACCGGTCTCCTCGGGCCCGTAGACGCCGCTGGCGCGCAGGTCGCGTACGGCGCGGACGGTGAGGTCGACCTCCTCGAGGGAGTCGAGGACGAGGTGGCCCACGTGGTGGGTGAGGGCAACGGCGATCTCGGCCTGTGTCTTGCCGTTGCCGTGCAGACCCAGGCGGCGGGCGCGGGTCGTGGCCTCGGGGCCGTCGACCTTCTCCAGACCGGACAGCCCCACAGCCAGCTCGACGCGGGAGGCGGTGTCGATCCCCATTCCCTCCTCGAGGACGATGCGCGCGACCTGAGTGGTCAGGAAGGCCTTTCCGGCGTAGAAGGCCTCGCCGCCGCGCATGCCGTATCCAGGCCAGAACTCCTCGGCCATGGCGGCGCTCCAGGAGGCGGCGCGGCCGCGCAGGTCGGCCTCGTCCAGGACGAAGACGGGGCTGGGGGCATCGGCGAGGATCTCGGAGACGGTCAGCCCGCCCAGGGCGAGCTCTCCGTCGGGGGTGCGCCGCGCCGTCGTGGGCCACAGGTCGGGACGGTCCTCGGGCTCGGGGCAGGCCAGAACCCCCAGGGGCGGCTCACCGGCGGGAACCTGGTACGTCACGGTCTCACATCCTCTCGGGAGCGGTGACGCCCAGCAGACCGAGCCCGTTGGCGAGGACCTGCCCGACGGCGTCGTTGAGCCACAGACGGGCTACGTGGCCAGAGTTGACGGCGTCGTCCCCACGGGGGGTGACGCGGGTGGCGCCGTACCAGGCGTGGTAGGCGGCGGCCAGCTGCTCGAGGTAGCGGGCCACGCGGTGCTGCTCGCGCAACTGCGCGGCCTGGGCGACGATCGCCGGGAACTGGGCGAGCACGCCGAGCAGTGCGGAGTCGGCCGGGTCGTCCAGCGCCGCTGGGAGGAAGCCGGCCGAGCGGGACACGCCGTGCTCCGCGGCGTTGCGGGCCACGTTGCGCGTGCGGGCATGAGCGTACTGGACGTAGTACACCGGGTTCTCGCTCGAGGTGGAGGCCAGCAGGTCCAGGTCGATATCGATGGCGGAGTCCATGGATGAGCGGGCCAGGGCGTAGCGGGCGGCGTCCACGCCGACGGCGTCAACGAGGTCGCCGAGTGTCACGATGGTGCCGGCGCGCTTGGACATGCGCACGGGCTGCCCATCCTTGACAAGGTTGACGAACTGGCCGATGACGATCTGCATATTGACACCGGGCTCGTCGCCGAAGGCCGCACACATAGCCATCATCCGGCCGATGTAGCCGTGATGGTCGGCGCCGAACAGGAAGATGGCGCAGTCGGTACCGCGCTCGCGCTTGTCCAGGTAGTAGGCGAGGTCGGCGGCGAAGTAGGAGGTGTTTCCGTCGGACTTGATGAGGACACGGTCCTTGTCGTCGCCGAAGTCGGTGGTGCGCAGCCAGGTGGCGCCGTCGCGCTCCTCGATGACGCCGCGCTCGCGCAGGCGGGCGATGGCGCGCTCGACGGCGCCGGAGGTGTGCAGGGAGTCCTCATGGAAGAAGACGTCGAAGTCGGAGCGGAAGGCGTGGAGCTCGGCCTTGACGGCGGCGAACATGAGGTCGACGCCGCGGGCGCGGAAGACCTCGGCGGCCTCGGCGTCGGGCAGGGTGGTCGGGTCGGGGCGGCCGGCGGCAAGCTCGTCAGCAATCACCTGCTGGGTGATCTCGCCGATGTAGGCGCCGCCGTAGCCGTTCTCGGGGGTCTCCTGGCCGCGGGCGGAGGCCAGCAGGGACTGGGCGAAGTGGTCGATCTGGGTGCCGTGGTCGTTGAAGTAGTACTCGCGGGTGATTGTGGCGCCGCAGGCCGCCAGGATCCGGGCCAGGGAGTCGCCGACGGCGGCCCAGCGGGCGCCGCCCAGGTGCACCGGGCCGGTGGGGTTGGCGGAGACGTACTCGAGATTGATGTGCTGGCCGCTCAGGGAGTCGTTGCGCCCGTAGGCCTCGCCGGCCTCGACGATGGAGCGGGCGAGCTCACCGGCGCTGGCGGCGTCGAGACGGATGTTGAGGAAGCCGGGGCCGGCGACCTCCACGGAGGCGACGCCGTCGAGGGCCTCAAGACGCGGGACGAGGAGCTCGGCGAGGTCGCGCGGCTTGGTGCCGGCCTTCTTGGCCAGCTGCATGGCGACGTTGGTGGACCAGTCACCGTGGTCACGGTTGCGGGGGCGCTCGACGCGGGGCTCGGGGATCTCTGCGGCGGACAGGGCAAGGGAGCCCTCGGCGGAGGCCTCCTCCAGGATGGTGTGGATGGCTGCGGCAAGCTCTTCTGGAGTCACGCATGTCAGCGTACCGTCATCGACCGCGCCGGGCCGCAAGGGATGTCGATGATCACGGGGCTTCGTGGGACATGTCGCATGTCTCCCGCCGGTTTCGCTCCCGGGGCGGGACGCTGGTACAGTCACCCCTCGGGCCCCGGTAGCTCAGTGGATAGAGCGTCTGCCTCCGGAGCAGAAGGTCGCAGGTTCGAATCCTGTCCGGGGCACCATCCCCGAGCCCCCGTCGCCACCCGCGACGGGGGCTCGTTCGTGCATGTCGCGGCACAGATCCCTCGGCCGAGGCGGGGGCGAAGCAGTTTCCACTAGGCCGTCCGCCAAATCCGGGCTCTTGACGGGCTCTTCAGCTGAGGGTCTGGAGGGCGAGGGTGGGGACGTCGGTCATGATGGCGTCGACGTTGAGGTCGACCATCCGGCGCATCCGCTCGGGCTCGTCCACCGTCCACACGTGGACCTCCAGGTCGGCGGTGTGCGCGGAGGCAACAAAGCGTCGGGTGACCACGGGAACGCCGCGGTAGCTCTCGGGGACCTGGACGGCATCGGCCCTCCCGCGAGTCCAGCCCCAGCGGGTCTGCGGCAGTGGGACGGCGGCCTCACTGCGCAGCATGAGTCCGAGGACGTCGCTGACGCCCAGCGAGGTCATCGCCCGGGGCTCCTGGCGGCGCAGGACGGCCAGCCGCCGAGCGGAGAAGGAGGCGAAGCGGACCCGGTCGAGGGCCTCGGCGTCGCGCACCGTCTGCAGGGCGGCCTGGACGACGTTGGAGTCCTTGAGGTCGACGTTGAACCTCATCGTCGGGTGGGCGTGCAGGGCGTCGTCGAGCCGGACGAAGCCGCGCCCGTCACCGGAATCGAGGTCGGCCAGCTCGGCCCACATGACCTCCCCGACGGTGCGGGGGTCGCCGGCGGTGCGGCGCAAGTCCTCATCGTGGCTGAGCACGACGATGCCGTCGGCCGTCAGCCGCAGGTCGGTCTCCATCCACTCCAGCCCGAGCGCGGCCACGTGCTCGACGGCGCTCCAGGTGTTCTCAGGAACCTCGCGCCCGCCGCCGCGGTGGGCGATGACGGCAGGACGTCGTGTTCGTGACGCGACAGGCGGCACAGTGGGTCTCCCTCAGCTGCAGTTGGTGGTGAGCTCGACGGCGCCGTGCTCCTTGAGCCAGCCCCACGGCTCCACGGTGGACTCGTCGGCGGTGTCATCCTTGGTGCGCACCTCGAAGTGCAGGTGCGCACCGGAGGACCGGCCGGTGTTGCCCACACCGGCGATCATCTGGCCGGCTGTGACGGTGTCGCCCGCCTTGACGTAGATGCCGTCCTCGTACATGTGGAGGTAGCTGGTGTACCAGACCTGACCATCGATCTCGTGCTTGATGGTGACGGTTCCGGTGCCGTCCACCATGCCGGCGGTGGTGACGGTGCCGGCAGCGGCGGCGTAGATCGGGGTGCCCACGGGAGCGGCCATGTCCTGACCGGCGTGGAGCTTCGGGACGCCGAGGGTGGGGTGGGTGCGGTAGCCGTACTCCGAGGAGATCGTGTAGGTGTCCGGGAGCATCGGGTAGAACAGCTGCGGCTTGGAGCTGAAGGCGCTGGTGTCGCCCGAGGCGCCGGTCGCCGAGGAGCAGGTCTTGGCCGCGTTCTGGAAGGCCTCGCGGATCCTGGCTCTGGTGGCGGCGTCGGGGACGTTGGAGAGCTGAGAGTCGGAGCTCTCCTCCAGGTCGTCGTCTCTGCCGAGCACGGCACTGGCCACAGACGACGACTTCGCCCCTCCGGCGGCCGGGCTCTGCGCGGCGCCACCGGCGTGCATCTTCATCGCGGCCGAGGCCAGCGGGGTGTTGTCGAGGTGGCTGGACAGCGGGGCGAGGACCGTGGCCACGGCCAGGGCAGACAGCACGGCGGTGCGTCCCAGGATTCCGGTTCCCGTGCGGCGTCTGGCGGGACGCGCGGGGGCGGGGCCGGTCGAGGAGTCGCGGTGGCTATCCGGTTTGGAGGCCGCGGAGATCCTGGCCGACGACGCCGAGGCGGCGGACTCATCCGACGCCGTCTTCTTGGTCTCACGGCTCGTTCTGGCGCCCTGGGCGGTCTTGGCGGCGCGGATGGCGGCCTCGTCGGCGAGCGGCACCCCGGCCTTGCGGGCGGCCATGAGCTTGCGGACCTCGGGGACCTCGACGGTCTCGGCCCCGCGGAAGTCCGTGATCCTGCGCGAGAAGCGGATCTCGTGGGGGGTGTCGGGAACCGACGGCGCCGCGGGGGCCGGCTCGACGGTCACCTCGGGCGCGGCCTGCGGCGTCGGAAGGGAGACGGAGTCCTCCGGAACACTGAAGGAGGCGGTGTGGTGGGTGGTGGAGGCGACGACGGGTTTGGCGGAGGCGCTGGCGGGCGTGGCCGCCGAGGCGCGTCTCCTGCGACGGCTCTCCGGCCGGGCGGAGGCTCCGGGGACCGCGGCGGAATCCGATCCGGTCGGAACGGCGCGGCTGCGGGACTGCGCCGCACCGGGCGAGGCCGGGGCTGTGTCGCCTGCGGCCCACCACGCCGTGTTGGCGGCGGGTTGAGCGGCTGCCGGCTTCAGATTGGAGGTGGACTCAGCCAGAGAAGCGGCAACCAGCGGCGACAGGGCCGAGGGCGCCGAGGGAGTCGATGACGCAGGCGAGACGGCGGACTGCTCGGCCGCATGCGAGCGGCGACGGCTGCGCCGGCTCTCCGGCCGGGCCTCGGACTGATGATGGGGCTGGGACTGCGGCACGTTCGCAACGGCGGGGTTCTCACGCGTCTGCTGAGGGTCCTCGGCGATCCGAGCGGCGCGCAGGTCCTTGCGAGATCGCCGAGTGGGATGCGCCTGCGGAGAAGAAGCGGAGGAGACCGAGGGCCCTGCCGGGGAGGGCTGCGCAGTTCCCGCCGCAGAGGCCACCGCGGGTGCCGAGGGGGCGGTCGGGGCGGAAACTGCGGGAGCCTGTGGGCGCATGGGATCCCGCACGGGCTGCGCAGGCTGCTCAACGGCTCCCTGATGCCGGCGGGCCATGCGGCTCATCGGGACGACCGGCTGCCGCCCCGTCTGCTCGATCGGAGCCGAGTGCGCCGAGGCGGGGGCTGCGTGCGCCCCTGATCGCGTGGCCGGTGCTGCGGCCGGAGGAGTCGCCTGGGCCGCGGGCCGTTGTGGATGGTTCTGCTTCTGGGGGGCGAGCGGGACGTCGGGGAGAGTAGAGGCGTTCCGGAAGGCGCCGCCCTGGGACTGGTGGGAGTGGCGAGCGTGGATCTCGCGGCGGGAGCGGCGAGTGGGGCTGGCGGCGTGAGTGGTGTGCGTTGTCGGCGTCTCCGGCGAGGAGCCGCCGGCCTCCGCCTCAGCGAGCTGGCGAGCGGCTTCGGCGGCACGTTCCGCCTCGCGACGCTGGCGTCGACTCATGGGCTGCGGGGTCACGCGGGAAGCCTCCAGGTGGCTGGTTTCATGGGGGAGTCGTCGCTGCCGGTGACCCGGCGGTGACGGCATGCTGGCTGCCAGGGCGACAGTCTCGTGTTGTGCTCGGTTAAAACAGTAGCGTTCTCCTGTGGGTCTCGCCAGGAGAACCAGCACACCTTTGTGTGACCTGTATTTCTTCAACAAATCGCAAAGCGGCGTCCACGACACCGTTCCACGAACAGAAACACGTGTCATACGAACGAATCGGCACAGAGGCGTCGTTCCCGGCCCCGCGGTCGACTCTCAACGCTCGACGCGGCACGAATTGTGGGAATCCACTGGTCACCGCCGTTAGATCACGATTTAATCACGGCGCTGGTGCTCCTCGCGCTGCATGGCGTCGTTGACCTCGCCGACGAGCTCTTCGAGGATGTCCTCCAGGAAGAGAACGCCGACGAATCGGCCCTGCGCATTGCGCACGTGCCCGAGGTGGGCCCCCGAGCGCTGCATGGCGGCAAGGGCGTCCTCGACCTCGTCGTCGTAGCCGACGGGTACGAGTGCGCGGGTGCGCCAGGCGGGGACCGGCTCGGTGCGGTCCGCGCCGTCGGCGTAGAGAACATCCTTGAGGTGGAGGTAACCGGTGATGACGGAAGGCTCTGCCCCGTCGGCTGCTGCATCAAACGTCGAGTCAGCGGCGTCCCGCCCGGCCACGAGCGGGAAGCGGGAGAAGCCGGTGGAGGCCACGGCCCGCTCCACGTCCTCCGGGGTGCAGTTCTGGGGCAGGGTGACGAGCTCGCTCAAGGGCACCATGACGCTGCCAGCGGTCTCCTCGGAGAACTCCAGGGCTCCGCTGAGCAGGCCGGTGGAGTCCTCCAGGACGCCCTCGGCGGTGGAGCGCTCGACGATGGAGGCGACCTCCTCGGCGTTGAAGGTGGCGGAGATCTCCTCCTTAGCCTCGATGCCCAGAACTTTCAGGGTCCCGTTGGCGAAGCCGTTGAGTCCGTTGACCACGGGGCTGAAGACGCGCGAACACCACACCAGGGGTGGGGCGAGCCAGCGCACGGCCTTTTCCGGGGAGGAGATGGAGATGTTCTTGGGCACCATTTCCCCGGCGACGACGTGCAGGCCCACGACGATGACCAGGGCGATGACGACGGCGACGGCGTGGGAGCCGGCGTGCCCGACACCGACGGCGGCGAGCAGGGGCGCGAGGGCGTGGGCGATGGCCGGTTCGGCGACGGCGCCCAGGCCCGTGGAGCACAGGGTGACGCCGAGTTGGGCGGTGGCCAGCATGCGCGAGACGTTCTGGAGGGCCCATAGGGCGGTGGCGGCGCGGGCGTCGCCGGTCTCGGCCAATGGTTCGAGCTGGCTGCGGCGCGAGGAGGTGACGGCGAACTCGGCGCCGACGAAGAAGGCGTTGCCGGTCAGGAGGATAACGGTGACCACCAGGGCCAGGGGCGTGCTCATCGGTACTCCCCCTCAGTTCCCTGGTCTCCGGGGGCGGCTTCGGGGTCCTTGGGGCGCACGTGGAGGCGGGTAACACGACGCCCGTCCATGGCGTCGACGGTCAGCGACGCGTGCGGAAGCTCAACGACGTCGCCGACGACGGGGATGCGGCCGAGCTCGGTCATGACCAGGCCACCGAGGGTCTCATAGGGGCCGTCGTCGGGCACCTGGATGGCGGCGCGGGTGGCGAGCTCGTCGGGGCGCATCCAGCCCGGGACGACCCAGTGACCCGAGGGGTCGAGGTGGGCGCCGGCGCGGCGGCGATCGTGCTCGTCGGCGACGTCTCCGACGACCTCCTCGACGGCGTCCTCGAGGGTGACGACGCCGGCGGTGCCGCCGTACTCGTCGACGACGAGCGCCATCTGGGAGCCCTGGGCGCGCAATTCGACGAGCAGGTCGGCCAGTGGCATGGTCTCGGGGACTCGGGGCGCGGGGGTCATGAGGGAGGTGGAGGCGACGGGGACGTCGGCGCGCCGCTCGTAGGGGACGCCGATGGCGCGGCGCAGGTGGACGATGCCCATGACGTCGTCGACGTCGCGGCCGATGACGGGGAAGCGGGAGTGGCCGGTAGCGCGGGCCAGGCGCACGACGTCCTCGGCGGAGTCGTCGGCCTCGAGGGTGTGGAGGCGGCCGCGGTCGGTCATGACGTCGACGGCGGTGAGCGCCCCCAGGCCGATGGAGCGGGTGAGCAGGGTGGCGGTGGAGGCGTCGAGGGTGCCCTCCTCAGCGCTGTGGCGCACGAGGGAGGCGAGCTCGCCGGCGCTGCGGGCGCCGCTGAGTTCCTCGGCCGGCTCGATGCCCATGGCGTGCAGTACGGCGTTGGCCGCGTTGTTGAGCACGAGGATGAGGGGCTTGAGGAGGGTGGTGAAGCCCATGAGGAAGGGGGCGACGAGGCCTGCGGCGCGCATGGGGTCGGACAGGGTGGCGTTCTTGGGGATGAGCTCGCCCATGACCATAGAGAAGGCGTTGACGACGATGAGCGCGATGATGACCGCGGCGCCGGTGGCCACGGAGACGGCCATCCAGTGGCTCATGAGATCGGTGAGGAGGTTCGCCAGGGCGGCCTGCATCGTGTAGCCCAGGAGCACCGTGGTCAGGGTGATGCCGACCTGGGCGCCGGACAGGAGGGTGGACAGCCGGCCCAGGGCGCGCCGCACGGTACCGGCGCGCTTATCCCCGGTGGCGGCGCGGGTCTCGACGGTGGAGGGGTCGAGGGCGACCAGGGAGAACTCGCCGGCCACGAACAGGGCGGTGCCCACGGTGAGGACCACGCCGACGGCGATCATGAGCCAGTCGGTCATGCGGACCCCTCCCCCGTGTGGGGCTCGACGTGGGCGCCGGAGGCGGACGAGTCGGGGTGGGGTTGGTCAGAGGCGGGCGAGGAGGCGCGGTGTGTGCGGATGCGGCGCCTGCGGGCCCGGCGGAAAGCCGATCGCATAGTGACCGAACGGTACCACCGCGGCGGAATCGAAGCCGAGACAGCCATCATGTGTCGCACCGCCATCGCAGAGGGACCGGTTTCTCACGATTGGGGTAACCTACACCACAGGCTAAGTGAGCGTGGAGGTTGCGATGCTGTCTCGAAAGCCGCAGAAAGCGGTCCACCCAACCGATCCGGGCCAGTCCGGCTGGTGGCTCCTTGCGCCAGCCTGCGGCGCAGTAGTAGGTGCAGCCATTCCATACCTCGGCACACTCGGCCCCAAGTGGGCCGCAGCATGCATGGCACTCAACGCAATCGGAGGCATAACCGCCACGACACCTCAGCTCCGCGAGTGGCTCTCAGCACGCTTCCACAGACAGCAAATCACCGATACGGCAGGCGTCTTGAAGAATGGCATCGGAAATAAATATCTGAGTCACAAAGACCTCTACTCCCTGCGAGTTCACCGCTCTGATCGTAAAGATATCACCGACTTCGTACATCGGGACATCCAGGACCAACTGGTCGAGCACCTCAGAAACAGGATACCCGTCCTCATTGAGGGGACATCCATGGCCGGAAAGACGCGCCTGGCAATAGAGACGATTCGCTCCCAATGGCCCAACACCTACTGCTGGTTCCCCCTAGGTCCCGGCGACATTGAGAAACTTCTCAACAGTAACCAACAGCCGCCACCCGAATCAATTATCATCTTAGACGATCTCGACAGATTTCTGTCAAACCAAAGTCTCACACTGGGCCAACTCAACCGATGGGTCAATAATTCGTGCATCATCGTAGCCACCATGATGCACTCACAATACGTAAAACACAGCGATCGCAGTAACGAGAAAGTAGTGGGATGGGATGTGGTCAATCGCTTCGAAAGGCTCACGCTCAGCCCGTCATTGTCAACAAAAGAGCTCAATGACGTTAGACTTACCTCCTATGCAAACCAGCTATCACAAATCAAGAATGTCGGCTTAGGCCCCCTACTTGGATGCGCCGAAGCAGTACGCTCCAAATTCGCAGACGAACTCAATAAACACTCACAGTGTGGAGCGCTCATCAAAGCAGCGGCGGACTGGCGTCGCATCGGCCTAGGCCCCGCCTCAAGAGATCAACTGACTTCCCTTTCCCTGTCACACAAGGATGACGTATGGGAAACAGTCGACTGGGATGACACTTGGAAAGAAGCTACAAGACTCATCAACCACACCACCCCCCTTTTACGCCAAGTAGGAGAGGATCAATGGGAAGTTCTTGATACCATCGCCGACGAAGCAGATTGGAAAATCTCAGAGCGCACATTTGCGACACTACAAAATATCACGCTTTCCGCGCAACAGACAGGCCAATCAGCCTTCACCATGCTCATAGAAGGCGCTTCACCTT
Organism: Actinomyces johnsonii; assembly: GCF_006546835.1. Taxonomy (GTDB): domain Bacteria; phylum Actinomycetota; class Actinomycetes; order Actinomycetales; family Actinomycetaceae; genus Actinomyces; species Actinomyces johnsonii. The sequence goes on along the minus strand of NZ_VICB01000018.1, from coordinate 8,495 downwards.
CTTCAACGAACGCCATGTTTCAACGCGCCATCGACGCCACCCCCGAGATCGACGCCACCGTCCTCGGTGCCTACGCTATCTTCCTGCACACCGTCCGGGGCGACGTGGACCAGGCCGAGCAGATGTACCAGCGGGCCATCGACGCCGACCCCACCAACGCCAATATCCTCGGTGCCTACGCCACCTTCCTCAAGAACATCCGGGGCGACATGGACCAGGCCGAGCAGATGTACCAGCGGGCCATCGACGCCGACCCCCACCACGCCAACAACCTCGGCAACTACGCCATCTTCCTGCACACCGTCCGCGGCGACACGGACCAGGCCGAGCAGATGTACCAACGTGCCATCGACGCCGACCCCTATGACGCCATCAGCCTCGGCAACTACGCCCAACTTCTCTTCGCTAAATCGGCTGACATGAAAGCGATCAGCCTGGCTGAAAAAGCGATCACCCTCGCCAGCGATGAGGAGAGACCCTTACTAGCCGAATGCCATTTCTACCTGTTTGCCCATTCACCCGAGCACCGCAAGGAGTCCGGAGGAGTCCTCAAGACCCTTCTGGCGGACGGTGTGACGACAGGCGACTGGTCATTCGAGATGAACCTGGAACGCGTCCGACGGGAGGAGGACCCTCGGCTGGAACTGCTCGAGGCAGTGGCTCAGGCACTCGGAGACGGCGATACGTCCCGGCTCGACGCGTTCGAGGAGTGGCGAGACCTGTAGGTCACCGTCGTCGGGCCGGCCGGGCCCGGGGCCGCGAGCGCGTCACGGCCGGGACACGCATGTGTCTTTGGTCCCGCATTTGCTCGCCTGAGACGCCTTTCACCTCCTAGGATGTTCCACGGACACCGCCGTTCCTCCCCGGGTCCCGCCGAGGTTCCCAGCGCCGGGACGGCAGACTGACGAGTTCACCGAGGAGACCCGACGTGCCCACGCAGGACCAGACCAGCACAGGCTTCGGTGCCAACGAGTGGATGGTGGAGGAGATGCGGGCCGCCTGGTCGGCGGACCCCTCCTCCGTGAGCCCCCAGTGGCGAGAGCTCTTCGAGACCGATCCGAGTGCCGGCCTGCGGCGACCAAGCTCCACCTCCTCGAACGGCTTCGCCAACGGTTCTGCGTCGTCGGCCCTCGGGGAGCCGCGCCGGGCCACCATCACGACTCAGGCCGCCTCCCCCCAACGCCGCTCCTCCGCGGTCCAGGACGTCACCCGCTCCGACCTTCCCCCGGCCCCGCCGTCGGACACCGCTCCCCCAACCTCCCCCTACGCCCAGCGCCTGGCCGCCCACCACGCCCACGATCTGGAGGGCGACGGCTGCGAGGACAGCTCCGTGCGTCTCAAGGGCGCGGCCGCCCGCACCGCCAAGAACATGGACGATTCCCTGTCCATGCCCACGGCCACCTCTGCCCGGGCCGTCCCCGCTAAGGTCCTCATCGAGAACCGCACCGTCATCAACAGCCACCTGGCCCGTACCCGCGGCGGCAAGGTCTCCTTCACCCATCTCATCGGCTGGGCGGTGGTCGAGTCCCTGTCCGAGATGCCCTCGATGAACGTCTCCTACGGGGTCGACGATGCCGGCAAGCCGGTCCTGAACGAGCCCGCCCACGTGGCTTTCGGTCTGGCCATCGATGTGCCCGGCGCCGACGGGCAGCGCCGCCTGCTGGTGCCCTCCATCAAGCAGGCTGACCTCATGGACCTGTCCCGGTTCGTGGAGGCCTATGAGGGCCTCGTGGCCAAGGCCCGCAACAACAAGCTGGACCTCGACGACTTCCGCGGCACCACCGTGACCCTGACCAACCCCGGCATGATCGGCACCCTGCACTCGGTGCCGCGCCTTATGCCCGGCCAGGGGCTCATCGTGGGGGTGGGAAGCATGGACTACCCGGCGGCCTTCGCCGGCGCCAGCCCCGACACCCTGGCCCGCCAGGGCATCGGCAAGGTCGTCACCCTGACCTCCACCTATGACCACCGCGTCATCCAGGGCGCCGCCTCGGGCGAGTTCCTGCGCCTGGTGGAGCGCAAGCTCCTGGGGCTGGACGGATTCTGGAGCCGGGCCTTCGAGTCCCTGCGCATCCCCCTCGAGCCGGTCGAGTGGGTGCGCGACACCACCTACGACCCCGAGTTGGAGACCGGCAAGCCGGCGCGCGTGGCCGAGCTCATCCACGCCTACCGTCAGCGCGGTCACCTGGCCGCCGACAACGACCCGCTCACCTACCGCCTGCGCCGCCACCCGGACCTGGACATCACCTCCTACGGGCTGAGCCTGTGGGACCTGGACCGCTCCTTCCCCACCCGGGGCCTGGGCGGGCGCGACCGCGCCACCCTGCGCGAGATCCTCAAGATGCTGCGCGACGCCTACTGCCGCACCGTGGGCGTGGAGTACATGCACATCCAGGACCCGGCCCAGCGCACCTGGTGGCAGGGGCGCCTCGAACGCGATTGGGAGGACATCGGCGGCGACGAGCGCCGTCGGATCCTCACCAAGTTGGAGCAGGCCGAGGCTTTCGAAACCTTCCTGCAGACCAAGTACGTGGGTCAGAAGCGCTTCAGCCTCGAGGGCGGGGAGTCCCTCATCGTGGCCCTGGACCGTCTGCTCGACGCCGCCGCCCACGACGGCCTCGACGAGGTCGTCATCGGCATGGCCCACCGCGGCCGGCTCAACGTGCTCACCAACATCGCCGGCAAGTCCTACGCTCAGGTCTTCGACGAGTTCGAGGGCAACGGCGTCATCGAGGGCGCCAGCACAGGGGACGTCAAGTACCACCTGGGCACAGAGGGCGTTTTCTCCGGGACCGACGGCGTGACCACCCGCGTCTCCCTGGCCGCCAACCCCTCCCACCTGGAGACGGTCGACGGCGTCGTCGAGGGCATCGTGCGCGCCAAGCAGGATCGCATCGGCCTGGGCGAGAAGGGCTACACGGTCATGCCGGTCCTCGTCCACGGCGACGCCGCCTTCGCAGGCCAGGGCGTGGTCTACGAGACCCTCAACATGAGCCAGCTGCCCGCCTACCGCACCGGCGGCACTGTCCACATCATTGTCAACAATCAGATCGGCTTCACCACCGGATCGGCCTCCGCCCGCTCCACCACCTACGCCACTGACCTGGCCAAGGGCCTGCAGGTGCCGATCTTCCACGTCAACGCCGACGACCCCGAGACGGTGGCCCGCACCGCCCGCCACGCCTACGAGTACCGGCGCACCTTCCACAAGGACGTCATCATCGACCTCATCTGCTACCGGCGCCGCGGCCACAACGAGGGCGACGACCCTTCGATGACCCAGCCGCTCATGTACCGGCTCATCGACTCCCTGGACTCCACCCGCGGGGTCTACACCGCCGCCCTCGTGGGACGCGGCGACATCACCCCAGAGGAGGCCCGCGAGATCGCCGAGAACTACCAGGGCGAGCTGGAGCGGATCTTCACCGAGGCCCGTGTCCAGGTCACCGGGGGCGCCGACGGCGCAATCGCCCCGCCGACCGACGCCTCCGCCCAGGACCTATCCGACCCCACGAAGGTCGGCGTGCCCCTGTCCTCCCTGGAGATCCCCTCCTCCCAGCTGGCCGGCACAGGCATGATGATCGGCTGGACCTCAGCGGTGGCGCGCGACGTCGTCGAGCGCATCGGGGACGCCCAGGTCGCCTGGCCGGCCTCCTTCACCGTCCACCCCAAGCTCCAGGCCATGCTCACCAAGCGCCGCGAGGCTACGCGCGAAGGCGGTATCGACTGGGGCCTGGGCGAGCTCATCGCCCTAGGGAGCCTGCTCATGGAGGGCGTACCAATCCGCATCGCCGGTGAGGACGCCCGACGCGCCACCTTCGCCCAGCGCCACGCGGTCCTGCACGACCACGCCTCCGGCCAGGAGTGGACGCCGTTGAGCTTCCTCACCCCGGACCAGGCGCCCCTGGAAATCTACGACTCCCTGCTCAGCGAGTACGCCGCCCTAGCCTTCGAGTACGGCTACTCGGTGGAGCGGCCCGAGGGGCTGACGATGTGGGAGGCCCAGTTCGGAGACTTCGCCAACGGCGCCCAGTCCGTCATCGACGAGTACGTCACCTCCGCCGCCCAGAAGTGGGGGCAGCGCTCCGGCCTGGTCATGCTGCTGCCCCACGGCCAGGAGGGGCAGGGCCCGGACCATTCCTCGGGGCGCATCGAGCGCTACCTGCAAATGTGCGCCCAGGACAACATGCTGGTGGCCCAGCCTTCCACGCCCGCCAGCTACTTCCACCTGCTGCGCGAGCACACCTACCGCCGCCCGCGCCGCCCGCTCATCGTCTTCACCCCCAAGCAGCTGCTGCGCCTGAAGGCCGCCTGCTCGCCGGTGGAGGACTTCACCTCCGGCACCTTCCAGCCCGTCATTGGCGAGGTCGACGACGCCGTGCTGGCCGCGGCGCAGGATCGGGGCGTGGACCGGGTGCTGCTGTGCTCGGGGCGCGTCTACTACGACCTGGCGGCCCACCGTGCCAAGACCGGGGATACGGGCACCGCCATTGTCCGCCTCGAGCAGCTCTACCCGTTGGAGACCGAGGCCATCGCCGAAGCGCTGGCGCCCTTCAGCGGGGCCGAGCTGGTGTGGGTGCAGGACGAGCCGGCCAACCAGGGCATGTGGCCCCACCTGGCGCTTCACCTGCCCGCAGATCTGACCGGCGGCGTCCTACCCACACTGGTCTCCCGCCCCGAGGCCGCCGCCCCGGCCGTGGGAACCGCCGGCGTCCATCGCGCCCAACAGGAGGAGATCCTTCGCCGGGCCTTCGCCCGCGACTGAGAACAGGCTGATTGTTCCCCGTTCGTCCCCGGTCAACCCCGCCGAAATGCCGTCAGCCTCCCGCAATACCGCGCAAGGTCACGATAATGTCAAGACAGCATGAGGGATGAGGAGGCGCTGCCATGCGTGAAACGAGGCTGAGCTTCATCGGCGATGAGCTGGTGGCCGGTCATGGTGACGGACGCGCCCTGGGATGGACGGGCCGGGTCATGGCCCGCACGCCCCGGGACGCCGACATCCTGTGGACCTCCCTGGCGGTTCCCGGTGAGACGACCGCTCAGATGTCCGACCGCTGGGGGCCCGAGGTGGCCCGCCGCTCCACCCACACCGGTATCAACCGGCTCGTGGTGGGACTGGGCGTGGCCGACGTGCTCGCCGGAATCTCCTACGCCCGCTCCCGCCTGGCCCTGGCCAACATTCTCGACACGGCAGCCTCCGACCACCGAGAGTGCTTCGTCGTCGGGCCTCCTCCCCTGCCCGAGGCCGATCCCGATGCCACCGCCCAGCTCTCCCAGGCAGCCGAGGAGGTGTGCCTGCGCCGCAACGTGCCCTACGTGGACGCCTTCGAGCCGCTGCGCAACCACGAGCAGTGGACGGCCGACGTCGCGGCCGCAGGCGGAATGCACCCGGGCCAGGCTGGCTATGGTCTGCTGGCCTGGCTGGTGCTGCACCGCGGCTGGTACGAGTGGCTCGGCGTCGAGCGCCCCGAGGCCTGAGGCGCCGACAACCCCACCAAGTCAGGCCGGCGTTGGGGAGCCTTCGTTAGACGTCGTGGATGCGGCGAAGATGTCGCCGCTGATCCCCACCAGGCGGTTGGAGATGGTCTTGTTGAAGAAGCCGACGATGGGGCCGATGAAGAAGCCCATGATGACCGTGCCCAGGGCGATGATGCCTAGTGAGAGGTCGAACCTGATGAGAATGAGGGCCAGCAAGATCGTGATGATGTCCTGAACCAGCCGGTAGGCGCGGTAGCTGTAGCGCGGGAAGTGGCGCCTGAGCGACGGCGCGATTCCGTCGTAGGGACACTGGCCCAGGTCGCAGGTGATGTACATGGAAACTCCCAGGCAGAACAGCGGCAGCCCGATCGCCAGGTGGAGGAGCATGCTGCCCACGGAGTACTCGACGTGGAAGAAGCTGCGGTAGATCGGACGGAAGTAGTCCACGAGGACACCCACGATCGTGAAATTGACGACCGTCCCCAACCCGAAGATGGACCGGTCGAAGGGGAAGACGAGGATCAGCATGATGATGTTGACGATCGGGACGATCGCGGCGAAGGAGATCCCTGAGACGTGGGAGATGCCCTGGAGGAAGGCGGTGAACGGGTCGACGCCGCTCTTACCCTCCAAGCAGATCGCAATCCCGACGGCCGTGATCACCTCCCCCAGAAAGCATGCGAGGATGCGCCGCAGAAGAGAGTTGTCGGAAAGTGTCCACTGGTCTTTTGCTGTCAGGTTCCTCAGGTTCATGTCACACCGCCGTCGTTGAAGAGGAGGCCGGCAAGGTCGCACCGCAGGACGCGCCATGGGATGTGGCAAGAGCCGATCGGTGCCCCCTCACCACGAACCGCCCTGGTGTTCCGCGGCTCACACCTCAGCGTCTCATCTTTAGCAGCCTCTTATTAGGACTTTGGGACTCCGATCCAAGCCCACTTCTGTGTCCCAGCGTGGGCATGACCTCATCAGATCTTCGCTCAGGCTTGCGCGCCGGGCTCGTAGCACATGTTCAGTCCCAGGTCAGCCCCCAGATCCATCGTCCGTTCAATGAGTCTATAGCCCAGCTCAGGCACACTGGGCAGCGCATACTCCAGCCCCAGTCTCATGTACTTCCCCATCCCTAGCGTGTGGTAACCCAGAAGATCGCCCCTCTCAACGACGTCTCCGAGTGATGCGGTGAAACGAAGGCGCTCCTCAAGGTCTGCGGCGGCGTCGTTCCCTCCAGGGATGACGACGAGCCTCACCCACATGGGTCTGTCCGCCTCGGCTAGTCTTCGGGCGTTGTCGAGGATTCGTTTGCTCCCGGCCCCGGTTCCCTGCCTGTGTAGCCGTTCGTCGCACGATTTGATGTCGTACAGGAAGAGGATTATTCATGGGGGTGTTTAGGGTGTTTAAAGGGGGTGTGTCGCTGAGTAAGGTAGCGGCTTGTTCTTGAGAGAGTTTTGGTGTCTAAGCCAACTCAACCAAGAACAAACCGCCATGATGAATAGTAGCACGAGGATCACTCGCAGCGAGGTTGTGGACCTGTGCGAGACCATTTCCGCCGAGAACCCCGACCTGCCGGCGTTCGGGGCCCGGGTGCTGGGGCTGTACCTGTGCGTGCGTCTGACACTGACATACCTGAGGCACAACCTACCCCAGGAGCTACTCGCCGAGCTCTACGGCGTCTCGCAGGCCACCGCCTCCCGAGTCATCACCGCCTACACACCCCTGATTGCCCAGGCTTTGGAAATCAGTGTGCCGACTGTGGAGGATCTGGATCCCACCGTGCAGCTGATCGTCGATGGCTCCCTCCTTCAGTGCTGGTCCTGGGCCGAACACCCTGAGCTGTACTCCGGCAAGCACAGGACCACCGCACTGAACGTCCAGGTCGCCTGCACCCTCACGGGCCACCTGGCCTGGGTGTCCGACCCCCACGACGGAAGGGTCCACGACACCGAGGCCTTACGCCGCTGCGGACTGCTTGACGTGCCACCCGCCGACCTCCCGGAAGGGGCATCACCACCGCGGCATATCGGCGACAAGGGCTACATCGGGTTGGGCATGATCACCTCAAAGAAAAAGACCCGCGAACCTACCGCTCCACCCTGATGACAAGGCCTACAACATCACCGTCAACCAGGTCCGCTACAAGATCGAAAGAGTCATCGCCAACATCAAGACCTGGAGAGTCCTGCACACCGGCTACAAAAGACCACTAGAAACCTTCAAGACAACTATCACAGCAGTCCTCGGAATCATATTCACCTACACCCTATGAATAAGCCTCAACGTGGGTGATGTAGGCGGCCATGACGCCCTCGTAGAAAGTCGTCACCGGCCCCTCAAGCAAGGTGAGGCTGAGCTCAGCCATCCGCTCGAACTCCTGACGACGCTCCGGATCAGCAGTCCGCTCCGCCATCTCCTTCAAGATGGGACGGTAGCGCTTGATGTAGTCAAGAGCGCCCTCCAGACAGACGATGCTGCAGTCGTAGAAGAGACGCTGACGGTCCGTAAGTGACTCGTCCAAGAGTCGAAGCTTCATCTCATTGATGAGGCCACGGTAACCGTGACTGAAAAGCTTCTCATGGTTGGGGATGATATGCCCGTCCCCGGAGTTTGAGATTCCTCCCCGGTGGATCAGCCCCTGTTCCTGCGCGTCCAGAATCTCCTGAGTGATGTGAGCATTGACCTCGTCCTCGTGAGTGCGGCCATGCCAGAAGGAGTGGATCGATCGAAGATCGGCCTTGACCTCCTCAGACACCTGGAAGGCATCACCCGTGCGCAGGGCGAACTCGTCGAGCTCATCAACGACCCAGTCAATCGAGTACTCGGGGAAGATAGGAGCCGCGAAGTTCCGGGATGCCTGGTTCATGGAGCCTGACGACGCTTCAACGCTGGCCGCTCGGCCGTCCCTTGAAGGGACGGCCGAGCGGCAGGTTTACCGTCACATATTGAGGTGAGGGGTGGGACGGGTGTCAGGCGCGGGTGTGGGTCAGGGCCTGGCGGGCGTGCTGGGCGATGTTGTTGGCGGT
>NZ_VICB01000017.1 GCF_006546835.1 Actinomyces johnsonii | reverse complement strand
TGGTGAGGCTGACCGTGTCCAGGGCGACGACCTGGGCGTCGCCCTCGCCATAGACCTTGCGCAGCGCGCGGGCCTCAACCACCTTGTTGACGGTGGGACTGATGCGTGGAATCTGGTGCGGCATAGTGTTTCTCTTCCTTCCTGGCGGGAGCCGCGGCCGGTACGCCATGCGGTCCCGTGATAGATGGGTGGATACCTAAAGGCTAGAAATCGTGGAGAAGAACCGGAATGCGCCGAAGGGACGGACTGCAGTGGCGTCTCCGCCTTTAGGATGAGATTCGACCGCTGCCGATAATCAGTCCCGCTGGAGGGCGTCCGACGCCGGGCGGGCGGAGCGTCGCAGGTGAACCGGTTGAAGCGACCGGCCTGTCATGACGAACCCGACGAAGAGCCGAGGGCCGACCCTGGTGGTGGTGCGGATCGGGGCGCGAATCGCGGCGCCGTCGGCGTCCAAACGGGCGGTTCGCGTGTCCCGGCTCTCAGTTTGCGGCGGGCTGAAGATGTTTCGGTCCTCCCACAGTGCCGGACCAACCGTTAGCCTGACCCCGTGACGATTCTTCCCGCCGCCGCCCCGGCACCCCTGCCGGGGCGCGTGCCCCGCGACCGAACGCTCCTCATGGGCGTTCTCAACGTCACCCCCGACTCCTTCTCCGACGGCGGGCGCTGGGCCGACCCCGAGGCGGCCGTGTCCCGCGCCCGCGAGCTCATCGCCCAGGGCGCCGACATCATCGACATCGGCGGGGAGTCCACCCGCCCCGGCGCCCGGAGAGTCGACGTCGACACTGAGATCTCCCGCGTCCTGCCCGTCGTGCGCGCACTCGTCGCTGACGGGGCCGATGGCGCCGATGGAACCGCCGGCTGCGCGATCATCTCGGTCGACACCATCCACGCCGCCACCGCCGAGGCCGCCATCGACGCCGGCGCCCACATCATCAACGACGTCTCCGGAGGGCTGGCCGACCCCGCTATGCACGGGCTCATCGCCCGCACCGGCGTCGTCTACGTCTGCCAGCACTGGCGCGGAGACCCCGAGACCATGGACCGGCTCACCGACTACCCGGGCGGCGTCGTCGCCGGGGTGGAGGCCGAGCTGCGCGAGCGCCTGACCGAGCTCGACGCCGCTGGGGTCGACCGCTCCCAGGTGATCCTGGACCCCGGTCTCGGTTTCGCCAAGACCCACGCCCAGTCCTGGGAACTGCTGGCCGCCACCCCGCGCCTCATCGAGGACCTGGGGCGGCCCCTCCTGATCGGGGCCTCCCGCAAGCGCTTCCTCGCCCGGGCCGCCGAGGAAGGGGCCACCCCCGTCCAGCGCGACGCCGTCACCGCCGCCACCACCGCCCTGGCCGCCGCCGCAGGCGCCTGGGCCGTCAGAGTCCACGAGGTCCCGGTCAACCGGGCCGCCGTCCGCACCGCCTCCCTCTGGAAGGAACACCAGTGAGCACCACCGTCTCCGCGACCACCGACCGGATTAGCCTCATCGGCCTGTCCGCCCGCGGCCACCACGGCGTCCTGCCCTTCGAACGAGAGGAGGGCCAGCTCTTCACGGTCGACGTCGTCCTCGACCTGGGGCAGCGCGGTACCGCCGTCGCCGCCGTCACCGACTCGGTGACTGACGCCGTCGACTACTCCCGGGTGGCCAACGGCATCGTGAGCATCATCGAGGGGGAGCCGGTCAACCTCATCGAGTCCCTGGCCGACAGGATCGCCGAGCGGGTCCTGTCCTTCCCCCGCGTTGTGGCCGCCGAGGTCACCGTGCACAAGCCCGAGGCACCCCTCGACGTCGCCTTCGAGGACGTCTCGGTGACCATCCACAGGGTGGCCGATGCCGCCGCGGGCCATGGCGGGTCTCCCGCCACCAGCCAGGCCGCCTGGGCCGCCCAGGGCGAGGAACCGGTCGCCGCCTCCGCCCAGTCCTACGGGACGCCGTCCTCCTCGGCCTCGCCCATGGCCGCCTCCTCGCCCGCCGCCCCCGCCTACGAGCCTCCCGCCGCGATTCCGGCTGCGCTCCCGGTCTCCGGGGCTCCCGATCTCACGGGCGCCTCATTCCCGGGGAACGCCGAGGCCTCTGCGCCCGCTGTGCCGACTCCCGAGCCGCCCATCACCCCGACCCCCTCACCCGCCTCGCCGCTCGAGGTGCCGGCCCGCTCGCCCTTCGCCGCCGCCGCGCCCTCCATCCCCACGCCGATGCCAGCCGAGCCCGACGTCTCCGGCGGGGCCGGTGCGGCGACGCAGTCCTGGGTACCGGACTGGGCCACGGAGTCCTCCGCCCCCTCGCCCGCCTCCTCCCGGGCCCCCGGGTTCCCGGCGGCCGCAGAGGCCTCGGAGTCCTACAGCGCGGCGGCGGACGCCTCCGTCGCGTCGGGCCCACTCGACACCCCCACGACCAGCGCCCCCTCATCGGCCTCGGCGGGCAGGACCGCCGGAGCCGACGGCTTCGTGAGCTTGGCGGCCGAGGCGCTGGGCGTGGCCCCCGCCGCCCCCGAGGCGCAACCGGAGCCCGCCGCCTTCAGCTACGCCGATGAGGCGCCCGCTCAGGCCGGCGCTTCGGCCGGGCCCGGCTCCACCGCGGGCGAGCTTCCGATCCAGCTGCCCCGCGAGGGCCGTCACGCGGCCTCCTCCGAGGAGGCCGAGCATCAGGCCACGCCCGTTGCTGACAGCCCCGTGGACCTCCTCGGCGTGCCCAGTACCCACAACGGTACCGGCTCCTACAGCGGGGCGAGTTACAACGGCGTCGTGGACGACGAGGCGGCTGAGGACGCCTTCCCTGGCCAGACCGGAGGCGTCGGTGATCTGGCCGCCGCCAGCGGCATCGGCGCGGCCCCGGTTTCCCAGCCGCCGGTGGAGCCCGAGTCCAGCCCCTTCGCCGCGCCCGGCGAGTACCCCGGGGCCGTGAGCCAGGAGGGTGCCGCACCGTCCTACTCCGAGGACTTCTCCTACTCCAGTGACGCCTCCTACGCCGTTCCGGCGGCCTCGGCGACGGCGCAACCTGACTTCCCGGGCACCGCGGCCCCCGGCGCCGCTCCGGTCGCAGCGGCGGCCCCCGCCGCCCCGATCGACCCGCTCGCCGAGCGGCCCGCCCGCCCCGTCGGCGTCGTCTTCGGCCTGGGAGCCAACGTCGGCAGCGTCGTGGAGTCCCTGCGCACGGCCGTCCAGAGCCTCAAGAGCGCCGAGGGCATCGAGGTCACGCAGGTGGCGCCACTGGCCCGCACGGTCGCCGTCGTCGCCGAGGGGGCCGAGCCCCAGCCCGACTACCTCAACACGGTGGTCGTGGCCATGACGACCCTCTCCCCGCGTGAGCTGCTCGAGGTCTGCCACTCCCTGGAGGACGCCGCCGGGCGGGTGCGCACCGAGCCGTGGGGCGTGCGCACGCTCGATGTCGACCTCATCGAGGTCGAGGGCATCGCCTCCGCCGACCCGGCACTGTCCCTGCCGCACCCGCGTGCCGCCGAGCGCGCCTTCGTCCTCGTGCCGTGGAGCCAGGCCGACCCCTTCGCCGAGCTGGCCGGGCGCTCGGTGTCCGAGCTCGCCGAGAACGCCCCCGACCGCGGCGGCCTGCGGTGGCTGGCCTTCGACTGGCTCGACTCCGACTCCCTGCCGGACAAGCCCACCGGCCCCTACGTGGAGCCCCCGGTGGAGCAGGACGCCGGCGATGCCGGACCGGAGCTCGTCTACGACGCCACCCGTGACGAGTCCTCCGCGGCCGACGCCTCCCTGGCCGCCGACTACGCCAGCAGCGTCTCCGGCGGCTCGCCCGCCACCGCAGGTCCCGCCCCCTCGGGCCAGCCCTTCGGCGCTCAGGCGCCGGTCGAGCAGGCGCCGTTCGAACAGTCACCGTTCGACTCCTCCTACGACTCGAGCGCCTGGTCCGGCCAGGCCCCGCAGGTCGACTCGCCCTACCGGGCGGCCTCCGCCCCCGAGGCCGCTGGCGTGGCCGGGGCGACTGGTTCACAGGGCGGCTACGCCCCCGGCCGGGTCGCCGGTACCGGCGGGTTCCCCGGTGACCAGCAGGACATCGGCAGCTATGCAAGCTACGCGCCCGGTCAGCAGGAGCAGGCCGCAACCGAGGCCCAGCCCCAGCAGAATGACGCCGAGGGGGACGCCTGGCAGTCCCCGCTGCAGTGGAACGACGTCATCGGTGGAGGCGCCCAGGGGACAGGGCCCCGCCAGGACCTCTGATGCGGCGCACCCGCTGGACCAGTGCCGTCACCTGGTTCATTGCCGCGGCGGTGGCCTCCTGGGTGGCCGGCGACCTCCTTCTGCGCCACCTCGGCTGGGTCCCGGTCCTCACCCCCTGGGGAGCGGTGACCGCACTGGTCATCGCCGGTATCGTCCTCGTATGCGGCTTGGCGGTGCGGCGGCTGCGGGCGCGCGAGCGCACCTGGATCACGCTCACCGGCGCCGCCACGACGGCAGCCGCTGCCCAGGCCTCGGCCATTGTGGGCGCCGTGCTCGGGGGCGTCTACGCCGGTGGGCTCATCCTGGCGTTGGTGACGCCCCGATCCCCGGCCATGACCCACCTGGCCTGGACCTCGATCGGATGTCTCATCGCCTGTCTGGCATGGTGCGTCGTCGGCTTCGTCGTCGAGCAGTGGTGCTCCATCTCAGGAGACGGCGACGACGAGGGCTCGACCGGCTCCTCCGGGCGGGCCCCTGAAGGACCAGGAGCCCCCGCATGACCGATCCGGCCCCCGCCGCGGTTCCCGGGCCTGTCCCCGGGGCTGGCTCGCACCCGTCGACCGGCACCGACCCTTTCGCCCCCGACGGCGTCGTCTTCCACCCGGTCTCGCCCCGTCTCATCACCGCTCGCCTCCTGGGGGCCGGCATCGTCAGCGCCGTCTTCGTCATCGGCTTCGTCATCCCCGGCGTGATCGTCGATCCCAGATTCTTCATCCCGGCGGCGCTCTTCGCGGTCCTGTTCATCTGGCAGGCCTGGCTCATCCCGCGCCAGGTGCGGGCGATGGGCTACGCCCTGGCCGACAACCACCTCCTGTGGCGCCACGGCGTCATGTTCCGCTCCATCACCGTCACCCCCTACGGACGCATGCAGTTCGTGGACACCTCTCAGGGGCCGCTCGCCCGGTGGATGGGTATCGCCGAGGTCAGGCTGCACACGGCCTCGGCCAGCACCGACGCCACGATCAACGGGCTGCCGGTGGCCGAGGCCGAGAACCTGCGCCAGGTCCTGTCCCGGCGCGGCGAGGAGAGGATGGCCGGACTGTGAGCTCCGGGTGGGCGAGCCGCCCGGGGACCGTCCGGAAGGCCAATGAGGAATCCGTGCCGGACACCGGCTCCCGGGACCTGCCCCTGCCCGAGAACGTCACCTGGCACCGGGTCAACGTGGTCACGCCGCTGTTGGAGGGCTGGAAGATCGTCACCGGCATCCTCGCCTTCGTCACGGTCCAGAATCTCGACGACTTCGTTCGCGCCTACCGCATCGCCCGCAAGCACGGCTTTTCCCTGTGGGGCCAGAGCGGCTACTACCTGACCGGTCTTATCGGGGTGATCCTCCTGTGGACGGTGTTCGGCATGCTCAGCTGGTGGCGCCGCTCCTACGCCGTGGACGCCGACGGCGTCTACCTGCGTTCGGGAATTCTCAGCCGCAAGCTGCGCACGGCCCGTCTTCCGCGCATCCAGTCCGTTGACGTCGTCCACCCCCTGCTCGGACGCATCTTCGGCCTGGGACAACTGACTGTGGAGGTCGCCGGCGGTAGGGGATCGCGCATCGTCATCGGGTACCTGACCACTCGCGAGCTCCACGCCCTGCACGATCGCATCCTCGATCTGGCCGCCGGTCGGGTCGAGCTCCCCGGAACCGGTGAGGGGGAGGGCGAGGCGGGTGAGCGCGCTCAAGAACGTCCCTCGGGCGCCTCCGAGTCCGGGCGCCCCGCCCATCTGTGGGCCTCCAACTACCAGGAGCATCCGCTCTACGGCGTCGAGGTGGGCGTCCTCATCGGCGCCCTGCTGCGCAGCATCACCACGTACCTCATTCTCCTGCTGATCATCTCCCAGATCGTGGCCGCGACCCTCGCCGTCACTCTGGGCGCCATGCCCTCCGGCGGCGCGGTCACGATCGTCTCGTCCTTCATCACCACGTTCGTCGGCGTGGTGGGACTTGTATGGTCCCGATTCAACAACGCTTGGAACTTCCAGGCCGCGGCCACCCCCAGCGGCATCCGGATGCGTTACGGGCTCACCGCCGACACCTCGCGGACGCTGCCGCCCGGGCGGGTACACGGCGTCGGGCTCACCCAGCCCATCCTGTGGCGGGGCAAGGACTGGTGGAAGGTGGAGGTTACCGTCGCCGGCCGCGAGGACCGGCCCCAGGATGGCCAGAACCGGCAGACCGGCAACATGCTGCTGCCCGTGGGAGCACGCGACACGGCCCTGCGCGCGCTGTGGCTCGTGGTCCCCGACCTGGGCGTGCCCGACCCCGATGCGCTGCTGAGTCAGGTCCTGACCGGCTGGGACGATGACGGCGTCGGCGACCCGCAGGCACCGGCGGGCTCGGCGGCCCGCGGTTTCGTGCGCATCAGCCGCCGGGGACGCGTCTTCCGCCCTCTGACGTGGCGTCGGGCGGCCGTCATCCTGACCGACACCTGCGTCATCATCCGCCACGGGCGCTGGCGGCGTCGGGCGGCCGTCTTCCCCTACGAGCGCATTCAGTCCCTGGCCCTCAAACAGGGGCCGCTGGCCCGCAGGCGGGCGCTGGCCTCCCTCTACCTCGACATGGTGGCCCACGAGGTCCCCGCCCGGATCACCAACCTCGACGCCGCCGACGCCAAGGAGCTCGCGGCCCAGATCAGCCGGCGGGCGCTGCGCCGCTCCAGCGCCGAGCAGCTCGACCGATGGCTCGCGCGCGCCGTCGCCGCCACGCAGACCGCCGAGCCCCCAAGCGTCAGTGCTCCAGCTGCCCAGGGGCCAGGGTCTCGCGCAGACGAAGGGCCTGCTCGGCGGTGAGGCGCCCGGCGGCCTCGCAGCGCTCGGTGGCGGCGGCGGCCAGCTGCCGGTAGGAGGCGACGACGTCGTCGAGCCCGTGGCCCTCGCCGTCGCGCAAGGAGGAGAGCGCCTCCAAGTGGGCGGCCACCGTGCCGGCGTCGCCCCGGGAGACCGGGCCGGTCAGCCCGGCCTCGCCCTCGTGCAGGGCCCGGTCGAGGGCCGCCGCGAGCAGGGGACCGAGCGTGGCCGCGCCGTCCTCCACACCGGCCGCAGCCAGCACCCGGACGGCCTGCGTCACCACGGTCAGCAGATGGTTGGCGCCGTGCGCGAGGGCCGCGTGGTAGGCGGGGCGCGCCGACTCCTCCAGAGCGAAGGGCTCGCCGCCGAGCTCGACGACGAGCGCCTGCGCGATGGGCAGCACCGCCGCGGGCGCGGTCACGGCCATCGGGCAGCCGACGAGCCGGGCCACATCCGTGGAGAACCCGGAGAAGGTCATCGCCGGGTGGATGGCCAGCGGGATCGTCCCACAGCGCTGGGCGGGGGCCAGGACTCCCGCGCCGTAGCGGCCCGAGGTATGGGCCACCAGCTGGCCTGGCTGCCAGCGGCCGAGGTCCGCCAGGCCCTGGACGAGCGGTTCGAGCGCATCGTCCGGTACTGCCAGCAGGACCAGCTCGGCGCGCTCGACGATCTCCTCCACCTCCAGCACCGGCACGCCCGGCAGCAGCATCTCCGCGCGCTCGCGCGAGTCCTCGGAGACGGCATGGACGCCGACGACCTGGTGCTCCACCGCCCGCAGCGCGCAGCCCAGGACCGCGCCGACGCGCCCCGCGGAGATGATGCCGATGCCCAGCCTGCCCGGCCGGCCCGGGGGCGCGCCCGGGCGCCCGCTGCCACTGCCGCCGGGACTCGCGCCGTCAAGGTCACTCATGGCCCCGATGCTCTCATGTCCGCGCCGGGCGGCCGCGGATTCGGCGCGGCCCCCGCGGGGCGACTAGCGTGGGATGCGTGAGCACCGAACCCGCGCAGACGCCCGTTCCCGCCCCTCGTTCGAGCCTCGCCACTCCCGGTGATGCCGGCGCCGCGGCCGCCCTGACCCGCAGCCGCGCCGAGCTCGCCGCCGCCCTGGCCGCAGCTCCGGGCCCCCGCGCGGTCGTCATGACCATGGGCGCCCTCCACGAGGGCCACTTCGACCTCGTGCGCGAGGCCGCTCGACGCGTCGGGCAGGCTGGCACCGTGGTGGTCACCATCTTCGTCAACCCCCTCCAATTCGCCCCCTCCGAGGATCTCGACTCCTACCCGCGCGACCTCGAGGGGGATCTGGCCGGACTGACACGGACCCTCACCGGCGTCGACGGCGCCCTGGGCGTGGGGCGCCTTGTCGTCTTCGCGCCCACCCCGGAAGTCATCTACCCGGCCGGGCAGCCATCGGTGCGCATCGACCCGGGCCCCATTGCCACCGTCCTGGAGGGGCGCACCCGCCCCACCCACTTCGCCGGCGTGTGCCAGGTGGTGCTCACCCTCATGCACCTGACCTCGCCGCGCTGGGCGCTGTTCGGCCGCAAGGACGCCCAGCAGCTGGCGATCATCGAGGCCATGGTGCGCGACCTCGCCGTCCCGGTGGAGATCGTGCCGGTCGACATCCGCCGCGAGAGCGACGGCCTGGCCATGAGCTCGCGCAACGCCTACCTCAGCCCCGAGCAGCGCGAGCAGGCCCTGGCCCTCTCGCGCGCCCTGCGGGCCGGTCGCGACGTCGCCGTGGAGGCGGCCGCCTCCGGCGCCCGCCCCGACCCGGCCTCGATCCGCCGGGCCGCCCTGGCGTCCTTGGAGGCATCCGACGGCATCGAGGTCGACTACGTGGCCCTCGTCGACCCCACCGGATTCGAGGACCTGACCGACGCCGGACTCGGCCTGCCGCGCAGCGCACCGGTGAGAGAGGACGCGGAGGAGGGCCCTGCGCCCATGGGCCTGCTGGCCGTGGCCGCCCGCGTGGGAACCACCCGCCTCATCGACAACACCCTCATCGACCTGCGCCCGTAGGCACCGCGCGGGAACCTGCCCGCGAGCATGTCGACTCGCTCACCCTGTGCCGCGCCGTACAGCACGCCGGGCTCCCCACCGTCTACGCTGTGCCGCGATGAGCGCCCGCACCCGGACGATGATGACGTCCAAGATCCACCGCGCCACCGTGACCCAGGCCGACCTCGACTACGTCGGCTCGATTACGGTGGACGTCGACCTGCTCGAGGCCGCTGACCTGCTGCCCGGCGAGCGTGTGGACATCTGCAACTGCACCAACGGCAATCGCCTGTCCACCTACGTCATCCCCGGCGAGCGCGGCGCCGGAGAGATCTGCGTCAACGGTGCTGCCGCCCACTTGGTCGGTCCCGGCGACGTCGTCATTCTCATCGCCTACTCCCAGATTCCCGACGACGAAGCCCGCACCTACCTGCCCCGCGTCGTCTTCGTCGACGCCGCCAACCGGATCGTGGAGCGGGGCACAGACCCCGGCCAGGTGGCGGTCGACTCCGACGTCGCCCGCCTCCAGGGCCTGCGCCCCTCCGGCATCCCCCTGGCCGAGGCCCGAGCCTGACCCCGCCCCGCCGGCCACTCGGTGTGACCAGGATCGGGTGTGGTGCGGGAGTCGTCGGGCCCCGAGGGACGGCCGGGGCGGGCGGGCGCCGTTAGACTCCCTCACGTGACAGACGAGACCACCCCCAGCCCCGACCCGACCGCCACCGACACCCCCGCCGGCACCGAGTCCCCGAAGTCTCCGAAGGCCCCGAACTCTTCGGACGGCTCGGCGGACCGGCCCAAGCAGCCCAAGGCCGATCCGGGCCCGGGCGAGCAGTTCGAGGTCCGCGCCGGCAAGCGCGAGCGCCTGCGCGGCGAGGGCTGGGACCCCTACCCGGTCTCCGTGCCCGTCACCACCACCATCGCCGCCGTGCGCGAGGCCTACTCCCACCTCGAGGCCGGGGACGAGACCGACGACGTCGTCGGCGTGGCCGGCCGCGTCGTCTTCCTGCGCAACACCGGCCGCCTGTGCTTCGTCACCCTGCAGGACGGAGCAGGCGCCACCCTGCAGGCCATGCTCTCGGCCAAGGCCCTGCCCGCAGAGGGCCACACCGCGCTCGCGGCCTTCAAGGCCGACGTCGACCTGGGCGACCACCTCTTCGTCCACGGCCGCGTCATCTCCTCGCGCCGCGGGGAGCTGTCCGTCATGGCCGAGCCCGTCCTGCGCGAGGGCGCCGAGACCGCCACGGCCGGGGACGACGACGTCGAAGTCCCCGCCTGGAGGATCGCCTCCAAGGCCCTGCGCCCCCTGCCCAAGACCTGGACCAACGAGGCCGGCGAGGCGGTGACGCTCTCGGAGGAGCAGCGCGTGCGCCGTCGCGAGCTCGACCTGCTCACCCGGCCCTCCGCCCGCGACATGGTGCGCACCCGGGCCGCCGTCGTGCGCTCCATCCGCGAGAACTTCTTCCGCCGCGACTACCTGGAGCTGGAGACCCCCATGCTCCAGGTCATCCACGGCGGGGCGGCCGCGCGCCCGTTCATCACCCACATGAACGCCTTCGACATGGATCTCTACCTGCGCATCGCCACGGAGATCTACCTCAAGCGCGCCGTGGTCGGCGGCGTCGACCGCGTCTTCGAGATCAACCGCAACTTCCGCAACGAGGGCGCCGACTCTTCCCACTCTCCGGAGTTCACGGCTCTGGAGGCCTACGAGGCCTACTCCGACTACAACGGCATGGCCGACCTGACCCGCAACCTCGTCCAGCAGGCGGCCCGCGACGCCTTCGACCTGCCCGAGGGCGGCGAGGTCGTCACGCTCGCCGACGGCACCGAGTACGACCTGTCGGGCGAGTGGGACACCATCGACCTCTACACCTCCGTCTCCGAGGCCCTCGGCGAGGAGATCACCGTGGAGACCCCGCGCGAGCGGCTCGTCGCCCACGCCGAGCGGATTGGCCTGGAGATCGACGACTACGCCGTGGCCGGTAAGGTCGTCGAGGACATCTTCGAAGAGCTCGTCGGCAACAAGCTGTGGGCGCCCACCTTCGTCTACGACTTCCCCGAGGACACCTCGCCGCTGACCCGCTACCACCGCAGCAAGCCGGGCCTGACCGAGAAGTGGGACCTTTACGTGCGCGGCTTCGAAACCGCCACCGCCTACTCCGAGCTGGCCGATCCCGTGGTCCAGCGCGAGCGCTTCGAGGCCCAGGCGCTCGCGGCCGCCAAGGGCGACCCCGAGGCCATGGTCCTGGACGAGGACTTCCTGGTTGCCATGGAGCAGGGCTTCCCGCCGTCTGGCGGCATGGGCATGGGTATCGACCGCCTCCTCATGGTGCTCACCGGCCAGGGGATCCGCGAGACCATCACCTTCCCCCTGGTCAAGCGGAGCTGAGAACCAGATCTGCTGACTCTGCTCTAGCGCGGAGTCGCTGTCCCTACCGACGCCGGGTCTGCCCTTCCTCCTTTCTGGGGAAGGGCAGACCCGGTTGTGGACATCTGCGTGTTCAAGAGCCGAACATCCCCAGGCGGCGCTGGGCGGACTCGAGCTCGGCGCGCAGGTAGGCGTTCTCCTGCTGGAGCTGGGCGATGTACTGGTCTCGCTGGGCGATCGCCTCGGCGTACTGCGGGTCGCCCGTCGCCCCGGCGGTTCCCGGAACGGTTCCCGCCCCGGTGGCGTAGCCGGCATCCCCATACGCTCCGGGCGCTGATCCGTACGCGCTCGCACCCGTTCCATAGGCGCCACCGTTCAGTTGTGCCTCCATGGCTTCCATGGTGGCCACGACCGTGTCCAGGAAGGCGTCGACATCCGGCTGCTCGTACCCCTCTCGGAACTTGGATGTCTTGAACCGAATGCTCCTGACGTCCTGGGAGGTCAGAAGTATCTCCGACTCCTGGTGAGAGCCGGAAGTCGCTCCCGGTCCCGCACCAAGGCGCTCCTCAAGTCCCCGCAGCGTAGTGGTCACCTCATCGAGGAACTCGTCGACCTCGTCCTGAACGTATCCCTCACGGAGCCTCGTGCTATCGAACTTCACGTTGAGGACGTCATCGGATGTCAGTAGCGTCATGCTCGCCTACTCCCTGTTATCGGTTTCTGTCCGTGGTCCTGGTCCTCGACCCGCAGCCCCAGGTGTTCTGCTAAGAGCCGCGCGAGCTCGGTGAGCTGCTCGCCGCTGATGGTGGCCCCGCCCAGGGAACCCACTCCGCCGACCACTCTCATCTCCAACCCGCGCAGGTCGACGTCGCTCAGGCTCCCGCCGCGCAGCCGCAGCGTGCCCACCCGGCACTCCTCGAAACGGACCCGCTGGGCCTCGATGCCGCTCAGGTCCAGTTCGTCGATCCTGGTGCCCCGGATGAGGACGTCGCGCAGGCCGGTCCCGGCGAGGTTGGCGAAGCCGAGGCGACAGTCCTCAATGAGGACGGACTCGACGTCGGCGTCGTAGAACTCCCAGGCGCCGATCCGCGAACCGGTGAGTTCCACCGTGCGCCACGTCGAGCGCGGGCTGTGAAGATAGGTGGAGTTCAGACGTTCCAGGCGACAGTCGACCAGCCGTGCCGCGGTCAGGTCGGTGTCGTCGGCGAAGATCGCCGAGAACCGGCAGTTCAGCAGGCTGATCGCAGACAGGCCCGCGCCGCTGAGGTCCGCCTCGGCCAGTTCCAGGTCCTCGACCATCTCGCCGGCGGCCAGCTCGTCCGCCTCGCCGTCGCGCAGGCGGCTGAGATCCGGTGCTGTGAGGACCGGCGGCCTCGGAGAGGCCGCGGGGGAGGAGCCTGTGGCCGTATCGGTCCGTCCTGCGGTCATGGTCCTGTTCTATCGCAGATCGGCTCCGGGCACCGGGGGTTGTTCTCCCCGGTGCCCGGCTGTGAAGGAGGGACTTGTGTCCAAATCGGTGACAAAGGAGCTCAGAGGCCATCACTCCGCCAAAAGAAACCGCGGAATCATGCGGTTTTCTTTTCCGCAACTGAGCCCGGTCAAGGCCTTTGTCACCGATTTGGACACTACCGGCCGTTGCTACTCGAATCGGACGGTGGTGCTGGCCAGCATGCGGCGGCCGTAGCGGGCACTGACCAGGGTCGCCACCGCTACCAGTACCAGACACGTCCCCAGCACCAGCCAGTAGCCGCCGTCCGGCCAGCTGATATGGCGGCCCGAGACCCCGCCGACAAGAGACCACGCGGTCAACCATCCCAGGCCGATGCTCATGACCAGAGCCGTCGCCGCCGGCAGTACCGTCTCGTAGGAGACCATGGAGCGCAGTGTCGCCGGCGGCATGCCGACCAGTCGCAGCAGGCCGAGGACCCGCTTGCGGCCCAGGAGCGCCGCCACCGTCGAGACCCCGAGCGACACCGTGGAGATTCCCGCGGCGATGAGGATGCCGATGTATCCGAGACGGGCGAACTGGTTCTCCATGGCGCTGGCCTGGATGCTCTGGATCGAGTTGGGCGAGGAGGGGGAGGCGCCCAGCTCGAGATCGGAGGTGGCCAGGGCGGTACGGGCCCGCTCGACGGCCCCGGGGCTGGCCGGGTCGGTGCCCACGAGGAGAATGGGCGCGCCCTGCTCACGGGCGGTCGCCAGATCCTCGGCGCCGACCGGTGACGGCGAGGCGGCCGCGTTCTCATACAGCCACCGGGTACTGATGCTCACCGCGCCGTCAGGCGCCTCCACGTGCGGCGCCCCGAGGGTCTCCGCCTTGTCGGCCTCGAGGATGACTCGACCCTCCTGCCTGGAGTCTCCACTGATCCGTCCCACCGCGACCGTCGTCACCCCGGGGACGGCGGCGAGCCGGTCGACGGCGCTCTCCAGGGTGCCCTCGTCGCTGACCGCAGGGATGGCCTCAAGCGTCGAGGGGGACAAGTGACCGTTGCCTTGAGTGATGTCGCGGGTGCCCGCGGCGACTGTGATGGCGACGGCGAAGACCGTCATGGCGTAGACGGCGATAACAACGCCCGCCACTGCTCGGAAGACCGCCCGGGGGTGCCGGGCGATGCGATTGAAGCCGATCACCTGTGCCGCCGATCGGGCCAGCGCCCGACCGCCTCGCGCCACCCACCAGGTCAGGACCGGTCCTGCCCACAGCAGCCCCAGCATCGCGCACAGGAAGGAGATGGGCAGTAGGTAGATGGTCAGTGCGGACTCCTGGTGGGCCACTGCGGGGGTGCTGACCAGCCCCGCCATCCCGAGGATCACGGGCGCCAGCGAGATGAGGCGGGGCCGGCGCTCGCTGCGCTCCCGGGACCCGCCCAGAGGGCCGACATCGGCCCGTCGCGTGCGCCACCAGGCCACGGCCGCCGCCCCCGCCGTCGTGACGGCGACGGCGAGGACCGCGTTGACCGGTGAGCGCAGCAGATCGGAGTAGTAGAAGCGGCTCGACCCCAGTGAGATCTGCGCGGCCACGGGAATCATGACCAGGTAGAGCGCCACACCCGCCAGGGCGCCGACGAAAGTGGTGGCCCCGATCTCCAGGGCCGCGGTGCGGGCCACCTGCTGGGGCGTGGCCCCGATGAGGCGCAGCGTGGCGAAGCGCTCGGCCCGCTGCGCCGCCCCCAGGTCGGTGACGATCCCGACGAGCAGCAGCGCGGGCACGAGCACCGCGATGGCGCCGATGAGCATGGCGATCCGATAGGCCTCGTTCTCGTAGGGAATACCCGTGAAGGCGGTAACCACCTGGGGAGGGATGTGGGACTGAGAGGCGGCCACGGTCCCCAGATCCGTCCCGATGACGGCCACGAGCGAGTCCGGGCCCTCGACGGCGTCGGGGGCCAGGACACCCACCTGCTTGCCGTAGCGGTCGCCGAGCTGGTCGGCTGGAAGGGAGGCGATGCGCTTGGCCAGGGCCGGTGAGGCGAGGTACTCGCCCTGCTTCGGCACGACGTCGGAGCCCGGGATCCTCACCGAGGTGGTGCCCGACTCCGGCAGGGCCACCTGCAGGACCGTGATCGTCTCCGGGCCCACCGTGTCGAGGTTGCTGGCGACGGCCAGCTCGCTGTCCTTCAGAACGTGGTCGGGCTGGAGGTCCGTGTGGCTCGACTGCTGGGAAACGCCGGGCAGGAGGGCCGTGGACGCCCAGCTGGAGCGCAGGCTGCGTTCGGGGAAGGCCTGGGCGGCGGCCAGCAGCATGAGGAACAGCGCCACCCCCACCATGACGCCGGCGACGATCCCGGCCAGGCGGCGCCGGGCGGAGCGGTCGTTGGCGACGAGCAGCCTGGTCAGGGCGATGCGGCTCATGACCGGCCCCCGGTGGCGGCGTGCCTGGGCTCGCTCGGGCCGGAGCCGGCCTGCGCGGTGCCGGAGCCGATGCGGCCGTCGCGTACGGTGACCTCCCGGTCGGCGTAGGCGGCGATGCGCGCGTCGTGGGTGATGATGACCAGGCTGGCGCCGCGAGAACGTACCGAGGCCAGCAGCACCTCCATGGTCCGCTCGGCGGCCAGGGAGTCCAGGGAGCCGGTGGGCTCGTCGGCGAAGAGGATGCGCGGACTGGTCACCAGCGCCCGTGCGACTGCGGCCCGCTGCGCTTGCCCGCCCGAGAGCTGGGTGGGGCGCTTGTCCAGGTGCTCGCTCAGGCCCAGCTCGACCAGGGTCTCGCGGGCCCGGGCCAGGGCCTTCCTGCGCGGGGCGCCGGCCAGGAGCAGGGGGATGGTGACGTTGTCCAGGGCGGAGAGGTCCGGCAGGAGCTGGCCGAACTGGAAGATGAAGCCGAACTCGTTCAGACGCAGGCGGCTGCGGGCGGCCTCGTCGAGCGCAGCGATGTTCACAGCGATGTCTTCAGCGACGTCCGTCGCGCCGCCTCCAGGCGACTTGCCTCCGTGGTAGCCGACGCTTCCGGCATCGGGTACGAGGACCCCGGCCATGACGTGCAGGAGCGTTGACTTGCCCGAGCCCGATGGGCCGGTGACGGCCAGGACCTCACCGGCCAGGAGGTCCAGGTCGACGCCGCGCAGCGCTCGGGTCTGCCCGAAGCTCATCTCCAGGCCGCGGGCGCGCATGAGGACCTCGTCCGGCAGGCGCGCCCCGCCCTGTCCAGGAGCGGACTCGGCGCCGGCGGATGCGTGGGCGGCGGTGCTGATGGCGGCTCTCATGAGCGCACCTCCGTCCGCAGCTCGCCCAGGCGGGCCGCGGTGGTCTCCATCCAGCGCAGGTCGGCCTCGATGTGGAACAGGGCGTGGTCGGCCAGCAGCACTGTGCGCAGGTCGCCGTCCTGCTTGAGACGGGTCAGCTCGCGCATGCGCGCCATGTGCTCGGCGCGCTGGAGGTCGAGGAGACGGTCGGCGTCGTCGTCGAGCATGAGGGCGATGATGGTTTTGGCGAAGATGTCGGCCTGGACGTCGCCGGCAGGAGTGACAGGGGTCAGCAGCCACTGCTCGACGGTCTCGCGGCCGGCATCGGTGACCTCGTAGCGCTTGCGCTCGGGGCCGGCGCCGGGCTCGGACTCGACCTGGGTGATGAGCCCGTCGCGCACCAGGCGGGCGAGCGTGGCGTAGACCTGCCCGTAGGCCAGCGGTTTGGATGCGGCGAACCAGTGGTCCCAGGAGCGTTTGAGGTCGTAGCCGTGACCCGGTCCGGCACTGAGCAGGCCGAGGAGAGTGAGTCTGGATTCCATGCTCGCGACTATACGCTGAGTGTATACACGCGCGACATACTCCGTGAGGAGGAGAAGCTGGACTGCGGCGGTGCACCTGTATCGGGGTGGTGGGCCTGCGCCACCCGGGACATGCAGGCCCGGGCTGTCGGGCCGGTCGACCCGGGTTTGACAGGCGTCGACCTCCCCTTTAGGTTAGGCATGCCTTTGTAGTAGATGGTGTGGGGGAGGCCCGATGCCGGAACGGGTTATCAGGGAGGGCACTCACCCCTTTCGCCCCCGTCCCCGCCTCAGCCCTCTCCTCCGGCGCCCGGCCGTCCTCCTGGCCGCAGCCATCTTGCTGGCCCTGTGCATCCTGGCCTCCCTGTTCGTCGGCTCCTCCAGGATCCCCGCCGACCAGGTCGCCCACTACCTGCTCCACCCGGACGCCTCCAACGTCTCCTACAACATCAACGTCCTGCGCGTTGAGCGCACCATCATCGGCGTGCTGGTCGGAGCGGCCCTGGCGGTGTCCGGCGCCGTCATGCAGGCCGTCACCCGCAACCCCCTGGCCGAGCCCGGGCTGCTCGGCGTCAACGCCGGCGCCTCTCTGGGCATCGTGCTGGGCACCGCCGCACTCGGCGTCCTCCCAGTCCCCGGCCAGCTGCTCCTGGCGGCCAGCGGCGCCCTAGTCGCCACCGCGCTCGTCCAGGTCATCGGCATGATCGGCGGCTCGACCTCCTCGCCGGTGCGCCTGGTCCTCATCGGCGTTGCCTTCTCGGCCTTCGCCGGGGCGGTCATCCGCGGCGTCGTACTGACGATGCCGAACCTGTTCCGCACCTTCATCGACTGGGAGGTCGGCTCCCTGACCCGCGCCGACATCCCCCTGCTGCCGATGACGCTCCTCGTGGCCCTGGGAACCGGCGCGGCCCTCCTCCTGGCCGGCGCCCTGGACAATATCGCCCTGGGCGACGACGTCGCCGTCGCGCTGGGCACCCGGGTCGGCCTCGTGCGGGGCTTGAGCCTGGCGGTCATCACGCTCCTGTGCGCCACTGCCACCACGGTCGCCGGCCCCATCGGGTTCGTCGGGCTCATGGCCCCGCTGACGGCCTCCTGGCTCATGGGGCCCCACCGGGGATGGATCGTGGCCCTGTGCGCGCTGGGCGGTCCTGTCGTCGTCCTGGCCGCCGACGTGCTGGGGCGCGTCCTGGCCCGGCCCGGCGAGATGCAGGTCGGTCTGCTGACGGCCTTCGTGGGCTCGCCCGTCCTGCTGCTCATGGTCCTGCGGATGAAGGACCGGGCCTCATGAGGGGAGACAGACTGAACCGTGCCGCCGCTGCGGTGCATACTCCCGCCGCTACCGGCCCGCGCCGCAGCTTCCACGTGGGGACCGACGCCGGACGCCTGTGGATAGTCGTCGGCCGCTGGTCGGTGCTCATCACCCCGCGCCACGTCGTCGTCGGCCTCATGCTGCTGGCGCTCAGCCTCGCAGTCGCCGTCGCCGCCCTGCGCCTGGGGAAGTTCACCGTCTCCACCCAGGAGGTCATCGATGCGCTCCAGGGTCAGGGACGCAGAATCGTCCAGATCGTCATCGTCAAGTGGAAGCTGCCCCGGATCCTGCTGGGGCTTGTGGCGGGCCTGGCCCTGGGTGTGGCCGGGGCCGTCTTCCAGACCATCACCCGCAACCCCCTGGGCTCGCCTGACCTCATCGGCTTCAGCACCGGAGCGCAGACCGGGATCCTGGTCAGCGTCCTGCTCCTGCCCGGCGGTATGTTGTCCGCCTCCCTGGCCTCCTTCATCGGCGGCGCCGCCGTAGGGATGGTGACTTACCTCGTCTCCCTGCGCGGCGGGTTCACCGGGCTGCGCTTCATCCTGGTGGGGATCGCCATCAGCTCGATGCTCATCTCGGTCAACCGCTGGCTTCTGGTGCGGGTCGACGACGACGAGGGCCTGGGTGCCCTCAAGGCCATCACCGGCACGCTCGGGGCGGCCCGGTGGCCGGTGGTCGCCCCGACCAGCCTGGCCATCGCACTCGCCCTGGCCCTGATGCTGCCGGTCGCCCGGCATCTGCGGGTTGTGGCGCTGGGTGAGCAAATGGCTACCGTCCTGGGCAGCCCCACCCGCCGTGTCGGCGCCGTCCTCATCCTGTTGGGCACGGTGCTGGTGGCGGTGGTGACGATGGCCGCCGGCCCCATCGGCTTCGTAGCCCTCGTGGCGCCCCACCTGACCCGGTTCCTCACCGGCTCCCCGCAGCCCCCACTGCTGGTCTCCGGCCTGACAGGGAGCCTCCTGCTGGCGGGCGCCGACCTGCTCAGCCAGCTGGTACTGGAGTCGATGCCCGTGAGCGTGGTGACCAACGCCGTCGGCGGCCTCTACCTCATGGTGGCGCTGACCGCGACGGCGCGTGGAAGGAGATCCCTGTGAATGGACCGACCACCGAGCAGCCCACCAATCCGCCTACTGCCGCTGGACCGGCCGCCTCCGAGGTGCGCCTGACCGCCCGGAGCGCGACCCTCGCCTACGAGGGCCACGTGGTCTCCCGGGACCTCGACGTGGACATTCCGGCAGGCGTCTTCACCGCCATCGTCGGCCCCAACGCCTGCGGGAAGTCCACACTGCTGCGCGCCCTGGCCCGCCTGCACCGGCCCGCCCGGGGCGCGGTCCTGCTCGACGGTGCCGACATCGCCCGCCTGGGCACCAAGGAGGTCGCCCGCCGGGTCGCCCTGCTGCCCCAGAGCGCCGTCGTCCCCGGAGGCATGCTGGTGCGCGACCTCGTGGCCCGCGGCCGCTTCCCCCACCAGGGCATGTTCCGCCAGTGGTCGCGAGAGGACCGGACGGCCGTCGAGGATGCCATGGAGATGGTGGGCGTCACCGAGCTGGCCGCCCGCCCCGTCGACGAGCTCAGCGGAGGTCAGCGCCAGCGCGTATGGATCGCCCTGGCCCTGGCCCAGGGCACCGAGACGATCCTCCTGGACGAGCCCACCACCTTCCTTGACCTGGCCCACCAGGTCGACATCCTCCAGCTATGCCGCCGTCTCAACGCTGAGGGGCGCACGGTGGTGGCCGTCCTGCACGACCTCAACCAGGCCGCGCGCTGCGCCGAGCACATGATCGTCATGCACAACGGCCGGGTCCGCGTCACCGGCTCCCCGCGCCGGATCCTCACTGAGGACCTCGTCGACGAGGTCTTCGGACTGGCGGCCGTCATCGCCCCGGACCCAGTGGCGGGCACCCCCATGGTGGTGCCCCGCCACCTGGGCGCGGTCACGCCGGCCAGCACCGCCCCTGCTACGGCCCCCGCTGCCGCTCCACAGCCTTCTGCCGAGCTCGCCTCGGCAGGTACCAGCCCGACTGCTCGCTCCCAGCAGGACGGATAAGAAAGGAACACAGACAGATGAACGCATCCACGCGGCGCGCCCGCCGCCTGAGGCAGGGTCTCGTCGCCGTCGTTGCCATGGTGCTGAGCACCGGCCTGGCGGCCTGCGGCTCCTCCGGTTCGACCTCCACGTCAACCGCCGCTGGCTCCGCGGGGGCCTCTGGTGCCGCCTCGGCCGGAGCCTCCGCCGAGGCCACCTGGCCGGTCACCATCAAGGGGGACGACGGCGTCGACGTCACACTCAAGGCCGAGCCCAAGAGCATCGTGTCCACCTCGGTGACGCTGACCGGATCGCTCCTGGCCATCGACGCCCCGGTGGTCGCCTCGACGCCGGCCAAGAAAAAGGACGAGAAGACCGACGACAACGGCTTCTTCACCCAGTGGTCAAAGCAGGCCACCGACAAGGGTGTCAAGGCCATCGACGGCACCGAGGACAACCTCGCCCAGACGGTCGCCGGCGACAACCCCGACCTCATCATCGTTGCCAAGACGGGGCAGGACTCGGCCGTCAAGGTGGTCGAGAGCCTGCGCCAGCTCGAGGTCCCGGTCCTCGTCATCGACTACGGATCGCACTCCTGGCAGGACGTCACCAAGACCCTGGGCCAGGCCACCGGCCGCCAGGCCAAGGCCGACTCCGTCGTCAAGGACTACAGCACCAAGGCGGAGAAGGCCAAGGGCGCCATCGCCGTCCCGCAGGGGGCGACGTCGGTCTTCACGGTCCCCGGGGACGGCACCAAGGGCGCCAACGCCTTCACCGAGGAGGCCCCGCAGGTCCAGCTCCTCAAGGACCTGGGCTTCACCATCGCCACCGTCCCCGACAACGTCAAGGGCGACCAGTCCATGGGTGACCGCAAGGACATCGTCCAGCTCTCGCCCGAGAACGTCCAGGCGGGACTGACCGGTGAGAACTGGGTGGTTATCGCCGCCGATGAGACAGCGAAGAACGCCGTCACCAGCAACGAGACCTTCAGCTCGGCAGCCCCGGTGACCGGAGGCAAGGTGCAGTACATGCCGCCCTCGTCCTTCCGGCTGGACTACTACTCGGCCCTCGAGATGCTCGATGCCGTCCAGAAGGCCTACCCCAAGGCCGCCTGATCCAGCCTGATCCGATCAGAGACAAGGGCGCCCCGGGCCGAGAGCCCGGGGCGCCCTTGTTCTTTGAGTCCTCCCAGGGTTGAGCGATCCGAGTGCTCAACCGCGCTTCCAGGCGCGGATCTTCGCGCGGAAGGAGGTGAAGGGCGCCACCGTGTTGATATGCACCCACTTGGCCACCGGCCAGGCCGACGGCGTCGAGGAGGCCCATGCCCGCTGCCCGGAGGTGAAGAGCTCGTCTCGGCTCAGCGATGTCACGAGGGCGACGACGCCGTCGACCCTCTCCCGAAAGGCCTCCCGAAGCTGGGGCAGCGAGGCGTCGCGCCACTGCTCGTAGAAGGAGCTGTTGAGATCGCCGAGCTGGTTCCACCGGTAGCCGGGCGCGGGCGTAACCACCTCGCGCCCCGCCCGCTCGTCTCGCTCCCAGCCCAGCAGCAGGTCCATCCACCCCAGCTGGTAGGCGAGCATCTGCGCCGGGGTGCGGTCCGCGCCGTCCTTGAGCGTGTGGAGCCCGGAGGCTGGGACGTCGTCGAACTCTGCGACGAACAGTTCGGCGCGTTTGCGGATCTCGGCGATGAGCTCCTCGCCGGAGGTGTAGCTCTTCATGACGGCCCTCTTTTCCATCGTCTCCCCACCGGCCCGCCAGCGGCGGCCTAGCCGTGCCTAGTCCTGGGAGGTGACCCCGACGTCGGCCATCTTCCGCTCCGTCCAAGGAGCGACGACGAACAGGATGATGGCCACGGCGACCGTCACGACGCCCAGACCGTAGTAGTAGGTGGAATTCGCGACGTGCTCCGTTCTGGAGATGATGAAGCCGGCGAGCCCTTGGCCGGTGGCTGTCGTCAGCAGCCACAGGCTCATCGTTTGGGAGGCGAAGTTCTTGGGCGCCAGTGCCGACGTTGTGGACAGTCCCACCGGGGACAGGAAGAGCTCGGCGACGGTCTGGATGATGAAGACCACGGCCAGGAACCACCAGGGGGCCAGCTTCGCGCCGCCGGTCCAGGTCTGGAAGCCGTAGCCTAGGATGAAGGCCGATGTGCCGATGGTGAGCACCGAGATCGCGAACTTCATGATGGTGGAAGGGAACCTGCCTGCCCGCCGGGTGAAGAGCCAGCCGATGAACGGGGCCAGAATGACGATCGTGGCCGGGTTGATGGACTGGTAGGTCTCCGGGCTAACGACCCATCCGATCACCGGGATATGACCGTCGGTGTAGTCCTTGGCGAAGGTGGCCATCTTGCCGGCCGCCTGCTCGGAGATCATGAAGAACAGGACCGCGCCGATCCACAGGGGGATGTAGGCGCGCAGGTGGGAGCGCTCGCGGGCCGTGACCTTGGGCGAGCGGAACATCAGCGCGAAGTAGCCCAACGCCGCACCGGTCGGAATGATGAGCATGGTGGTGGAGATGGCGTCCAGTAGGCTTCCGGTCAGAGTGCTGAGGACCGCGACAAGCGCGGCCGTCCCCGCCACGATCAGTACCGATACGAGCACGAACCTCTTGCGCTCCTCGGGGCGGATGGGGTTGGGAACGGTGAAGGCGAAGGCCGAGAGCTTGTGGCGGCCATAGACGAAGGCGATCAGGGCCACCCCCATGCCGACGGCGGCCGAGGAGAAGCCGGCATGGTAGCCGTAGCGCTCGCGCAGCCAGCCGGTCACCAGCGGAGAGGCGAGCGACCCGACGTTGACCGACATGTAGAACAGTTGGAAGCCGGCATCACGCCGCGGGTCATCGTCGTCATAGAGACCCCCGACGATCGTGGACAGGTTCGGCTTGATGAAGCCGGTGCCCACGGCCACCAGGACGACACCGAGCCAGGAGGTGGCCACCACGGGGAT
Organism: Actinomyces johnsonii; assembly: GCF_006546835.1. Classification (GTDB taxonomy): domain Bacteria; phylum Actinomycetota; class Actinomycetes; order Actinomycetales; family Actinomycetaceae; genus Actinomyces; species Actinomyces johnsonii. The sequence goes on along the minus strand of NZ_VICB01000017.1, from coordinate 32,041 downwards.
GGACAGACAGATGTGCCCGGCCATGATGACCAGGCCGCCGTAGAGGGTGGACAGCCATGGCCCGATGACCCGGTCGGCGAAGATACCCCCGGGGATGGCCAGCAGGTAGACGGCGGCGCTGTAAGAGGCCAAGATGACCTGGCCGGAGTTGGCGCTCAGGCCGAGGCCGCCACTCGCCACGGTGTCGGTGATGAAGTACAGCAGGATGGCGCGCATCCCGTAGTAGGAGAAGCGCTCCCACATCTCCACATTGAGCATCCAGGGCAGGCCCCGGGGGTGGCCGAACAGCCCCCGGTCCTCCTTCGACGGCGTCATGCGCAGGGTGGCGGGCCGCCAGCGGCTGGTGATTATCCGGCCGGTGGCGAGATCGTCCTCGACGGGAGTCGGGGTCGTTGACATGAGACTCTCCCTTCCTGCGGTCGGGTGAGGAATGCGACCGGACCATCGGTGTCCAGTACGAACCGCAGGTACCCGTGCACCTTACTCCGACCGTGCAGTCGATCGGGGAGAAATACGAGGATAATCAGGCAGGTGATTCCCGCCGAGGCGGGGTGGGGCTACTCGGCGAGACGCTGGTCAGTCGCGGTTCACTCGGCAGTGGCCGTCTCGACGTCGGCCATCTGCCGCTGCGTCCACGGGGCGACAGCGAACAGCACCAGGGCCATGAGCAGTGTGGCCACGCCCAGGCCGTAGTAGTAGGTGGCGTCAGAGAGGTGCTCGGTCTGGGCGATGACGAATCCGGCGACGCCCTGCCCGGCGGCGACGCTGAGCCACCACAGCCCCATCGCCTGGGAAGCGAAGCTCCTGGGGGCCAGGGCGGTCGTCGTGGCAAGACCGACCGGAGTCAGGAAGAGCTCGGCGACGGTCTGGATGACGTAGACCAGCGCCAGGAACCACCAGGGGGACAGGTCCTGTCCGCCCGGCCAGATCTGGAATCCGTAACCCAGCATGAGCGCCGAGAGCCCGACGATGAGCACCGCGATGACGAACTTCATGATGGTGGAGGGGAACTTGCCCGCCCGTCGGGTGAACAGCATGCCGACCAGCGGAGCCAGGAGCACGATCGCCGCGGGGTTGACCGACTGATAGGCCTCAGCGGTGGTCGACCATCCGAAGAAGGGCAAGCGCAGGTCCGTGTTGGACTCGGCGAAGGTGGCCATCTTGCCGGCGGCCTGCTCGGTGATCATGAAGAACAGGACTGCGCCGATCCACAGGGGGATGTAGGCGCGCAGGTGGGTTCGCTCGGGGACGGTCACCTTCGGGGAGCGGAACATGACCACGAAGTAGGCCACAGCCGTACCGACCGGGATGAGCAGGCCCGCCGTAGCGACGGTGGTGACCAGGTTGCCGGTGAGCACCTGGAGGACTGCGACGACGACGCCGATGGCGACCAGGACCCCGAGAGATCCCAGAAGCAACCGTTGGCGCTCCTCGGGGCGGATGGGGTTGGGGACGGTGAAGGCGAAGGCCGAGAGCTTGTGGCGGCCATAGACGAAGGCCGCCAGAGCGAAGGCCATGCCGACGGCGGCCGAGGAGAAGCCGGCGTGGTAGCCGTAGTGCTCGCGCAGCCAGCCGGTGAGCAGGGGAGAGGCGAAGGCGCCGACGTTGATGGACGTGTAGAACAGCTGGAAGCCGGCATCGCGGCGGATGTCATCGTCGTCGTAGAGGCCGCCGACGATGGTCGTCAGGTTCGGTTTGATGAAGCCGGTTCCGACGGCGACCAGGACGATCCCCGTCCAGGACGTGACTGTGGTGGGGATGGTCAGGCAGATGTGCCCGGCCATGATGACCACGCCGCCGTAGAGGGTGGACAGCCACGGCCCGATGACCCGGTCGGCGAAGATACCCCCGGGGATGGCCAGCAGGTAGACGGCCATCCCGTAGAGCGCGATGACGACCTGTCCGCTGGTGTCGCTCAGGCCCAGGCCCCCATCGGCCATCGTGTCGGTGATGAAGTACAGCAGGATGGCGCGCATGCCGTAGTAGGAGAAGCGCTCCCACATCTCCACATTGAGCATCCAGGGCAGGCCCTGGGGGTGGCCGAACAGCCCCCGGTCCTCTCTCGACGGCGTGGTGCGCAGGCTGCGAGGCCGCCAGCGGCTGGAGATGAGACGGCCGGGTTGGGCGAGGTCGTCGTCCTCGAGGTCGTCGACCGTCGTCGCGGGACCTGACATCGGGTCTGACGTGGACTGTGCCATGGCGCTGTCCCTTCCTCAGGGCGGTGGTCGCTCGGAGCTGACCGCAGGGGTGATCCAGGGCGCTGGGTGGTTCGTCTCGCGCAAGGAGGCCCAGACCCGTCGCCAAGGAGAGATGTGAGTCTGTCGAGACCATAGCGCCCGGTCTGTTTCCGGCATGCTTCCGGTTCTCGTCAGGACGCCGGTGGCCCCGGAGAGGGGACCACTGGGGTCGCCTCTCCGGGGCCACCGGGTGCCGCCCGCGCACGGGCGGCCAGTAGGGATTCCTCCGCGGAGCGGAGGGCAGGGGGAAGACCGGGCGAGCCCCGAAACCGTCCGTCAGGTCCGGGCGGGGCCCGCGCAGGGTCAGCGGGCGACGGCGTCGGCCGCCGCCTTGACCCGCGGGCGCACCGGGGCCAGGCGGGTCAGCTGGGTGACGTGACGCGGCTCGAGCTCGCCGATGCTGGAGACGCCCAGGAGCTTCATGGTGCGGATGACCTCGTCGGAGAGGATCTCGATCATGCGGTCCACGCCCTCACGGCCGCCGGCCATGAGACCGTAGAGGTAGGCGCGGCCCACGAGCCCGAACTTGGCGCCCAGGGCGAGAGCGGCCACGATGTCGGCGCCGTTCATAATGCCGGTGTCCACCATGATCGTGGCGTCCTTGCCGACCTCCCGGACCACCTCGGGCAGGAGGCGGAAGGGGACGGGGGCGCGGTCGAGCTGGCGTCCGCCGTGGTTGGACAGCAGGATGCCGTCGACGCCCAGGTCGATGAGGCGTTTGGAGTCCTCGACGGTCTGCACGCCCTTGATGACGATCTTGCCGGGCCACATGGAGCGGATGACCTTGAGGTCGTCGTCGCTGATGGTGGGATCCATAGCGGCGTCGAGCAGCTCGCCCACGGTGCCGCCGGTGGATTTCAGGGAGGCGAACTCCAGCTTGGGCGTGGTCAGGAAGTCGAACCACCACCACGGGCGGGGGATCGCGTTGAGGACGGTGCCGGCCGTGATCTGGGGCGGGATGGAGAATCCGTTGCGCTTGTCGCGCAGGCGGGCCCCGGCCACGGGGGTGTCGACGGTGAACATGAGGGTGTCGAAGCCGGCCGCGGCGGCGCGCTCGACCAGCCCGTAGGAGATCTCGCGCTGGCGCATGACGTAGAGCTGGAACCAGTTGCGTCCGCGGGGGTTGGCGGCCTTGACGTCCTCGATGGAGGTGGTGCCCAGGGTGGACAAGGTGAAGGGGATCCCGGCGGCGCCCGCGGCCCCGGCCCCGGCGATTTCGCCCTCGGTCTGCATGAGGCGGGTGAAGCCGGTGGGGGCGATGCCGAAGGGCATGGCGGAACGGCCGCCGAGGATCTCGCAGGAGGTGTCGACGTCGACGGCGGGGCGAAGGATGTCGGGGTGGAACTCCACATCGCGGAAGGCCTGGCGGGCGCGGCGCAGGGAGACCTCGCCCTCGGCGGCGCCGTCGGTGTAGTCGAAGGCCGCGGCCGGTGTGCGCCGCTTGGCGATCTTGCGCAGGTCCCAGGTGGTCAGCGCGGCGTCGAGGCGTCGGCGCTTGGGGTTGAACTCGGGCGTCTTGAAGTGGAGTAGCTCGAAGATCTCGCTCGGGTTGGGAAGCTGGCGCTTGACCATAGGAACCTCATCAGTGAGTCGGATTCTGGATGCTCCGCACGGTGCGGAGTGCTCGCAAGAGGCGACTGGCCTCCGCAGCCCAGTCCTGAGTCCCACGAGCCACTTCATGCTATGGGACAAAGGTCACCAAAGCAAGGTAAGCCTTAGCAATCTTTGCGGTGGTGGGGGTGGCCGGAACGTCTGCGATGCGGTACTCGCCGGTGCGGTGGAATCTGCCCGCCGGGAAGCTGGCGCACCTCTACGCGTCGGATGTCCCCGTCGACCTGACGGGCCGGGGCTGAGCCTCTCGGGGACCGCCGGCCAGGGCCCGCAGGCGCGCCCGAGCCCCTTCGCGCCGCAGGGCGTCCAGCTCCTCGATGAAGGTTCGCCGGAAGCGCTCATCGGTCGCCAGCTCTCCGAAGACGCCCTCGTGGGAGATGAAGGCGGTCTCATGGCCGGCCTTCTGCGCGGCCGCCAGGGGCAGCAGCTCGTCGGCCAGCGAGTCGTCGATGACGATCGCCCCGCCGTTCTCATCGACGCCCTCCTCGCCCAGCGCCCAGGCGGCCACCATCGCCGCTCCCAGGCGGATCGGCCCGCCCGCGGTGAGGTTGTCACGCACCGTGCCCAGGACGAACTTCGGCATCCGGCCGGAGGCGTCCTGCGCCAGACGGAAGAGCGTGTCCGCGATCGCCTCGTTGGTGAAGCGCTCGAAGAGCGCGTCCACGTAGTCGTTCAGGTCTATCCCCGGCACCGAACGCAGCGTCGCGCGGGCCTCGCGCTCGAGGTAGGCGCGCACCCACCGGGAGATGTCCGCATCCGCGGCGGCCTCGTGCGCGTATTCGATCCCCAGCAGTCGTCCCCAGTGGGCCAGCCCCTGGTGGGAGGCGTTGAGCAGGCGCAGCTTCATGAGCTCGTAGGGCGTGACGTCGTCGACCATCTGCACCCCGACCTCCTCCAACGGGGGCCGCCCGGAGGGGAAGTCGTCCTCGATCACCCACTGGGAGAAGGGCTCGCAGACCACCGGCCAGGCGTCCTCGACGCCGAGCTTGCGCCGCAGCTCGGCGATATCGGCCACCGTGGTCCGCGGAGTGATCCGGTCGACCATGCAGTTGGGGAAGGCGACGCTGGCCTCGATCCAGTCGGCCAGCTCCGGGTCTCTCATCGCGGCCTGGGAGACGACCGCCGTGCGCGCCACCTTCCCGTTGCCGGGCAGGTTGTCGCAGCTCATGACCGTGAACGGTGCGGTCCCGGACTCCCGACGGCGCCGCAGCGCCTCAACGATGTAGCCGAAGGCGGTGACGGGCCCGCCCGGGTGCTCGGCGTCGTACACGGCTCCGGGAGAGTCGGTGCGGAACTCGCCGGTGGCGTCGTCGACGTTGTAGCCGCCCTCGGTGACCGTCAGCGAGACGATCCGGGTGGTCGGCGCGCTCATGAGAGTCAGGAGGGCCTCGGGGGCGTCGGGGGCGAAGAGGTAGTCGTGGATGGAGCCGATGACCACCGGGTCCCGCAGTCCGCCGGGATGCTTGAGGATGAGGGTGTAGAGGTGGTCCTGGCCCTCCAGGGCGTCACGCATCCGCGCGTCGCCGGGCAGCAGTCCGACGCCGCAGATCCCCCAGTCCAGGCAGGAGCCTTCCGGGGAGGTGCTCCCGGCGCCTTCTCGGAGGCCGGTCCCGGCGCGCCTGCGCATGAGCCTGTCGAGGTAGGCGGCTTCGTGGGCGCGGTGGAAGCCGCCCACGCCGATGTGGACGATCCCGGTGGTCATGGAGGAGCGGTCGTAGTCAGGGGCAAGGGGCGACTCAGTCAGTGAGATGGTCAAGAGATGTCCTTTCCGCGCTGCCGCCGATCATCTCCAGTCAACTCCGCCTCCACGGAAAACGGGTGCGCACATGCCCGGGGCGGCCCCGCCGAGCCGGCCTACGCATCCCGCCCATCCGTCGGAACCCTTGCGGGAACTGGCGAAGAACCGCGTCGCCCGACCGGTGTACGGTCGGGCGACGCGGAGAACGGATGCGCTTGACGAAGCTCAGTGCGCAACGACGACGCGCAGGTTGCGCGGGCCGTGGACGCCGTTGACGCGCACCAGCTCGATGTCACTGGTGGCCGAGCCGCCGGCGATCCACGTCGTCGGGCGCGTGGGGTGCTCGCCCAGGATGTCGACGGCCTGCGGCACCGTCGGCACGATCGACTCGCGCTCCAGGACCACGACGTGCTTGTCCGGCACCAGGGAGATGGCCCGGCGGCCCTGGTCGGGCTCGCCGTCGAGGATGATCGTCCCCGAGATCGAGATGCCCACGCGCGAGCAGGTCACCACGGCGTCGATCTCGTTGAGGTCGAGGGTGGCGATGGCCTTCTTCCGGGAGTCCTCCACCACGGTGCGCCCGCCCCTGGCCGCCGCCTTCTTGTAGGCCTCCGGCAGGCCGTCCGGGACGACGACGGTGCGCGCCTCGCCGAGCAGCTCGTCAATGGCATCCAGGATTGCGGCGTCCTTGGGGGCAACGATGACGCTGGCCGAGTAGTCCTCGAGCTTTTCGATCATCTCGTCGACCACGGGCTTGGACCCCGGAGGGTTCTCCCCGGAACGGATGTAGTTGCGGGGGATCGGCCCCACCGGCCGGGTCTGGGACCGAGAGATCGCGTCGCGGGCGCGGGCGAGGATCGCTGATTTGGCGTCCATCACTGTTCCTCCTCACTGGTCGGACCGGCCGGGGCCTGGGGCGCGGGCGCTCCCGGGGCGATCGGCTCGGGGTTGACGATGGCCGAGCGCGCGTCCAGCGCAGCCGGGGCGGGCTCGCCGTCGGCGCTCGCGCTGCCGGGCACTTGCCCGGAGGCGGACCCGGGGACCGGCCTGCCGGGAGGCGGGGGCGGATCGGCCGGGAAACCGTCGCTGGCGTCGTGGCCGCGGTCGGTCCTGGAGCCGGCGGCCCCGCTCACCGGGGTCTCGCCATCGGGGTGGGTGCGCCGCCACCACTGGCGGAAGGTCTCCGAGGGTGCCACTGGCAGGTCGCGCGCCCCGGTCCACAGGGAGGCGGGGAAGGGCAGGGCTCCGATCTTGCCGTCCTTGCCGCCCAGCAGCGCCGAGGCCTTGACCGTCTCCGAGGCCGCCGCCCACAGCGAGCTTTTCGACATCACCGGCGCCGAGACGTTCATCGCCACGTCCCACACGTCCGGCACCGCGCGGCGCTTGACGTCCACCGAGCGGGCCCGCAGGTGGATGAGGATTGTGGGGATGTCGATCTTGACCGGGCACACCTCGCCGCAGGCCCCGCACAGGGAAGAGGCGAAGGGCAGGGTGTGGACCGGGTCGTCGTCGGCCAGGCCCTGGGTGAGCTGGGGGGTCAGGATCGAGCCGATCGGGCCGGGGTAGACCGAGCCGTAGGCGTGCCCGCCGGTGTGCTGGTAGACCGGGCAGATGTTCATGCACGACCCGCAGCGGATGCAGGCCAGGGCCTGGCGGCCCACCGGGTCGGCCAGGGTCTTAGTGCGCCCGTTGTCCATGAGCACCAGGTGGAACTCCTTGGGGCCGTCGCCCTCGGTGACGCCGGTCCACATGGAGGTATAGGGGTTCATGCGCTCGCCGGTCGCCGAGCGCGGCAGGAGCTGGGAGAAGATCTCCACATCCTGGAAACGGGGCACCAGTTTCTCGATGCCCATGAGGGTGATGAGCGTGTCCGGCAGGGTCAGGCACATGCGCCCGTTGCCCTCGGATTCGAAGATGGAGACCGTGCCGGTCTCGGCCACGCCCATATTCGTGCCGGAGACGGCCACGGAGGCGTGCAGGAACTTGTTGCGCAAGTGGGAGCGGGCCGCGGCCGTGAGCTCCTGCGGGTCGTCGGAGAGATCCTCGGGGGCGTCGTCCATGCGGTCCAGGAAGATGCCGCGCACCTCGGAGCGGTTGCGGTGGATGGCGGGCACCACGATGTGCGAGGGCATGTCGTCGGCGAGCTGGACGATCATCTCGGCCAGGTCCGTCTCGTGGGCCGTGATGCCCCGGTCGGCCAGGTACTCGTTGAGGTTCGTCTCCTGGGTGGCCATCGACTTGACCTTGACGACGTCGTCGACCCCCTTGGAGGCGATGATGCCGGCGATGATCCGGTTGGCCTCGGCGGCGTCGCGCGCCCAGTGGACGATGCCGCCGCGCGCGGTCACATTGGCCTCGAACTGCTCTAGCAGCTCGGGCAGGCGCGAGGCCACCTCGAACTTGACGGCCTCGGCGGCGTCGCGCAGGTCCTGCCAGTCGGGCATCTCCGCCACGCGCTGGGCGCGCTTGGTGCGGATGGTGCGGGTGGCGTGGCCCAGGTTGCGGCGCATCTGGGTGTTGGCCAGCGTCTTGTGGGCGCCCTCGGGGAAGGTGTGCCCCCACCGCAGCGTGTTCTCGGGCTGCTCGACGTCGGTGCGCCAGCCGCCCGTGTGGGGCATGCCCAGGAATACCTGTGTCATCGTGCCACCGCCTGTGCGTGTTGGGAGTTCTCGGTGTGCTGGACGTGCCTGGGGGCGAAGGAGATGTTGCCCTCGAAGGGCACGTCCTTGGTAGAGGCCAGGATCTCGGCCAGGTGCATGATGCGCACCCCGGAGTTGACGCGCGACAGGCCGCCGCCGATGTGCATGAGGCAGGAGTAGTCGCCGGCGCACAGGACCTCGGCGCGCGTGGACATCACGTTGCTCATCTTGTCGGCGAGCATCGCGGTGGAGGTCTCGGAGTTCTTCATGGAGAAGGTGCCGCCGAAGCCGCAGCAGACCTCGGCGTCGGGCAGGTCGATGAGGGTGAGAGCCTCGACGGCCTTGAGGAGGCGGTAGGGGCGGTCGCCCACCTTGGCGATCCGCATCGAGTGGCAGGTGGGGTGGTAGGTGACCGTGTGGGGGAAGTAGGCGCCCACGTCCTCGGTGCCCAGGACGTCGACGAGCAGCTCGGTGAGGTCGTAGGTGTGGGCGGCGATCTGCTCGACCCTCTTGGCCAGGGCCGTGTCGCCCACGTGCTCGGCCACGAGGCCCTGCTCGTGGCGGGCGGCGCCGGTGCACGAGCCCGAGGGGATGACGATGGCGTCCCACTCGCCGTCGAGCACGGGGGAGAAGGTATCCACGTGGTTGCGGGTGATCTTGGCGGCCTGCTTGAAGTAGCCGGTGTTGGCGTGCATCTGGCCGCAGCAGACCTGTCCCTCGGGGAAGCAGACCTGGTGGCCGAGCCGCTCCAGGATGGTGACGGTTGCCTGCGCTGCCTGCGGGAACATGGTGTCCGCAAGACAGGTGGCGAAAAGGGCGATTCGCACGATATGCCTCCACGACGTCGTAGGTGACAGTGTCTTCACGAGGACCGACCCGGACTGCCTGTATAAGGGCGGGGTCTGTTGCGGCCTCGTCTGTGTCTCAGGCTACGGGCCGACGGTGGGGGTCATCTGACGACGTCGGTCTCCTGGCCGGTCGGTCTCGTTCTCCGGAGTAGGTTTTCCGGCGAGATGGTGCAGATCTGTGTGCGTCGGGGGTGGGTTGATCAGGGGGTGTTTGCGGCGTGTGGGAGGTAAGTCCTAGACGCGGATTGCGTCATGCATCACTGCCCTTAACCGTGTCGGGTCTCGGAGAGGCTCTGGCGGGAGTGCGGCCGGCGTCGTCGAGAACGCACTTTTGCCGCGAGGACGTACCTTTGCGGCGAGGACTGCGTTTGCCGCCAGAATGCGGGTGCCGGGGAGCAGTTGCCGGTGGGGGAACGCAGTCCTCGGCTCAGAAGTACGTCCCCGATCGGTGCAGCTAACTCAACAGGCCCAGGGCGCCTGCACTGCGCCCGGCGAGGTGGAGACCGAGGATCGCCGCGATCCACAGGAGGGTGACCTTAGCCTCGTACTCCAGCCTGGGGGCGATTCTTGCCAGCTTGGGTAGAAAGCGCTGCCCCAGCGTATCGGCCAGGATGAGCAGGACGAGGGCGGGGGCGATCATGACCAGGCAGTACAGGATCAAGGTGACGATCCGTACCGGCCAAGCCTCTGGTGAGGAGGCAATGATTCCGGTCGTCGCGATGTAGGGAACCATGGTGGCGGCTTCGGCGAGCGAGGCTCCCAGTCCCAGAACGACCATCGCCCTGGCCGAGGCGGGAGTGGGCCGGCTTCCCAAAGAGTCTGTTCCGGGTTCGGGCTTGGCCGGGTCAGGGCTGAGGATGCCGAAACCCGCCAGCACCACACCGATGACGAGGGTCGCCCACTGTGCCGTCCCGGTTCGGGCCAGGCGTGCCGCGGTGGAGCTGATGAGGTCGAAGCCGGCCACCAGGGCGATCCCGAGGCCGAGATACACCAGGCACACGGTGGTCAGGTAGATGGCCATCGGCCTGCGGTCCACGCGATGGCTGCGCACGACGAGCGCGATCGGGATGGCCAGTGTGCCCAGGCTGGTGGAGTCCAGCAGGGCGAGTCCTGCGAGTGTGGCGGCGTGTTCCATGGGGCACCTCGCTCGTTGACCGACTGTTGTCGTACGACCGTATGACGATTCTCGTACGATCGTATGGGGGATAGTCTGGTGAGGCAACCGCTATTGAGCGCCCGAGAAGTCGGTGGAAGTAACGATGGTGGAGGGCGCCTGCGAAGGCACGGAGACGGAAAACCACGGAGGGTGGTGTCATGGACCAGGAAACGGACCAGCGATCGGTCCTCTATACCCTGATGTCACCGGCGGCGAGCATGACCGCTGACGCCACCATCGCGATCATCGCCGAGCAGGGCTTCGACCGGGTCAGTGTTCGCAGCGTGGCCGCCCGGCTCGGCGTCGCCCCGGGCACCGTTCAGTACCGCTCGCCGAGCCGGCGAACTCTGCTGACCGACGCCCTCGTCCGCTCCGTCCAGCGCCAGGCTGGCCGTGTGGTCTCTCATGAGGTCGACCCCGCGCAGCCGGAGACTTTGGTGAGGGCTCTTGCCGAGCTTCTGCCGACCGGGGCCGTGCAGCGCGAGGACGCGGCTGCCTGGGTCGCCTTCGGAGCCGCCGCATCCACCAGGCCCTGGCTGGCCGATCCGTACTGGGAGGCGCTCCAGGTCATGCGTACCTGGGTCGAGGGTGTTATGGCCGACGCTCGGAAGGCCGGTCGTATGCGCGCGGACCTGTCACCCGCCGAGGGAGCGCGCCTGGTGACCGCCGTCGTCAACGGGCTGACCCTCGACCTGCTCAACGCCCCGCCAACGGAGTCCGACGAGGTGATCGGCCAGCTGCGCTTGGGGCTGGGCCTGATCCTGCGAGGCCTGTGAGACCTGTGATGCCCGCGAGGACGTCGGCGACTGCGTAAGAGCACGAGACCCAGAGAGAATGTGCAGCTACGCGGCCCACAACTGCGGTAGGGCCGAGCTCAGGATGTCAGTGCCGGCTGGCATGATTGGGGGCGCCTCCTTTCGGCTCCTTCCTCCGGAACACGTGCAGTGTCCTGGCCGGGGAGGAGAGGAGCTGGGAAGGAGCCGCGGTGCCTCACGTAGAACTGCCCGCGACGTCAGTGGACCGTGCGGGGCTCAGGCGAGGGACCAGGCCCCGACCTCGAGCTGTCCGTGGCTGTTGCTGCCGGTGGCGACGACACCGCCGTCTGCGCGGAGCCCCACGGTGTGGGCCGCGCCCGCTGCGATGGCCACGATGTCGCGCCAATGGCCCACAGCGCACTGACCGGCCTCCGATCTGCCTGTTGCGATAACGGTGCCGTCGGCCTTGAGACCCACACTGTGGTGGCTGCCCGCCGCCACGGCGATGATGTCGGTCCAGTGCTCGATCCCGGCCCAGAACTCCGGGTGTCCAGCCGCGCGAACAGCGCCGTTCTCCAGCAGGCCAATGGTGTGGAGGTACCCCGCGGAGACCGCGCGAACTCGGTGCCAGTCGTGCACCTCGCACTGGCCCGCGGCGTTGCTGCCCGCAGCGCAGACGCTTCCGTCGGCACGAATGGCCACCGTGTGCCAGTCGCCGCAGCTGATATCCGCGATCTCGCTCCAGCGGTCGACCTGCCGCTGCCCCTCGGTGTCGCGGCCGGTTGTCACCAGCGTCCCGTCGCCCCGCAGTCCCGTACTGAATCTCCATCCTGCGGCAACGGCGACGACACCATGCCAGTCCTGGACATGGCACTGACCCTGCGCGTTCCATCCGCATGCCAGAACCGTTCCGTCGCTGCGGAGCCCCAGTGTGTGAGAGCGCCCGGTGTTGCTGGCCGCGTGAACATTGCCGGCCGCCACGGCGACCACGTCCCGCCACTGCGACACACGGCACTCTCCGGCGGAATCTGCTCCGACGGCGACCACTCGACCGTCGGGGAGGCCCCCGACGGTGTGCCTGCGTCCTGCGGCCAGGGGAGCATGAGCTGTCACGGCAGCCTCCTTCGGTCTCATCCCAGCAGAACCACCTTGCTTTCGCCACCGCAGCCGCCGTCGAGAACGTACTTTTGCCGCGAGGACTGCGTTTTCCTGCAGATTGCAGGTGTCGGGGATCAGTCGTTTGCAGGAGATCGCAGTTCTCAATCGAGAAGTACGTTCCCGATCCGACGTCGGAGCCCGAATGCACGCCCGCGCCCCCGGAATCGCGAAGGATCTGGGGGCAGGGTGCGCAGTAGCGGGGGTGAACGGTCGGCAGCCTCAGATACCCAGCCCCACCTGGGAGGCCAGGAGCACGAGCGCGCCCAGCACCACCAGCAGCCCGATGGAGTAGGGCGCCGCCTTTTTGAGGATTTCGGCGTCCGTGCCGGGGGCGTCCACCGCGGTCGAGGCGATGGCCAGGTTCTGCGGGGAGACGATCTTGCCCAGGCCCCCGCCGATCGTGTTGGCGGCCAGCAGGATCCTCGGGTCGAGCCCGGCCCCCTGGGCGGCGGTGGCCTGCAGGTTGGCGAACAGGGCGCCCGCGCTGGTCGCCGAGCCGGCCACGGCGGTGCCCACCCAGCCCAGGACCGGGGAGAGGAAGGCGTAGGCAGCGCCCGTGGCCGCCAGGGCCGCGCCGATCGCCGAGGTCTGCCCGGAGAAGTTCATGACGTAGGCCAGGGCCATGACGGCCGCGATCGTCAGGATCGCCATGCGCAGCGTGTAGCAGGTCTTGGCCAGGGTGGCCAGGCCCTTGCCCACGCTCATCTCGAACTTGCCCGGTACCGAGCGCGTCGCGTAGACGAAGGTGACGATGATGGCGGTCAGGAAGATCCAGGTGCCCGGGTTGGACAGGGTCTGAAGCGTGTAGATGGCGCTCTTGGAGGCCTCGCCCTTGGCGTTCAGGAGCTGGCCGTACACGCCGGGCCACTTCACGGGCAGGTCGGTGGCCTTGAAGACCTTGTCGAGATTGACGCCCAGGGTCCACAGCTTGGTGGCGGCGATGATGACGACCACCAGGATGTATGGCAGTAGGGCCAGGATGACGCGCTCGCGGTCGGGGGTGTCGTCGGCGGCCACCTGGGAGCGGTACTCGTCAGGGGTCTTGGGGGTCCACACCAGCAGGAAGATGTAGGAGGCCGCCAGGCCCAGCAGGGAGGCCAGCACGGCGGTGAGCTCATACGAGATCGAAGGGGTGAAGAAGTGGCCCACCCCGGTGGCCAGTCCCGCCACGATGGCCAGCGGCCACAGCTGCTTGACGCCGCGCATCCCGTCGAGGATGAACAGCAGGATCAGCGGGATGAAGGCGCAGAACACCCAGGTCAGGTGCCCCATGGCGGTGGCGACTGTGACCGGGTCCTGCCCGCCGAGCTTGCCTGCCGTCGTGGTGGGGATGGCCATGGCGCCGAAGCCCACGTTGATGGCGTTGCCGACCATGACGACGACGGCGGCCTTGAGCTTGGGCAGCCCCAGGGTCGCCACCATGGCGGCGGCGATCGCCACCGGGGCGCCGAAACCCGCCAGCCCCTCGAGCAGACCGCAGAAGGAGAAGGCCACGATGAGGGCCTGAGCGCGCATATCGCCCTTGCCGATCGCATTGAACACGGCCCGCAGGTCCGTCGAACGGCCCGAGACGTCGGTGAGGTTGTAGAGCCACACGGCCGCAATGATGATGTAGACGATCGGGACGAAACCCATGGCCATGCCCTGGGTGGCGCTCATGACCGTCATGCCCACCGGCATGTGGAACAGGGCCACGGCGGTGAGCGCCGCGACCACAAGGGAGATGATCGCGCACCAGTGGGTGGCCACCTTGAACACGCCCATGAGGACGAAGAACACCACCAGCGGCAGCAGGCCCACCGCGGCGGTGAGGTAGACGTTGCCGCCCACGGCGGTGGTCGACGGCGTGAAGGCGGCGGGCAGGCCCGCCAAGGCTGACTGGACGGCTGGCGTCATGGCTACTCCACTGTGAGTACTGATGAGGTCGGCCAGGTCGCGGACGGTGCCGGGCAGGCAGCCGCGGTGCTGCTTCCTGGGTACTAAGGCCTAACGATCATGCCACGGACATGGTGACTTGTGCACCATCTGGTGCGGTAGGTTACTGCTTCCGTGCACGCTTCCGGGTGAAAGTGGAGGAGGAGCCGGCCACGACCGACGTCGTCAGAAGAACCCCGGCGCGTTATTGCGTCCGAGGTCGTGCGCTAAATTCCTGTGCTCTGAGGCGTGGGCGGCGCACGGGCGCTCCGACCCCGGCGGGATCGCGGCGGGTGGAGAGCCGGTTCAGCGCCTGCGGGCCGGGCGGGGGACCAGGCGCGCCGAGTTGAGGATGAAGGCGGATTCGGAGACGACGTGCACGAGCGCCGCGGCCACCGGTCCCAGCAGTCCGAGCCCGGCGGCGATCATGCCGGCGACGTCGACCACGACCGTGCCCGCGAAGTTCACCATGATGATGCTCCGGGCCCGGCGGGCCACCCGCACGGTCTCGACCAGATCGGCCGGGTCGGAGCCCACGAGCACCACGTCCCCGGCCTCGCGGGCCACGTCCGTTCCGGTGCCCATGGCGATGCCGACATCGGCGGCGCTCAGCGCCGGGGCGTCGTTGACGCCGTCGCCCACCATGGCCACGCACCTTCCCTCCCGGCGCCGAGCGCGGATGACCTCTTCTTTGTCAGCAGGCAGGAGCCCGGCGCGCACCTGATCGGGCGCCAGGCCGAGCGCGTGGGCCACGTGGGTAGCGGAGGCGGCCGAGTCGCCGGTGAGCATGAGGACCTCCAGGCCCATGCCGCCCAGGTCTCGCACCGCGCTGGCCGCCCCCTGGCGCAGCCGGTCGGCCAGGGCGATGGTGCCCAGGAGCCGGCCATCTGCCCTGACCTCCACCACCGAGGTGGCCGACGGCGCCTCCGGGTCGGAGGCGGTATCGGAGACGATAGCGGCGTCGTCGGCGGTGTCGGCGGCGCTGGCGGTCTCCTGGACCGCCTGACCCGCTCGGTGCTCCCGCCCCTCCCGGCGCCCCACGGTGATCCAGCGCTCCTTGACGCGGGCGCTCACCCCGGCGCCGGGGGAGTAGATGACGTCGTCGGGCACCGGCACCGTCAGGTCGCGCACGGCGGCCTCGGTGCAGATGGCCCGGCCGATCGGGTGCTCGGAGTTCCACTCCGCCGCGGCCGCCAGGGCCAGGACCTCGTCCTCGCCCGCAGCGGGTGCCGCAGTGGACTCCGCAGTGGACTCCGCCATGGGATCGGCGGTGGGCTCCCCAGCGGGTTGCGCGAGATTGACGGCGACGACGCGGGGCGCGCCCGCGGTGAGGGTCCCGGTCTTGTCCAGCACCACCGTGTCCACCGCGGAGAGCCTCTCCAGGTGGGTGCCGTCCTTGACAAAAGCCCCGCAGCGGGCAGCCCGGGCGATCGCGGCCAGAACCGCCAGGGGTGTGCCCGCGGCCACCCCGCAGGCCCCGGCCACGATGATCACCGAGATCGTGGCGCGCGCGTCCCGGGTCGCCAGGAAGGTGACGAGGGCCGCCGCCAGCGCCAGGTAGACGATGCGGGCCGCCAGGCGGTCGGCCAGGCGCTGGACCGGCGCTCGCGAGGACTGGGCGCGGCGCACCGCCGCCACGATCCGCCCGTAGGAGGAGTCCTCGCCGACCCGTTCGACCTGAAGTTCCAGGGCTCCGCGCGTGATCGACCCGGCCGGGACCCGGTCTCCCGGCCCGACCTGTACGGGCAGCGACTCCCCGGTGATCCGGGACTGGTCGACGTCGGCCCGGCCGGTGCGTACGACGCCGTCGACCGGCACCCGGCCTCCGGGGCTCAGGGCGATGACCTGTCCCGGGCGTACCTCGTCCAGGGGCACCTCCGAGGTCTCGGTGCCCTGCGGGCCGGTCATCACCCGAGCGGTCTGCGGCAGGAAGGACATGAGGTCGGTCAGGGCGTCACGGCCCCGGTCCATCGACAGATCCTCGAGGACCTCGGCGCACAGGGCGAAAACGGTCACGGCCAGGGCCGTCACCCACTCGCCGATCACGGCGGCGGCCACGATGGCCAGCAGCATCGACAATTCCATGCTCATGCGCCGCTCGCGCAGCTCGCCGGCCGCTTCGACGACGAGTGGCCAGCACCCCACCGCCAGGGCCGCCGTCCCGGCGACGGCCACCAGCCGGCTGGGAGCTCCGGCAGCGCTCGCGGCCCACACGCCCAGGGACGCCAGCCCCACTACCGCGATACGCGCGATGTCGGCCCACTCGATCCGGTCGATGATCCGTTCGCCGGTGGTCGCCCTGTCGCCGCCGGGGCCTGTGAGGTCATCGGACTCATCAACGGGAAGCGCCGGTGTGGATGCGGACGGGCGCTGCGCGGGCGGATGAGAATGGGCGGCGGGGGGATGAGCCGTCATAGGGTGACTCCTCGCGAGGGGGAACGGGAAGGGTCCCCGCAGGTCAGGGCGGGGATCACCACCCAAGAATCTACCGGCCAGTCACGGGGTGCGACAGTGTATGTCAGTACTAGTGACGCGCCCCGGCGCCGCCGGCGGCGCCGGGGCGCTGCATGTGGGAGGAGGACGCGTCTTAGCGCCTGCCGAGACGGAGCCGGGCGACTACCGCCCGACCCGCGCCGGCTACTCGATGACGTCGTCGTCGACCCAGTCCAGGGTGCGCTGGACGGCCTTGTTCCAGTTGCGGAAGAGCCGCTCGCGCTCGGCCTCCTCCATGGCGGGCTCCCAGTGCTTGTCCTCTGCCCAGTTGTCGATGACGTCCTGGGTGCCCGACCAGAAGCCCACCGCGATGCCGGAGGCGTAGGCGGCCCCCAGCGCCGTGGTCTCGGCAACCTTCGGGCGCACGACCGGCACTCCCACCTGATCGGCCTGGAACTGCATGAGCAGTTCGTCGCGGGTCATGCCGCCGTCGACCTTGAGCTCGGTCAGGGCCGCGGCCGTGGAACCCGAGGCTGCGGCATCCCGGTTCATGGCCTCGAGGACCTCGCGGGTCTGGTAGGCGGTCGACTCCTCCACGGCCCGGGCGATGTGGGCCTTGTTGACGTAGCGGGTCAGGCCCACCAGGGCGCCACGGGCGTCGGGACGCCAGTGCGGGGCGAACAGGCCGGAGAAGGCCGGCACGAAATAGGCCCCGCCGTTGTCCTCGACACTGGCGGCCAGTGCCTCGATCTCCTTGGAGTCGGTGATGATCCCCAGGTTGTCGCGCAGCCACTGCACCAGGGAGCCCGCCACGGCGATCGAGCCCTCCAGGGCGTAGACGGCCGGCTCCTCCCCGATCTGGTAGCACACGGTGGTCAGCAGCCCGTTCTCGCTGCGCACCGGGGTGGTGCCGGTGTTCATGAGCATGAAGCAGCCCGTGCCGTAGGTGTTCTTGGCCTGACCCTTCTCGAAGCAGGCCTGGCCGAAGGTGGCCGCCTGCTGGTCACCGAGGATGCCGGTGATGGGGGTGTCCACCAGCAGGCCGTTCTTGCGGCCGTAGCCGAACATCCCCGAGGAGGGACGGATCTCGGGGAGCATGGACATGGGGATGCCCATGTCCGCGCAGATCTCCGGGTTCCAGTCCAGGGTGTCGATGTTCATGAGCATCGTGCGCGAGGCGTTGGTGACGTCGGTGGCGTGCACGCCGCCGTTGATCCCGCCGGTGAGGTTCCACAGCGTCCAGGTGTCCATGGTGCCCATGAGGAGGTCGCCGGCCTCTGCGCGCTCGCGGGCTCCCTCGACGTTCTCCAAAACCCAGGCGACCTTGGGGCCGGCGAAGTAGGTGGCCAGCCCCAGGCCCACGCGGTCCTTGTACTTGTCCGGGCCGGCGTCCCCGGCCAGACGGTCGCAGATCTTCTGGGTGCGGGTGTCCTGCCAGACGATGACGTTGTAGACGGGCTCGCCGGTGTTCTTGTCCCACACGACGGCGCTCTCGCGCTGGTTGGTGATGCCCACCGAGGCGATCTCGTGGCGGTTGATCTGCGCCTTGGCGAGTACCCCGCCGACGACGGCGCGGATGTTGTCCCAGATCTCGACTGCGTTGTGCTCGACCCAGCCGGCGCGCGGGAAGATCTGCTCGTGCTCCTTCTGATCGACGGCGACGATCTCCCCGTCGTGGTTGAACAGGATGGCGCGTGAGGAGGTCGTCCCCTGGTCGATGGCCAGGACGTACTTCTTCTCAGCGCTGTCTGCTGTGCTGTTGGGGCTCAAGGAATTGTCCTTTCACTGCGTTGTGAGGGGCGTGGTGGTCGGTGGTGTATAGAGGGGCCCGGGTTCAGAACAGGCCAGCGATGTGGGGGACGATGAGCCCTGCGGCGACGGCGCCGATGATCGGGCCGACGACCGGGACCCAGGAGTAGGCCCAGTCCGAGCCGCCCTTGCCCGGAATGGGCAGGAAGGCGTGGGCGATGCGCGGCCCCAGGTCGCGGGCCGGGTTGATGGCGTAGCCGGTGGGACCGCCCAGGCTCAGGCCGATGACGACGATGACCAGGGCCACGGCCAGCGGGCCAAGCCCGGAGGGCGTCTTGCCCGAGGCGATGATCCAGGCCAGCAGGACGAAAGTGCCCACGGCCTCGGTCACGACGTTCCAACCGTAGGAGCGCACCGCCGGGCCGGTGGCGAAGACGCCGAGCTTGGCGGCGGCGTCGGCCTTCTGGTCGAACTGCTTCTTGTAGGTCAGCCACACGGCGGTGGCGCCCAGGATGGCGCCCACCATCTGGGCGGCGAAGTAGACGATGATATTGGTTGCCGAGGCGGGGATCCCCTCGGCCAGGTCCCGTCCTGCCACCGCCAGGCCGATGGTGACGGCCGGATTGAGGTGAGCGCCGGTCTTGTAGGCGGCGTAGACGCCCACGAAGACCGCCAGGCCCCAGGCCATAGTGATGACGATCCAGCCTCCGTCCTTGGCCTTGGAGGTGGGCAGGGCGACACCTGCGACGACGCCGCAGCCCAGAAGGATGAGAAGGAAGGTCCCGAAGACCTCCGAGGCGAAGATCTGGGTCAGGCTCGCAGACATTGCGGCTCTCTTTCTGCACGACGTTGTGCGGGTTCGGACGTCACCGGCATGGTCCGGATTCTCGATGGGTAATGGAATTAACGTGCTGCCCGCCGCCGCCGGGAACGGCGGGCAGCACGGAAAGTCGTCTAGCCGAGCGGACCGGCACCCGGTGCCGCTCGGCCGGCAGGAGCCTAGATGGGCTCGGCGATGTGCGCCACCGCGGCGGCATCGGTCAGCTCGGACTCGGCCGCGGCGATCTGGGCCACGCGCTGGGCGTAGGCCTCCTTCTGGGCGGCGACGTCCTTCTTCGACCAGCCCAGCAGCGGCGCCATGATCCCCAGGATCTCGTCGGCGGCCGCCAGGCCCCGGTCTCTGCGTGACATGTCCAGGCGCACCCGGCGCAGCAGGACGTCGTCGAGGCTCTCGGCACCCTCGTGGGTGACGGCCCAGGCGACCTCGGCGCGCAGGTAGGTGGGGGCCTCCGCCAGGGGCTCGCCCAGGCGCTTCTCGGGATCGGCTGCGTCGGCGTCGTCGATGGAGGCCAGCAGCGCCGGGGTCTCGTCGCCGTAGCGGTCCAGCAGATGGGTAACCCGCTCCAGCGTCCAGCCGCGCTCGCCGGCGATCCGCCCGGCCCGCCTGGCCAGGGCGTGGTAGCCCGCAGCGCCCACCAGGGGCAGCTCCTGCGTGACGCAGGGGTGGGCGTGGGACAGGGCCTCGCCCAGGGCGTGGTCGACGGCGTCGGAGGCCATGACCCGGTAGGTGGTCAGCTTTCCGCCGGCGATGGCGGTCAGCCCCGGGGCGACCCTGGTGACCGTGTGCTCGCGGGAGACCTTCGTGGAGGCGGCCTCCGCGCCCGGTTTGAGCTTGGGCTGGAGCAGGGGACGCAGTCCCGCGTAGACGCCGATGATGTCCGCGCGCGTGATGGGGTGGGACAGGACGGAGTTGGCGTGCTCGAGGATGTAGTCGACGTCGGCGGCGGTGGCCACGGGTTTGGAGACGTCCAGGTCCCAGGGGGTGTCGGTGGTGCCGATGACCCAGTACTCGGGCCAGGGGATGATGAACAGGACGGACTTCTCGGTGCGCAGGAAGACCCCGGTCTCGGCGTCGATGGCCTCCTTGGGGACCACGATGTGAATGCCCTTGGAAGCCAGGACCTTCAGGCCCCCGGCGTCGGTGGCCAGGTCCTGGACCTCTTCGGTCCATACGCCGGCGGCGTTGATGGTGCGCTTGGCGCGGATCTCGTGGGCGGTACCGGTGGCCAGATCGGTGACGCGAGCGCCGTGGACGTGGCCGCGCTCGTCGGTGATGAAGCCGGTGACCTTGGTGCGGTTGGCGGCCAGCGCCCCCAGGCCGACGGCGGTGCGCACCAGGTCGATGACCAGGCGGGCGTCGTCGACGCGGGCGTCGAAGAAGCGGATGGAGCCGGCCAGGCCGCTGGTGTCCAGCGACGGGGCGAGGGCGGAGGTGCCTTTACGGCCCAGGTGGCGCTGGATCGGCACGGTCTTGCGGCCGCGGGCGCCGGCCAGGGCGAGGGCGTCGTACATGCCCACGCCGACGGCGGAGTAGGAGCGCTCGTAGTGGTGCTTGAGCGGCCACAGGAAGGGCTGGGCCTTGACCAGGTGCGGCGCGGTGGTGCTCAGCAGGCGGCCGCGCTCGGTGAGAGCCTCGTGTACGAGGGCGAAGTTGAGCTGGTAGAGGTAGCGCAGGCCGCCGTGGACGAGTTTGGAGGACCATGAGGAGGTTCCCGAGGCCCAGTCGCCCATCTCCACGATTCCGGTGCGCAGACCGCGGGCCGCGGCGTCCAGGGCGATGCCTGCGCCGGTGACGCCTCCGCCGACGACAAGGAGATCCAGGCCCTCGGATGACGACATCTCCTCCAGGGCGCGCTTGCGCTGCGCGGCGTTGAGAGCCGTGTCGTGCGTGGGCTCGGGGTAGGAGGGGCCCGTGGGCCCCGAGGAGCCGGAGCTGCGGGCGGAGGTCTTCTTCGAGGAGGGGGTGCGGGTGGAGGTCATGGCTCCTGGGCTCCTACGTGTCGTGAGATCGGCTGATTGAGGTCTGTGCGGGTCTGTGCTGTCTACGAGGGTCGGCGCGGCCCGCGGGCCCCGATCGGCGTTGACCGGGGCGGCGGGCGACGGGGTGGAGCGAGTGCCGGATGGCGGGATTCGGTGCCGGAGCCTGCTGAGTCCCGCTGCCGCACTCGCGGCGCCCCGTCGTGGCGCTTGTCACTACTCTCCTCATCTGTGGGAGAATGCGCAAGGTAGATGCACGAACGTGCACACAGGTTTGGGGGCTTCCACAAGATTGTCCGTTTACCTGCATGGACGTCCTTCGTTGTGGGGGGTATCTGATGTCGTATGGGGCGAAAATCATGTCCTGCCGCAGTGCGCAACGGCACCGCGATGGTGAGAGGAGGCGGACGTGACCGGTGAAGGCACCTCCGGAGCCGTGAACGCCGTCGACGCCTCTGGGAGCGCCGCCGACCCCGGAGGGCTTGTGCGCGCCTACGAGGCGGCCTCCATGTACTACGTCCAGGGCGAAACCATGGAGGTGATCGCCCATCACCTGCGGGTCTCGCGCTCCACCGTCTCCCGGCTCCTGGCACGGGCCCGTCGGGAGGGCGTCGTGCGGGTCACCCTCGTCCAGCCCGGCGGCGCCGGCTCCCTGGAGGGACGGATGGCGCGGGTGTTCGGGGTGCGCACGCACATCGTCCCGGTGCGCGAGGGCACCACGGAGATTCATCGCCTTCAGCAGGTCGCCTCCGTCGCCGCCGCGCACATGGTCGACCTCATCGAGACGCTGGCCGACCCCGGCGGATCGGGCCGTCGTGACGCCCCGGGGGAGGGCACAGACCGGGAGAGCAGAGTCCAGGGCGGGGGCGGTGGAGGCGTCGTCGTCGGCGTCGCCTGGGGCACCACCATGTCCGAGGTCAGCGCGGCCCTGCCCTCGCGTCCGATCCCGGGACTGACTGTCGTTCAGCTCAACGGCGCTTCGGACCCGATGCGCGAGGGGCCTAGCGCCGGCGAGGTGCTCTCGCACCTGCGCGCCTCGCTGGGGGCCCGCACGATCTCCTTCCCGGTGCCGGCCTTCTTCGACCACGTTGCCACACGCGAGGCCATGTGGTCGGAGCGCTCGGTCGAACGGGTCCTGGCGGTGACGCGCCGGGCGAGCATGGCCGTCTTCGGTGTCGGCGCCCTCGATGCCCTCAATGGGGCCCTGCCCTCGCAGGTCTACGAGGGCGGTCACCTCACCGCCCGGGACCAGGCCGTTCTGCGCCGTCAGGAGGTGGTGGGGGACGTGTGCACCGTGCTGCTGAGGGCCGACGGCTCCTGGCGTGATGTCGCCCTCAACGCCCGGGCCACCGGTCCGACTCCCGCCCAGCTCGCCCGTATTCCGCGTCGCCTGTGCGTGGCCGCCGGGACCGGCAAGGCCCGGGCCCTCCTGGCTGCGCTGCGGGCCCGCACCGCCACCGATCTCGTCGTCGACGACGCCACTGCCCGTGCCGTCCTGGAGCTCGCCGAGGCCCGAGGCCAGGCGGGAGGCGGTTCTCGATGAGCCGTGAACGTGGCAGGATGTTGGCCCGGATCGCGCTGCGGTCTGCTCACGGCCCCGACGTCGCCGGTGGAGCGCCGGCTCGCGGGTCGAGAGGCCAGAACTGAGCCCTACTGAATACGGACGACGATGAGCAGCACTGCTGTCATGACAGATGAACACCTGACCGCCGGCCGGGCGACGCGCCGGGTCGAGGTCTACGGGGTCGACGGCTCACGGCGGGTCCTGCGGCCGGCGCGCCCGGCGGATGTGCGCGCCATCGCAGAGCTGGTGCGTCCCTATGCCGAGCGCCGTGTCCTGGTCTCCAAGGACCTCATCTCCTACTTCGAGGACATTCAGGAGTTCATCGTCGCCGAGGAGATCCCCGGCGTCGTCGGGCATGGCGGAGGAGAAGACGGGGAGGCCTCGGCCGCGCCCAGGATCGTGGGCTGCGGGGCGTTGCACGTCATGTGGGACGACCTCGCCGAGGTGCGCACCCTGGCCGTCCACCCCGACGCCGTGGGGACCGGTCTCGGCTCGGCCATTCTGCGCGAGCTCATTGCGCAGGCCCGGGAGATGGGACTTAAACGGGTGTTCTGCCTGACCTTCGAGGAGCCCTTCTTCGGCTCCCACGGTTTCGAGCCGATCGAGGGCACCCCGGTGGGCGCGGACGTCTTCTCCGAGATGCTGTGCTCTCACGACGACGGCCTGGCCGCGTTCCTCGACCTGGCCCGGGTCAAACCCAACACCCTGGGCAACGCCCGCATGCTCCTGCAGTTGTGAGTCGGCCGGACCGAGCGGGCCGAGTGCGACTGGGGTGGGAGCGCCACGACGCTCCACGGCATCGGGTGTGATCCTTCCCGACAGCAACCGGCAACCATGGAGGAACCCATGATCCGCAACGTTCACGAACGCGTCATCAACGCCCCGCTCGAGCCCCTGGGCGTCCTGCTCGACGGGCTTGGGCAGAAGGGCGATCGCCTCTGGCCCTCGCGGAGCTGGCCGCCGATGGTCCTGGACCGGCCCCTGGCGCTGGGGGCCGATGGAGGGCATGACGGCATCTACTACTACGTGAGCGAGTACGAGCCTGGTCGGCGGGTGCGGTTCACCTTCCACCCGCGCACGGGGATCATCGGCGCCCACGAGCTGGGCCTGGACGCCCTGGACGATGAGCGCTCCCGCATTCGGCACGTCCTCATCGGGCGCACCAGCGGGGCCATGAGGGTCATGTTCCCGGCTGCGGTCGAGCCTTTGCACGATGCCGTCATCGAGGACCTCTTCGACAACGCCGAACGCGAGACCACGGGCACGGTTATCCGTCCCGCAACGTGGTCCCCGCGGGTCCGGGTGCTGCGCCGCCTCGCCCGCGGCAGGTAGCCGTCAAGGGCTGTTAAGGATGATGGGGAGTTCTACCTGGGGCTGCAGTGGGGCTGTCGCGGTAGCCTGACCAGGTCCCGCCAGGTCCCGTGTATCCGAAGAATCCTTGAGGAAAGTGCTCATGAGCCAGCCACCGGTCAACGGTCCCTACGGTCAGCCGTTCCAGCCCGTCCAACCTGGCCAGTACGGCGTCCCCACCCAACCCGGCCAGCACGGTCAACCCGGTCTTCAGGCCCAGCACGGCCAGCAGCCCGGTTCTCAGCCCCAGTACGGTCAGCCCGGCGCAGGTCATCCGGCCTATGGCGCTGCGGGCGCTCCGCAGCCGGCGGGGGCGGTCCCTCCGCCCGACTATCAGCCCTCCCAGCTCGGTCCGATCCCAGTCGAGCAGGACAAGATCGTGCTCAAACCCACGGCGACGACCGCCAGCCGCGTCCAGTTCCTCGTCGGTGGCGGCTTCGGGCTGGTGTGCCTGGCCGGAGCGGTCTGGAACCTGATCCATCTCGGTGATGAGGGCACGCTCACTGCGTTCGCCGTCCTGCTGCTCCTCGGGTTGTTCCTGCTGCTCGGCATTCTTGTCCTCATGTCGGTGCGCACGGTGCTCGACGCCACCGGCATTCACGTGGGGGCAGGTGGTAGGAGTCGTGACATCCCCTGGCCCCGGTCGCGTACGGGCCTGTTCGTCAAGGTCTCCGGTGCGCCGGCGGCCCTGAGTGCCGCTGCCGGCAAGCCCCAGATCCGTCATGCCGAGGCGCACGTCGTCGACAACGACGGCAAGGCCGTCCCCCTGACCGGTCTGACCTGGTCCGGTATCAGCGGCGAGGCGCTGGAGCGCAAGGGCGCCGCCGAGCTGGACCGCATCTGGGACTGGGCCGTGGCGCGCGGATACACCCAGGAGACGGGGGAGTACGTCGAGCTGAGCGGCGTTCTCGGCATCCAGCAGGGGCTCCGGGAGCGTCAGGAGCGTCGACAGGGGCTGAGCCGCCCCTGATTCGGGGCGGGGTGCGGACGTCGGGAATGTGCAGCCTCCTCCAGCGTTCCCGGTCCATGGGGAGGACTGGCCCTTCGGAGGCGGTGTGGCCACGGTCGGCGTGGAATATGCTCCTGGCATTCCCACTGCCCGCGATCTGGTGTCGGACCGCCTTGATGAAGAGGTTCCCATGACGCAGCCACCGACTGGCGCCCCCTACGGCCGGCCCGTTTCCTACGGTGGGGCCGCTCCTCAGGGGGCGCCTAGTCAGTACGGTCAGGCTGGCGGTGGTCGATCGAACGACGGCCGACCGAACTACCAGCAGCCAGCGGCACCTCCGGCATCCGTTCCCGTCGCTGTGTCCCGGGGAATCCCCGGGGTCCGAGCGACCACGCCGTCGGTGCATCCTCTCGGGGGAGCATCCGCCGTGCCGGCGACTGACAGGCTGGTCCGCCGTACCGCCGCGACCGGGTCCGGCTGGATCGTATTCGTTCTGTGCGGCGGCACCGGGCTGCTGCTCCTGACGTTCGGACTCAAGACGATTATTGGCGACCGGGACGATGCCGCCTTCGGCTTCGCCCTGCTCATCACCGGGCTGCTGCTCCTGGTGTTTGTTCCGGTGATGATGTCCATGCGGACTGAGTTCGACGCCACCGGCATCCACACGCGAGTCCTCGGCTTCCGGCGCGACATCCCCTGGCCCCGATCCCGTAGCGACCTATTCGTCAAGCGCCCCAGCGCACCCCCGCTGCTGGTGATTTTCCTGGGACTCGTCCTCATAGTCTTGGCCTTCCTCGCCGGGGATGCCGGGGACGCTGCAGGCGTGAGCATGAGCGCCAAGGCCTATGTCAGGGTCCCTCGGGGACGAGCCGTCTGGTTGCCGGGACTGACTCGTCGAGGCCTGCTGAGGTCCACGATGGAGCGCCGGGGAAATGCCGAACTGGACCGCATCTGGGCCTGGGCCGTGGCCCGCGGTTACACCCAGGAGACGGGCGCGCCCATGCGATCGTAGGTTAAGCCTCGGGCTCGTAGGGTAAAGGGCACGACCTGGAAACCTACGGTACGACCGCGAGGAATGCGAGGACTCTGACAGCCCGGAGCGATGGGGCGAGCAGCCTTGGTTAAGCCGTTGCCGCTACGGTGTGCACCGTGCCTGCCCGCCCCGCCTCTCATGACATGATCGCCGCTGCGGCGTCGGCATCGCCGGCATCCTCGGCGCCGCCCGTGCATATCGCGCCCGCAGCCGCGCTGGTGCCTGCCGATCCGGATGAGCCCTCGGCGCAGGCCGTCATCGCCTGGTACGACGCCCATGCCCGCGACCTGCCGTGGCGCCGCCCCGGAACCACGCCGTGGGAGGTCCTCGTCTCGGAGGTCATGAGCCAGCAGACCCCGGTGGCCCGCGTCATCCCCGCCTGGCAGGAGTGGATGCGGCGCTGGCCCGGACCCGTCGAACTCGCCCAGGCGCCCACCGCCGAGGTACTGCGGGTCTGGGGACGCCTCGGCTACCCGCGCCGGGCCCTGCGCCTCATCGAGTGCGCCCGTAGCATCGTCGAGCGACACGACTCCGTCCTGCCCGACGACCCGGATGCCCTCCTGGCCCTGCCTGGGGTGGGGGAGTACACGGCTGGCGCCGTTCTCGCCTTCGCGCACGGCCGCCGCGCCCTCGCGCTGGATACGAATGTCAGGCGGGTCCTGGCGCGCGCCGTCGGCGGCCAGGCCCTGCCCGCCCCCGGCCTCAACCGGGCCGAGCGCGAGCGGGCGCTGCACCTGCTGCCCGACGACGACGCCACCGCCGCTCACTGGTCGGTGGCCGTCATGGAGCTCGGCGCCCTGGTGTGCACCGCTCGCGACCCGGACTGCGACGCCTGCCCGTGGCGCAACAGCTGCGCCTGGCTGGCGGCCGGCCGCCCCGCTGACGTCCACGCGGGCCGACGCCGCACCCAGGCCTGGCACGGCACCGACCGCCAGGCCCGTGGCCTGGTCATGGCCCGCCTGCGGGAGGCGGCCGACGGACGGGCCGTGGAGACCGGGGAGCTGATGGCCTGCGCCGCCCAGGCGGGCTCGCGCACCGCCAACGGCCTCGTCTCCGACCCCGACCAGCCCGCGCGTGTGCTGGCCTCCCTCCTGGCCGACGGGCTCATCGCCTCCGACGACGACGGCGCCACCTACCGGCTCCCGTAGCCGCGGACCGGGAGCGTGCGGGCGCGGGCGGAGAAGTATGTATCCGCGCACCGCCCGGGCGGGGCGTCCACGGCCTCGAAGCACCCCGCCGGTAGAGTCTTGGCCATGGCCAAAGGACGCGGACGCAGTAGTGGGGAAAGCGCAGGGCGACGGGGCTCGACTCGTCGCGGTGCGGGCTCCTCCGCGGGCCGTTCGTCCTCGGGGGCCCAGTCGCGGCCCCATCGGCAGGCAGCTGGTGGAAGCGGATCCGGTGCCGGATCGGCCAGGTCCCCACAGGGCAAGAATCGAGGCGGCCGTCCCCCCGGCACCAAACAGACCGGCCACCCCCTGCACTCGGGGCAGGCGGGCCGGTCGGCCTCCGGTGGGCGCTCGGGAAAACCGGCCCGGGGCGGCAAGGGCCGAGGGGCGCAGAAAGGGCGAGCAGGCGGGGAGCCGCAGCGCACCCAGAGCCCCCGGGAATCCTCAGCAGCCCGTTCGCGGCAGGCCGCCCCGGGGACCGCTCGATCCGCCCGGACGAGCTCGACCCAGGCAGGACGCTCCGGTCGTCGTCATGGTTGGGGCAAGGGCGCGCAGTGGGCCCGCATCGGCGGCGGGCGACTCTCGGGCGCCCCCGACTCGGTTCCACAGGGGCCCCAACAGCCCCGCAGCGGCCGACTGCGCAAGCCAATCCCTCCCCAGCCCCGCTACGGTCTGCGCCGCACGCTGGTGCTGGGCGGCCTGCTGCTGTTCCTCCTGCTGTTCGTGGTGGCCATCATCGTCGGCTACTTCTGGGTGCGCGGCACCATCCGCAGCCAGGAGGAGGAGCGCGCCGCCGCCAAGGTTCACACCGTCTACCCCACGCCGGTGGCCTGTGATCCCGCTGCCCTGTCGAATACGGTGCACGGCCCGGAGTCGGTCGGTGTGGGCGCAGGGGCAACCTTCACCATCTCCTTGGTCAATAACGGCTCGGCGCCCTGCCTCCTCGACGCCGGCAGCCAGGCCGTGGGAGTGCGGGTCTCCTCGGGCTCCCAGCAGGTGTGGGATTCCATCGCCTGCCCGGTGGGACAGGCCGAGCGCCCTCTCCTCCTGCCCCCCGGGCAGGCCGCGGACGTCAGCGTGACGTGGAACGGGAACGCGGCGACCTCCGATTGCGCAGCCGCCACTGCGGCACCCGCCTCGCCGGCTGGCACCTCGGCGTCCTCCACGCCGAGCAACGACGCGAGCGCGCAGGCCACGGGCCAGGAGACGCCTTCGGCCGATCCGAGTGCGACCGACGGCTCCTCTGCCGGTCAGGCGCAGACCGCTCCCGGGAACGCGGCCGGGGCCGGGACCTACCGATTCCGCTTCGTCATGGGGGGCAAGGACCTGACCGAGGACCGGGTCTTCGTCGTCGGCTGAGGCGCTCGGCCCAGGGCGGCCGACGCGGTTCCAGGGCGGTTAGGGCCGGTCGGCGACGTCGAAGCGGCGGGGCTGATTCAGGAGTAGCGCTCGACGACGGAGATCTCCGCCAGTCGCGACAGCCCGTCGCGCAGTGTCCGGGCCCGCTGGGCACCGACGCCCTCGACGGCCTCGAGCTCCTCGATAGTGGCGCCCAGGACCCCCTGCAGGGACCCCCACTGCTCCACGACGGCGCGGGCCGTGACCACCGGCAGGCGCGGAATCTTGGACAGGATCCGCAGGCCTCGCGGGGAGACCTGGGCGTCCAGGTCCTGACCGTCGATGCCGCCCAGGCCCATGGAGCGCGCCACCATCGCCAGGTCCAGGAGGGCGGGGGAGCCCACCCACTTCAGGCGCGCGTCCACGGTGGCGGTGTCCAGGCCCTCGGGCAGGTAGTCCTCCAGGAGGAAGCCATGCTCGGCGAGCAGGCCCCGGGTGAGCTCCTCGACCTGGAGCGCCAGGAGGCGCCCGTCGGTGCCGAGCTCCAGGACATAGGAGTCGATGTCGGCGGAGATACGGCGGACCATCTCCATGAGCTGGAGCACCGCAGTGACGTCGCGGACGGTGACGAGGTCCTCGATCTCCAGGGAGTCCAGGCCGGCGGAGGTCTGGTCGAGGCGCGCCTTGTAGCGCTCGAGGGCGGACAGGGCCTGGTTGGCGCTGGCCAGGATCGACTCGCTGGGCTCCAGAACGTGGCGCTTGCCGTCCACGTACAGGGAGATGATCCGCATCGATTGGCTCACGGAGATGACCGGATAGCCGGTCTGACGGGCCACGCGCTCGGCGGTGCGGTGGCGCATGCCCGTCTCCGAGGTCTGGATCGAGGCATTGGGCAGGAGCTGGACGTTGGCGCGCCGGATCCGGGCCGTGTCCATGTCGACGACGACGCCGCCGTCCATCTTGGCCAGCTCACGCAGCCGGGCCGCGGACAGCTCGACGTCCAGGTGGAAGCCGCCGGAGGAGATGGCCTCGACCACCGGGTCGAAGCCCAGCACGATGATCGCCCCGGTACGACCGCGCAGAATCCGTTCCAGGCCGTCACGAAGGACGGTGCCGGGAGCGACGAGCGCAAGCGTCTCGCGCAGCTGGCCAGCGGCCTCGATCATCATCTCTCCTGATCTCGCGGTGTCCTGGGAGGGGCTCGCACGGTGGTCGCTCACCGGGGCGGGCGAGCGACCCAGACCGTCTGGCTTCGCGCCATCTGGTTGAGTGCGCACTCACCGGTGCTCACGGCCCCATGGTATCGGCAGGCGGGCCGCCCCTCGGAGAGGGCCTTCCCACACTGGACCACTTGGTCTGTTGGCCACCCGTGGCCGCACCGTCGAGCGCATCGTTCACTGCTGCGCCGACGGCGTCGGCAGCACCGGCAACATCGGCAGCACTGTCCTCTTGTCCGGTTGGACCTTCTTGACGGCCTCAGCCGCGGGGCAGTGCCGCACCCATCGCCTCGCCCACGTGCGCGACCGGCAGGACCTGCATCCCGGCGACCTCGCGCAGCTCGGCCGAGCCCGCCAGTGGCACGATCGCCCGGTCGAAGCCGAGCCGGGAGGCCTCCGCCAGGCGCCGCTGTACACCGACGGTGGCGCGCACCTCGCCGGTCAATCCGACCTCGCCGAAGGCCACGAGCCCCGCGGGCGTGGGCAGGTTGCGCGCAGCCGAGACCACGGAGATGGCCACGGCCAGGTCGGTGGCCGGCTCGACGGCGCGCGCCCCGCCCACGGTGGAGACGTAGACGTCCGCGCTGGAGGTGTCCACCCGCAACCGGGCGCTGAGAACCGCCAGCGCCATGGCTGTGCGCGAGTGGTCCACCCCGGAGGTGGTGCGCCGAGGTGAGCCGGCGTTCGTGGAGGCCACGAGCGCCTGGATCTCCACCGGCATGGGGCGGCGCCCCTCCAAGGTGACGGTGGCGCAGGTGCCCGGTACCTCGGAGCGGGCGGCGGATAGGAACAGCCCCGAGGGGTCCGCCAACCCCACGATGCCCCGCTCTCCCAGGTCGAAGCAGCCGACCTCATCGGTGGGGCCGTAACGGTTCTTGACGGCCCGCAGCAGGCGCAGGCGGGCGTGGCGGTCGCCCTCGAACTGGGTGACGACGTCGACCAGGTGCTCCAACACCCGGGGCCCGGCGATCCCGCCGTCCTTGGTTACGTGCCCCACCAGCAGGACCGGGATACCGCGCTCCTTGGCCACCGCGATGAGTGCGCCGGCCACTGCTCGGACCTGGGTGACGCCCCCGGCACTGCCCTCGACCTGCGCCGAGGCGATGGTCTGGACCGAGTCCACCACCAGCAGGGAGGGACCTGCCGCCTCCACGTGCCCCAGCAGGGCTCCGAGCTCGGTCTCCGCGGCCAGGAGCAGCCCGGGGGCCAGGGCATCGATGCGCTCGGCCCGCAGCCGCACCTGGGAGGCGGACTCCTCACCGGTGACGTAGAGGACCGGGCCGTCCCCGCGCTCGCGCGCCACCGCGGAGGCCTTCGCGGCGACGTCGAGCAGCAGCGTGGACTTCCCGACGCCGGGTTCGCCGGCCAGCAGCACGACGGCGCCCGGCACGATCCCGCCTCCCAGGACCCGGTCCAGCTCGCCCACCCCGGTGGGGCGCGCCCGGGCCTCGGTGGCACTGACCTCCCCGATGGGGCGGGCGGCCACTGCCGGGCGCACGGCACTAGTCGCCGCCAGCGCGCTGCCGCCGACGGCCCCACCCGAGGTGCCGGCGGACTGGACCTCCTCCAGGGTCCCCCACTCGCGGCACTCCCGGCACTGGCCCATCCACTTGGGGCTGGACCAGCCGCACTCGGTGCAGTGGTAGGAGACCTTGGGAGCCTTGGAACTCTTCGATGTGGGCACGACGGGAGCGTATCGGGCCCCACCGACATCTATTCGGGCATCTGCTCGGGCGCCCTGCGGGCCTCAGTAGCCGACCGGGCCGGTCTGCCCCAGCTGCCCTCCCTGGTCATAGGGCTGCTGGTTCTGGGGAGCCTGACCGGTGGGGACCTGTCCGTACTGCGGCTGCTGGGGCTGGCCGTAGCCTTGCTGTGCAGGGGTCGCACTCGGATAGGGCTGGTACTGCGGGGCCATGTAACCGGGCACCAGGTGGGGAGACTTCTTGGCCAGGGCCGCGTCGGCGAACCTGCCGACCGCCAGAGCGCCGACAACGGGAAGAATGAAGACCAGGTAGGGGATGCGCACCCTCCCCTCGGCGTTCGTGATGATCCCGATGAAGATCGCGATATCGATGACGACGCCGATCACGACCATGATGGTCATGATGAGGTAGTAGTAGCGCGTGCGCAGGGGCTGGTCCTCACCGGAGTCGTTGCTGTCAGGGGTCTGGGGGGCACTCTGGGCGGGTTGCTGTGCGCTCATGAGAGACGACCTTTTCTGTGTTCGGGGAATGGTGTCGCAGTGCGCTCGGCGGCGCGACTGGACCCAGCGTGCCCAAAATCTTCCGGCACGTCACCTGCCCAGTATGGGGAGTAGTATCCCCGTGACATATATTTCTCACACATTGAGCCGGTCGTTCTTCAGGTAG
>NZ_VICB01000016.1 GCF_006546835.1 Actinomyces johnsonii | reverse complement strand
CCTGAGTTGGCTCATTTAGTGTCGTGGTGGATGTTGTGGAGGGCTTGGGTGAGGTCGGGTGGGAGGGGGTCAGCGGCTGTGAGGGTGTGCCCGGCGATGTTGATGGTGATGGTGCGGTAGCGGCGTGCGGTGGTGATCAGGCGTCTGATGGACCAGCCGGTGGTGGTCTCCAGCCAGCGGGCCATGGCAAGGGCGGCGGTGACGATGGTCAGGTGGGCCTCGATGGACTGGCGCAGGTGGTGGTAGATGGGGCGTGCTCGCAGGTCGGACTTGGACATGCGGAAGGACTTCTCGATGTTGTACAGGCGGTGGTAGGCGCTGATGACTGTCTCGGGGTCGGGGCTGGGCAGGTTGGTGACGTAGCCCTTCCACCCGGCCAGGGTACGGGCCCTTTTCTCCAGGTCGCGGTTGATGCTCCGGGTGGCGCCGGACAGGTGCACGAAGCGGTTGCGCTTGACGGGGATCTTTCCTGCGACGGCTTTCTCGGCCTTGGCGACCTGGGTGTCGATCCCGCGTAGGGTGCGTCGGGCTCTGTCGGCGCTGTAGCGGTAGTAGATGGTCTCGTCGCGGCGCTGGTCACTGGGGCCGGCGGGCCAGGGCTGGGTCAGGGTCAGCCCGTCGGGGACGTCCTGGTCGGGGTGGTTGTCGTGCCAGGAGCTGATCACGTGGGGGACGCGTGCGGTGCGTGAGCCCAGCACATAGGACAGACCGGCTCTCTCCAGGGCCTGCTTGTTGGCGGCGCTGATCATCCCGGCGTCAGCCACGACCACCACGTCGTCGAGGTCGTAGGCGTCCATGAAGTCGTTGATCATTGGGATCATGGTGGCGGTCTCGGCCTTGTTGCCCTCGAAGGCCCCGGCCCGTAGAGGGAACCCTGTCTCGTCGGTGAGCAGCCCTACCGTGATCTGCGGCTCCAGGCGTCTTTCCTTGGAGAAGCCCGGCTCGCGAAAGCCGTCGGCCTTGTCGGTCTCGAAGTACAGAGTCGTCACGTCGAACAGGACCAGCGAGGCCCGGCCGATGCGGGCGTACCCGGCCAGCAGACGTGACAGGTCCCGGGTGAAGTCTTCAGCGGCGTAGCTGGGCAGATGACGCTTGACTGTCGCGTAGGACACCGGCGACAGGCCCGCCTCGGTAAGGACCCGCAACGAGTCCTGCTTGCTGGTCGGCTCAATCAGTCTGGCGGTAACGAGCTGGCGGAAGACCTCGTCAGCACCATCGAGTCTGTCCAGCCCCACCGCCTTCCACGCCGTCTCCAGGGCCTCCAGGAGCACTCCCATCCGGTTGGAGGCAATAGGTGCCACGCACCCTGCCCCAGCCGGTTCGTGCGGCGCAGAACCTGCGTCGTTCTCACTGTTCAGGCCCGGCAGGTCGAAGCTGAGCTGGCCGGCGTTGAGTCGTTGCCTGGCGACCTCCTTAAGCACCGCCAGCTCAGCGTCATCATGGGCCGAGCCAATGTGCTCGATGCTGCGCGCCCCCTTCCGGGAGGAGTGCACGATCTGCACCGCACGGGCCCCCGACGCCGTCCTGACCGTGCGAACGTACGGACTCATACCCCCACGTTAGTGCGCACCCCAACCCACGCAACCCCCACAATCCCAACAACAACCAGCCCCCAGGCAACCCAACCACCCCACAATGAGCCAAGTCAGG
>NZ_VICB01000015.1 GCF_006546835.1 Actinomyces johnsonii | reverse complement strand
CTCACCTAAACCAACCAGCAGCAATCTCCTGCGTCAGGGCAGGATAGGTACCGGCCTGCGCCACGGCCACGATATTGAGTCGCGGATCCTCCGGATGAAGCAGCCTGTCGATCCACAGATCGCGCGCTGCGGTGAGCCCCTGCGCGAGCCATCGCGCATTGACGAACTCCATGGCGTGCGTGCCCCCGGGATAGACATGCAACTCGGCATCCCCGCCATCTCGCCACACCTTCGAGGCGAAGGCGACGTCCTCGTCGCGGAACACCTCAGCGGATGCCACGGAGATGAACAGCGGAGGTAGCCCGCCCAGCCAAGAGGCGCGGGCGGGAGCCTCATAAGGGGTGACCCGATCTGTACCGCGCCGCTCCCCCAGCGCCGCCTCCCAGGCGACGTTGTTGTACGCCGTCGGCCAGGTCCCGTCGTCGGGATACTGACGCGCCGAGACCGAACCCTCCCACCCTGGAAGCCCAGTGCGGTCATCCAGCATGGGATAGTCCAACAGCCCGCCGAGAACAGCCGGTCCCTGCCGGTCGCGCGCCATGAGCAGCGTGCCGGCGCTCAGTCCACCACCGGCGCTCGGCCCGACGACGACAACGCGGCTCGGGTCGGCACCAAGGTCCTCAGCATGCTCGACCGCCCAGCACAGCGCGGCGTAACAGTCCTCAACGCCGGCGGGCGCCGGATCCTCCGGCGCCAAACGGTACTCGGGGCTGACAATGACACCCCCGTAACGCCGCAGCCACGGGACGATCGTCAACAGACCGTTGAAGCGGCACCCCATGATGAGCCCACCACCGTGCAGTGAGAGGAGCAGAGGACCGGGAGGAGCATCGGCGGAGTCTTGGCAGCGCCGGGCGATCGCCACGCAGAACGTTGTCCCGTCCTCGCGAACGACCTCGGCATCCCGCAGCTCGATATCGGGGTGCCGTCCCAGGAATCCCGCCCGGACCTCGTCGAGGGGCACGCGCCAGCTCGGGATGTTCTGCACCGTCATGCTCCGGAAGACGCCGAGCGGTTCGATGCGCTCGAGCAGGGCGGCGGTCGCACTGTCATAGGGAGGACGGGCGGGGAGCACCGCTTGTGTGTCGGACATACCGCAACTGTCGCACCATGAGCATTATAGGTGCAAATCGCTCACAATCATTCACATCTCCGTGCCGTATGCGGCATATCGGTGTCGGTTGACGCCAGATCGTTCCCGCACCGAACGCACTCCAACCGTCTCACGCGCCGGAAATAATCGGATATGTACCGATGGGCATTCACCAGCGCAAATCCGCCATTAGCCGGACAATGGGGGTATGCAGACGTCCCGCGGTGTCATGTCCGGCCTCACCACCACACCCATGACTCAGTCCTCCACAGCAATCTCCGAGATCAAGAACTACATTCTCGCCAAAGGACTGCAGCCAGGGGATGCTTTGCCGACCGAGT
>NZ_VICB01000014.1 GCF_006546835.1 Actinomyces johnsonii | reverse complement strand
CAGCGAGAGGCGGCACGAAGATGAATATCGAGGACATCGAGGTCTTCATCGGCACCGGGCGTCGGCAAGGAGCGAGCACTGGGCCACTGCCCTGAACCGGGACGGGCGGAAGGTCTTCGACAGGGCTCTGCCCAACGAAGAGGACCGGCTGCGTGAGGTCTACCAGCGCCTGCAGGCAAATGGGCAGGTGCTGGTGGTGGTCGATCAGCCCGCCACCATCGGGGCCCTGGCCGTGGCAGTGGCTCAGGACATGGGCTTCACCGTGGGATACCTGCCCGGACTGTCGATGCGACGCATCGCTGACCTGACGCCGGGCAGCGCCAAGACCGATGCCAAGGACGCGGCCGTCATCGCCCAGGCCGCAAGGACCATGCCCCACACCCTGAGAGCCGTCAGCACCTCGGACGAGGACGCCGCGGCGCTGAGCATGCTGACTGGCTTCGACCTGGACCTGGCCCGCCAGGTCAACCAGACCGCCAACCGGATCCGGGGCCTGTACACCCAGATCCACCCAGCCCTCGAGGCCGTGGTAGGGCCCTGGCTGGAGCACGACGCCGTCTTGGAGGTCATCGCCGCCTGGCCCACTCCAGCCGATCTGAAGCGAGCGGGCAAGGCAAGGATTGACGCCAGGCTCAAGAAGCACGGGTGCAGGCGGCACGCCACCTGGGCCGGCCAGATCGTCTCGGCCCTGGAGCACCAGACCGTGGTGGTCGCCGGCACCGACGCCGCCGCAGTGGTGCTGCCCCACCTGGCCAGGCAGCTCATCGCGCTGCACGCTCAGCGGGCCGATGTCGCCGCCCAGGTCGAGACCCTGGTGCAGGCCCACCCTCATATGCCAGGTCCTGACCTCCATGCCCGGGATCAGGGGTCCCGGCCGCCGCCGTCTTCCTGGCCGAGACCCTGGGCAAGGACCTCCAGGCACCGGCGCCCAGCTAGCCTCCTACGCCGGCCTGGCACCGGTAACCAGGAGATCAGGCTCCTCCATAAGGGGCGAGCACGTCTCCCACGGCGGCAACAAGAGGCTCAAGCGCGCCATGTTCCCCTCCGCCTTCGCCTCCCTGCGCTCCGACCCCGTCTCCCGGGCCTACTACCAGCGCAAACGAGACCAAGGCAAACGCCATAACCAGGCCGTCCTCGCCCTGGCCCACCGCCGCATCCTGACCCTGCACGCCATGATCCGAGATGGAGCCCTCTACGACCCACAACCAGCCACGAAACTACCCACCGCCGCTTGACACACCACATAGGGGCACCCCCCACTCGACTGCCGAGCGGGTCAGACGGCTCCCGGGCATAGCCAGGCCGCTCGTGTCCTGCCTCCACACTCGGCGGCAGTGAGTGCAGGCGAAGCGTCTCACGCGCACCACCAGCTGCGTGGGCCTCCACCCCACCGGCACGTGGATCAGGCGCCGGGCCACCGCCGCATCCTGACCCTGCACGCCATGATGCACAACAGCCCCCTCCACGACCCTCAACCAGCCACGAAACTACCCGCAGCCGCCCGACACACCACATAAAGGGCACCCCCTAAACCGAAAAATCCCTGACACACTAAGCATTATGAATCAGGATCAAATTTGCGCGACCCTCATCACGAGAGATCGAAGTTTTGAAACTCATGGCCGAAGCCCTGTCCAACAAACAGATAGCCCGAAAGCTCAATATCAGCGAAGCGACGGTGAAGACTCATGTTTCAACACTCATCGCTAAGCTCGGCGTACAAGATCGAGTGGGAGCCGTAGTGAAAGCAATACGCGGCGGACTAGTATAATCATCGTTGATACCGAAGTCTCCGTCCAGCCCACGTACTCCGTCAAAAGGTGGTCCACCCAGACGACGGATCGCCCATACGGACCATCCGATCGGCCGATGTGAGAAAAGAACGCACGTGTCTATCATCAATGTGTCATGTTCCAACACACTCCCCGAAGGAAGGCCGATATGTTGTCACTACTACCCTTTTCTTTCGGTACTCTGAATCCCATTAGCCACAGTCCCGATGACATCTGTTGGCCCTGTCCCTGGCCATTTTCTTTTGGCTATCTTAGCAAATGCGCTTCCGCATCTTGATCGTCAAACCTTCAGATCGCACACACACGCTCCCTGCATAAATTACGAACAGGAGGCATTCACTGTGGTTTTCTCACCGGGAGTGGATGTGCGGGTGGCCTGAGCTTTGGAACAGCAGGAACAGGTAGATATGTCTGGGGTGGGTCGTGTTGAATTTGGACGCACCCGGAGCCGTGTCTCAGAACTATTTTCGACCAAAATGTTCTATTCGTAAGGAGGCTCCGCGCGGATATTCTATAC
Organism: Actinomyces johnsonii; assembly: GCF_006546835.1. GTDB lineage: Bacteria > Actinomycetota > Actinomycetes > Actinomycetales > Actinomycetaceae > Actinomyces > Actinomyces johnsonii. The sequence continues at coordinate 138,700 of NZ_VICB01000014.1, read as the reverse complement.
TTGCCACCTTCGACGTCCCTGTCACTATTGCGCGTAGCGTCAGCTGATGGTTGACCGCTCACCGCCGCATCCACGACGAACACCTACCACCACAGGAATACAACTGCCCATTCACTACCCTAGTCCGACAAGCCGATTTACTACCATCATCAAATATACGGCATAGATTTACCAAGCAATTTTTGTCACCTGTTGAAATCGCATAATGGGGCTCACATTAGTCAGATCGATGTCGTTCTACAGGAGATATAGTTCCACAAAAGGAGAATGGACCATGAGGTGCACTAAACCTTCACTACGCAAACTCTCATTTATTTTTGCGGCGTCAATTGCGCTCGGTTGTTCGGTCCCATCGGTTGCCCTGCCTGGACAGGCTGATTCTGAGCCCGACAATGAAACGGTCACCAAAGCTGTCTCCGACTATCAAGCGACCGTAGACGCGGAATGGACCAACTCCAATACCTCCACGTCTGCTGCAACTCTTACTTTAACCGAGCAAGAAGCCCACGATTCTCGGGACGAGTTGGCCAATGAGGGCACGGCGGTGACTTCCGCGAAAAGCGAAGTCAGCATCATCGAAACAACGCCTCAGCAGGACGGAACCATTATCGTCACGGCAGATATTTCGACAGAATTTACATACAATGGTGAAAGCGAACCGGGAAGCTGGTCGGACCGTCATCTCATCACGCTATCACAGGGTAGCAGTGGCTATATCGTCACTGCCGACGAAATCGACGATAGCGCCGCGGAAGAGGCCGCAATCGCCGGAGAAGTCCCGGAAGGTTACAATCCAACACCATCCTCGGATGACCCCAACGCCGCTGCATTACCAGATGCTGAGGATTCAGAAGATCAACCTGCCGCGTCACCCGCGCGGCATAAGCAACCTCGCACAAATGTTGGGAACATGGTTAAGTATGCGCTTAAATGGACGGGCCGTCCGAACAACGGAGACAAAGGAGATGACTTCAATCCAGATTACCCGCACGCAGGAAATAACTGCGCAAATTTCGTTTCAGAAGTTCTGCATGCAGGAGGTTGGGGCATACGACCTGGATTCCTGCCACCGAAACTGAATCTTCCGCCCGATAGTCCAGACATTTGGACGCCAAGATATCTTTGGCACATCCCCGGATCTCAAGTAGCATCACACACATGGAGCGTAGCATCATTCCAATATAACTATGTTATCAAGCACAGTTCTTACACACCGCTCATAGACATCCAAGCGGCACGCGCGGGCGACCTTTTCTACACAGACTGGTACCCTGAAAGAAAGAAAGGCGGGCCGGACGGAAAAATTGACCATGTCATGGTCGTAACCGGGACTAGTTGGGCGGGTGAACCACGAATTTCACAAAAGACGCCCAACCGGCACAACATCCCAGTCTCGCAAACTAAAAAACGTGCTGACAAACAAGGGTTGGACGTCACATGGTACGCCCTAAAACGGTAGGGAAGTCGTTTCATACTGCGAGATCAAGATACATACTATCGACGCAGCATGGAGCTATATCGGCGGCTGAGGGCTACCCTCAATCAGGCGGCAGTAGTTATTTCAGAAACAGTAGGTCGCGTACAACCTCGCGATCCACTAAACTTCACCGATCGGTAGTATTCTTTTGAGTCGTCAGTTCAATGTCGAGGAGCTCACTGTGCCCAACCGTCCCCATCACTCACCGCTTTCGACCGAACTCCTTCAACACCTCGTCCGGCTCCTGCGACTCCGTTCCGTCCGACCCGCCCGCCTCGGTGCACTCGCCATGACTCTGGCCGTCTTCACCGCCGTCGGCCCCTCGGTCTACTCAGCACCTCTGGCCCCGTCCCTGCCGGCGGGCAACTACGTGGCCCTCGGGGATTCCTACGCCTCCGGCGTCGGCGCTCCTCCCTATGCCAAGGGCACCGACGTGCAGGTGGAGAACGGTAACAAGTGCAAGCGTGCCACGGCGGCCTACGCCCACCAGGTCGCCGACCGGACCGGCAAGACACTCGACTTCGGCGCCTGCTCCGGCGCCTGGACCAAGCACTTCTACGAGGCCCGCACCCCGTGGAAAGAACCGGCCCAGCTCGATCACCTGGACGCCTCCACCGGCCTGGTCACCTTCTCCATCGGCGGCAACGACGCCGGCTTCGCCAAGATCCTCTCCGAGTGCGTCACCCAGCCCCCTTTCTCCAACTGCAGCAGCGACAAGGAACTCACCGACCCGGTCGACTCGACCATCGACGCCCTGGCCGGCAAGGGGAAGCAGGCCGGTGTCTACAGCTACGACACGATCATGACCGACATCGCCACCCGCGCCCCGGGCGCGACCGTCGTCGCCGTCGGCTACCCGCGCATGTTCACTTCGACGGGAGGCACGGGCGGTCCCGTACCCGGCCGCTGCCAGGGACTCGCCAAAGTGGACCAGCGCTGGATCAACGCCCGCACCAATGAGCTCAACATCGCCCTCAAAGCCGCCGCCCTGCGCCACGGCCACCAGTTCACCGACCCCTCCGACTCCTTCGCCGGACACGAGCTGTGCGGCGAAGGGGCCTCCTGGTTCCAGGGTCTGCTCAACTCCGGACGCTTCCATCCCAACGCCGACGGCCACAAAGCCATGGCCACCTCCGTCATGAACACCCTGAACGACCAGCAGGCCGCTCAGGAGCAGCCCGCCGCCGCGCAGGCACAGGTGGACAACATGCGCCCCACCGGCTCCTTCACCCTCACCCGCGACGGCGACCAGATCACCCTGGACGCCTCGGCCTCCACCGACACCGACGGCACGATCACGAACGTCGACTGGTACATCCAACACGCCGACGGCACCGAAGAGATCCTCACCGGCGCCCAGGCCACCACCACCGTCCCCGCCGACCAGCAGGTCTCCATCACCGCCGTCATCACCGACAACCAGGGCAAGGAAGACTTCACCACCCAAGTAGCCCCCGCCAGCTGACTACCCGCGCATTCGCAGGTTAGGGCGCGCGTTCGTACCCTCTACCCCTCGAACGCGCGCCCTAAGGCACGACCACGCGGGTCGTATGGTCACGAGGAGAACAGGTGCAAAACACCGGTCTTCGCACGCCGACCGGGCACGGTGAGTGCCAGGTAGATCGCCACGGCGAGCATCGCGGCAACCCCGACCGCCAGGCTGACGGTGAGGCCCGCATCCGTGGCGGAGCGGACCAGTGGCGCCAGGTGGGTTCGCACTCCAGCCGGCGCAGCGGCTGGCCAACCCTCCAGTGCCCGCAGTCCCTTGCCGGAGGCCACCAGGGAGATGAGACGCTCCCGATCCGCGGCCCGCCCCAGGACGCCGATCTCCGGGGCCATCGTCATCACCCTCCGGATGATGCGCTCATAGCTCACACCTATCACCGCGACCCCCATGACGATGCCGAGCTGGCGAGCGGAGGCGGAGAATCCCGAGGTCATCCCCGCGGTCTCCTCATCGGCCGAGGAGACCGCCAGCTGGTTGACGATCGTCCCGGTGGCCCCGGTGGCGGCCCCCGCCAGGACGAGCCCGGGGATGAGGACCAGCCAGGTACTCGATCCGCGCAGGAGCATGAGCAGGCAGGAGCCGACGACGCCGCCCAACACAATCCCCAGCAGACTCGCCCTGGCCCCATGGCGCCTGACCGCTCCCCCGCAGGAGGCGGCCACAACGAGGGCGGAGGCGCTGAAGGGCAGGAAGCACAGCCCGGTCTGGGCCGGCGTCAACCGGTAGATGTTCTGCGCGTACAGGGACAGGAAGGCCATCGGCCCGATGAGGGCCGCCTGGATGATGAACCCGACCATGACGCTGCCTGCGTAGGTGGGTTCGGTAAGGATCGCAACATCCACCATGGGGCCGGCCGATCGTCGCTCGACGACGCAGAAGGCGCCGAACAGCACCACCGAGCCGATCAGTAGGGAGACGATCGCGGGTGAGGTCCACCCCCACGTGTTGCCCTGGAGGAGTGCGAGCGTCAGCGTCCCCGTCATAGCGACGCACAGGGCCGTGCCCGGCCAGTCGACCTTCCTGACCTCCGCACCTGTCGTAGCGGCGCCCCGATCCGCGCCTGTCTCGGGAACCCATCGCGAGCCCAGCCAGACTGCGAGGCCCACCGGGACATTGACCCAGAAGATCGAGCGCCAGCCCGCCAGCAGGACAAGCCCGCCGCCGATGAGCGGCCCCAGGGCGATGGCCGAGCCGGAGACCGCCCCGTATACCCCGATCGCCCGCGCCCGGGCAGGGCCTGCCTGGTAGCGGTCGGAGATCATGGGGACGCCGACGCCCAGGAAAATCGCACCGCCGACACCCTGAATGAAGCGGCTCCAGTCCAGGACGTCCACCGACGGCGCCAACGCGCAGACCAGGGAACCGGCTGTGAACAGGGCGATTCCCCAGCGGAACAGACGCAGCCGTCCCACCGATCCGCTCAGGGTCGCCGCAGACATCAGAAGCGTCCCCAGCGGCAGGGTGTAGGCGTTGACGACCCACTGGAGCTCGCTCAGCGATGCGCCCAGCGTGGCGCCCATGTCAGGAAGCGCGACGGAGACGACCGTGACGTCCAGGACGTTCATGAAGTTGGCGGTGCAGATCAACAGCAAGATGAGTGCCTGCCTCACACGGCGCACCTTTCGCAACGATCCCTCGGGTGGCGGCAAGCGCGCCCGGACCTAAATGACCGCAATGAAGACTAACACCGGCATGGCCGCCTGCGCTGTACGTATCGAACGGCTGACCGCTCACGCGTTCGTAGGGTAGGTGTCGCGTTCGCACCCTTTACCCCTCGAACGCGCACCCTAAGGTACGAACGCGCGGACCAGCCCGGTCCTGCGAACCTTAGTCGCCGGCGACGCACAGATGCCCGAGCACCTCGGCGTGGGCCGCGGGGGTGGCTACGAGCAGCGACCCGGCGCGGCGCACGTCGAAGGGCGCCCCGTCCATCCGGGTGAGGACAACGCCGGTCTCGGTGCACAGGAGCGCCCCGGCCGCGACATCCCAGGGCTGGAGCAGCGGCTGGGCGTAGACCACCGCGCCGCCCGCGGCCACCTCCGCCATCTCCAGGGCGGCCGCCCCGTAGCAGCGCATGCCGCGGGAGGTCTCGATGGCCCGGCCGATGGCCGCGTGCTGCGTGAGCTGATAGTGGGCGATCACCATCCCCTCACTCAGGGGCAGGTCCTCCACCGGTTGCAGAACCCTGTGCCCGACACCGTCGGGGCCGTCAGCGCCCGCTGCGCCAGTCATCAGCGGCTCGACCCAGGCACCCCGGCCACGGATCGCCGTGTAGAGCCGATCGGCGACGGGGTCGGCGAGGATCGCCAGCACAGGGACACCGTCGTCGACCAGGGCCAGCGAGATGGCCCAGTCACGGTGGGTAGACACGTAGTTGAGGGTCCCATCGATGGGGTCGAGCACCCAGGCACGCCCGCGATAGGCCTCGAAGTCCTCGATCCGGTGCTTCTCCTCGCCGTGGAGGGGGATGCCGGTGTCCTCCAACTGGCGGGCAATGCGCTCCTCGACACCGCGGTCGACCTGGGTGACCAGGTCGTTGCGGTGCGCCTTAGCTTCGATGCGCAGCTCCTCGCCCGGGTTCAGGGCGAAGGCGGCGGCCCGACGGACCGCGGCGGCCGCCCGGGCGAGCAGATCCTCCAGGGAGGCCGACGACATCGAGCCCCCTGTCGCCCCTGCCGGTGGCATCTCCGTTCGATCGCCGCCAGCAGTCACGACTGCTGCTCCTGTCCGGCGAGCCGGCGGCTGTGGACGACCCACGCCACCCCCAGCGCCACCAGCCATAGGGGCGAGACGAAGACCGCGACCCGGGTGTCGTGGGCCTGGGTGAGGGTCCAGATGACGAAGGCGAAGAAGACCAGGCACAGCCAGGCCGCCACGCGCTGACCGGGCAGGCGGAAGGCGCTGGCTCGGTGGAGCTCGGGCCGCAGGGTGAGGAAGCGCAAGTAGGAGATGACGATGACGCACCACACGAAGATGAACAGGACACTGGCCACGGTCGTCACGGTTGTGAAGGCATCGATGATGGACTCGGATGTGTAGAGCAGCGGGATCGAGGCCAACAGGCTGACGCAGGTGACGATGAGGGAGATTCCGGGTACCGATCGGGCCGTCAGCCTGCGGAAGACGTGGGGGGCGTTGTCCGCCCAGGACAGGCCGAACAGCATCCGGGAGGTGGAGTAGACCCCGGAGTTGGCCGACGACGCCGCGGCCGTGAGCACCACGAAGTTGACAACGCTGGCGGCCACACCAAGCCCCGCCAGGGCGAACATAGACACGAAGGGGCTCTTCTCGGGGTTGATCTCCCGCCACGGGGTGACGGCCATGATGGCCGCGAGCGCCCCCAGGTAGAACAGGACGATGCGCATCGGGATGGCGTTGATCGCCCGCGGCAGGGTGACCTCGGGGTCCTTGGCCTCAGCGGCGGCGGTCCCCACGAGCTCGGTGCCCACGAAGGCGAAGATGGCGATCTGGAAGGCCCCGAAGAATCCTTTCAGCCCGTTGGGGAGCAGGCCGCCTGCCCAGATATTGGACACCTGGGCCCGGGCCCCGTTGGGCGCCGTGAAGCCGCGCAGCACCATGATGACGCCGACGACGACGAGCGCCACGATGGCCACGATCTTGATGATGGAGAACCAGAACTCGATCTCCCCGAAGGCCTTGACGGTGGCCAGGTTGAGGCTGAACAGCAGGGCCACGGTCACTACCGGCGTGACCCACAGGGGCAGAGTCGGCCACCAGTACCCCACGTAGCCGGTGATGACGATGACCTCGGCCACAGCCGTCACCAACCAGCACACATAGTAGGTCCAGCCCACAAAGAAGCCGGCCCACGGCCCGATGAGGTCGTGGGCGACATCGGCGAAGGACTTGTAGGACAGGTTGGACAGGAGCACCTCGCCCAGGGCCCGCATGACCAGGAAGAGGAAGGCGCCGATGACCGCGTAGACGACGAGTACGCCGGGACCGGCCAGGGAGATCGTCTTTCCCGAGCCCATGAACAGCCCGGTTCCGATCGCCCCGCCGATGGCGATGAGCTGGACGTGACGGTTGGTCAGGTGACGCTGGAGCTGGGGCTCGGCGTCATGGTCCGCCAGTTCTTCGAGGTCAGAGCGCTGATGTGGCGCTGAGGACTCGGCCACCGGGGTGGGTTCGGCGGGCTGCGGGGTCTGGGACATCTCGTCTCCTGATCGTGGGTGACGCCACGAGCCTAGCGGTACCAGGTTCATCCCGGATTCACACGGGTAGGCTCGGAGACGTGAACCTCGCCGTGAACCTCAGGGACCAGATCCGCCACTCGATTCCGGCCGCGATCGTCGTCGTTATCGGCGCCTGGGTGATGATCTACTACTCAATCGTCCAGTGGGAGACGATGAAGCAGGTGCCCAGCTGGGACCTGGCGATCTTCTCCGAGCTGGCCAAGGCCTACGCCCACCTTCAAGCCCCGATCGTCCCGATCAAGGGCGACGGGTTCAATCTCTTGGGGGACCACTTCCACCCGATTCTCATTCTGCTGGGGCCGATCTGGCGGCTCTTCCCCACCCCCCTGAGCCTGCTCGTCACCCAGGACCTGCTGCTGGCGGTCTCGGCCTGGCCGCTGACCCGCCTGGCCAGCCGGCTGACGAATCAGTGGGTGGGCGGGGCCCTGGGCCTTGTCTACGTCCTGTCCTGGGGGATGCAGGGGGCGGTGGCGGCGCAGTTCCACGAGATCGCCTTCGCAATGCCGATGCTGGCCTTCGCCTCGGTGGCATTCGTGGAGCGGCGATGGGTGGCGGTGGCGGCCTGGTCGGCGCCGCTGGTCCTGGTCAAGGAGGATATGGGGCTGACGGTTCTCATGATCGGGGTTGCTGTCATCCTCACCTCGGTGGTCCCGGCCTGGTACCGGACCTGCACCGTCGGCGACTCCAGTGCCGACGGAGCCGACGACGCCCGCAATCGAAGCCGGGGGCTGCGGCTGGGAGTGGGCATGATCGTCGGAGGGGTCGCGGCCTTCCTCTTCTCCGTCCTCGTGTTCCTGCCCGCCTTCAACATCAACGGGGTGTGGGACTACGGGCTGAGCTCGGACAAGCCGGCCTCGCCCGACGCCCTGACCCAGAAGGTCAAGGTCGTCGTCATGCTGGTCCTCACCAGCGGCGTCATCGGGCTGACCTCGCCCTGGCTGCTCGTGGTCCTGCCCACGTTGGCGTGGCGGTTCTTGGGGTCGGTGGACTTCTACTGGGTGTGGGACAACTGGCACTACAACGTCACCCTCATGCCGATCGCGCTGGGGGCACTGCTCGACGTCGTGGCCCGATACCGCGCGCACGGCGCCTACGAGGCCGGCCGACCCGTCAGGGAAGTGGGGGTCGACGGCCTGGCCGTTCCCGAGTCACCGACCGGTGCTACCGGCACTGACGTCGCCGCCGATACCGCCAGCGATACCGCCGCCGACTCCTGCGGCGAGGCGGGCGACGGCGCTGACAGCACGACCGATACCGCCAGCGAAGCGGACGGCGGCGCTGATGAGGACAGTGAAAGCGGTGAGAGCAGCGGCGGTGGGCTGCGCAGGCGCCCGACCGTCTTCCCCACCTGGCTCACCGTACCGCTGCGGTACCGCCACGTGGTCACGGCGGGTATCGTGACGGTGGTGGCCACCGGTGTCCTGTCCGCCCCGTATCTGCCGCTGTGGAAGGCCACCGACCAGAACTTCAACACACCCAACGACCAGACCAAGAAGGAGGACCCGGAGGCACGGCGGGTGGCCACCGCCCACGAGGTCATCGCCACCATTCCCGAGGGGTCCACCGTGGTCACCGACCTGTCGATGCTGGCCTACCTGGTCCCGCGGGCCGAGGTCTCCTGGATGGGAACGAGCGGTCCGGACAAGGAGTACGTCGTCATGAACCGCAACGGCGGCGGCAACCAGTGGGGCGTCTCCGACGCCGCCGCCTGGGGCGAGCAGCACTCCAAGCAGGGGGCGACCTACACCGTCATCTACAACAAGAACGGCTACCAGATCGCCAAGCGCAATGACTGATGCGGCCCCCGGGGCGGGGCCCGGGTCCACGGCAGGTCGGACGCCCTCGGCAGCGGGCTCGCTGACCCTGGTCGCCGCGGGCGGCTGCGCGGGCACCCTGGTGCGAGCGGTCCTTGAACAGGCGTGGCCCGCCGCCCCCGGTCACCTGCCGACGACGACGCTGGTCATCAACGTTGTCGGCGCCCTGGCGCTGGGGCTGCTGATCGGGGCGCTCGGCGAGCGACGGCCCCGACTGCGACTGGTCCTGGGAACGGGGGTGCTGGGCGGGCTGACGACGCACTCCACCTTCGTCCTGGAGAGTCACCGGCTCCTGGCTCCCGGTCCAGCCGCCGGCCGCCCCGCCCTTGGCACCGCCTATCTCCTGGGGTCAATGGCGGCCGGGCTCGCAGCGGCCGCCGTCGGGCTGTGGCTGGCGGGCCGCCTGCGCCGTCGGGAGCGTCGGGGCGCTTCCTCCCGCCGGGGGGCCGCATGAGCGCGACCGGAGTCACCGGGCTGCTGGGGTGGCTCGCCGTCTGGCTGCCCCTGGCGCTGGCCGGAGGCGCGGGGGCCGCCTGCCGCTGGAGCGTGGACGCCTGCGTGAACCGGCTCAACGGCCGAGTGAGCGAGGCCATCTCGGCAAGCACCTCCACACGACGTCGTTCCAAGGGTACTCAGGCGCGGCGGATGCCCTGGGGCACCGTCGTGGTCAATGTGACGGCCTGCTTCCTCATGGGACTGCTCATGGGATCGGCGGGCAGCGCGCCGGATCCCGGATCCTGGGTGGCCGCGGCAGTTCGCGTGCTGGGGACCGGGTTCCTGGGCGGGTACTCCACGTTCTCCACGGCCTGCGTCGAAGGGGCGCGACTGCTGCTGGCGGGCCGGTGGGGGCCGGCTCTTGCCCACGCCGCCCTCATGACGGCAGCCACGCTGGGCGCCGTCGGACTCGGACTGTCCGCGGGGGCGGCCCTGCACTAGGGCAGCACCGATCCGGGTCCCGACTCTATTTCGACCGATTTTTCATAGACGNNCGTCTATGAAAAATCGGTCGAAGTGCGTGCGACGACGTCGGTCCGACGCCGATGACCTTCGGTGACATTCGTGAGCGCGCCGTAAGCGGCCCGTGAGCGCCTTGTGAGGTTGAGGGCGCGGCTGAGATACCCCTGAGACGGCTGTGACGAACTGTGCTCTCACTAGACTTATCAGGCGTATTGCGGGACGGCGCTCCTCTGAGAGACTCCCTGCCATGAGTGTTCAGCCGCCTTCTACGACGCCTACCCCTTCGAAGGGTAATCGCACCGTCGTGGTCGTCCTCCTGGCCATCGCCGTCATCCTGGCCGTCATCGCCGCGCTGCTGCTGCAGGACGTCGCCTCCCGGCACCACCGAGGCGCCGCCGGCTCCCAGACAGCCACATCCACCACCGCCTCGGCCAACACCGGCCATTCGGCCACGGCGGTCCCCGAGCCCACACCGGCTCCACCGGTAGCCGACCAGCAGACCCTGGAGATCATCCACTCCGAGACCCACCGCGACCCCGCCGACACCCAGGCCAAGGGCAAGGTCGACGCCCCGGTCGTCATGGTCGTCTACTCCGACTTCGCCTGCCCCTACTGCACCCAGTTCGCTCAGAACGTCGAGCCCGAACTCGCCGACCTGGTGGACAAGGGAACCCTGCGCATCGAGTGGCGCGACTTGGCCCAGATCAGCCCCACCTCGCCCCTGGCCGCCCAGGCCGGCCGGGCCGCGGCCAAACAGGGCAAGTTCTGGGAGTTCCACGACGCCGTCTACGCCGCTGCCAACCCCCAGGACCACCCGGAGTACACCGAGGATTCGCTGGTCGCCTTCGCCCAGAAGGCCGGGGTGGCCGACATCGCGCAATTCCGCACCGACATGGCGTCGGAGGAGACCGCCACCGCCGTCACCGAGGCCAAGAACCACGCCCACTCGATCGGCATCACGGGCACCCCGTTCATGATCGTAGGCGAGACCTTCATCAGCGGCTACAAGGACGCCGACTATATGAAGGCCGTCATCAACAGCCAGGCCGCCAAGGCCAAAACGTCCAAGAGCTCCGCTGCACCGACCGCATCGCACTGACGACTCGTCGGTTCCTCGTCCCCGACTCGCCACCACGGCGGGCCGGGGACGATATTCTTCCCCTATTCAACTCACCCTCAGTTCATCGGTCGCTGGACGAGCAGCAACGCGGATGGCAACGTAAACAACGGTCGTTTTCACAAGGAGCGAGAGCATGGCACTAAGTATCGGAGTGGATGTCGGCGGAACGAAGATCGCAGCAGGCGTCGTCGATGACGACGGACAGGTTCTTCAGACGGTTCGGTGCGACTCGCCCGCCGCCAACCGCCGGGCGATCATCGACACGATCACCACGGTGGTGAGGCGCTTGCACGAGGACTTCCCGGACGCGGCCACCGTGGGCATCGGGGCGGCTGGGATGGTGTCCTCCGACCGCAACACGATGGCGCACGGCACCAACCTGGACTGGACCGGGATGCGGATCGGCGACGTCGTCTCCGAGGGCGTGGGCCTGCCCGTCGTCGTTGAGAACGACGCCAACGCGTTCGGTTGGGCCGAGGCCCGCTTCGGGGCGGCCCGAGGCAAGCGCAACGCCCTCATCGTGGCCATCGGCACCGGCGTGGGCGGGGCGATCATCGTCGACGGACACCTTCTGCGCGGGGCGGCCGGATTCGGCGGGGAGATCGGGCATATCACCGTTGTCCCCGGGGGCCGTCCCTGCGGCTGCGGCCTGCGCGGGTGCCTGGAGCGCTACAGTGCCGGCACGGCCCTGGGCGTCAACGGCTGGGAGCTGGCTCAGTTCCGCCCCGCTTACGCGGCCCGCATCATCGAGCTCTCCGGAGGCGACCCGGAGCACATCTCCGGCAAGGCCGTCACCGCCGCCGCCCGCGAGGGGGACCCGGCCGCCTTGGAGTGCTACGAGCAGCTCACCCGCTGGTTGGGGGTGGGACTGGCGGACATGTGCGCACTGCTGGACCCCGAGGTCATCGTCATCGCCGGAGGCCTGGCCGAGGCCGGGGACATCCTGCTGGCCCCCACGCGCAAGGCCTTCGCCGCCAACCTCACAGCCGGCACCTACCGGCCCACCATCCCGGTGGTCTTGGCCGAGGGCGGTCAGGAGGCCGGGCTCGTTGGCGCCGCGGACCTGGCCCGCCAGCCCTGAGGTTCGTGGAGCGAGGTCCCGGAGTCGGCCGGCCGCGCAAAGCCTGAGCCCGAGGGCTCTCACACCGGTCAGCCGAACCGGAGTCCACGTCATCGAGGACGTACTTTCCGCGCGAGAACTGCGTTGTCCCGCAGATGACTGGGGGCGGACCTCAGTCGTCTGCGGGAGAAGTACGTTCTCGCGGCAAAACGCAGTCGCCGATTCCCGCCGGCGACCGACTCATCCTCGGGAGGTCAGTCCGCCTGGGGACGTTGACGGCTGCCGGACGGCGCGGAGCCATCGACGTCGTCGGCGCTGTCGGCACTCTTAGCCGTTCTCTCAACCTTCTCAGCCTTGTCGGCGAACCGCTCAACAACCGGCCTACCGTGGTCGGGGTCCGCCGCCCCGATGCCATCGCCGTCCAGGTCGAGCTCGTCGAGCACGTCCTCATCGAGCTCATCGGGGTCGCGCACGGGCGCGTCTCCTGCGGACAGGAAGATGCCCACCCAGCGCGAGCGCGGGTCGGAGTCGATGAGAATGGCCTTGACGAACAGAGTTAGCGGCACCGCCAGAATCGTCCCCAGCGCCCCGATGACGGTGGACCAGAACAGCAGGCACAGGAAGGTCGTCGTCGTGTTGAGCCCCACCGCGTCACCGGTGAACTTGGGCTGGATGAGGGACTGGATGACGAAGTTAGCCACCACGTAGGACAGGACCACCCACAGCGCCGTCCAGGGTCCGGAGTCCACCAGTCCCAGGATCGCCGGCGGCACCACGCCCAGGACGAAGCCGATGTTGGGGATGTAGTTGGTGATGAAGGAGACCACGCCCCAGGTGATCGCCATCGGCACGTCCAGGTACCACAGGGTCAGGACGTTGATGACGGCCACGATGAAGCCGAAGAGCGTGGAGACCATCCAGTAGGAGCGCACCGACTCGCAGAAGGAGACGAGGGCGGAGGCCATCCCCGACTTGAGGACGCTCAGGGCCGCGGCGCGGATCTCGATCTTGGCGGTGTCGAACATGAGGAAGACGACCACCATCGCCATGACGCCGAGCATCGCGCTGGCCGAGCTCACCTGCCCCAGAATCGCCTGCGCGACCGTAACGAGCCGAGAGGTGTCCAGCACGTTGGTGACCTGCTTGAGCACTGTGGACTGATCGACCCCCATGCCGTTGAGCCGGGCCTCGGCCTGCTGCCAGATCGCCTGGAACTTGGGGGCGTACTGCGGGAGGGTGTCGACGAGCTGGGCGACCGCGACGGCCAGGGCCGCGAACAGCAGGACGACGAAGGCGAAGATGAGCAGGATCGCCGCCGTCGCCGCGAGCACCCGGGGCACATGACGGCGCGTCATCCAGGACACCAGGGGCCGAACCGTCACCACCAGGGTGAGGGCGAAGAACGCCGGGGCGAAAAGGTCCTTGATGAGGTAGAGCCCCACCGACCCGATGGTCAGCGCCGCCAGGAGGTAGGCGGTGGTCTCCCCCTGCGTGCGCTCCCCGGGGACGGGGGCGGAGGCCTTCCGGGCTTTCTCGGACACAGCTGCCATGCCCGCATCCTCCCACGGGCGCGCAGCTGACCAACGACGCGGCCCTGCGCGCCGCGGGAGTTCTCCGTCTCTCCCGACTCGACAGGCGCTCTTGCCGCGCTCCTCCGAGGCTCCTCCGAGGCTCCTCCGGCTCAGCCCACGGGCAGAATCTCGGCCAGCCACTCGTCGACGGCGCAGTAGAAGGCCTCCGGGTCGCCGCGGCGCACCTGGTGGCCGGCTCCGGGGACGAGGATCGGTGTGATCCGGGGATTGCGGGCGGCGGTGGCCAGGCCCTCGCGGCCCACGCGCGCGCTGCCGGGCCGGTCGCCGGTGAGCAGCAGGGCGGGGACGTCGAGCGCGGCCATCGCCTCGTCCCAGGGGACCTCGGGGGTGACGACGCCGGAGAGCAGCAGGGCCGGGTCAGTGCGTTGGGAGGCCCACACGCCCGGGAGGGCCTCGACGTCGGGCATGGTCTCCAGGGCGCGGCCGACGGCGGCCGGCAGGTCGGCGACCTCGGCGGCGCGGGCCCGTTCCCGGGCTGCGCCGCGGGCCAAGAGCTCACGCGGGCTGCGAGTGCCGAAGCGGGCCGGGTCCTCCAGGACGACGCCGGTGACCAGGTCGGGGCGGCGCCCGGCGGCGACCATGGCGGTGGCCGCGCCCATCGAGTGGCCGATGACGACCGGGGCGGGCGGCGTCGACAGTCCCAGCGCGGCCCGGCCGCGTGAGCCGGTGGCAAGGTCCTCCAGGACGGCGATGAGGTCCTCCACGAGGACCTCCCCGGCCCGCTCGAGCTGGGTCGGCTCCCACCGCGGGGACAGGCCGTGCCCGCGGGCGTCGACCGCGACGACCCGGTAGCCGCGGCCCACCCAGTGGTCGATGGCCTCGGCCAGGGAGACCGCGGAGCCGGTGATGCCGTGGAGAAGGACCAGGGCGGGGGCGCCGTCGGGCCCCGCGACGATGCGCGCCAGTGGAGTCATGCCCCCATCCTGCCTTGTACTCGCCCCGTAGGCTGGCCCCATGAGCGACACGAGCGAGCAGAGCACGCCGAGGATGAACGTCGAGTCTTTCAACCTGGACCACACCAAGGTCGCCGCGCCCTACGTGCGCGTGGCCGACCGCAAGGAGCTGCCCGGCGGGGACGTGCTCATCAAGTACGACGTGCGTTTCTGCCAGCCCAACCGCGAGCACCTGGAGATGGAGGCCGTGCACTCCATCGAGCACCTGAGCGCCGAGCTCATGCGCAACCACACCGACCGGCTCATCGACTTCTCCCCCATGGGGTGTCAGACCGGCTTCTACGCCCTGATGCTGGGGGTGGAGACCGAGGAGTTCCTGCCGCTGCTGGAGGCGGCCTTCCGCGACGTCCTCGACGCCCAGGAGGTTCCGGCGGCCAACGAGGTCCAGTGCGGCTGGGGCGCGAACCACTCACTGGCCGCCGCCCAGGAGGCGGTGCGCGGCTTCCTCGCCGCCCGCCAGGAGTGGACGCGGGTCATGGCCTGACAAGCCCGAACCGCCTGATCGGGCCGCCGTCCGGCCGTGCCCTAACGACCCGGCAACTCCTGTTCCGGAAGGGTGAGGCACCAAGGCCGCGCGTCGTCAAACCCCGTCACCGAGCCCGGTCCGGCACCGACCGTACCCTGCAGCCGCAGCCCCGCCCCTGTCCGCGCCGCGAGGCACCGATCCGCAGAGAGCCGTGAAGTCCGTGGAAAGCATCGAGACCGTCACCATCACCAATCCTGCCAACCCCGTCCTCATCTGGTGGGTCGTCGCGCAGCCGCTGCTGCTCCTGCTGTCCTACCTGGTGGGGCGGGCGACGCGCTTCCTACTGCGCGGGCGGGTCGCCGTCTCGGACGCTGCGGCCACCCTCATCGCGCTCGTCGGCCTGTGGCTGGGGCTGCTGCTGGCGGGCTGGATCTTCGACGAGGGCGACCTGTTCTCGGTCAAGATGCTGGTGACCTCCTGCGGCGTGGCGGCCGTCGTGCTGATCGTGACCTCCGCGGTCCTGGCGCGCCTGCAGTGCCACCGCACGCTGCAGCCGATCGCGGAGGTCGCTCAGATGGGCGAGTCAGACCGTCTGGAGTTCAAGTCCTCAGCGCGCTGGAACCTGCGCACGGACAAGCGCGATGAGGCGATGGAGGAGGTCGTGGCCAAGACGGTGGCGGCCTTCATGAACTCCGCGGGCGGCACGCTCCTGCTCGGGGTGGCGGATGACGGCTCCCTCATCGGCCTGGGCCCTGACTACTCCACCCTCAAGCAGCCCGATGCCGATCGCTTCGAGCTGTGGCTGCGCGGAATGTGGCGCACGCGCATGGGCACGAACGCCGCCGCGCTGCCGCAGGTGGACTTCGCGCCCACGCCGGACGGGACCGCGGAGGTGTGCCGGGTGACCGCGCCCCCGTCCCCGCTGCCGGTCTACCTCAAGCCAGCCAAGGGGCGCGACGGGGCGGCGCTGTGGGTGCGGGTCGGCAACTCGACGCGGCGCCTGGAGGTCGATGACGCCGTGGACTACGTCATGCTGCGCTGGCCGCGGATCAACCACGTGGCCTGGCCGATCCGGCTGGGCAACTTCCTGCTGCGCCGCGACCAGTCGCCCCGGGCACTGCCCATCAACCCGGCCGCGGCCGTCACCGCGGCCACGGCTTCCCGGGACGATGAGGGCACAGGCCAGTAGGCCGTCGTAGGCCACGGGGTTCGGCGAGGCAGCACGATGCCAGCAAGGGCGGGTCAGGCGGGAAACCGCCTGACCCGCCCTTGCCGGCCACCGCGAGCGCCAGGTTCAGGACACCGCAGTGGTCTCCATCTCCTCGGCCTGATCATCCACAGAGTCCGTCTCCGGTCGGGCCGACTGGTCGGCATCGGCAGCCTCCTGCTCCAGAGCGTGCTCCAGGTTCTCCCCCTCGACGTCGACAACCGGAAGCATCCGGTCCAGCCATGCCGGCAGCCACCAGGCCTTCTCCCCCAGTGCCGACATGAGCGCGGGAATAAGGGTCATGCGCACGAGGAAGGCGTCGGCGGCGATCCCGACGGTCAGGCCAAGAGCGATGGGCTTGACGTAGACATTGTCAGTGTGGACGAAAGCCGCGAAGACGCCGGTCATGATGACGGCCGCCGCCACGACGACCTTCGCGCTGCCCAGGAACCCGGCCTCAACCGCCGCCGCGGCCGCCTCACGGCGGGCCTCGGGAGTCGCGTCGCTGCGCCGCCGTCGGGTCCACTCCTCGCGCATGCGCGAGACGAGGAAGACCTGGTAGTCCATGGCCAGCCCGAACAGGACTCCCATAACGATGACCGGCAGGAAGGAGATGACGGCGCCGACCTTGGAGACGGCCAGGAGGTCGGCCGCCCAGCCCCAGCCGAAGACAGCGCCAACGGCGCCCATGCCCGCCCCCAGCGACAGCAGGTATCCAAGGGTCGCGGTCAGGGGAACGGCGATGGAGCGGAAGACGACCATGAGGAGGATGAGCGACAGGCCCACCACCACGACGCCGAAGGGGATGAGGGCGGCGTTGAGCTCCTCGGCGACATCGATCGCGACGGCGGTCTGGCCGGTGACCATGACATCGGTGAGTCCGTAACGGCTCTCATAGTCGCCGGCGTGGGAGCGGATGTCGTGCACCAGCTCCATCGTGGCGGGGTCGGCCTGGGACTTCTCGGGACGGATCTGGACGAAGGCGAGGGTCCCGTCCTGGTTGGGAGTGGCCAGGGAGATTCCCTCGACGCCGTCGAGCTGGGAGAGCTCCTGGGCCAGGCCCTGGACCGCGGCGACAGAACCGGAGGGCTGAGAGACGTCGGCTATCACGACGATGGGTGAGTTGTAACCCTCGCCGTAGGCCGCGGCGACGGCGTCGTAGGTCTCGCGCTGCTGCGATCCCTTCTCGGCGAAGCCGTTGTCGGTCAGAGCCAGGCGCAGGCCGCTGGCGGGGATGGCGCACAGTCCCAGGAGGACAATGACGGCGCCGATGGTCGTCCAGGGGCGGCGGGTCACTGCGCGCACCCAGCGGGACGCTGGCCTCCGGTCCGCGTCCGCGCCGCCATCGGCGGCCTTGCGGCGGCGCGGGAGCAGACGCTCGCCGAGAATGCCGATCAAAGCGGGGACGACCGTCAGCGCCACGAGTACGGCCACCACCACGACTGCCGCCGAGGCCAGTCCCATCGTGGTCAGGAATCTGATATGGGCCACGCTCAGACCGCACAGGGCCACGATGACCGTGGTTCCGGCGAAGACGACAGCTCCTCCGGAGGTGGCGGTGGCCCGCCCGGCGGCCTCGGCCGGATCGACACCATCGGCGAGGTACTCGCGCGCCCGCGAGACGATGAACAGGGCATAGTCGATACCGACCGCCAGCCCAATCATGACGGCCAGGACCGGGGTGGTGGAGTTGATGTCGGTGATGCTCGCCGTCGCGAGGATGCCGAGCATGCCGACGCCCACACCGACGGCGGCGGCGATGAGCGGGGTACCCGCAGCCATGAAGGAACCGAAGGTGATGAGCAGGACGATCGCGGCGATGGCGACGCCGACGAGCTCGACGGCGGAAATGCCGATCCCCACCTCCTGGTCAATGTTGCCACTGCGCTGAACTGTCAGGGACGAGTCCATGGCCTCGGTGCGTTCGGCCAGGGTGTCGAGGTCCTTGGCAACGGTTTTGGCCTTCGGCGTGGTTCCGGTGGTGATCGAGCCGACCGAGGTGTCGGCCTGCACCTGGACGAGCACGTGGGCGCCGTCGGCGGAGACGGTTGACGCCGCCCCCGTGGCCTGATCCCCGAAAGGCGGGGAGACCATGGCGACGCCGTCGATCTGCGAGGCCCGAAGAGCGAAGACGTTGACGGCCGCGGCGTGGTTCTCGATACGGCCGTTAGAGCTCGTGATGAGGACCTGCTCGCTCGTGCCCGCCGCCTGGGGAAGCCGATCGGAGAGGACCTCCAGGCCGCGCATCGACTCGGTGCCGGAGATGGTGAAGGTGTCGTCGAGCTGGATGCCGGTGGTGGCGACGACGCCACCGAGGGCGGCTATGAGCAGTGCCCAGGCAGCGAGGACCCGGGTGGCGTGACGGGCGCACCACCGGCCCACGGATAGGAGGAAGGCGGACATGAAAGACCTTTCAGAAGGCACGGGGATGATCAAGTTCGATACGAAAACGTACTGGATACGAATATGTATTGAAACCTGGATCGTTGTGACTCCCCACACCCCCCGCTGCACCGGTAAGGTGGGCAGTCTCATGACACCGAGCACCAACTCACCCGCCGCCGAGCGCACGCTGCGCAAGCGGGAGAACACCCGCGCCCGCCTCATCGAGGCGGCCGCGGACATCGTCGCCTCCAAGGGCATCGCCAGCACTCGCATTGACGACATCGTCAAGCAGGCCGGCTTCACCCGGGGCGCCTTCTACTCCAACTACTCCTCACTCCAGGACATCCTGACCGAGGCCATCGTCATGCGATCCAACACCTTGTTGTCGCGGGTCACACAGGCCATCGACTCGTTCGAGGGCGCCCCAACGATGGACTCGCTCATGGAACTGCTCGAAGCCATCCGCCCCGAGGCCCGAACCATCTACTTGCTGACCACCGAGTACTCGCTCTTCCAGCTGCGCAACCCCGACAGCCCGACGATCCCCGGAACAGCTCGCGCCGATTTCACCACCAGGCTGTCCGGGACGGTCGAAAAGGTTCTCGCCCGCATGGGGCGCCGCCCCACCGTTCCCACGGCGAGCCTGGCAGATATCGTCAGCCTGCTCTTCATGGACTCGATCGCCGAGAACATCGACGGCACTAGGCTGCGCGACCTCATTGAGGCGGTCATCGTCGGGCTGAGCACACCCGACGCAATCGACAACGCCTGAATCGCACCACACCAGAGCCCGCCTCCTGGCGAAGCGACGGATCCCGCCCCCCACACACAAGGTGCACATCGACACCATCCCCGGCGACAGAAGGCCACAGCTACCAGCCAATCCCGCTGCACACTCTCTACAGCGCCTCAACAGAGCCATCATGCGGCGAATCTGTCCATATGGGACGACTTTGAATCACGGCAGCCGCACCGCGGTCTACAAAAGCCCAGGTCATCGCCCTGTCACTTCCAGACACCGGATCCAATCAACCGCCAAAGTTGTCCCATCTGGACACTTTCAGGGCTCGGGCGCCCTCTGTAGGCTCGGCGCGTGAGTCGCACCAGTGCCACCGTGATCGTCTCCTGCGCCATGGCCGAGGAGGCCCAGCCCTTCATGGACGCCCTGCCCGAGCGCGCGGGAGCCCAGCCGCCGACTCTGCCGGGGTCAGCGCAGGCCTGGTCCCTCCGGCTTCCCGGCGGCGAGCGCGAGCTCATCCTGGTGCGCAGCGGCATCGGGCTCGTGGCGGCCGCGAGCGCCCTGGCGGCTGTCCTGACCCAGGTTCGCCCCGGCACCGTCGTCTCGGCGGGGACCACCGGTGGGCTCGGTCGACAGGTCGAAGTCGGCGATGTGTGCGCCTCGGCGAACCTGGCCTACACCGATGCCGACGCCACCGCCTTCGGCTATGTCCGCGGCCAGACCCCGGGTCAGCCGGAGACCTTCGCCGGGGACCCAGCCCTCCTGGACCGCCTGGAACAGGTAGGACCGGCGGCCCTGCGCAGCGCCACGGCCTCGTCCGGATCGGCCCGGTTGCACGTCGGCCGAATGCTGGCCGGGAACTCCTTCATCACGGCCGCGAACGTGACCGACACCCGCGAGGTCTTCCCTACGGCACTGAGCACGGACATGGAATCGACGGCACTGGCACAGGTGGCCGCGAGCGCTGGCATCCCCTTCGTCTCGGTGCGCGGCGTGTCCGACCTGTGCGGCCCGGAGGCGGGCCAGGACTTCCACATCGCGGCCGAGGAGGCCGCCGCCCGCAGCGCCGCGGTCGTCCTGGCCCTCCTGGGCTGATCCACTGACAGCCCCGAGGCTCACCGGCGTGAATCGGGCCGAGGTGTAAAAGCCGATGTCGGGCAGCTGATACCCCACTCATACATCGCGTCGAGCACCGGCCGCAGGCTCCTGCCCAGGTCGGTGAGCTCGTAGACCACGCGGGGCGGCACCTCGGGATAGGCGTTCCGGTTGACGATCCCACGTGACTCAAACATCCGCAGCCGGTTGGTCAGTGTGTGCGCGCTGATCCCCGGCAGGGCGGCGCGCAGCTCCCCGAAGCGCTGCGGACCGTGCATGAGCTCGCGCACGATGAGCGTCGCCCACGGCCCGTCGAACAGCAGCAGGAACCTCGCCACCCCGCACTCGGGAAGATCGACCTCGCTCATAACATCGAAACCTACCCCAATAGTGCAGTTGACGTAACTGATGCATCGTATGCACTAATGGCGTCATGGCTGACATCGTTCATGGCGCCACGGGCGCTCAAGGCTCTCCCATCCTGTCCGCTCTGACCTCCGCCGGGCGCACCGCCATCGCAGCGGTCCGCCATCCTGAAGCGGTCCCCGACGGCATCGTCGCCCGGCAGGTCGACCTGGCCTCGGCGGACTCCCTCGCCTCCGTCTATGAGGGCGCCGACGGCGTCTTCGTCCACCTGCCCATGGGCGCACCCGAGGCGGCGGCCGCCCAGGCCCGGGCCGTCGTCGAGGCGGTCGCCCAGGCCCGCCCCGGCCGCGTCGTCATCTCCACCAGCGGGCAGATCGTCGACCAGCCGGGCTCACCGCTGCAGGCGGCCGTGGACAGCCCCATCATGACGCTCATCGACGGCGTGACCGGAAGCGGCGTCCCCACGGCCGTGGTCGCCCCACGCCTCTACCTGGAGAACCTTCTCCTGCCGGTCGTCCTGGACCCCGCGCGTCAAGAGGGTGTGCTGCGCTACCCGCTTCCGGCGTCATTCCCTGTCTCCTGGAGCTCGCACCTGGACGTGGCCGACGTCGTCGTCCGCCTGCTCACGGATGCCTCCCCCACCACGGGCACGGTCGGCGTCGGTCACCGGCCCGGACTGACGGGACCGGACCTGGCTGCGGCCTTCTCCAGCCACCTGGGCCGCGAGGTCCGCTTCGAGGGCATCACGCCGGAGGCCTTCGGCGAGCTCATCACGCCACTCTTCGGGCTGGCCGCGGCTCCGGTTGTCGAGCTTTACCAGGCGCTCAACGCGCAGGATGGCAACACCATCGCCGAGGACAGCAGCGCCCAGGAGCTCCTGGGACTCCGGCCGCGCCCGATCGAGCAATGGCTTGAGGACCTGGCGGTCTCATAGCCGGGCTCACCGACATTTTCTTCATAGATGAACCTGTTCTTCATAGATGACCCGGAGCCGCGTCGTTTGTGAAGAAAATGTCGGTTTAGTCAGCCTCGCGCAGGCGGGCCTCGACGCGCTCGACCTTCGCGGTCATCTGGCCGGTCCAGCCGGGGCGGATGTCGGCCTTGAGGACGAGCGCCACGCGCGGGCTCACCTCGGCGACCGCCTCGCAGGCCCGTTTGACCACGTCCATGCACGCGTCCCACTCGCCCTCGATCGTGGTGAACATCGAGGTCGTCTCATAGGGCAGTCCCGAGTCGCGCACCACGCGCACGGCTCGGGCCACCGCCTCGGAGACCGAGCCGTCGGGCGCCTCGGTGGTGGTCGGGGACACGGAGAAGGCGACGAGCATGCGGCCAGGCTAGCCCCGCTGCACCGCTCGGGCCGCCGCGCCGACGCTCTTGCCTTCGAGCGCACTCAAAGCTCTACGGTCTGCATCATGACCAACGCGACCATCCCGGGCAGCGAGCCCGACGACGTCCGGCTCCGCGAGGCGCTGCGACTCGTCACCGTCCCGCCCAGCGACGACATCGGACCGGAGGGGTGGCCCGACGCGACTGGCTGGGACATTGCGACCACCGCCCACCGCCTGGGCATCAGCGCCCACACTCTGCGCTACTACGAGCGAATCGGGCTCGTGCGGGTTGGGCGCGACGCCTCCGGGTACCGCCGCTACGACGCCGCGGCCGTACGGCGCCTGGTCTTCCTCACCCGGATGCGCACCTCGGGCATGACAATCAGCGACCTACAGCGCTATGTCGACATGGTCGAGGCCGGTCGGGACACGGTACCCGAGCGCCTGGCCATGCTCACCGAGCACCAAAGTGTTCTGCGCACCCGGATCGATGAGCTCCGGCTCGCCCTGGCCGCCACCGAGCACAAGATCGCCGCCTACACGCGGGAGCTGGAGGAGCAGGCCACCACGCACAACATTGACACTGACAAGGAGAACCCCTCATGACCACTGAGAACACTCACCCCCAGGACGACGTCAACAGCCCCGAGAACCTGGCCCGGCGCGAGCGCGGCCTGGAGGTCGCCCGCTCAGTTGACGGCGAAGCGGCCCAGGCTGTTATCGACTCCCTGGCGGACATCAGTCCGGCGCTCGGCCACCACATCGCCGCCTTCGGCTTCGGGGACGTCTACGCCCGCCCCGGGCTCGACCCGCGTAGCCGCCAGCTCGTCACGATCGGTGTGCTCACGGCCCTGGGCGGCTGCGAGCCGCAGCTGAGGATCCATATCGGGGCGGCGCTCAACGTGGGTCTGACCCGCGAGGAGATCGTCGAGGCGATCCTGCACGCCTCGGTCTACGCCGGTTTCCCGCGAGCGCTCAACGCCACCTTCGTGGCCCACGAAGTCTTCGCCGAGCGCGACGCCGCCGACTGATCGTCCGCATCGGCCTGTATCGCGCGGCCTCAGTAGGTCGCGACAGAGGCGTACGTGTCCAAATCGGTGACAAAGGCGGGCTCTACGTGCACACCGCCACAAAGAAACCGCATGATTCCGCGGTTCTATTGACGGCATGATCGGGCCGCAGGCTTCTTTGTCACCGATTTGGACACCCGGGACTCACTCGGACCGGATCCGGTGGCCCAAGAAGCGCTCGCCCGTGCACCGCCAGGATCCTCCCCTACAGCGCCACGAGGATCTGGACCATGACGATCTTGACGACGATGGCCAGGGCGAACAGGGTCGCGTAGCCGGCCTCGATGCGCTCATCGTCGCGTTTGGACAGGGCGAAGGCGAGGATCGCGGGCTGCCCGACGAGCCCGGCCAGGCCGCCGGCGGCGCGCTGCGCGGAGACTCCGGCCCAGCGCGCCCCGGCCAGCAGGACGATCGCACTGACCGCCACGACGAGCGCGGCGAGCACCCCCACCTTGAGCCCCGTTGTCGAGAAGGCCGATGCTGCGAAGTCCTGCCCCGAGGCCAACCCGATCGCGGCTAGGAAGAACAACAGCCCCAGCTGGCGGATGGTGGCGTTGGCGGCGTGCGGCAGCCCCCATACGAAGGGGCCGGTACGCCCCACCCACCCCAGGATCATGCCGACGACGAGCGGCCCGGCCGCCACCCCGAGCCGCAGGGTGATGCCACCGGGCAGCGGGATCGCGACCAGCCCCAGCAGCACTCCGAGCGCCATGCCGATGCCCACGGAGAAGGCGTCGATCTGGGCGATGGAGCGCTCGGAATCGCCGAACCAGTCGGCGGCCTTCTCCAGCTCGTCGCTGGGGACGACCGCCAGCACGCGGTCGCCGAGCTCCAGGACGAGGTCCTCGCTGGCCAGCAGGTCGAGGTCCCCGCGCTTGACGCGGGTGATGACGCCCTGGAAGCGCCCGGGCATATCCACTTCGGCGATGGTGCGCCCGGCCACGCGCGTGGAGGAGACGGTCAGGCGCCGGAAGTCGACGACGCTGCGATCCTTGGCCAGGCACTTGTTGAGCCCGGTGCCCAAGTCGTGCATGGCGGACTCGACGGCGGCCGGCGCCCCAACGATGACGACCTTATCCCCAGGCAGCAGCTCCTCACCGGGGCTGACGACTCGGGTCTCGCCGTCGCGCTCCAGGTAGGAGATGCGGATGCGCCCCTCCTTGAAGGCCTCCATCTCGCCGAGAGCCACCCGCTGGAGCAGGTAGACGCTGGTGGCGGTGATGCCGTCGGCGCTGGCGGGCCGCGGGTCGTGGCGCCCGGGCCAGGACCGCCCCACGACCCCGGCCACGATGAGGATGGCGACGGCCACGCCCACGGGGTAGGCCAGGGCGTAGCCGACGGCGGGCTCCTGGGTGCCGGCCGCCTCGATGGCGGCGTCGAGCACCGGTGAGGTCAGGGCCCCCGCGTAGGCACCGGAGTCCATCGCCGGGCTCACACCGGCCAGATGAGAGTAGAGGCCGCCCGCCCCGCCGGCGATCACGAGCGCGACGACGCACAGGGCCATGAGCGGCAGCTGCTTGCGCAGGTTGCGGAAGAAGGTGTTGCCGGCGGCCAGGCCCACGGTGTAGCAGAACAGGGCCAGGCCGAGACTTCGCAGCAGGGTGAGGTTCGCGCCCAGGCGGGGGTCGAGGGCGCCTACCGCCAGCCCCACGAAGAGGGCCCCGGCGGCCCCGAAGCGGATCGGCCCAAGCGGGATCTGCCCGGCGGCGGTCCCCAGGCCGATGACGAGGAAGACGGTGAGGATCGGCGCCTGCGCGAGGACGTCGAGGGCTGGATGGAGCACGGACACGATGTCAGGGTAGCCGCACGCCCAGAACGCCCAGCATGCTCCGCCCACTGATCCAGGCACAGGTCCCAGCTGGGCACAGATATGTGTCGCCGAGAGGTGCCATAGTAAGGATGCCTTCCACGGCGAGTCGCCCCTGTCACCTGCTTGATTCAGCAGGGTGTCGACCCACCGGGAGGAGGTGAAGGGAATGTGCAGAAGGTACCGCCCTCGGCACGCAGCCTCGAAGGATGCCGGACAGCACAGAGCCCCGACGTGGTGCGAGATGGTTAGCGCCCTCGCAGCCGCCGTCGGAGCTCTTGTCAGCTTGATTCAGCTCCTCAAGGGCTGATGCCCCTTCGGGAGTCATCCGGTGGCAGCCGGGTGGCTCCCTCTCATTGTGACACGTCGGGTATCCATATGGGAACTGCAGGCATCACATGGACACCGCGGGACACTCCACCGCCATTTTTAGAGCTTTTACTCTAAAGATGGCTACAGTACTTCCATGCCCGACGACGCCCCCATGCACTCCTCCTCCCCCGAGCCCTCAAGACCCCCGCGCAGCCCCAAGCGCACAGCCCGACGTCGCACCGCGATCCTGGACGCCGCCCGTCACCTGTTCACCCAGCACGGCATCGACCCTGTCACCACCAACCAGATCGCCGCCGAGGCCGGTATCAGCCCGGGGAATCTGTACTACTGGTTCCGCTCCAAGGCGGAGATCGTCCGCGCCCTGTTCGACGAGTGGGCCGAGCGCATGCGCATCCCCACCGAGCAGGTGTCCGAACCGGTCGACGCCCTACGCGCACTGTGGAACCGCACCACCCAGACGCAGCAGCCGGACCCGGCCTACGCCTTCTTCCTACGCGACCTCCTCCCCCTTCTCCACACCGACCCGGTCCTGGCCACGGCCTACCGCCAGGGCTACACCACCCGCCGCGACGAGTTCGTCCGCGCCGTCGAGCACATCATCGACGCCGGGCTCCTGCACCCACCGGCCCCACCCACCACCATCCGTGACCTCGTGAGCCTGCTCTGGCTCATCTCGGAGACCGCCCAGCCCTTCGCCAGCATCGTCGACGACCCCCGCATCGACTCCCAGTGCTACGGGCGCGCCATCATCGAACCGCACCTGACCGAGGCCGGTCGCCGCGCCCTACACCTTCCCACCAACGCCGACAACGGAGGCCACGCATGATGTCCCCTGCCGACCCTTCAGGCATCGGTCTCGACAGCTCCGAGCCCGACCGCACAGACTCAACAGACTCAGCTTCAAAGGACTCCGGCCGCCGATCCCGCGGCGTCACACGTATCGCGGCCCCTTCACCGCCAGTACCCTGGAGCAGGCCGTCCTCGACTCGCTCACCGAGGCCGCCCCGGACGGCGCTCAGCTCGTCTGGGTCACTGAGGCATCGGCCGTCGCGAGACTGGGTGACCTATACGTCGAGGCCACCCAGGCGATCGCCGACGACACACGGATGTCGGCGGACTCCTTTGCCTGGTTCCGCAACGACCGCTCCCAGATCGACCGCCACCGCGATGGCCTGACCCTCGACTGCCAGGGCCTGAGCAACACCATGCTGGTGGCGGCCAAGATCCTGCCCGCCCAGTCGCGCGAGGCCTCCGACGACTTCTGGGTCAAAAACACGCGCGAGGTCCACACCGCCACTGCCCGCACCTACGGGATCATCCGGGTCGACGACGTCGACGATCCCCGCAACCGCCTCGACGGCGGCCGCCTGCTCCAGCACGTCCACCTGGCCGCGACCGCCGCTGGACTCGGGCTGCACCACATGAATCAGGTGACCGAGCGGATCGCCCGCGATGCCACTCAGGGCCTGCCGGACCGGTTCTCGCAGCGCTGGGCCGCCGCCACCGGCGTCCCGGCAAGCCAGAGCCTGCTCGCCTTCCGCGTGGGCCACCCCGAGCGCGCCGCACGGCCCAGTCCGCGGCGGGACTTGGGCGACGTCATGCGCGACGCCGGACAGTAGCCATCAGAAGGAGTACCCAATAAGTGGGATAAATTGGATGGATGCCAGGGGCGGAAGACGAGCGCGCCGCCGCCGGACTCGCCATTGCTTCCCTTCCGCAACCAGGAGGAATACCCTGGGGCCGTCACCGGAGACGATGACGCCACACCTTTTCTCGACGACGAGAACGGAACCCCGATGCCTCAGAAAGAAGCCTCTCTGCCCACCTACACGGAGCAGGAGGAGAAGCGGATCATTCGGAACGCCGACGGCATCCCAGTCGGCATACGTCCTGACAATCGTTGGACACCCGCGCGGATCGCCACCTGGGTGGTCATCACGGCGCTGGGCGTTCTGGGTTGGTGGATGCTGGCGGTCGTGCGCGGCGAGCACGTCAACACCATCTGGTTCGTGGTCACCGCCGTGTGCACCTACGCGATCGGATACCGCTTCTACGCCCTCTACATCCAGCGGCGCATCATGCGCCCCGACGACACCAACGCCACCCCGGCCGAGCGCATCAACAACGGGCGCGACTTCGACCCCACTCACCGCGTCGTCCTCTACGGTCACCACTTTGCGGCCATCGCCGGCGCCGGTCCGCTGGTCGGCCCCGTCCTCGCGGCCCAGATGGGCTACCTGCCCGGCACCCTGTGGATCATCATCGGCGTGCTCGTGGCCGGCGCGGTCCAGGACATGCTCGTCCTGTTCTTCTCGATGCGCCGCGGCGGGCGCTCACTGGGCCAGATGGCCACCGACGAGATCGGCAAGATCGGCGGCATCGTGGCCACCGTGGTCGTCTTCGTCATGCTCATGATCGTCCTGGCCGTGCTGGCCATGGTCTGCGTCAATGCCCTGGCGGCCTCCCCCTGGGGCGTGTTCTCGGTGGGTATGACGATCCCGATCGCCATCGGCATGGGCCTGTGGCTGCGCTTCGTCCAGCCCGGCAAGATCACCCAGGTCTCCTTCGTCGGCTTCGGCCTGCTCATCGCCGTCATCATCGGCGGGCGCTGGGTGGCCGAGTCCTCCCTCGGTCACTACCTGCACCTGTCCCCCACCACCTTGGTGTGGGCCATGATCGTCTACGGATTCCTGGCCGCGGTCCTGCCCGTGTGGGTCCTGCTCACCCCGCGCGACTACCTGTCCACCTTCATGAAGGTCGGCACCATCACGATCCTGGCCCTGGGCATCATCATCGTGCGCCCCCTGGTGGAGATGGCCGCCGTCACCGAGTTCGCCTTCAACACCGACGGCCCGGTCTTCGCCGGCACCCTCTTCCCCTTCCTGTTCATCACCATCGCCTGCGGGGCCCTGTCCGGCATGCACGCCATGGTCTCCTCGGGCACCAGTCCCAAGATGGTGGAGAAGGAGACCCAGGTCCGCATGATCGGCTACGGCGGCATGCTCATGGAGTCCTTCGTGGCGATCATGGCGCTGGCGGCCGCGGTCTCGCTGAGCCCGGGCATCTACTTCTCCATGAACACCTCGACGGCGACCATGGAGAAGCTCGCCGGCCCCGAGATCGTCGACGCCCAGCCCTGCAACACCAACAATGACCCCGAGCACCACTGCGAGAAGCTCGCCGAGGCCGCCGTGGCCAAGCTCGGCGTCACCGACGCCCAGGGCCGCAAGCTCAACCCCGAGTGGGACTCCTGGGACGATCAGGGCAACCCCAAAACCTACACGGGCGCCGAGGCTCTGGAGCGTCTGGCTGGCGACGTCGGCGAGCCCAACGTCGTCTCGCGCACCGGAGGCGCTCCCACTCTGTCGGTGGGCATCGCCCACATCCTCCACCAGATCGGCGGCGGGCGCGCCATGATGGGCTTCTGGTACCACTTCGCCATCATGTTCGAGGCCTTGTTCATCCTCTCGGCGGTCGACGCCGTCACCCGCGTGGCCCGCTTCCAGCTCTCCGACGCGCTGGGCAACGCCTTCCCCAAGTTCAAAGACCCGTCCTGGCATGTGGGCGCCTGGGGGACCACGGCCGTCGTCGTTGCCTCCTGGGGCGCTTTGCTCCTCATGGGCGTGACCGACCCCCGCGGCGGCATCCAGACGCTGTATCCGCTGTTCGGCATCGCCAACCAGCTCATCGCGGCCGTGGCCCTACTGGTGGTCACCGTCATGGTCGTGCGCAAGGGCTACACGAAGTGGGTGTGGATCCCGGCCATCCCACTGGTCTTCGACACGACGGTCACCTTCGTGGCGTCGTGGCAGAAGATCTTCTCCCACGACCCACTCGTGGGTTACTTCCAGCAGCATCGCAACGCCCTGGCCAAGCTGGAAACGCTCACTGACCCGGCTGGCATCGAAGAGCAGCGGGCGATCGCGCGCAACACAATGATCCAGGGAACACTGTCGATCGTCTTCCTGGTCATGGTCGCCTTCGTCATGGTCTGCGCCCTCATCCGCATCATTCAGACGATCCGGACCCGGGACACGACGACGTCGGAGGACCCGTACCAGGAGTCCAACTTCTACGCGCCCGAGACAATGATCGCCTCCTCGCTCATGAAAAAGGTCTCCCAGGAGTACGAGCAGGTCGGGGATCCGGCCCTCATCCCCCACAAGGCCCACGCGGAGAAGTCATGACGCGCACCGGTCCGACGACGCAGCCGGCAGAGCAGTCGGAGGGAAGACCGGCGGCACGGGCCGGCACCCGCCGTCGGGCACGTGAGGCCCTGGCTCGGGCACGCATCCTGTGGCGGGACATGACCGGAGAATCCGCCTACGACCGCTACCTGGCCCGGTACGCCCGCGAGCACGCCGACTGCCCGAACGGCCCCGACAGCGCCCATGGGTCGGGACACGAGTCGGGGCACGGCCCCATGAGCGAGCGCGAGTTCTGGCGCGCCCGGGCCAGGCGGGCGGAGACGGAGATATCGACCGGCTGCTGCTGAGCCCTAGGCACACCCCTGTGCTCGGATCGTTACCGCCCGCCTTCCGGGGTCCTCGGAGGGCGGGCGGTAGCGTCGTGAGCGTGCCCACCCAGCAGCCCGCCCCCAAAGCCCTGACACCCGCCGACTCCAACGACGCTCGCAACTCCGGCAGCACCGATGCCCCCACCACCTCCGTCGCCTCCACTCCCTCCTCGGCCGACGACGCCCCCTCCTACCGGCCCGCGTCGCTCCCGGTCCCGCGCGGCACCTTCCGTGAACGGATCGCCCGCGTCGCGGCGGTCATCCTCCTGATCATCATCTGCATTGCGGTCGTATGGCCCTCGGGGCGAGAGGTCGCCGAGCTCAAGGACTCGCTGGGGCCGGCCTTCCTCAGCTCGGAGGGCAAGGACGTCA
This sequence comes from Actinomyces johnsonii, assembly GCF_006546835.1. Taxonomy (GTDB): domain Bacteria; phylum Actinomycetota; class Actinomycetes; order Actinomycetales; family Actinomycetaceae; genus Actinomyces; species Actinomyces johnsonii. Next base: position 108,316 of record NZ_VICB01000014.1, on the reverse strand, counting down.
TCCTCAACCTGGTGATGCTGGCACCGGCCACCTTCTGCGCCGTCGCGGGCTGGCGAGACATCCCCTGGTGGATGTGGGCGCTCGTGGGCTGCGTCATCGGACTGAGCGCCGAAGTGCTCCAGAGCCTCCTGCCGATGCTGGAGCGGCGGCCCTCGCTGGCCAATGTCGGACAGAACGCCGTGGGCGCCTGGGCCGGCGCCCTGGCCGCCTGGTACCTGCTGCGCCGCCGGCACCCCCGGCCCGCCTCGACCTGAGCCCCTTGAGCCTCGCCTTGAGCCTCGCCGGGACGGCTGAGCCGCATCGGAGGAGCCGATAGCCCCAACGACGGCGCTCGCCGCTGCGGAGAGCGAGAGCGGGGAGAGCGGAAAAGAACGGAGACGGCGAAAGGCCCGGGCCATGTGGCCCGGGCCTTATCCCTTACGTGCGCGGGGGGGGACTCGAACCCCCATGATCGTAAGATCACACGGACCTGAACCGTGCGCGTCTACCAATTCCGCCACTCGCGCGAGAAGCGAGCATGAGACTAGCCTTCCACCCCCGCCGTCGTCCAATCCTCCACCCCATATCGGACCGTGAGACCGCTCACGACACAATTACCTCACACAGGCAGGGCCGTCTTCCCTGCAATGTCTTCGATACCGTTACGATGGGAACGGTATCGGCCTGCATGCAGGTCCGTGTCCGTGCAGGCCCATAGCGAGGCGGGACAGTCCCGCCTCCCGGCTCCATCCCGGGGGCCGCCACACCACATTGGGGGAGGTACTGTCCATGGGATTCCTGGACAAGTTCGAGAAGGGCGTCGAGAACGTCACGAACCGCGCCATGTCCCGCTTCTCGGACGACATCGAGCCCATCGAGATCGCCTCGAAGCTCCGCGAGACCATGGACAAGCGCGCCGCGTCCTTCGCGCGCGACCGTTCAGTGGTCCCCAACATCTTCCGCATCCACCTCACCCCACCGAGCATCGAACGCATCACGGCCTGGGGTCAGGACGAGATGGTGCGTCAGATGGAGGAGGTCGCCACCTCCCACGCCGCCGACCAGGGCTACTCCTTCGTCGGCCCGGTGGAGGTCTCCTTCCTCGTCAACAACACCCCCAACGCCCCGGCCATCGAGGTCGAGTCCTCCACGCGGCGCGGCGCCGCCGCCCCGGCTGCCTCGGCCACCGCTTCCCCGGCACACCCGATCGTCGACATCAACGGCCAGCGCTACCTCCTCACCGGCCCGGTCACCGTTATCGGACGCGGCTCGGAGGCGGACATCATCGTCGACGACTCCGGCGTCTCACGGCGTCACCTAGAAATCCGTCTGACGCACGGCAACGCGATCGCCAGCGACCTCGGCTCCACCAATGGCACCTTCGTCGAGGGCCAACGCGTCGACGCCGTCACACTCGTGGACGGCAATACCCTCACCATCGGCCGCACCCAGATTCTGTTCTGGGACGGCACCCAGAACAGCGGAGTCAACGGGTGAGCGCACTCGCCTTCACGATCCTACGGCTGGGCTACCTGGTCCTGCTGTGGTTTTTCCTGTACCTCATCGTGCGCGTCATGCGACGCGACATGGCCGATTCCCCCACCGCATCCCCTGCACGTCGGCGCTCCGCGGGTGCTCCCGAACAGCCCGCAGGTCCTCCCCCACGGGGCCGACGGCGTAGCGCCACGCGTCTGGTCATCACCGAGGGCCCCCTGGCCGGCTCGACCGTGCCCCTGAGCCCCTCGTCGATTATCATCGGCCGCTCACCCTCGTGCACCCTGGTCCTCGACGACTCCTACGCCTCGTCGCGCCACGCCCGCGTCTTCCCCAAGGACGGCGCCTGGTGGCTGGAGGATCTCGGCTCTACCAACGGAACTATGATGGACGGCCGCCCCGTGCACGGCGCCGTGGAGCTCCCCATGAACATTCCTGTCAGAATCGGCCAAACGACGCTGGAGCTGCGCTCATGACCATCTCCCTGCGCTTCGCCGCGCGCTCCGACGTCGGCCTGGTCCGCCAGTCCAACCAGGACTCGGGCTACGCCGGCCCCCACCTGTGCCTGCTGTGCGACGGGATGGGCGGACCCGCCGGTGGAGACATCGCCTCGGCGGTCGCCATCGAGCACCTCATGCCGCTGGACGCCGACTCCCATCAGGCCGGTGAGCTGCTGGGTCTCATGCGCGAAGCAGTCCAGGCCGCTCACACCGAGCTCGTCACCCTGTCTTCCCAGGATCCCGACCTCGCCGGTCTGGGCACCACTTGCATCGGCGTCATGCGCAGCGGCAACAAGCTCGCCATGGTCCACGTGGGCGACTCGCGCGCCTACATGCTTCGCGACGGCACCCTCACCCAGGTCACCACCGACCACACCTTCGTGGAGTACCTCGTCGAGACCGGGCGTCTCACCCGCGACCAGGCCCGCCAGCACCCCCAGCGCTCGGTACTCCTGCGCGTCCTGGGCGATACCGAGGGAGAGGTCCAGCTCGACGAGTCGATTCGCGAGGCGGTTCCCGGCGACCGCTGGCTGCTGTGCTCCGACGGCCTGAGCGGCCCGGTAACCGCCGAAACCATCGGGGAGGTCCTGGCCGGCGTCGCTGACCCCGGCCAGGCCGCCGACCAACTCGTGGACCTGGCGCTGCGCGCCGGCGGACCGGACAACGTCACCGCCGTCGTCTTCGACGTCGTCAAGGACGACCCCGAACCCCAAACCGTCCCGCAGGTGGTGGGCAGCGCCGCCACCGAGCGCCTGGCCCAGGAGCGCGCGGCGGCCGCCCACCGCAAGACCGGGGGCGAGACCGAGACCAAGGACACCGAGGGGGCCAGCCCCGCCGCCAAGGCTGCGGCCCTCATGGCCACTTTGGAGGAGCAGCCCGAGTCCACGTCCAAGAAGGACTCTTCCGACGTCGACGAGGCCATTGCCGCCGAGGCCGCCACCCAGGAGAAGGCCCGGCGCCGCCACCGACGCCGCGTGCTGGTGGGAGGCCTTGTTCTGCTCGTCACGATCGTCGGTGCCAGCGCCCTGTTCTACCGCTGGACCCAGACCCGCTACTACGTCTCCACCTACGACGGCCAAGTCGCCATCTACCAGGGCATTCCCCAGTCCATCGGTCCCCTCAAGCTGAGTCACTCGGTCAAGGCCTACGCGGACCTGCCGGTGGAGAAGCTCGATGACAACATCCGCGAGCGCCTGGAGGCCACCGTCACCCAGAAGTCGATGAGCGACGCGCAGACCTATGTGGACAAGACGGTCCGCTCCTACCTCAAGCAGGCCGCCCCCCGGCAGAATCCCTCGACCCCCACCGCCACGCCCTCCCCCACTGCGGCGCCAGCGCCCGCTCCCACTCCGGAGGCGCCCGCCGAACCGGCTCATCCCGACCAGGCTGGGCAGGAGGAATGAGATGACCGCTGCTCCAGGCCCCCTGGGCGCCCCCGCGGGCGTTGCGACGATCCAGCCCGCCGGCACCGCGAGACGCTCGGGCCGGTGGGCGGAGGCCGCGCTGCTCGGCGTCGCCCTGGTCCTCGGCCTGGGGGGCTTCGTGCTCACCGCGCTCAACCGCACCGGCTCCTCGCCCGCGCAGACCGTCATGCTGGGAGGCGCCTTCCTCGGTCTGACCATCTTCATGCATCTGTGGGTGCGCTACACCGCCCCGTGGGCGGACCCGGTCCTCCTGCCGGCGGCGGTGGCCCTCAACGGGATCGGCCTGGCCATGATCCAGCGCCTGGATCTGGCCTATGAGGTCAACGAACAGTGGCAGTTCTACGTCGGGTCCAAGCAGCTGGTCTGGACGCTGCTGGGCGTCATCCTCTTCTGCGCCGTGCTCTTCCTGCTGCGCGACTACCGGCGCCTGCGGCGCTGGGACCGCTGGGCCATGTGGTCCGGCCTGGTCTTCCTGATCCTGCCGTTCCTGCCCTTCATCGGCCAGAGCATCAACGGGGCCCGGATCTGGATCCGGATCGGCCCCATGAGCTTCCAGCCGGCCGAGCTGTCCAAGGTGCTGCTCGCGGTCTTCTTCGCCTCCTACCTGGTGGCCAACCGGGACAACCTGGCCCTGGCGGGCCGCAAGTTCCTGTGGATGAGCCTGCCGCGCGCCCGGCACCTGGGACCCCTGTTCATCGTGTGGGGCGTGAGTATCTGCGTCCTGGTCCTCCAGAAGGATCTGGGCTCCTCGGTCCTGATCTTCGGCCTGTTCGTCGTCGTACTGTATGTGGCCACCGACCGGCCTTCCTGGCTGCTCATTGGCGCCGCGCTGTTCCTCCCGGCGGCCTGGTTCGCCGCCACTCACCTCCACCACGTCCAACAGCGCATCAACGGGTGGCTCCACGCCACCGACGACGCCGTGTACAACGCCGCAGGCGGCTCCTGGCAGCTGCTGACGGGAATGTTCGGCATGTCCACCGGCGGGCTCATGGGAGCAGGCTGGGGCAAGGGCTCACCGACTCTGGTCACCTTCGCCAACTCCGACTTCATCTTCGCCTCGTTGGGCGAAGAGCTGGGCCTGACCGGAACGCTTGCGATCCTCATGCTCTACCTCGTCCTCATCCAGAGGGGGCTGCACACCGCCGTCTTGCTGCGCGACGGCTTCGGCAAACTCCTCGCCGTCGGCCTGTCCTTCGCCATCGCCCTGCAGATCTTCGTCGTCATCGGCGGCGTCACGAGGCTCATCCCGCTGACGGGACTCACCCTGCCCTTCCTGGCCTACGGCGGCTCCTCGCTCATCGCTAACTGGGCCATCCTGGCCCTCCTGCTGCGCCTGTCCGACGCCGCCCGCCGTCCGGCCACCCACGCTCCACGAATCATCGACACGGCCGAGCTGCCGGTCTCCCTGCGCCGTCGGGTCCAGGACGCCGGAGCCGAGGAACCAGCCGAGGGCGCCGCCGTCGACGAAATCCCCGCCAACGCCCCCCAGGACGGCTATGACGACGTCTCCGGCGCCGAACCGACCGGCGCAGGAGACTACGGGCCCCCGGCGGCGGCCCCGAGTCCCAGGGACCCCTATTACCCGCCTCAAGACCACATTGCGCCCGACGACGATTTCCCCACGGTCACCGTCAGCCCGGAGGCGCCTCCTCCACCGCGCACGGCACCGGACGGGGAGACGCTGCGCTCATCGCGCGCGCCGGGTTTCACTGATGACAGCGACAGGAGGCAGCAGCAATGAACAGACAGATCCGGCAAGTCGCCTTCCTGGTGCTGGTCATGTTCACCGCACTGTCCCTGTCCGTCACCAGTGTCCAGGGCCTGGCCCGGCCCGCCATCTGGGAGCCGCTGTCTTCCAACGGCGCCCTCAACTCCGACGGACGCAACTCCCGCACCGTCAACCGGGAGTTCGGCACCGACCGCGGCCCGATCCTCCTCGCCGACAAGACCACTATCGTCAGCACCGAGAAATCCGACGACGGCCAGGGCTCCGAGGACTATCAGCGGGTCTACGCCAACGGGCCGCTCTACGCCCCGGTCACCGGCTATTTCTCGCCCGCCTTCGCCTCCATGACGGGCCTGGAGCGGGAGGCGAACTCTGTGCTCAACGGGGACGACCCCTCCCTGTTCTCCTCGCGGATCAAGACCCTCGTGACCGGCGGCTCGCAGAAGGGCGGCGCGGTCGAGCTGACCATCAACCCTGAGATCCAGCAGGCGGCCTATGAGGCCCTGGGCAACCGCGAAGGCGCCGTCGTCGCTCTGGACCCCAGTACCGGAGCCATCCTCGCCATGGTCTCCTCTCCCTCCTACGATCCCAATCAGTTCGCCTCCCACGACGCGAACGCTGTCACCGAGATCAGCACAACCCTCAGCGAGGACTCCTCCCGACCGCTGGACAACCGGGCCATCGCAGGCAACCGCTACCCGCCGGGGTCCACCTTCAAGATCATCACCACCGCGGCGGCCCTGCGCACCGGCAAGATCACCCCGGATCAGGAGGTCGACGCCCCCGACACCATCACCCTGCCAGGCACCAGCCACTCCCTGGAGAACTACGGCGGCGAATCCTGCGGCAACGGGCGGACGAGTTTCTCCCACGCCTTCGCCGAGTCCTGCAACACGCCCTTCGCCCAGCTGGCCATGGACGTGGGCGAGGAGGAGCTCGCCGAGGAGGCCCACAACTGGGGCTTTGACTCCAAGCTCTCCATTCCGCTGACCGTCACTCCATCCACCTACCCGGACAACGATTCCCAGGCGCAGACGGCGATGGCCGGTATCGGTCAGGCCTCGGTGCAGGCCACGCCGATGATGATGGCGATGGTGGCGGCCACCGTGGCCAACAACGGGGAACAGATGACCCCCTATCTGGTCTCGCGCACTCTGGACCCCGACCTCAACGAGGTCGACACCACCTCCAAGAAGGTGGCCCGCACCCCGATCGACCCGGCCACCGCCAAGTCCCTGTCCTCCCTCATGCAGACCGCCGTGACCGATGGCACGGGCAACACCGCCCAGGTCGCCGGAGTCCAGGTGGCCGGTAAGACCGGCACCGCGGAGACCGGTTCGGACACCGGCCCCACCACCTGGTTCGTGGGCTTCGCCGGAACCGACATCAACAAGCCCCAGATCGCACTGGCCGTCGTGCTCGACGGCAACGCCGAGACCGAGGACAACGCCACCGGGGGCAAGGTGGCCGGTCCCATCGCCGCCCAGGTCATCGATGCGGCGGTGGACCAGTGAAACCGGTTGCCGGGCTCCAGCTTCAGGGGCGCTATGAGCTCGTGGAGCAGATCGCCCTGGGAGGCATGGGCCAGGTGTGGCGCGCCACTGACCTGCGCTCGGGCCGGGCCGTGGCCGCCAAGATCCTGCGCCCCGAGCTGACCGGCGACGAGATCTTCCTGTCCCGCCTGCGCGCGGAGGCCAGGAACTCCCAGGGCCTGCGCCACCCCAATCTCGCCGTCGTCCTGGACTCCGGGGAGAAGGACGGCACCGGCTGGCTCATCATGGAGCTCGTCCAGGGCCGTGCCCTGTCCGACATCATCGCCGAGAAGGGCACCCTGTCCCCGGCCGAGATCCTGCCGGTCCTGGCGCAGGTGGCCCGTGCCCTTCAGGTCGTTCACGACTCCGGCGTCGTCCACCGCGACGTCAAGCCCTCCAATATCCTCATCAACCGCGAGGGCCTGGCCAAGCTCACCGACTTCGGCATCTCCACGGGCATCAACCAGCGCCCGCTGACGGCTTCCGGCATGGTCATGGGCACCGCCCAGTACCTCGCCCCCGAGCAGGCCATGGGCAACATGGCCACCCCGGCCGGCGACCTCTACGGGTTGGGCATCATCGCCTACGAGGCCCTGGTGGGGCGTCGCCCCTTCAGCGGCGCCACCCAGGTGGACATCGCCTTCGCCCACGTCAACGAGGAGGTGCCCGCCCTTCCCGACACCGTTCCGCCGCAGGTTCGCGAGATCGTCCTCAAGCTGCTCGCCAAGAAGCCGACCGACCGGCCGCACTCGGCTCGCGAGGTCGCCCGCGCCCTGGACCGGGCGGTCGTGAACCTGCCCACAGACTCCTGGGATCCCCGTGAGGCGCTCAGCTGGGAGTCCACCGGCCGCCGCGGCCCGCAGACACGCGAGCTGCCGCAGCCGGCCGCAGTGCGTCCCGGCCGTCACGCGGCCGAGGAGCCGACGCCGTCGCGCACCGCCCGGCACGCCTCCGGGCGTTCCTTCCTCGGCCTCAACCTGCTGACTCTGAGGGTCCTCATTCCGGTACTCGCCGTCGTCACCCTGCACAGCACGGGTACGCTTGCCCATGCGCATCAGGTCATGCCAGCCTTGATGCTGAGCATCCCTGTCAAGGAGGTACTGTGACCAGTCAGTTCCCCCAGGTCCTCGCGGGCCGTTACGAGATCCGCGATCTCATCGGACGTGGTGGTATGGCAGAGGTGCACCTCGGCTACGACACCCGCCTGTCGCGGGTCGTGGCCATCAAGCTGCTGCGTTCGGACATCGCCGGCGACCCCACCTTCCAGGCCCGTTTCCGTCGGGAGGCCCAGTCTGCGGCGGCACTCAACCACCCCGCCGTCGTCGCCGTCTACGACTCCGGCGAGGAGGAGCTCCTTCAGCCCGGCGGCGCCAGCCGGACCGTCCCCTACATCGTCATGGAGTACGTCGAGGGGCACACCGTGCGCGAGCTCCTCAGCGAGGGCGAGGCCGTCCCGATCCCGGAGGCGGTGGAGATCGTCTCCGGAGTCCTGGACGCCCTGGAGTACTCCCACCGGGTGGGCATCGTCCACCGCGACATCAAGCCCGGAAACATCATGCTGACCTCCACCGGCTCGGTGAAGGTCATGGACTTCGGCATCGCACGGGCCATCGAGGACTCCGCATCCACGGTGACCCAGACCCACACAGTGGTGGGTACCGCCCAGTACCTCTCACCGGAGCAGGCCCGTGGTGAGTCCGTGGACGCCCGCTCGGACCTGTACTCCACAGGCTGTCTCCTCTACGAGCTGCTCACCGGTCAGCCCCCCTTCCAGGGCGACTCCGCGGTGGCCATCGCGTACCAGCACGTGCGGGAGATCCCCAAGCGGCCCTCCTCGCTGGCGGCCGATGTCCCCGAGTCCCTGGACCGGGTCATTCTCAAGTCACTGGCAAAGAGCCGAGAGGACCGCTACCAGGACGCCGCCCACATGCGAGCCGACCTTCAGGCCGCAGCCCGGGGCATGTCCGTGGCGGCCCCGGCGGCCGATTCCTGGTCCCCAACCTCCTCGGCCATGGCGTCGCCAGCCACGGAGCCGGTTCAGCCCACCTCCGCCTTCGCCCAGGTGCCCTCCGAGCCCTCTCCGACACCCGCGGCGAGGGATGAGGAGCCCGAGAACAAGCCCAAGAACTACGCCTGGGTGTGGATCCTCGTCTTCCTGCTGTTCGCGGTCCTGGCCGTCATCGCCGGCCGGTGGGCCTCCGGAGCCTTCAACGACCCTCGGCCGACCCCGACGCCGAGCGCGACAGTCGCCGCGGTGGAGGTTCCCGACGTCAGTGGTCAGGACGAGGACTCGGCCAGGAAGACCATTGAGGATGCCGGACTGAAGTTCGCCAAGAATGAGGTCGCCAACGATACCGTGAGCGAGGGCCTCGCCGTCTCCTCCGACCCGCAGAAGGGAACGAAGATCGCGGCGGGCTCCACCGTCACCGTCCACTTCTCCACCGGCTCGGCCATGGTCAAGGTGCCGGACCTGGAGGGCAAGACCCAGGAGGACGCCCGCAAGGCGCTCAAGGACGCCGGACTCGAAGCCGGCAATGTCACTCAGGACGACTCCGCCTCGATCGCCAAGGATCGGGTCATCGACACCAGTCCTTCATCGGGTACCTCCGTCGAGCGCGGAACCACGGTGGATCTCATCGTGTCCACCGGTAAGACCTCCGTCCCCGACGTATCCGGCCAGGACGAGGCCACCGCCAAGAAGACCATCGAGGACGCCGGACTGAAGTTCAAGAAGGGGGACGATGTCACCTCCTCCGACGTCGAGCAGGGCAAGGCCGTCTCCTCCGACCCGGCTGCGGGCTCCAGCGTCTCGGCAGGCGACACCGTCACCGTGCACTTCTCCAGCGGGGCAGCAACGCCCACGCCAACGCCGAGCGCTTCAGCGTCAAGTGATCCCAATGCCTCGATCATGCCGGAAGTGAACGGGAAGGACTCCAAGACCGTGGAGTCCGACCTTGAGGGCCGAGGATTCAAGGTCAAGATCGAGAAGCAGCAGGCCAATGACCAGTCCTTGCCACCAGGAACGGTCATCAGCTCCAACCCGCAGCAGGGCCAACCGATCAGTCCGGACAAGGAAATCACCCTGTACGTCGCCAAGTAGCTGCCCTAATACGGAGCAACTCGGTCCTCACGATGCGGCTGGTGCCTCAAATCTTCAAAGTCTGAGGCACCAGCTGTACTCGTTCGATTCAACCGATCACGGCTGAACTCTCACACCTACCCCAGCAGACCGGCGCGCTCGGCGAGGACCGCTAGGTGCACCCGGTTGCGGGCGCCGACCCGTTCCTGGGCGCTGCGCAGATGGGCCTTGACGGTGGAGGCGGAGATGTACAGCCGGCTGGCGATCTCCTCGGTGGTCAGCCCCTCAGCGGCCGCCGCGATAACGTCCAGCTCTCGCCGGCTGAGCCCGGCCGCGGCCTGACGAGCCTGGACCACAGCGCGCTGACGCTCCTCGGCGTGGGCATCGTAGGCCGCCAGCGCCGGTGCCGCGAGTGCCGGCTGGGAGCGCACGTAGCGCAGCAGCTCGGCCAGCGCCCCCGGTGACAGGACCGACTCGCCCGCCATGACCCGGCGCAGTCCGGCATCGAGTTCCTCGGAGGCGGAGTACTTGAGCAGGTATCCCACTGCTCCGGCCTCAATGACCCGCACGACGGCGTCGTCGACATCCCAGGTGGTCAGCGCCACGACGTGGGGGTGACGCGGCACCTGGCAGATCTGGCGCGTGGCCTCGATCCCGTCCATGACGGGCATGCCGAGGTCCATGAGGACGATATCCGCCTCGACGCGGCCGACGGCCTCGATCGCTTGGCGGCCGTCACCGGCCTCGGCGACCACGGCGTAATCCTCCCGCGGCCGCAGGAGCGGCTTAATGGCGGCGCGGGTGAGCGGGTCGTCGTCGACGAGAATGATGCGGACCGGGGACGCCGGCGGCGCGGGGGCAGCGGGGGAGACGGACTGGGATACTGAGGAGGCCGGGGCGGCGGAGGGGTCGGGCACGGGGCCAGCCTAGGTGCGTGCGCCGACACGTTCACCGTCCCAACGGCCCAGGCGCTCGATGTTTCTTCAGGTCGCCCACCCAGCGCATCCGCCGATATCTCCCGAGGATGGAACGGGTCAGTGGCCGGTCTGGCGCGAGTCCGCGGAGCGCCAGGGTAGATGCGCACTCACCACGAATCTGCCGCGGCCGTCCGGGCCCGCCTGGAACGTGCCTCCGCAGATCTCCGCCCGCCGGGCCATGCCCTTCAAACCGGAGCCGCCCTGGGTGTCACCGGGCAGGGCGCCGGTTGCGGAGCCCGGCTCCGGGCGTGCGTCGCCGCTGTGGGGGGCCTCAGAGGCTTCTGCATCCTGACCGTCCTGCTCGGTCGCCGACATCCGGTAGGGGAGCTGGTTGGAGCAGGTGATGTCGATGCCGGTGTTCGGCCCGCCCTCCACGCGCAACTGGACGCTCATACCGGGTGAGTGCTTGCGGGCGTTGGTCAGTGATTCCTGGACGATCCGGTAGACGGCGCGGGAGAGCACTTCGTCGGCCTCGGCAGCCCGATCGAGGTAGATCGACGAGCTCAGCGGCTGACGGGCGGCGAGCACCCCGTCCACGACCTCCTTGAGGTCCTCCAGATGTGGGGCGGGCTCGGCTGCGCCCACCGGTTCGCGCAGGACGGCCAGCAGGGAGCGCAGGTCCCGCATGGCGCCCTGGGCCTCCTCCCGCACGCGCTGGGCGGCGGCTTGGGGATCGTCCTCGTCCGCGGAGCCCGAGGCGCCCTGCGGGTCCGACGTCGCCAGCACGCCCTGCTCCAGGGCAGCGGCGTGGAGGGCGAGCAGCGACAGGCGGTGGCCGAGTCCGTCGTGCACCTCGCGGGCCACCCGCTCGCGCTCGGCCTGCAGGCTGACCGTATCCGCCAGGCGGGTCGAGGTTCGGACCTGCTCTTGGGCGGTGCGCTCGGCACGAGCCGAGGCGTCGGCGGCCTCCTGGGCCCGGCGTCGTGCCTCCTTCTCACCGTCCCGCGCGCGCAGCCACAGCCCGACGGCGATCGGCAGGACCATCGCCACCACCGCAAGGAACAGCACCTGCGGCGTCGACACATGGGTCACGGCTTTGGGGTCAGGGGATGCAGAGGTGAGTACGCCGACCATCGAGTTCCCGGTGGAGCCGTAGCTCGCGTCGCGCAAGAGCGACACCAGCACGCCGACAGCGAGCAGAGCGCCCGTTGCCCAGGGCACGGGATCACGCAGGGATCGGGCCCGGCGAACCACGGTGGTGAAGGTGATGAGCCCCACCGTGGTGTCCAGGTAGATCGCGATGCCCGCGAGCGCCGAGGCGACCGTGATCGCCACCGGCCAGCGCCGGCGTACAAAGACCGCCACAAGGAGAACCAGTCCTATCAGGAACCCCATGGCATCGAGGAACGAATTGCTTATCTTGAGGGCCTGCTCGTGACCGAGGTGATATCCCAGTGCACACATGGAGTCGATGAAGCACAGAGTGAGCAGGCCCGCGGAGCGCAGAACCTCGAGGATGACCTCGAGGGCGCGGCGTTGCGACTGGGACAGAGATGCCGTGAACGACGACACCGTTCTCGCAGGGACGACGGGAGCATAGGGAACCGACGGCATCGGTGGCCGGTAGTAGGGGACCGCCCCCGCAGTGGTGGCAGGGTACCCGGGATACGCAGGGGGTGTGGAGTACGCGGAATGCACCGGGTAGGTGGGATAGGGAGGGTAGGAGGCGCGCCTCTGCGGAATCGGCGTCCCAGAGGCGGGAGCCGCCCGGCCGACGCCGGGGCCGCCACGCCAGCCCGGAGCGGGCGGAGTGCCTGGCGTAGGGGCGGGCGGGTGGCCGGGGACTGACATGTGCCCACTGTAGAGCCGGGCACTGACATGCAGGATCGCCCGATAGGACACGATGTGGGCGGCTGAGGCGCGGCACCGTCGTCCTTTCGGACAGGTGCGATGAGGGCACTTTCGGACAGCCGCCTCCGTCTCATCGGTCGATGTGCGCGGGGTACGGCCGGGGCCATCGTTGTTCCCGTCAGCTGATCCCGTCAGCTCAAGCCAGTACCGGTGCAGCCGCATCCCGGCTGGCACCTCTCCTCCCACATCTCGAAGGACCCATCATGACCAGTCCAGTCCCGCCCTCGCCCGCCGGCGCTCCCGCACCGGGCTACCCCATGCCTCCCGCCTTCGGACCTGTTCCCGAGCCGAAGCGGGCCTGGTTCGCCCGCCACAAGATCCTCACCGGTATCGGTGCGTTCGTCGGCGTCTGCATCGTCGCCTCGGCGCTGAACGGGGGCGGAGGCTCGGGGCACTCCGCAGCCGCCACCTCGCCCGCCGCCCAGTCCGCCGCCACCGCGCTCTCCCAGAACAGCGCCGGTCAGGACGCCGCACCGGCCCCGGAGCAGACGGCTCAGGCCAATGACGCGGGCAAGGCGGATGCCGGCAAGAGCGACTCCGGCCTGAGCTTCCCCGGGATGCAGAGAAGCGACGTCGTCGGCAATGCCGGTGAGATGATCGACGACGACGGCATCCAGGTAACTGCCACGACCGTGGCCGCGGGCGATGCCACCCTGGGCCCCACCGCCTGCTCCACCGTCACGATCACCAACGCCTCCAAGAACACCCTGGACGTCAACGCCCTAGACTTCACGCTGCAGGATCCGGCCGGGGCGATCAGCAACGCCGGCTTCATGGGGTCGAGCAATCACCTGTCGGCTTCCAAGCTCATCGCAGGAGGATCAGTCAGTGGAGACGTCTGCTTCAGCACTGATGTGTCGGCCGGGGGCCAGTACGTGCTCCTCTACAAGCCCACGCTCTCGCTGTTCGGACACCGTCGGGCCTGGATCAACAACCTCTGACGGCTCATCGAGCCCATGGGCGCATGCGGCGCGTGCGGGGACAGTCCGCGCGGCCGGTACGCCCCCACTGGGCGGAAAAATATCGCACGTGCGGGAACGGAATCTCTGTTCCCGCACGTGCGGATTGTCTTCGCCCGCGAAGGAAGGCTGGTCAGATGCCGCGGGCGGACAGGACGCCGTCGATCGCGCGCAGCTCCTGAAGGATCTTGGGCTCGATCTCACCCTCGACGTCGACCAGCGTCACCGCCAGCTCACCGCGCGACTTGTTGAGCAGGTTGGCGATGTTCTGCCCGTGCTGGGCCACGATCGTGGAGACCTGACCGACCATGTTGGGCACGTTGCGGTTGACGATGACGAGCCGGTGCGTGTCCTCCTGTCGCGCCATGACGGCCTCGGGGAAGTTGACCGAATTGTGCACCTGGCCGTTCTCGAGGAAGCCGCGCAGCGATTCGACGGCCATCATGGCGCAGTTGCGCTCGGCCTCCTTGGTGGAGGCCCCCAGGTGGGGCAGGGAAATGCACTTGGGATGCTTGTGGACCTGCGTGGAGGGGAAATCGCACACGTAACCGCGCAGCATGCCCTCGTCCAGGGCGGCCACGACGGCGTCGGTGTCGACGATCTCGGCGCGCGCGAAGTTGAGCAGCACCGCGGTTTCCTTCATCAGGGCCAGGCGCTGGGTGCTCACCAGCCCGCGGGTGGCGGGGATGAGGGGCACGTGGACGGTGAGGATATCGGCGCGGCGGAAGACCTCTTCCATGGAGTCGGCCCGCTCGACCTCGGCGCTCAGGTGCCATGCGTGCTCCACGGAGATGCCCGGGTCGAAGCCGACGACGTTGAGACCCAGTCCCAGGGCTGCGTTGGCCACCTGCACGCCGATGGCCCCCAGCCCGATGACACCGAGCGTGCGGCCGGGCAGCTCGAAGCCGACGAACTGCTTCTTGCCGGCCTCGACGGCCTTGGCGATCTCGACGTCGTCGCCCTCGAGGGTGTGGGCGAAGCGGGCCGCCGGGATGAGGTTGCGCGAGGCGATGAACAGGCCCGCCAGGACCAGCTCCTTGACGGCATTGGCGTTGGCGCCGGGGGTGTTGAACACGGGAACACCGCGCTCAGTGAGCTTGTCCACCGGGATGTTGTTGGTGCCGGCACCGGCACGGGCCACGGCCAGGACCGAGTCCTCGATGGGGGTGTCGTGGAGCTTGGCCGAGCGCACCAGGAGGGCGTCGGGCTCCTCTACGGAGCCGCCGACCTCGTAGAGCTCGTCGGGCAGGCGGGACAGGCCCGCCCCGGAGATGGCGTTGAGAGTGCGGATGCGGAACTTGTGATCGGCGCTGCTGGTGGTCACGGAGGTACTTTCTTCAGAACGGTCCGAATGGAGGGAGCGGTTGCGGCGGGGAGCCGGGTTCAAAGGTCGGCGGGGCGCGCAGGTTCAGGCCCGGGCGGCGAAGTCGGTCATGTAGTCGATGAGGGCGCGCACGCCCTCGATCGGCATGGCGTTGTAGATGGAGGCGCGCATACCGCCCACGGAGCGGTGGCCCTTGAGGTTGGTCAGGCCCGCGGCCTGGGCGCCGGCCAGGAAGTCGGCGTCGAGGGCGGGGTCGGCCAGGGTGAAGGGCACGTTCATCCAGGACCGCGAGCGCTTCTGGACCGGATTGGCGTAGAAGTCGGAGGAGTCGATAAAGCCGTAGAGGAGCTCGGCCTTGGCGCGGTTGCGCTCGGCCATCGCCTCCAGGCCACCGTCGTCCTCGATCCAGTGGCCGATGAGCCCCAGCAGGTAGATGGCGAAGGTGGGGGGCGTGTTGAGCATGGAGTCGGCGTCGGCCATCTTCTGGTAGTCCAGGACGGTGGGGGTCACCGGGCGGGCCCGCCCCAGCAGGTCCTCGCGCACGATGATGACGGCCAGTCCCGAGGGTCCCATGTTCTTCTGGGCGCCTGCGTAGATGAGGCCGTAGCGGCTGACGTCGATGGGCCGCGAGAGGATCGTAGAGGAGAAGTCGGCCACGAGTGGCACGTCGCCGGAGTCCGGAACGTAGTCGAACTCGACGCCGCCGATGGTCTCGTTGGGCGTGTAGTGCAGGTAGCGGGCGCCCTCGGGCACGGTGAAGGAGCCGGGCTCGGGCGTGGTCGTGTAGGAGGAGGCGGCCTCATCGGCGGGCACGACGACGTCGAGCTCGTAGGCACCGGCCTGCTTGATGGCCTTAGCGGACCACTGGCCGGTATTGAGGTAAGCGACCGTGTCGCCGGGGGCGGTCAGGTTGAGGGGGATGCCGGCGAACTGGGCGCTGGCCCCTCCCTGGAGGAAGAGGACACGATAGTTCTCGGGAATGGACAGGAGGCGGCGCAGGGTGGCCTCGGCGTCGGCCGCGCAGGCCACGAAGTCGGCTCCACGGTGGGAGACCTCCAGGACGGACATTCCCGACCCGCCCCAGCTGGTGAGCTCGGAGGCGGCCTGCTCGAGGACGGGCAGGGGGAGTTGGGCAGGACCGGCGGAGAAATTGAAGACGCGCACGGAGTCATCATTGCCGCTTATGCGCGCGGCGGCAATCTCATCCCGCCTGGCGAGGAGGGCGCCGCGCATCCGCAAGGCCGCGTGATGACCCAGAACGGCTCGGGGCGTTTTTCTCGACCGACGGCACCCACCGACGTCGGAGTATGGCGGAGACAAGGCGAACCGACAGGCAGCCGCCACAGATTTTTCACGTAGTCCAGAGATGGAGTTGCCACAGCGGCCCGTTTCTGTCAACCATGCACGTTGTCAGCGATAGCACAGAAAGACTCGGCTAACTGACCGGTAGGGTTAGCCTCATACCCAAATCCCTACCTACAAGTTTTCATGATCGATTCACAGAACGACGTCACTACCTCGGCAGCAGCGTCTTACTCCGATGCGTCGGCCGCGCAGGAATCGCGCGGTTCTGCTTCAGGTCGCCCGCGTCCGTTGAGCCGTCAGATGTTCGACCGGCTCCGCAGGGGCCGCAGGCCGCGGCTCGGCGCCCTCATCGTGGCGCTGGTCGCCGTCGTGTCCCTGGCCACCGGATTCCGGGCCTGCAACTGCAACCGGGCCTGGACCGAGGTCTCGGCAGGGGCCACGCCGCAGGCCAACCCGCTCAAGGGCATGATGCCCTTTGCGCCGTCGGACGCCTCTTACTCGCCGGGGCTGCCCGAGTCGGCCCCGCCCTACACGATGGAGTGGCTGACACTCCCGGCCAGCGACGTCGTCACCGGGCCGGGCACGTACTCGTGGGCCGCGCTGGAGGCGCACCTCAACGCCATCGCCTCGCGCGGACACCAGGCGGTGCTGCGCTTCTACGTCGACTACCCCGGTCGCCCCACCGGTATACCGGCCTACCTGCTCACCTCCCATGCGGTCCTGACCCGCGAGTACACGTTCAACGGCAACGCGCCGGGCCAGTCCCTCGCCCCCGACTACAACTCCCCCGAGATGATGTCGATGCTCACCGGCTTCATTTCGGCCCTGGGTCAGCAGTACGACGGCGATCCGCGCCTGGCTTTCATCACCCACGGCCTCGTGGGCTTCTGGGGAGAGGGGCACACTCATCCGATGAACGGCAAGGTCTCCAAGGAAAACCCCACCGGGGAGGACTGGATGCCAACGCCGGCGAATCAGAACACCCTGATCGACACCTGGGACAAAGCCTTCCAGGTGACGCCGACGATGGCCCGCTACCCGTCCGCGGAGACGGCCAAGCGCAGGATCGGCTACCACGACGATTCCTTCGGCTACGAGACCACGGGGGCCGCCGACTGGAACTTCCTGCCCCAGCTAAAGAAGGCGAAGGCGGACCAGGCCTGGCAGCACTACCCGATCGGCGGCGAGGTCTACCCGAACATCCAGGAGTGCTCGGTGCGCAACCCGGGCAATTGCATGACCCCAGGAGCCAACGGGGGCACAGTGGACATCAGCGCCTCCATCAAGGCCACGCACGCGAGCTGGCTGGTGGACAACTGGGCCTTCACGACGACGCTGAGCGGCACCGAGCACGAGCGGGCCGTGCAGATGTCCGCCGAGACCGGCTACGACCTGTCGGTGGCGCGCTGGCGCATGCACCACGGCAAGGTCGAGGTGCAGATCGCCAACAACGGGGTGGCCCCCTTCTACTACAACTGGAGCGTGGAGGCTGTGGCCGTCAACAGCCAGACCGGTGTGGAGGTCGGGCGCACCACGCTCAGTGGCGATCTGCGCAAGATCGAGGTCGGCAAGACCCAGACCTTCTCCGGCCAGCTCCCGGAGGACCCGGCGGGTGAGAATACGATCCTGGTGCGCGTGGTCAACCCACTGGAATCGGGCCAGCCACTGCGGTTCTCCAGCGCCGGACAGGACCAGACGCTCCCCGGCTACCTGACCCTGGGCCGCACCCCCACCAAGTAGACCGGCACGGCGGGGCGGCGGGCGACCGTTCCGACGGCGCAGGGATCAGCGCTCCCGCATCGGGAACTGCGATTCCCTTCGGGAACGTACTTTTCCCGCAGACCACTGGGGTCTGCCCCCAGTCGTCTGCGGGATAACGCAGTTCTCGCGGAAGAAGTACGTTCTCGATCAACCCCGGCCGCCCCTGGCCAGTACAACCCCACCCTCGTGCAATAGGCATCCTGGGCCAGCGGGCCTGGCCCAGCACAGCGCAAGCCGCACGTCTGTGCCTGGACCCCCGCGTGCGCGGGGCTGACGTGGTCGAGCTCGGAGCCGAGCGTATCGCGGGCCCTCTACCCCCGCCTGCGCGGGGCTGACTCGTCGTCGAGACGAACCCTGCGCCTGCCGGACCCTCTACCCCCGCCTGCGCGGGGCTGACATGGAGTCCCAGGCCGCGCGGTCGCGCAACCTGCCTCTACCCCCGCGTACGCGGGGCTGACGGGGTGCGCACTACCTGGGTTACCGGGGAGGACCCTCTACCCCCGCCTGCGCGGGGCTGACTTGCCGAATCCCAGGTCCCCGAAAATCACGCCGCCTCTACCCCCGCGTGCGCGGGGCTGACACTGGCTGACCTGCGATGTTAGTCGGCTCGGGGTCGCCGTGGGTTCACCGCCAAGGTGGTGGCCCCCAGGGGAACCATGAGCGTGCCGTCGAAGACAACCGGCCCGGGCACCACCGCGTCGAAGGCGACCGAGACGTGCCAGCGCCCGTTGTCCTCCTGCACATCAATGCCTCCGTCGCTTCGCGACTCGGAGTGCCGCTCAACCTCAACGAGTCCGCAGCCGAGCCCCAAGGCGCATTTCTTCAGCATGCGCATGATGCCTTCAGGATCCTCCGCCGTCGGCACAACGGTGGTCCATTGCGACAAAGGAGCCGTGGCGGCCCGCAGAACTCGCGGCAGGGAAGCCAATGTCCTGGTCTCGGCAAGTCTCGCCTCAACCACCCCCGTTCTCACCGCGAGTCCCACGCAGGGAGGCCGAGGCCCCCCGGCCACGAGCACCCCCCGCAGGACGGGCAGGTGGCGGCGGCCCAGCCCACCGATGAGTGGCAGCATCCAGCCCGCCCCTTCAAGGGAATCTCGCAGTTGCTCCATGACGAGAGCAGCGTCGGCGGCGTGAACCAGAACTGCACCTTCTCTCCCACCATGGGGCATTCGGTAGAGCGAGCATGAGCGCAGTAACTCCCGAGTATCAGGCGCCGCTCCGTCTCCTGGCCGCGCACCTACGAGCCGGTAGGGAGCGGTGGGTCGCACGCTCATATACGGGTGCGTTCCCGTCACGGTGCTGCGGCGCCGTTCCTCTTCTCGCGCATCCAAAGCAGCCAGGAGTCCTTCCGTTCCCACGCGCAACTGAATCCAGCCCAGCGGGTCCGGTTCCCAACGGGAATGGTGAGGTGGCGCCTCATCAGCGCCGTCGACGACGTCGAGCAGCACGGGCGAGGTCGGACGCCCGAGGTACTCCACGGACCGCGCCACCTTTTGCAGGACACCCAGATCGACCCGATCATCAGCGGCGAAGGTCCAACGCACGACGTCGCTCGGATCAGTACCGATCATCATGCCGCGCTCGGGATCTTTCGCCTGCTTCTCCAGGAGGCGGTCGTTTCGGTCGATGATCCCGGTCGGCGAACCGTTCTTGGCTGTCTTCACCTCATTGTTGACGGGAACCCACCGCCGGTAACCGATCTGACGCTCGCCGGCCGGAGGGGCGGTGATCCGTGGAGGAGGGTATCGAAAGAGAGCCTCGACCTCGGCGACGCCCTCTCCGAGGCCATGGGCGGCGGACAGCATCGCAGCCAGTACCCGCGCTGGTGCTGGCGGCCATTCGGCGCGACCGTCCCCATCATGCGCATTGAACTCCCCGAGGGGGAACGAGGCCGTGATGGTCAGATCACTCATCACTGCGTCCATCAGTCTTGCGCCCATCGACGTCCAGGATGATCTTTCCCAGCGGGGAATTGTGGGTGATCGTGACGGTGGTGGCGCCGTTCCAACCGATCTCCTGGCCGAGGTCACGCACGAGGTCCACCAGCTCGTCGACCTCCGGCAGTGCGAGGGGCTCGGAGGGTGCTCCGTGCCTCTCGACCTTGGCCTCGAGGCCCGGTTCGCGCAGACGCAGCTCCGCCCCTGCGCGCAAGTCCAGCCGTTCCTGAAGCAGTCGGTACAGCAGCAGGGTCAGGCTGACCACGAGCGCCCGTGCAGGCTCCGGGCGAGAGAAGGCGAATGTCCTCAACCCCGCGAGGGAGAAGAAGGCCTTCCCCACAATAGAGTCGTACGTTAAATCTGATGGAGCCTCAGCAACAGCAAGGGGAGGCAATGACCCAATTCCCAGAGCGGAAAGTTTTACTCCCCGAATCGTCGTTTTATTACTGGTTGCCGCGAAGAGTGGATCCGTTTTCCCAGCCATACGGCGTCGTTCAGACACGCCAGTCGCCACAATCTCCGATGTGAACAGTCTGGCGGAACGCGACTCCGCAGGATCCATGACATAATAACCAAGAAATTCATCCCGCGTCGCATTCAGCTCACGAGCATTCTTGCCTCCACCTTTCTTCCCTCCCTTGTTAGCTTCGTCAACAGCCTTCTGGGATCGCTTCGTCTGCGAGTGCCACCAGCCGAAGGGGATCGCCGTGGGGAACCCGACGAGCAGGGCATCCGGCTGGGAGCGGGTGGCGTTTTGGATTCCCTCGAAATCAACACCCTTGCCGGTGAGCTCGTCTCGTATGAGCCTCCAGGTGGCGTCGGCCTGCCGGTGCGAGAGCTCCACGGAAGTGGTCAGCACCTCTCCTTCCTCATCGAGGAGGACCACCATGGGGAACCCCAGAACCTCGGCGAGAATAGAGGTTCCTCCTCTGAAGCGACTGGCCAGAAGCGCCTCGCACCGCGAAGCCTGGGAGCCCCAACTATCAATCGTGGCCGCCTTCTTACCGTCGAAGGTTTCAAAGAAACCGACAACCTCCCCCTCTTGGCGGATCGTGCCCGCCGGCGGCGTCACCGTCATTCCCGCCAATGATTCATATTCACTGGTCACACTGATTCCAGCCACCGCATTATCATCCATGAGGGCACCGATGGTGGAGCGAAATTCCTGAGCCGTCGTCATCGTTCAATCTCCTTATCTACGTATCTATCATCATATTGGCCGAGCGCAGTTCACATCTGCGCAGTCACAGCACCAAGGGCATTCCGTAGCCGTAGGCCTTCCCTCTCCCGATTCCCTGACGGTAGGCGGATTCTCCGGCCTCACTGATATTGCTGATGGTGCCGGTGAGATCCCGGAGCGTGAAGGAGCGTCCGCCTCGTCGGCCCACGAACCACCTGGGCGAGACCGTCAGCTCACGGACCCCCAGACCATGGCGCTCCAGCAGATCGGTGGCCCACCCGTGGGCTTCTTCGTCGAGGACGGCCCGGACACGGTTCTTTCCCGACTCGTCCGCATGGCGTTTCTCAGCCACCGCTCGAACAGTGAAGCGCTGACCGACGGCAAACCCTGACGGCGCCTCGATGGCCTGTGTTCCGGGCAGATCGAGATCGGCCCGGAATCTGATAACCAGGGAACCCTTTTGCCCGCCGTACTCGGTTGGTAGAGCCAGGCGGTACAGAACACCGAGGTCTGCGCGAATCGATCGCGAAGCGCCTCTGAGATCCGGCAAGTACGACATGGCGAGGCGATGGACCGCATCAGGTGTTCCCAGGTCCGGTAGCGCCTGTGCCAGTGGAAGGACTGCAATCTGATCAGGCATGGGCTGTTGTCACCTCTTCCTTTCTCATGCCCCGGGGTGGGCGGGCGCGAACGATGTCACCTTGGACGTGGATCCGGTGCCACGAATGCGGGACGTCCACCGGTTCCACGGGAGTTCGGGCGGCGGGGACTCATGCAGATCGATGATCGCCTCCATGGTGAGGGGAACCGGATGCAGCACCCAGGTGAGGGCCTTGGCCGCACGTTCTCGCGTCATTTCTCGCTGCTGCGGCTGGAGGAGCAGGTGCCCGCAGAAGGCCAGGAGATCCACGAGCGGGTACACATCGCACTCCTCGGATCCACTGGTAATACGCGGGGTCGCCTGACTGGCGGAGAAGCGCAGCCCCGGCTTGGCCCGGGCAACGGTAAGGTCGCCGCGCACAAGTCGGTCAAGGTGTGCCGCCCCCGCAGCGACAGCGTCATCCGCAGTGATCAGTGACTCGCCCATGAGTCCCCAGGTGTCCTGCACCGACTTGGCGGTATGGCTCCTGCCGCTGAGCAGGGTCAATGCTGAGGACCGGACCTGGAGATCCTGCGTCCTCGTCATCTTCGACTGGTCGGCCGACGTCGCGGACGTATCGAAGACGGCTACCGGCCCAGATGTGCTGAGGTCGCTCGTCTTTTCAGCGGCCTGCCAGCCGACATGTGACAGGACGTTGACCGCAGATCGCGTGGGCGTCGTCGTGGCGATGCCGCGTAAACCATGATCCCCGAGCTTCCAGGTTCGCTCCGCCAGGCTACGAGCGGCCACGTTCACCAGCTCATCCGTGTCCCCGCCATAGCCGACGACGGGGACTCCTTCCCCCTCAAAGCGGAGCGTCGCCCCCGGAAGAAGGGACACCAGTCCCCAGGTCGCCAGGACGTAGGCGGCCCGATACCCCGGTAATGCAGTCAGGCGATACTCAGTAGAAGCGTCACGGCATCCAGCACTACTCATGGTTCTGCTCCAATTCTTGCGAGACGTCCCAGTCGGCCAGACGCAGGATCGTCTCGATCAGCGCCAGGGTGTAGGGGCCATAGCGATCATTGAGACGGTGGAAACGGCTTATAGCCTCCGCCCAGGAAGGGTCATTCGGGTTCTGATGCCGTGGAGTTGTTCCATGTTCGGGCAGGCACACCGGTCCTGGGCCTCGGAAGCGGCCGTGGTGGCTGAGGACAAGGTGCATCACCAGGTCAGGATCGTGCGCCGTCTGCTCACCTCTGTCCAGCTGCTCCTCGAGGAGATCCGCTGAGGCCGCTTCGTGCCTCCAGCCGGAGGGCACGCCGGCCATGCGCATGAAGCGGTTCCAGTACCTGCGAGGCAGCCGGGACTTGCTCAGCGGCGTTCGACGCTTCCGCTGCCCCGGATCCTCCAGAAGGAGGAAACCGCACTCATCCACCGCAGCCCCGAGGGCGGCCTGCATCCTGGGATCGGCCTTGCCATCGTCATGGTGGCGTCCGGCCGTGACGAGGTCCTCCACCAGGTTCTCCGGCAAACCGATAGCTCGGGCCCACTGTCCTGCACGCTCACCCACCTGGTCTCCGTGACCGCACAGGGTGCGCTCATCGGCGTCGTCCTCGGTGCTCGCGGGACGTTCGGTGGCGGCCTCCACGAGCCGCAGGCGCAGCCACGGGTGACGACTGTCGGCGCCAACGACGTCGTCGTCGATCTGCCAGCCCGGTGGCACTGCGAGCAAGGCCGCCTCTTCCAGGAGGTCGGCGTACGGGTCGTCGGTTCGGACGTCGCCCCCAGACAGGTCCGTGAGGATGGCGGCCTGCCTCCAGCCCGGTCCCTGGTCCGTCCCCGTTGCAAGGGACACCAACTCCTTGGAAACCTCCTCAGCCGTGGCACCAGGCATCACGTGCTGCCCGGAGTAGTCACGGCCGGCGCCTTCCAGCCCGTACGGGTTGCTGTCCTTACCCGGCGCCATGACGATGATCTGACCGGGAACCAGATCGGGCAGCGAGACCCCGGCCTCAAAGATGCGAGGCGCGTCCTCAGTCGTCGGGTCAATGATGACAAGGGCCTGCTTCTTCAGCGCCTGGCTCGACACATCCCGAGCATCGCTCAGCGGAACGCTCCAGGCCTCGGCTCGCAGATCGGGCCGCCACCGCGTCAGGTCCTCCTGGAGGGCCTCAGGACTGACGCCGGCGAGGTCTCCCACACTCGTGCGGAAGACAATGAACGCGTCCGGTCGAGGGTCTGCCAGTCGCCGGATCCACGGATGGACGGGGGCGTCGTTGCGGGACCCCATGGTGCGCAGATAGGCGGCGAAGACATTGGGAGGGATGACGACCGGAACCTGGGTCGCATTCACCAGCTCCTCCCGCCCATCAACCTCATCGAGCCGCTTCACGACCTCACCGAGGGTGGTGGCGCCGTCGATCAGGTCGACGACGGCGTCAGCAGCACCGCCGTGAATCGGGTCCTTACTCGTGGTGGAATGAACGATGGCCACGCTGCCGTCGGAGCGGGCGCCGACCCGGTTGACTCGTCCCAGGCGCTGCACCAGGGAGCCGGCCTGACAGCCCTCCGTCAGGAGGTGGGTGAAGTCGAGGTCGGCACCAACCTCCAGAGTCGATGTGGCCACGACGACGGTGGCCTGAGCGTCCTGACGACCCTCGGCCCCCGTCCGATAAGGGGAGAGTCTCTTCACGGCGTCCTCGCTGCGACGAGCAGGCATCCCGCCGACCATGACGTCCAAGCGAGGAGCCTGATCTCCCAGATTCCGGATCTCCTTCTTCAACCCGGCAACTACCTTCTTGACGGTGTCCAAGGTGTTGCAAAAGACGACCAGCGACTCTCCCTGGCTCAGCTCCTTCATGCGGGTACATGCCTGCTCTGTGAGAGCGGCTGCCGCCTTGCCATTCACACAATGAACGTCCACCGGGACACTGTCACGATGCGCCCGACGCGCAGCCAGTTGCGGGTCCAGGCGGCACTCCTCCTCCCAGTCCAGGCTGAGACCGGGAGTTGGTTCCTGGTCGGCTTCCCGGTGGAGGGTGGGAAGCGTCATGGGTGTCGCCGTCATCGGCATGATCTGCAGGCCCGGGACGCTGCCACCACAACGATCCTCGAGCCTGTTCTCCTCGCTGCGGAGCACGGACAAGGTGGTCAGGGCCTGCCCGGAGAGGTGCGCCTCGTCCAGGACCCAGAACGCATCCATCCCGGTCAGCGCCGCATCGATGCTGCGGCGGTAGGGCGAGAGCTGGTAGCCGCGGAACAGCAGACGGGACACGGTCATATCGAGTGTTCCCACGATGATGGCCGGGCGCGAGGGGTAGCGCGTGTGCTCCGTCAGGTCCCGATCAGCATCAGCGAGCCCGCCGCGCAGACGGCGCACCTCGAGTACCTCCGCCTCAGCAGGGATTGCAAAGGCGGATCGCAGCACCTCGGCCACTTGTCTCGCCACCGAGCGATCACCTGCACCTTCTCCGAGTGCCTCCTTGATCTTCAGCGCCGCCTCGAAGGAGTCGTCGACGACGGCGCGCCGGTCGACAACGAGATGCAGTCTCAAGGGGACCACTCGCCTCCGACGACGTCGGCTCGCCTGCTCGGCGTCCTGCGCCAGCGCGTACAGCCATCCGAGGAGAACTGCGAGGGTCTTGCCCATCCCGGTCGGCACGCTGAGGTGGGACGGTGGCTCTCCCGAGGCGAGTCGCTCGGCCAGGCGCACCTGGTAGTCCCTGGGTTCGTGCCCAGTGATCTCGCGGAAGAAGTCTGTGAAGTCGAGGCGATTCACATCAACGCTCCTGAGAAGTTGGTCTTACCATAGATAAGTTCAACCCCCAGTCCCCTGGGGCAGCACCGCCGGTACTTCCGTGCGGACCATCGATAATCCGCTACCTCCACCAACTGTGGAGCCGATATATCTCTTGAGAGACACGGCGGCAATGAGACTCATCTTACACTCAGCGAGTCCCCTCTGTCACTGCCTGCTACTGCGTCGGGACCCCGAGGGGCACAACGATCGATGTCAGTCTTGACTAAACTGATCATTAATCCTTGACCAAATAGTCAATGAAGACACGACCGAACCGACTGTCCTCACCACGCCGAAGCCTCAGAGTTATCCACAGACCCACTCTTTCGGCTGTACGGCAGCACAAAGTGGCCCTTACGATCAATTCATGACCACCTACCGGCCGCGTCTCATGGACCAGCGCCTCCAGGAGCTGCTGCGGTCGGTCCCGGCGGTCAGCGTCGAGGGAGCCCGCGCCGTCGGGAAGACCCGCACCGCCAGAACCCACGGCACTACCTTCATCGCCGTCGACGATCCTGACGAACGCGCCCAGCTCACCGCCATCGGATCGCGCTTCACCGCACTTCCCAGCCCTCTCGTCATCGACGAGTGGCAGCGCATGCCCGAGCTGTGGGACCGGGTGCGTCGCGCCGTCGACGACGATCCCTCTCCCGGCCGTTTTCTGCTCACCGGGTCCTCCACGCCGTCCCAGGCGCCCACTCACACAGGCGCAGGACGGATCATCACTCTGCGGATGCGTCCCTTCAGCCTGGCCGAGCGCGCGATCGAGGCCCCAACAGTCTCAGTGGGGAAGCTGCTGGACAGCACACTCGGCTCACAGGACCCTTCCGAGTTGACCCCGATCGAGGGGTACACGCGCATCGCGATCGACCAATACGTCGATGAGATCTGCCGCTCCGGCTTCCCCGCCATCAGGGAGCAGCCACCTTTAGGGCGCCAGGCCCAGCTGGACGGATACATCGAGCAAACGCTTCGGCATGATCTGCTGGAAGCGACGGGCGGCAGGCGACGTTCACGATCCATGAGGGAGTGGCTGACAGCCTACGCCAGCGCGGTGGCCACGACGGCGAGCTTCACCTCCATCGCCGAGCTGGCGAACAGACCACTGAACACCGACATGAGCTTGGCGACGGCGCGCTCCTACCGAGACCATCTCAGCGGGATGTGGCTGCTGGACCCGGTTCCAGGCTGGAGCCCCAGCGAGAACGAGTTCTCCCGCAACAACCTGGCCGACAAGCACCAGCTGTGCGACCCTGCCCTGGCCGCCCGCCTTCTCGGATACGGTCCCTCCGAGGTGCTCGGCGTCGGCCACCCTATCCTCACCAGCCCACGGGGCACTCCGCGCCGTCCTCGGGTACTCGGCTCGCTGTTCGAGTCCCTGGTGATTCAGAGTCTTCAGGTCTACGCCGAGTTCCTCAGCGCCCGGGTCTTCCACCTCCGGACCAAGGGCGGCCTCCAGGAGATCGACATCATCCTCGAGGGACCCCACCGCCAGGTCGTCGCCTTCGAGATCAAGGCGAGGGCCACTCCCAAACCGGACGACACCAAGCACCTGCGCTGGCTGCGCAAGAAGATCGGGCCGAGGCTCGCGGACGCGGTCCTGGTGACCACAGGCCGCCTGGCGTACCGGGATGAGGACGGCATCGCCGTCGTACCGGCCGCTCTACTGGGGCCATGAGATCCTCCTACGCCTCAGTCCCGCCTCACAGCGGGTACGCCGATGATGCCCCCTCGATGGCCTCGGTGAGGTCGATCTCGCGCTCGCCCAGCTTGAAGCGGTAGCGGTCCAGGATCTCCAGGGGCTCGTCCTCGGCGGCCAAGTAGGCGCGCACGGCCTCCTTCTCCTCCTCGTCGAGCCAGCTCATCCGGTCCGACAGACACCGGTAGCGGCTGGCCTCGGCGACGTCGCGCAGCCACTGCATCTGGGTGTCGTCCAGAAGGTTGCGGCGGTGACGGAAGAAGACGACGTCGGGGTCGACCCCGATGACCCGCCCCAGCCAGAGCCGGTTGATGCCGGCGTGCAGAGCGTTGTAGGCCTTGGCGTCGGATAAGTCGTCGGAGGCGTAGTTCTCCCACATGGGGGCCACGTCCGGCCCCACCCGCACCGCATCGAGCAGCCCGATGGAGGGCATGATGAGCGCCCCGGACCCCAGGAGGAAGGCCTCCTCCCCGGCGGCGTCGCGCACGAGGCGCAGTCCGGTGCGATAGGCCTCCTCCCGGTCGATCTGCCGGTGCCGGTAACCGGGGACGGCGGCGGCGTTGATGAAGTCGAGCTTGAGGTAGTCGAAGCCCCACCGGTGGACGATCTTGGCGATGAGCTTGCGCACGTAGGTCTGGGCGGTGGGGTGGGTGGTGTCCAGCGCGTAGTAGTCGCCGCCCCAGTTGGAGCCGGCCACGGCCAGTCCGCCGTCGGCGTTGTGGACGAACATCTCCGGGTAGTCGCGCACCGCCCGGGAGCCGGGCAGGGCGATGAAGGGCGCCACCCACAGGCCCGGCTGCATACCGGCCTCGCGGATCCGGGTCGCGGCGGCCTCCATGCCGTCGCCGAAGCTCTCGCCCGCCTCCCAGTCGCCGACCGCGGCCTGCCAGCCGTCGTCGATCTGAAGCGTGGAGAAGCCCAGCTCGGCGACCTGCGGGACCTCGAGCTCGAGCGCCTCCTGCGAGATGCCCTCGTAGTAGGAGTACCAGGAGCACCACACGCTCTGCGGCGTGATCGGCCGGCTGTCCAGGGTCTCGCCGAGCTCGCGCGCGTAGCGGGCCATGACGGCGGTGGCCGGGCCGGGCAGGATCACCCAGCGGGCCGAATCGCCGGACTCGGTGAAGGCCTCCAGAACCGCGGTGTCGGCGCGCAGGCGCGGCGTGCGCCCATCCAGGCAGCCCACGAGCAGCGCCCCGGAGGCGTCCTCCAGGACCGCCATCCAAGCCGAGTGGTGGCGGGCCGGATCGTCCCAGGAGTCGTCGTCCGCGGTCCGACGCCGCTGCTGGTTCGCGATGCGCATCGGCGCCTCGCTCAGGCGGCGCCAGCCCGACGGCGACCAGGAGTTCTGGCCGGTGCGGTAGAACTCGCCGTCGCGCATGTCGTGCAAGAGGGTCAGGTGCGAGGCCTCCACGTAGACCGCACCAGTGGCGCCGCCGGCCCCGTGCTGGGTGGTCACCGTACCGTCGCAGGCCAGGGCGATACTGCGCCCGGTCAGAGTGATGTGGTGAATCATGCGCTCTCCTCAGCTCCTGCCTGTCCCGCCTGCGGGTCGGGTCCCCGTCGAGACACCAGCACCGCCCGGCTCGCACTGTACGTGGTGCCGACCGTCCAAACCGACATTTTCTTCAAAGATGACGCGGAGCCGCGTCGTTTATGAAGAAGAAGTCGGTGAGTCCGGACCCCGCTGGCCGCGATGGAAATAGGCCGCCAGGTCCGCGTCGAGCTCGGGCACGTCGTAGGGGACGGATCCCGAGCGCAGGGACCGGGTGGCCAGCACCCCGGCGGCGACCGCCTCGCGTGCGGAGACCGGTGAGGCATCGGTGACCCCGCCGTCGCGCACGAAGCGCAGGAACTCGTCGATGGCGAGCTGGTCGGCGCTATCGTGCCCGGTGCCCTCCTCGGCGATGACGTACTCCTCGGTGGCGCGCTCGGCGTAGTGCTCCGTGCGCTCGGTCCACACCTTGACGACGTCGCCGGCGCTGTCGCCGAGGTTCTCGGCCCGGCCGCGGGTGCCGATGACCGTGTAGCTGCGCCAGTAGTCGGGGGTGAAGTGGCACTGCTGGTAGGAGGTCATGACCCCGTTGCGCATGGTCATCATGAGCATGGAGTGGTCTTCGACGTCGATGACGGGGTTGAGGTCGCCGACCTCGTCGGCGGGCCAGTGGTCGAGGGTGAACCAGTCCTGCATGACGGTGCCGGCGCTCGTGCCCGGCTCCCGGCGCTCGGCGTCGCCGTAGACCATGAGTCCGCCCATGCCGACGACGCGGGCCGGCTCGGAAGCGGCCAGCCAGCTCATGACGTCGATGTCGTGGGCGGCCTTCTGCAGTAGCAGGCCGGTGACGTGGCGGCGCTCGGCGTGCCAGTCGCGGAAGTAGTAGTCGCCTCCGTTGCCCACGAAGTGGCGGCACCAGATCGCCTTAAGCTCGCCGATCTGCCCGGAGTCGATGATGGAGCGCAGTAGCCGCACCACCTCCATGTGGCGCATGTTGTGACCCACGTAGAGGCGGGTACCGGTGCGCCGGGCGGTGGCCAGGATGCGGTCGGCGCTCTCGATGGTGATGGCCAGGGGCTTCTCCAGGTAGACCGGGACGCCGGCCTCGAGGAAGAAGCCGGCCAGTTCCTCGTGCGTGTCATCGGGGGTGGTCAGGATGACGGCGTCGATCCCGCACTCCAGCAGGGCGCGGTGGTCGGCCACCACCGCCACGCCCTCGGGCAGGAGGCGCTCGGCGCGAACGGCGGCGTCGGGCGCGGTGTCGGCCGCGGCGACGAGCCGGGCTCCGATCGGCGAGGAGTCCGCGAGCGCGGCCAGGTAGCAGCGGGCCCCGATGCCGACGACGCCGACTCGCAGTTCTCTTGATACTTCAAGCACTCTCTCACCCTCAGCTCTTCTGACGGGCCGCCCACCAGGAGCGCAGCGCCTGCCGTGCCAGGTCCTCGCCGATCGGCCCCTTCTCCATGCGCAGATCCATGAGGAAGCGGTAGGCCTCGCCGACGATCGGCCCGGGGGGCACGTCGAGCTCGGCCATGATCTGGCCGCCGTCGAGGTCGGGGCGGATGGCGGCCAGCTCCTCGGCGGCGCGCAGGGCCTCGATGCGCTCTTCGAGGTCGTCGTAGGCGCGGTCCAGCATGGCGGCCTTGCGGCGGTTGCGGGTGGTGACGTCGGCACGGGTGAGCCGGTGGAGGCGTTCCAGGAGCTGGCCGGCGTCGGTGGCGTAGCGGCGCACGGCCGAGTCCGACCAAGCGGAGTCCGCATACCCGTGGAAGCGCAGGTGGAGCTCGACCAGGCGCGAGACGTCCTTGATGGTCTGCTTGTCGAAGCGCAGCGCCCGCAGGCGCTTGGCCGCCATCCGGGCGCCGACGTGGTCGTGGCCGTGGAAGGTGACGGTGCCGTCGGGCAGGAAGCGGCGGGTGGCGGGCTTGCCGATGTCGTGGAGGATCGCGGCCAGGCGCAGGACCAGGTCGGGTCCGGGGACGGGCCCGTCGGGACCGGTCTCCAGGTCGATGGCCTGATCCAGAACGGTCAGGGTGTGCTCGTAGACGTCCTTGTGGCGCTTGTGCTCGTCGACGGTCTCGCGCAGGGCGCTCAGTTCGGGCAGGACGACGTCGGCCACGCCGGTGTGGACCAGCAGCTCCAGTCCGCGTCGGGGCTGGGGGCTGACCAGCAGGCGCTCGAGCTCGGCGCGCACGCGCTCGGCGGAGACGATCTCCAGGCGGGAGGCCATGTCCTCCATGGCCTTCATGACGTCCATCTCGACGTCGAAGCCGAGCTGGGCGGCGAAGCGGGCGGCCCGCATGATGCGCAGGGGGTCGTCGTCGAAGGACTGCTCGGCGCTGACGGGGGTGCGCAGCACGCCGGCGGTCAGGTCGGCCAGGCCGCCGCAGGGGTCGACAAGCTCGAGGTCGGGCAGGCGCAGTGCCATGGCGTTGACGGTGAAGTCGCGGCGGGTGAGGTCCCCGGCGAGGGTGTCGCCGTAGGTGACCCGGGGTTTGCGCGAGCCGACCTCGTAGGCCTCCGTGCGGTAGGTGGTGACCTCCACGATGGTGCTGCCCTTGCGCGCACCGATAGTGCCGAAGGCCCGGCCCATGTCCCAGGTGGTTTCGCCCCAGGCGGCCAGGATCCTCTCGGTCTGCTCGGGGCGGGCCGAGGTGGTCAGGTCCAGGTCGTGGGGGGCGACGCCGAGGAAGGCGTCCCTCACGGGCCCGCCGACAAGCGCGATCTCATGCCCGGCGCGCACGAAGGCGTGCCCCAGGGCGGCCAGGGCGGGGGGCAGCCCCTCGAGGGCCGCTCGGGCCCGCCGGGTCAGGCCGCGGTTCTCAGCGGAGTCCATGGGATCGGAGGGATCGGGGTGCGCAGTCATCGGCCCAAGCCTGCCATGAACCCCGCCCAGCGCGCCGTCGTCGACAGCACCGTCGGCGCCGTCGTGAGGACCGTCTCGCGTATTTCACACATGCCGCGCCCACGGGCGGTGCGGCTGTGTGCGACGACGTACTCGGCCAGAGACATCCGGCGGCCTCGACGCCCTAGAGTGTCCCTATGCCCTCGCCACGCACTCGCACACCCCGCGCCGGAAACCCGGCTCATCGGGCGAGTGCGCGCGCTTTGCCGATCGTCAACGAGACCAGTGCCGGAGGCCTGGTCGTCGACGTTCAGAACGGGCAGGCCTTCACGGCGGTCATCGCCCGGCGCAACCGGGGCGGCCGGTTGGAGTGGTGCCTGCCCAAAGGGCACCTGGAGGGCGCCGAGACGCCCGAGCAGGCCGCGGTCCGCGAGATCATGGAGGAGACCGGGATCACCGGCCGGGTGCTTCTGCACCTGGCGACGATCGACTACTGGTTCGCCGGTCAGGAGCACCGCGTCCACAAGGTGGTTCATCACTTTCTGCTGGAGGCGGTCAGCGGGACCCTGACCACGGAGAACGATCCGGACCACGAGGCCGAGGACGTCGAGTGGGTCGCCCTGGACGACGTCTCCCACCGTCTGGCCTATCCCAACGAGCGCCGTATCGTGGCCGCGGCCTGGGACATCCTGGTGGGGGACGGATGACCTGCGCCACCAATCTGTGCGCAAAGGTGGTCGCCACACTGGGCTCCGGGCTGCGGAGCAGGGCGGTGGTGGCCATTGCCGTCCTGCTGGGCGTGGTAGGCCTGGTGGCGTGGCCGTTGATAGCCCTGCCGGCAGCGTGGGCGGACTCTGCTCCGGCCAGCGCCCCGGGCGCTGGACCCGCCGGGATCTCTGCCGACATCGCACCCGGAGCGCCGACGAAGCCGTCGATCTCACCGTCAGCCCCGGCGGAGAAGACCCTGAAGACCGGGCCCTCGGACCAGAGCGCCGAGGACTCGCAGACCCCGCGCACCAAGGTGGTCGCCGACCAGGTGACCTTGAGTATCGATGCCCTGACCCCCGAGGTGCTGCACAGCGACCAGGACCTGGTGCTGAGCGGCACCATCACCAACGGAACCGGCCAGGTCGTCACCGGGGTGGATCTAGTGACGCGAGTGCAGCGATCCACGGAGGTGACGAGCCTGGGTCTGACCAAATGGCTGAACGGGACCGACGAGTCGGGGCTGTCGGACCCGTTGACGGTCCCATTGGGGCGCGACCTCCAGCCGGGCGAGGTCACCCAGTTCTCCATCACCGTTCCGGCCGACGAGCTGCCGCTGACCAGCGCCGACCAGTGGGGGCCGCGCGGCATCGCCGTCAAACTGGAGTCCCAAGGCAGCTCCCTTGCCCAGGACCGCAGCATCCTCGTGTGGGACAACGGCGCCTCCGTCGCCCCGGTGCGCCTGACCGCCTTCATCCCGGTGACCGCCTCCGCACAGGAGACGGCAGTTCTGGCCGGTCCGCGTAACCAGGAGCGCAAGGAGGCCCTCACCCGTATCCACAGCCGGGTCCTCGGCCTGCTGGGCATGGCCGGCGACGACGTCGTCGTGGCCGTCGACCCTGCGCTCGTCGAGGCCCTGGGCGTGACCTCGGCCAGCCTAGAGGAGGCCGCCCGTAACGGCGGTTCCCGGTCTTCGGCGTCCGAGGGTGCCCCTCAGACACCTCAGGGTGGCGACTCATCATCGCCGTCCACGGCGGAGCCCTCGGCGACTGCCGGTCCGTCGCCGAAATCCTCGGCGCCGCCCTCGCCCTCGGCGAGCGCGACCGCGACATCGCCGCCGACCAAGACCCCCGACGACGTCACCCAACTCTCCGCCGCCCTTGTGCGGGCCATCGGCACGGGCAGTCTCGTGGCCCTTCCGTGGGGCGACTCCGATACCGCAGCACTGGCCCATCTGCAGCAGACGAGTCTCATCGAGACCGCCACGCAGCGCACCCGGGAGTCGGCCATCGTCAAGGCGGGGGCGCCGGCCTCACTGGCCTGGCCGGCCTCCAGCATCACGGACTCCGCCACGGTCGACGTGCTGCCGCAATCGACATCCACCATCATCGCCTCACCGACCTCTTTGCCGGTGGCCGATGAGCTCACCTACACCCCCTCCGGACTCGGTGCGCTCGGGGACCGCGCGGTCCTGCTCCCCGAGCAGTCCCTGTCCGAGGCACTCGCCAGTAGGACACCCGAGGTCGGCACCGCCGACCAGGCTCAACAGGCCGCCCCATCCACCCAGTCTCCTCAGGCCGCGGAGCTCGATACCCGCCAGTTGCTGCGCGGCGACAGCGCGATCCTGACCCGTCAGGCCCCGGCGCTCGAGCGCGACATCGTCGTGGCGATGCCCCGTCAAGCGGCCTCCAGCGCGGACCCCACCGCTCTGCAAGAGCGCGTGGACGCCCTGCACTCCACCTCTTGGGCCCAGCCCCAGTCCTTGAGCACCCTCGAGGAGCACGCCCGGGCGGAGGTCGAGGCCGTCGATGAGGGGACCTCGGGGATCGAGCGCTCCGAGCCGCCGGACAGGGTGACCGACAACGACGAGCTGCCCGCGGCGACCCTCGCCGCGGCCGCCGGCACGGCCAGCACCCTGCAATCGGTGTCCTCGGTGCTCTCCAACCCGGCTGCGCTGCTAGGCGACTACACGGATCTGGAGACCGTCGTCTCCTCGGCGTCCTGGCGGGCCGACTCCGCCACCCGTGACGCTCAAATTCCAACCGCCGAGGCGGCCGGAGCAGGCGTCACATCCTCGCTGGCCGCAGTTCCGTCATCAACCATCAACCTCATCAGCTCCGAGGCCCAGCTGCCGGTGCGGATCACCTCGTCCCTGGACCAGAAGGTCACCGTCCAGGTCTAC
Source organism: Actinomyces johnsonii (assembly GCF_006546835.1). GTDB lineage: Bacteria > Actinomycetota > Actinomycetes > Actinomycetales > Actinomycetaceae > Actinomyces > Actinomyces johnsonii. The sequence goes on along the minus strand of NZ_VICB01000014.1, from coordinate 73,981 downwards.
CTGGTCTCGGACAACAAGCGCCTCCAGGTCCCACGCACCACGACCGTGACCGTTCCCGCGCACCAGCAGGCCAAGGTCACGGTGCCGATCCAAGCCGTCGGCTCGGGCGACGTGGGCCTGACGGTCCAGGTGCTCGCCGCAGACGGCACCACCGTGGGCACGCCCACCACCGTCCACATGAGAGTCCGCGCTGACTGGGAGAGCCGGGGCACCGGCATCATCGTCGGCATCCTTGTCTCCATCGTGGTGATCGGTACTGTGAGGACAGTACGACGAGGCCGCCGCACCGCGGTGACCCCGGCAGCACAGGAGACGGCATGAGCATGATCAAGCACGCACGGGCCAGGCGCTCCTCCTCCCGGGGGCGCAGCCAGGCGTCGCTGGCGCGATCCTCGGCCATCATGGCCTCGGGGACCCTGGTCTCCCGAATCCTGGGCATGGTGCGCAACGCCCTCATCGTGATGGCGCTCGGCGCCACCGGCTCGGGGGCCGCCGACGCCTTCAACACGGCGAACAACCTGCCCACCTACCTGTACAACATGATGATCGGCGGGATCCTTAACGCGATCCTGGTGCCGCAGATCGTCCAGGCGCTGCGACGGCGCAACGGCGAGGAGGTCGTCAACCGGCTCCTGACCGCTGCGGCCACGCTCATGCTGGTGGTCACCTGCATCGCTACCGCGGCCGCGCCCCTCATCTTCGCCATCAATGCCAACTCCTTGGCTCAGGGGCAGTGGAGCACGCTATCCTTCGCCTTCGCGTTCTGGTTCATGCCGCAGGTCTTCTTCTACGGTCTGTACGCGCTATGGGGACAGGTTCTCAACGCACGCTCGAGCTTCGGGCCCTATATGTGGTCCCCGGTACTCAACAACATCATCTCGATCGCCTCGATCCTGGCCTACCTCCATATCTACGGCCGGTACACCACAGGCCAAGGACCTGAGGTCTGGGACGTTTCCCGGATCACGCTTATCGGGGCGACAACCACCCTGGGTATCGCTGTTCAGGCCTTGATTCTCTACATCCCTCTGGTGCGCTCCGGATTCCGGCCGCGCATTATCTTCGGGGTGCGGGGCCTGGGGCTGGGCAAGACCGTCAAGGTGGCCCTGTGGGCGCTGGCCGGAGTGGGCGTGGCCAGCCTGAGCAACTGGATCACCTCCAACCTGGGCTCCTACGCGGTCACAGCCTCCGAGCAGCCCGAGTACGCAGACGTCATCGTGCCCTCGACCACCATGTGGCTCAACGGCTATCTCATCTACATGCTGCCGCAGTCCCTGGTGGTCACCTCCATCATCACCGCCCTGTTCACCCGTATGAGCGAGAAGGCAGCGGCCGGGGACGCCGCCGGAGTGCGTGAGGATCTCTCCCTGGGACTGCGCTCGGCGGGTGTCTTCACCGTGCTGGCCACGGCGGGCATCTGCGTCCTGGCCGTCCCGGCCCTCCAGCTCTTCACGCCGTCGATCACCCTGCCCGAAGCCCAGGCCAGCGCCCCCATGCTCATCGCCCTGGCGCTGGGCATCGTCCCGCAGGGCGTCTGGTTCGGGACCCAGCGGGTCATGCTGGCCTATTCCGACACCAAGCGGCTACTCCTGGCCGACGTCGTCGTCGGCGTCATCCCGGTAGTCCTGTGCATCATGGCCTACCTCATGGCCCCGGCCAACCACTGGATGACCTGGGCGGGAGCGGCCAACACGATCAGCCAGATCGGGGGCTGCGCGGTGGTCATCCCCATGATGCGCTCCCACCTGCCCAGCCTCGACGGTCGTAAGATCATCACCACCCATTTGCGTCTGGTCATGGCGGTGGCGCCAGCGGTCGCCGCCGGGATCGTCCTCAATCTGCTCATGGGCGATGTCGATGGGGACTCCTCCTTGGGCAAGATGCTCGCGGCCTTCGGGCACATCGCCATCGTCGCGGCCGTCATGTCGATCATCTACCTGCTTATGGGGCGCGTGGTGAAGATCGGGGAGATCGCCGTCGCCTTCCGGCCCTTCTCACGGATCCTGTCCGCGATCGGTCACCGTCTGCCCGGTGCGCCCGGGAGAGTGGTCCTGGCGATCGCGGCCTGGTTGTCGCCGCCGGAGCCGACGACGTATGCCACCGCCCAGATGCCCGCAACCCAGGCTGCGCCGCCGCCTCCGCCGCCGGCACGGTCCACTGCCACCCAGTCAGATTTTTCGACGGGTCCGGCCGCATATGGTGCTGTTGGCTACACCTCCAGCTCCGCCCAGGCAGCCACACCCGCACCGCCGCCCCCCTCGCAGGCGCAAACCCACCCCTGGGGACAGCCGGGTCAAATGGGTCGACAGCCTGCCGGCGGTTGGCCGTCACAGGCACCTGCGGGCTACACCCAGGACGGGCAGCCGGCCTACCCGCTCGCGCCCCGACCACCGGCGCCCTCGCAGGCAGCGGCCCCACCGCCACCCACGAGCGCCGACTACGCGGCCGAGGCTTCCCGCCGTTCCCAGACGCCCGGGCGCTTCCCGGGCAACACTCCCGGAAGTATCCCGCCCTCACTGCCCGCCAGCATTCCCCCTTCCCGGGTGGCCACAGGACAGTCCGCCGCCCACCCTTCCCATGCCTCTGCCCACACGAGCCACATCACCCCGGTTCGGAGCCCTCAGACGGTTACGATGGGATCAACCGGTTCAGATGGACAACCATCTCAAGGAAGGAGACGCATGTCGGAGGCGACGCCGATCGGCAGTGGTCGCTACGGGCTCCTGGGAACGCTGTCCACCACGCTGCCGCGTATTGTCAGGCACCGTGGCGTTGACACGATCCTGGATCGAGACGTCACGATCCTGGTTCTCACCGATGCGACGCTTCACCGCGACAACGTCCTGGAGTCGGCCAGTAGAGCGGTGCTGGTCGAGGATCAGCGCCTCCAGCTGGTCTACGACGTCGAGCGCGCCGAGCCCTCGGTCATCGTCACCGAGCCGCTGACCGGGCGCACGTTCTCCTCTCTGGTCTCCCGGGGCATGCCCCCCGCGCAGGCGCGTTCGATCATCGGCGAGACTGCTCAGGCGCTCGACGCCGGTGCTCGTAGGGGCCTGCACCACCTCAATCTGTCTCCCGAGTCCATCCGCGTTCTTCCCGATGGCAGGATCAAAGTCAGCGGCCTGGGGATCGAGGCCGCCGCGCTGAACCTGGAGAGCCGGGTGGCAGGCCATGACCCGTCGGCCGCCGACCGCGCCGATGCCCGCGCGCTGGTGGAGATCCTCTACTACGGCCTGACCGGCCGGTGGCCGGGCAAGCGCCCCGGTATCCCTTCCGCACCCCGTCTGGGCGGCGTCCCGGTCAAGCCCTCCACGCTCGTGCCGGGGATCGACCCGATCCTGGACGAGCTGTGTGAACGCACCTGGAGCAGCCAACCACCGATCTCCGCAGCCGAGGTGGCCCGTTCACTGGGAACCTGGGACCCCGTGGTCGGCTACCACGAATCGGGCTCGATGCCGATTCCAGCAGCCTCGCAGCGTCCATCGCCGTCGGCTGGTGTTCCTGGCGGCGCTGTAAATGCCGGAGCCGCAGGAGCCGGGGTCGCCAACGCGGCACGCGGGGTTCTGGATCGGCTGCGGCGCAGCGGTGCCGGCAAGGGGGCCACGGTCGCCCCGACGGCGAACCCGTCAGCGACTGCACCCGTTCAGCCCGGCCAGGCGCCGTCGCTGCCAGCTGGCGCCGATGCGCCTACGGACGCCACCGCAGTCATCGAGACCTCCTCGGTCAGTGCGGGCGCGACCGCACCACCCGCACCCGCATTCGACCCGCAGCACTCCGGATCTCCGGCGGCACAGGAGCATCCGGCCGACGACACCTATGTCCAGGTCACCGGACCCGCGAACCCGATTCCGAACGTCCTGTCGACCGCCTCCGAGACCGTCCCCGGACCCGCACCGGTTCCGGCCGAGCCCTTCACCGGTAGCTTCCCGGCCTTCGAGGATGACGACGAGGAGGAGATCGACCCCGAGGCGGCCCGCCGGGAACAGCGCACCACCGGCAGCGTCCTGGTCACGCTCGTCCTCATCGTTCTGGTCTCGCTGGGGGCGGCCAGCTACATCGTGTATCAGACAATCGGCATCCCCTTCGCGGACAAGGACCGCGCGGCCGCGGATACCGTTCCCTCGACCAGTTCCCAGAACGCCGGCGGTGGCGGGCAGCAGTCTGCCCCTGCCACCGAGGCACCTGCAGTCCCACCCGAGATCGCCAGCGTGAGCGTTGTCAACAACCCGAGCTCCCAGGCTGCCAACAACCAGAAGTACCTCAATGACGGAGACACCAGTCGTCCCTGGTTCTCCCACAACACCAGCAACCCGGAGCTGGCACAGCCGATCGATATCGAGATCAAGCTCAAGTCTTCCGCCAAGGTCTCGCAGATCGACCTCCAAGGCACCAATGAGGGCGGGCAGGTCGAGGTCCGCGCCACGGACATCAACAACGCCGGTGGCGGCACGCTACTCGCCCAGGGCCCCTTCACCGCGGGAAACACCACCTTCACGATCGACAAGCCCCAAGAGGTCGACACCATCGTCGTGCGGGTGACCCAGCTTCCCAAGAACAATGTGGCCGATGAGTTCCCCTACAAAGCCACCGTGACAGAGGTTACAGTCAAATAAGCTTAGTCATGGGAACAAGCTTAATTGATTACTAGTTGCACTGGGTGTCCGCGTAACGCGGCCATCGCCCGCCTGTCAGGAGAGTCATGATTCACGACGTCGTCATTGTCGGATCCGGCCCCGCCGGCTACACGGCAGCCATCTATGCGGCCCGCGCCCAGCTCCGTCCAGTCATCCTGGCCGGTTCGGTGACCGCGGGCGGCGCCCTGATGAACACCACCGAGGTGGAGAACTACCCCGGCTTCATCGAGGGAATCATGGGCCCCGAGCTTATGAACCAGATGCAGGAGCAGGCCGAGCGCTTCGGCGCCGAGGTCCGCTACGAGGACGTCACCGGTCTCGAACTGGAGGGCGGCATCAAGCGCGTCACCACCTCCGACGGCGTCTACGAAACTCGCAGCGTCATCATCTCCACCGGTTCGGAGTACCGACACCTGGGCATCGATGGGGAGGAGCGCCTCTCCGGTCACGGCGTGTCCTACTGCGCCACCTGCGACGGGTTCTTCTTCAAAGACCAGGACATCGTGGTCGTCGGCGGTGGGGACTCGGCGATGGAGGAGGCGACCTTCCTGACCCGCTTCGCCCGCTCCGTCACCGTGGTCCACCGCCGCGACGAGCTGCGAGCATCCGCCGTCATGGCCAAGCGCGCCCAGGAGGATCCGAAGATCTCCTTCGCCTGGAACTCGCGCGTCGTCGAGCTCCACGGCGAGGACTCGCTGACCGGCCTCACTCTGGAGGACACCGTCACCGGCGAGCGCCGCCAGCTCGAGGCCACCGGCCTGTTCGTCGCCATCGGCCAGATTCCGCGTAGCGAGCTCGTCTCCAATGTCCTCGAGCTCGACGAGGCCGGCTACATCAAGGTCGAAGCCCCCTCGCAGCGCACCCGCATCCCCGGGGTCTTCGCCTGCGGCGACGTCGCTGACCCCACCTATCAGCAAGCGATCACGGCGGCGGGGTCCGGTTGCCGCGCCGCCCTGGACGCCGAGCACTACCTGACCACTCTGCAGGCCTGACCCGACGCCGCGCACCTCAGCTCAACGGACGGCACCGGCGCCGGCGCCGTCGAAGCTCCTGCTCTCCGCCTATCCCGACTCACCCATCCACAACGTCCGAGGAGAAAACCATGTCCGAGGCTCTCGCCGTCACCGACGCCACCTTCGAGGAGGAAGTCCTCAAGTCCGACGTCCCCGTCGTCATCGACTTCTGGGCCGAATGGTGCGGCCCCTGCCGCCAGATGGCACCGATCGTGGACGAGGTCGCCGCCGATTTCGGTGACAAGGTCAAGTTCGTCAAGGTGGACGTGGACGCCAACCCGGCCACCGCCCGCTCCTACGGCGTGCGTTCCATTCCGACTTTCGCGGTGATGCGCGACGGCGAGGTCTTCCACCAGTTCAGCGGCTCGCGCCCCAAGGCCTCCTTCAAGTCGGAGGTGGAGAAGGTCCTGGCCTGACGCCGGACTCCCGCCAGCCGCCGTCTGCCGATTCGACGCCGGTCCTGTCCAATCATCCTTCTCGGAGCGATGGGCGGGGCCGGCGTCGTCTACGAGAGATCTGATGACGTGTCTCGTCATAGGCGGGGCTCGTCTGTCGTCCGCGGTCTCTGCCCCGTAGAATCGCTCCGGAATCGCGGCGGTTTCACGGCGCGCGACACGGCAAGAAGGCAGCACATGCAGCACACCCAGTACATCTCGACCCGCGGCCAAATGGCACCGGCCGGGTTCATGGACGTTCTTCTGGCGGGCCTGGCGCCCGACGGCGGCCTGGCGGTCCCGGATCGGCTGGAGTCTCTCACCGCGGATCGGTTGGAGAGTTGGCGACCGCTGGGATACGCAGATCTGGCCACCGAAATCATCGGACTGTTCGCCACCGATGTTCCACGTGACGACCTGGCCGCACTGACCCGGGCCGCCTACGGCGAGCCCCGGTTCCCGCAGCCCGTCGTCCCAGTGACCGCGCTCGGCGACGTCGCCGACGGTTTGGTCCTCGTGGGTCTATCCGAGGGGCCGACGATGGCCTTCAAGGACCTGGCCATGCAGTTTTTGGGGCAGGCGATTCCCTATGTGCTGGCCAAGCAGGGCAGGGTCCTCAATATCCTGGGGGCCACCTCCGGAGACACGGGTTCGGCGGCCGAGCACGCCTTCCGGGGTCAGGAGGGCGTCAGCGTCTTCATGCTCTCGCCGGCTGGCCGCATGAGCTCGGTGCAGCGGGCCCAGATGTACACCCTCCAGGATGCCAACATTCATAACATCGCAGTGCGGGGCGTTTTCGACGACTGTCAGGCGCTGGTCAAGGCCCTGAGCAATGACGCGGATTTCAAAGAGGCTCACCACCTCGGGGCCGTCAATTCCATCAATATCGGCCGGATCGCCGCGCAGGCCGTCTACTACGTCTGGTCCTGGCTACGAGTAACCGACGCAGTGGAGGAGGGGGCGCGCGCCGGCTACCGCGTGGACGTGTGCGTCCCCTCGGGCAACTTCGGCAACATCTACGCCGGGTTCCTGGCCCGGTCCATGGGCGTACCGATCCGCCGACTCATCCTGGCCACCAATGAGAACAACGTCCTCGAGGAGTTCTTCACCACCGGCGTCTATCGACCGCGCTCGGCGACGGACACGCTGGCCACCTCCAGCCCATCGATGGACATCTCGAAGGCCTCCAACCTGGAGCGCTTCATCTGGGCGCTGCTGGGGCCGGAGGCCTTCGTACAGCGCTGGGCGGAGCTGGAGGCCACCGGCACTCTCGATCTGCGCGATCAGCTCTCACGCCTGGGAGAGGAGTTCGGTTTCGTGGCAGGAAGGTCGTCGCACGCCGATCGGCTGGAAGCCATCCGCACCGTCAAGGAACGTTCCGACCGTCTCATCGACCCGCACACGGCCGACGGCATCACGGTGGCATTGCGCACCATGGAACCCGGTTTTCCAACCCTCGTCATGGAAACGGCCAAGGCCGCGAAGTTCCCGCAGACCGTGGCCGAGGCACTCGGGAAGGATCCGGAAACCCCCGACATCATCGCAGACCTGCTCACTCGGCCTCAGAAGGTGGAGACGATCGACAATGAGGAGGCCCCCTTGCACGCTCTCATCGAGGAGCGGGCTCTGACCTCCTGAACCGGGGTCGATCCCCTTGGGGCGCCGCACCTGACGGCACCGCGCCGTGCATCGCTTCGGTGATGCACGGCGCGTCCTCATCTGCTGCCGTCGTCTCATGACAAGCCGGTTCGGGCTCTCCTTGTTTCACGTGAAACACTGCGGATTACTCCCGGCCTGACCGTGTCCTGCCCGATGGCTCAGCGTGGCAGACTTGGGCTTACGGACGCAGTCATGGCGACCAAGGAAGGACCGCAGGTGAGTGAGGACAACAACCAGGTGAAGGGGAACCGGCTCGATCCGTGGCTGGACAGCTATGCCGCGCGAGCTCATGGTCTGCGCGCGTCGGAGACGCGCTCGCTGTTCGCCGTCGCCTCGCGTCCGGAGGTGGTGTCGTTGGCCGGGGGGATGCCGAATCTCAAGGACCTCCCGCTGGAGCGATTGGCCGAGGCCACAGCTGAGATGATCCGCAAGGATGGCGGCAGGGCGCTGCAGTACGGCAACGGCCAGGGACTGCCGCGGCTGCGGGAGCAGATCACCGAGGTCATGGCTTTGGAAGGGATCGAGGCCTATCCGGAGGATGTCATCGTCACCACCGGGTCCCAGCAGGCGGTCGATATTATCACCGAGCTCTTCGTTGATCCCGGCGACGTCGTCCTGGCCGAAGCCCCCACTTACGTCGGTTCGCTGTCGATTTTCTCGACCTACCAGGCCGATGTGCAGCAGGTGTCCATTGACGCAGACGGAGTCATTCCCGAGGCCCTGGAGGAGACGATCGTCCGGCTTGAGCGCGAGGGACGTCGCATCAAGTTCTTCTACTGCCTGCCCAACTTCCACAATCCTGCCGGAGTGACGCTCACGGAAGAGCGCCGTTCGCAGGTCATCGAAATCTGTCGGAGCCACCATATCCTCATCGTGGAAGACAATCCTTACGGCCTGCTTGGTTTCGAGGGTCAGACCTACACGGCCCTCAAGACCCTCGCGCCCAACGACGTCGTCTACCTCGGCTCCTTCTCCAAGATCTTCGCTCCCGGTTACCGTGTGGGCTGGGCGGTGGCTCCACCGGCGGTACGGGAGAAGATGAAGCTGGCCTCGGAGGCCGCGATCCTGTGCCCGTCCTCGGTGGGTCAGTACTCGATCTCGATGTATCTGGACCAATTCGATTGGAAGCAGCAGATCCGAGAGTTCCGGACGATGTATCGGGGGCGCCGCGACGCCATGGTGGCGGCGTTGGAGGAGTTCCTGCCGATGTGCCGGTGGAACGTCCCCGATGGTGGTTTCTACGTGTGGGTGGGGCTTCCCAACGGTCTCGACGCCAAGGACATGCTGCCACGTGCAGTGACCAGCCTGGTCGCCTACGTCTCGGGGACGGCCTTCTACGCCGGCGGTAGGGCGGGGCAGGACCATTTGAGGCTTTCCTTCTGCTATCCCGAGCCCGTTGAGATCCGCGAGGGTGTGCGGCGACTGTCCGGCGTCGTGACCCGCGATCTTGAGCTGTTGGACCTGTTCGGTCCGACCAGCAGCCACCGTCCGTCCGAGGGCGTTCATGCGCCTGCTCCCGACCAGATCTGAGGTTGACGATGAATCAGTCCCCACTCCGTATCGCTGTTCTTGCCGGTGGATTGAGCCACGAGCGCGATATCTCACTGCGGTCGGGCCATCGTGTCGCCCAGGTTCTCAAACACCTGGGCCACACCGTCCTCGTCCTGGATATCGACGCGCGCGCCATCGGGTCGCTCAAGACCTTCGGCCCCGACGTCGTCTGGCCCTTGGTGCACGGTGGCCCCGGGGAGGACGGTGGACTGCAGAACGTGCTCATCGCCCTGGGATTGCCGTACGTGGGCACTCACTCCGACGGCTGTCAGCGAGCGTCCTTCAAACCAACAGCCAAAGCAAGTGTTCGCACCGGAGGAGTGATTACTCCTGACTCATTGACTCTTCCACATTCCTACTTCAGTCAGCTGGGAGCGCAGGAAGTGCTGACCGTCGTCGCGGGTCACCTGGGTCTTCCTGTTGTGGTGAAACCTCATCAAGGGGGCTCGGGACTCGGCGTGTCCTACGCGTCGACGGCGGACGAGCTGAGGTCGGCCATGGTCGCGTGCTTCGCCTATGACGAGCGAGCACTCATTGAACGCTACGTCCCCGGCACGGAGCTTGCTGTGTCGGTCGTGGACACGGGAGAGGGGCCACGTGCGCTTCCCCCCGTTGAGGTCGTGACCGATGGCCAGTATGACTTTGATGCCCGATACAACCCGGGACGCTCTGAATACTTCGTTCCCGCACGTCTGGATGACTCTGCCATCGGCATGGTCAAAGACACTGCTATCACCGTCCACAAGACGCTTGGGCTCGGAAACCTCTCTCGAACCGATCTGATTCTCGACGAAGCGGGCTCGCCCTGGTTCATCGACGTCAATGTCATTCCAGGAATGACCGAAACATCCCTGCTACCGATCGCTGCGAAAGCGGAGGGCGATTTGGAGGACCTGTATGACACGCTCGTGAGGAACCCGTTCGTCCGTCCCTAGGCCTTGTTTCACGTGAAACAAGCGGCTCCGCTCTGAATGAGCGGAGCCGCTTGTTGTATGGAGAGGAGAGGGCGGTAGGGAACGACGGTGCAGCTACCGTCCCGTACCTCTACCGCCGTCATACCGGCGATGTATATAGCCCGAAGCCCGCGCCGATGAAGGCTCCAACCACTGACCGCCCGGCAAGACTTCGAGAGTGCGGAATGCTACATCCAGGAGCCTCGTAACGATTCCCGTGATGTTTCACGTGAAACCACCGATCAACTCATGTTCCACGTGAAACCACGGATCGACATCGCAATGACGCACTGCTCCACCGTCGCACCAGTGTCATGATCATCGGGATCAGATACATCGCCCACGAATGCCTGACGAACCGAAGGGGCGGCTAGCACACCGTGAGCGCCAGCTCGCTCTGCTAGCCGGCTCCAGCCGTTCAGCACAACGGTACAAGGCCAGGTTGCATCCACGTGGCGTACCTTCATCTTCATGTCTGTGGCATCTTTCTGACCGTACTTGTTCTCGTCAGGTTCTCTCCGGTCCTCCTCCTCAGGGGAGGGGGCTGCCGATGAACGCCGCATGATTGCCACTCACCCGATTCCGAGAAACAGTCGATCTTGTTCCCGCCGCTGCAGCCACCACAATCACCGTTTCACGTGAAACATAGTCTTCCCGTCCGCAATGATTAGATCATATGGATCAGAGATACCGCATAGCAGACGACGTCACCCGAGCTCCCGCGAACACGCGGGCCTCTCCCGCTGGGCCATCCTGATGCCAACTTTGGCAGCGGCGTTCTTGTGCCGGGCATGGTGTCTCCTGTGCGTACTCGTTTCGACTCGAGCCGGGACCGTCCGCTGCATATGCCGGTGTGCCAGTACGAAGGGAACATATGAAGAGGAGCCGTATGGAAGCTACTTGTTTCCCGTGCAGAAACGGACTCGTTCCAGACCAACCAGTTAACTGTGCCTCTTGCTTGCACGAGATCATCAGGTTTCACGTGAAACACGAATCAGGGTGACAGCACTGGCGATCAGCGGTCCACTCTCCTTGATCAAGGCCGAGCTCCCCACCGAGGCTTCTCAGGATGCACGTCTCGTCAGAGATCAATGAACTGGGGTTTCACTGCCGACTACTCCGCCGACGTCACCTCGTCATTGCGTTCAGTATCATCTGCAATCACATCTACAGGTCGACTCGTTCCCCACTCTCCTCGGCGAGGCAGCAACAGAGTAGGGGCGGGGTCCCGGTCGATGGTCTCAACCACATCTTGGATGATGTGCAGATCAGTATCGCCAGCTCAGATCACCAAGCACCTGGCCTCCCAGATCCTGTTTCACGTGAAACCACCCCTCTCCCACGATCTCTCATCTGGTCAAGGAGCATCCACAGCGTTCACTGAAGACGTCACCAACGAAGTAACGAGATTCTTCAGCTTCTCTTTGCGGTGCGGTGATGGGGAGATTGGGAAGGTGCTCTTCTCATGCCCCATCCCTACACAGTCCTGCGCCCACGCATCGTTATAGAGACACCCGTCATCGTCCTGAAGAAGAGTCACATCGTCAGCAATGATGACCGCCCACTGCCGGAGTTCTTCGTTCGACCATCACATCCTGGGTACCGCCAAACCCGGCGGCACAGTTGTCCTATTCGACCTGTTTAGGAGCAGTCGTGTTTCACGTGAAACCGGAGCTCGCTACAAGCAAATCTACGTGCGCGAGCCGCGTCAGATACTGCTCGCAAGCTCTACCCCGCAGTTCGCTCTCGCTCGACGGTCGCAGACACCGCTAGGACGCTGAACGAGCATTCCCAGTATCTTGCCTCATCGCCTCAGTAATCAAGGGTGGTGAGTCTCCAGACAGGGCAAGGGTGAATGCAAACCAACCCGACGCCGATGAATTAGTCCCTCATGAGATTCACGACGCGACCCACAACGCGTGCTCGATCAGTTCAGACCCGATCATGTTTCACGTGAAACCGAATCCGATCTGCGTCCTTTCAGACCTCGATAGACGCATGACACCCTTCGACAGCATCACTCGACCGAGCGTCCGCCGGTTGCCGCATCGACTTCAAGAGAAGCCGGAGGAGAAGTGTCACGTTCCACCTCGTGCTTCGCCCTGCCGGTCAGATCATCCTGGGTGAGAGACAGAACGGTAAGTTACCGTGCCGTTGGCTCACCCCCTCCTGCCGTCAAGTCTCGAGATGAGTAGTCATCGATCAAAGCACTACCCACGTGGAATCAGGCAACTGTTGGCCGCCGTATCAAGCTCCTAGGACACCCTTTCATTTCAGGCGCTATCCACACTCTATGCGCGCCCTCGGTTTCACGTGAAACAGCTGGTTCCGGATATCACCCGTCCTCCTTCGATATCAGGTACCCCCCGGCCACTGTTCCCGCTTCGCAACAGCGTCTACAGATAGACGGCCCCTCATCGGGTGCAGCTGCGGGGCGGCGCAGTGCCTCTGACGCCGATCTGACCGCATCGATGAAGCCGATAGCAAGGGGCCCTCCTGCGTCGTTAGAAAGACGGAACTGCGGAACGTCTCATGCCCATCGTCATCCAGAACCTCTCGCTTCGTACCTTCGGTTTCACGTGAAACCAGCACTGCACTCGTCCTGTGTCAGACACTCACGGAACACACCAACGGTATGCGAGGTGCGATTGTACGAGACCCAAGACAAGCGATTCAGACATCTGCTGCAATCGACGAGCAGTTCTCAGTCACGGATTCGGACGGCCTCCTTGCAGCAGGATCGCTTCAGTCCAGCTCTCACCTTCTCTACCCTCAAGGATCATCTATTCTCCTCCCTCCCCCGGGGGAGGGTGCCAGCATCTCGACAGTGACATGATGACGAACGACATGACAGGCTCGTGGGCACCGTCGGCGTCATCAACAGGCTTTGTTCCCCAGACACTCGGGAACCGATTCTGTTGCCCAGTCCTTCTCCCGACGACGCGCGGCGAGCATCTCATTGCCGATGGACAGCCAGCGGACACTCAGCTCAGGGATGAAGCGCCACTTGGTATCCGTCCCACCAGGTCAGCCCCACGTTCCACACATTCCCGATTCTCCTCTGTTCAGTCACCTGATTCAGAAGCTGTCGGATCATGGCCATACACGCCTGTGTTTCACGTGAAACACACATCGTCGCCCACTCGACTGCAGAACAATCGCGTCCTGGTCCTCTCTCTCGATTAGCCGAAGAACGTGGGAAGCTTCCTCAGCTGCTTGTCGTCAGGCACACGATGCATCTGACTCTAGGAGTTGGCAGAGTTGGTTGAGGTGGTTGGTCGGGTTAGTAGTCTGATAGCTCGTTTGGGGCGTCTTGACAGGGATCCGGTGGTTGAGGCGATAGCGGCTCTGGCGCCTCAGTCCAGGCGACGATGGCTTCGGGTTGGGCGTGGTACATGAGTAGGGAGCAGACCCGGTAGACCACTTCAACGTGCCTCCTGCCCTTGATGGTCCTGGCGTGTGTCGGAACTGAACCACCTGAGCAGCCCCGGGAAGTCCACCCAGGCGGGGATCTCGACGGCCTTAACGGTGCGCCGCACTCGCCGCCCGTGTCCGGTGTCGACCCAGGAGGTGGACGGGACGTTCTTCCACGGCAGGGCCGTGAAAGTGCGGTGCAGGGTCTTCTGGTTGCCCAGAGGCGTGAGAAGGTAGTGACCACGCCGACCGACGATCTACTCGGCTGTGTTCACCTGGGTATGCATTGCATCGGCGGTGACCACTACCCTGTCGAGGTCTAACGGTTCGAGCAGGACCGGTAGGGAGGGGATTTCTGGTTGAACTTATTCTCCACCCGCTCCTGGGACAGCACGGCGCCGGTGGCCTGGTCCAGGGAGGACAGGAGATGAGGCGCCGATGCCTGCCCCTGGCGGGCCCCGCCCATGGTCTTGCCGTCCACCACGACCACTGTTCCTTCTTCGATGGTGCCGGTACACGTACAGAACCAGGACCTCAGGCGGCATTTACGTCTGCGGGATCCAGGTCCTGCAGGACCCTGCGGATGGTGGACTCTGAGGGCAGGGCCAGCCTCGCCTCCACCCCAGGGATTGCAGGACGGCGACGGTCAGGTCGGTGGCGTGCTCCCATGTCATCGTCCCTACGGGACCCGCGCTTCCGTCTCAGCGACATACCATCTCGGCCAAACCGATTCAGCCGCCCTCACCCACCGACCTTGCCGACCCCTGCGTCTAACTCAGAACTCTCCTATAGGGCAGAGATCTCGAGCCGGCGCACTCGTCGGTTTCACGTGAAACATCGGGCGCATCCCCCTTACGGACATGAAGCGGAGCATCAACGGGGCTGGTCTCTGATCGATAGCACGTGGGGTCGAGGCAGTACTGCCTCGACCCCACGAGTGTTCGTAAGCCTGGTACGGTCTACTCTTCGTCGAGAGACGTTCCCGGCGCCAGGGCACCGACGATGCGCGCAAGATCCTCATCACCAGCGAACTCGATGGTGATGCGCCCTTTCTTCGCCCCACGGGTGACCTTGACGCGAGTATCAAATGCATCGGAAAGCCGCGTCGAAAGCGCGGGGAGAGGAGTACTGCGGGCACGTAGAACTCTCGGCTGATCCGAGCCCGGATCCGATTCCTCATGAAGAGCAACGAGCTCCTCCGTGGCACGAACCGAAAGGCCCTCGGCCACGACTCGCTGAGCGAGGCGCTCCATCTCCGCGGCATTCGGAAGGCCAAGGAGAGCGCGGGCGTGTCCGGCTGAGATGACATTCGCAGCAAGCCTGCGCTGAACCAGCGGCGGCAGCTTCATGAGCCGCAGCGTGTTGGAAATCTGAGAACGAGACCGTGCAATCCGCTCCGACAGTTCTGCGTGGGTGCACTGGAAGTCCTCCAGCAGCTGCTGATAGGCCGCAGCCTCTTCAAGAGGATTGAGCTGAACGCGGTGCAGATTCTCCAGCAGTGCGTCCCGCAGCATATCGACGTCGTCGGTATCCCGGACCACTGCCGGGATCTTGTCCAAGCCGGCTTCCTTAGAGGCGCGCAGGCGACGCTCACCCATGATGAGCTCGTAGCGCGGATCCTCTCCCTCAGCGGTGTGGACCTCCCTCACCACGATCGGCTGGAGGAGCCCCACTTCCGCGATGGAGGCGGCAAGTTCGGAGATGTCCTCCTCATCGAATACCTGTCGAGGCTGGCGAGGGTTCGGATGGATCAGACCGACCGGAATTTCTGCAAAATGCGCGCCGGGTACCGGAACGAGATCAGGACCATCGCTTTCAGCGGCATCGAGATCATCGTGAGTAGTGGCATGCTCGTCGACACGAGCTTCTGGTCCAGCTGGCTCCGTGCCGGTTCGAACAGCCTCGGAAGGAGAGGGCTCAGACTCCTCGCTCGAGGACTGCTTCTCCGCGGTTTCACGTGAAACAGGAAGATCCTCGGAGGTATCCATGCTCTGCGAGGCAGGCTCACCACCAGCGTTATCAACCGCATCCACGTCATCGCTCGCTGACGTCTCGGTCGCCACGGGCGCTGCTTCAACGGTCTCTGATTGTGGTCGCAGCTCGTCGGCCTTCGCCTCCTCGGCAGCCTCAGAACTTCTCTGGGTCTCCTCCAATACCTTCTTCGACGAACGCTTCTGCGTCACGGCACTGGTAGACCGGCCATGCTTCGTTGACGTCCCAGCCGATGTCGCCTTTTCATCCTTCGTCTTGGAAGCACGCGTCCTACCGGCGGAATCCGCGACGGTTTCACGTGAAACGGACGTCGTCCGCTTGCTCTTCCCCGTTGTCTTGGATGATGTCGAGCGGGTCTTGGAGGCACGTTTCCGCTGAGACGGAGCCAGAAGTGCGGCAGTCAGATCGTGAGTATTTCGGCCCTCCTGTGCAGCATCAGTCTCGGGAGCAGAGTCGACGTGTACTTTCTCGCCCCCGTTGTGGGTCTCAGCTTCCCGCGACTCGGGGAAGAACACGTCCGAAGGGCGGGAAGCAGATGCCTTCTCCTTCTGCGCGTCTGGAATCAGCGCCTCCAGACCCCGTCCAAGTCCGCGCCGTTTCTGAGCCATTAGGCTTCCTCGCCTTCATTTCCGGGGGCGCCCCGTAGGGCAACCTCACGAGCCATTTTCTTATACGCAATCGCGCCGGTGGACCGGGGATCCCAGAACACCACAGGAGCGCCGAAGGAGGGGGCCTCGGCAACACGAATCGAACGCGGAACCTTAGTGTCCAGCGTCGCGTTAGGGAAATAGGAACGAACTTCGGACTCCACTTCACGAGCCAGAGTGGTACGCCCATCGAACATAGTCAGCACGATCATCGAAACACCCAGACCCGGATTGTGAATGCGAGCGATCCGATCGATGGAGCGTGTCAGCAGAGCCAGTCCCTCGAGGGCGTAGTACTCGGCCTGCATCGGAATGAGAACCTCGTCAGCGGCAACGAAGGCATTGATCGTCATAATGCCGAGACTCGGCGGGCAGTCAATGATGACGTAGTCAAGAGGGTCCTGTCCGTCGGTTTCACGTGAAACCAGGTAGTCCACCAGTGCGCGCCGCAGCCTTGACTCCCGCTCCGCAGTGGAAATCAGTTCGATCTCCACGGCGGCCACGTCGATCGTTGCAGGAACGCACCACAGCGTCTCGCAGAATCGGGTCTTGGCCACCACATCCTTGATGGCCATCCCATCGACGAGCACGTCGTATATGGATGCCTTGTCATCATCGTGCTCTACCCCCAGCGCCGTCGAGGCATTGCCCTGTGAGTCGGCATCGATGACGAGCACATGCAACCCTCCCTCGGCCAGAGCCGCGGCGAGATTGACGGCCGTCGATGTCTTTCCGACGCCGCCTTTCTGGTTTGCGACCGCAACGACGCGGGTTCGCTCGGGATGTGGGAACTCTCCACCCGCTACCTCGTCAAGGGCGAGGTGCTCGGCCTGGAGCTGATCGAAGATAGACGATCCGGACAAACCTGCTTCTCCTCGGACGACAACCCAACGGCCCGAGCCAGTCGGGCAGTTACGAGTCTACGCGAGCAGGTCGATCCTTACGCGTTACACGAACGCGCGCCGTATCTCACCGGTTCTTCGGGCGGCGAATCTCAACAACGGCAGTAGTTTCGTCACCGGCAGTAACGATCTCATGAATCACAGCAACTGATAACTTTGCCTTTTTAATCACATATTTGGCATCATCAACTTCAGCCTGTGCCCGCATTCCCTTCAGAGCGAGCAACGCGCCCCCCGGTCGCAGCAGCGGCGCCGTCAGTCTGACGAGCTTGGACAGGTTCGCGACCGCCCGAGCCGTGACCACGTCATAGCGGTCTTTAATCTCCTCGGCCCGCGCACGCCGAATGGTCACGTTGTCCAGGCCCAGCTCCTCCACGACGTCGGACAGCCACTGGGTGCGGCGCTCCATCGTCTCGATGAGCGTCACATCGAGGTCGGGTCGCAGCAGGGCGACGACGACGCCAGGAAAGCCGGCCCCGGAGCCGACGTCGGCCACGCTTCCACGAGCCGGCAGGAAGGGGACGACGGCGGCCGAGTTGATGATGTGCCGGCTCCACAAACGGGGAAGCTCACGCGGCCCCACGAGGCCGCGCAGCTCGCCCTCCTCAGCGAGCATCTGCGCGAAGTGCTCCGCCGCCGCGAAGGAGACCCCGAAGATCTCCCGCATCTCCGGCGTCGGCTCCTCCACCTGCGCCCGCTGTTCCCCGGTCATGCTCAGGCCTGCTCGACAGCCGGCTCGTCTCCGGCTTCCTCGGTCTGGTCGCCGTCGTTGATGTCATCACCATCCTGGTCATCCATCTCATCGGCCGGCAGGACCACCACGTACCGGTGCGGTTCGGCGCCCTCGGACTCGGAGACCAGTCCGGCGGCGGCGACGACGTCGTGGCACACCTTGCGTTCGAAGGGGTTCATCGGCTCCAGGCTGACGGGCTCGCCCGAGGTGAGCACCTTGGTGACCGCCTCCTGAGCAACCTTGGTGAGCTCGATCCGACGATCGGCCCGGTAACCATTGATGTCGAGCATGAGTCGGGACCGGTTGCCGGTACGGGCCTGAACCGCGAGACGGGTCAGCTCCTGAACGGCCTCGAGGACTTCGCCGTCGCGCCCCACGAGATCGGCGAGTTCGCGCTCGTCGCCCTCCTCAGAGGCGACCACGGCGATCGAGGCACGCCCGTGGTCGACATCGATGTCGATGTCACCGCCCAGATCTGCGATGTCGAGGAGCTCCTCGAGATAGTCGGCACCGATCTCACCCTCCTCCTCAAGGCGCGAGACGGTACTACTCACAGGGTTGCCTGCGCTGTGGTGGGAGGAGTCGTTGCTGTGCTGCTCACTCATGTTGTCATCCGTATCTGTGATGGGAACCGGGTTGTCTCGCCGCTGAGCAAGTCTCAACGGTTGCGCTTCTTCTTCGCCTGAGCCTTGCGTCGGGCTGCCGCCTCGCGACGTTGACGGGCGCGGCGCTCGTAACGACGTCGAGCGATCTCCTCGTCGCTGAGGCCATGACTCTTGGACGATGCCGAGTCTTCGGAATCAGTCACCTCATCGGTTGCATCCTGCTCGACGTCGGGGCGGGCATCGCTGTTCTGACCGCCGGACTTCTTCTGCCGGTTCTTACGTACCGGCTGCACCCGCTGTCCGCCGGTGCGTCCCTCAGCCTCGGCTTTGGCGGCCGCCTCGGCTCGTTCCTCCTCCTCCAGGGAGGGCAGGCCCTTGCGCGCCCGCTTGGCGTTAACCCGGGCGCGGTACCTCTTCTCGGCCTCGCTGCCGGGCGCGGGCATGTTGCGGATGGTGAAGAACTGCTGCCCCATGGTCCACAAGTTGGAAACGACCCAGTAGACGAGCACACCGATCTGGAAGTTGACGCCGGAGACGGCGAAGATCACCGGCATCACGTACATCATCATCCGCTGGGAACGGATCATGGGGTTGTCAGAGTTGAGGGACTCCGTCGACATGTTCTTCATCGACAGCTGCGCCATGGTGTACCACTGCGTCACCGACATGATGATGATCATGGCGACCGTAACGATCTTGACCTGGGTGACGGAGCTGTTCATGAAGGACGAGGACAGGCTGGCGCCGAAGACGCTGGAGGCCTGGACCTGCTTGGCCAGCTCCATCGTGAGCGGGCCGATGGAGGGACGCCCGTAGTTGCCGGTAGCAACCGCCCCCAGGGAGGCCAGGACCCGGAACAGGGCGAAGAAGATGGGCATCTGCACCAGCAGCGGCAGGCAGGAGGCCATGGGGTTGGTCCCGTGCTTGCGGTAGAGCGCCATCATCTCTTCGTTCATGCGCTGGCGCGATTCGGGGTCCTTCTTGCCCTTGTACTTGGCCTGAAGCGCCTGCATCTCCGGCTGGAGGAGCTGCATCCCGCGCGAGGCCCGGATCTGCTTGACGAACAGCGGCATGATGAGCAGCCGCACCACGATCGTCAGACCGATGATGGACAGCACCCAGGCGACACCCGGTCCGTCGGGGAACCCGATGAGGACCAGGGCCTTGTGGATCGTGACCATGACCCAGGCCACAGCCACCTTGAGGGGCCATAGCAACGTGTCCATCCGTACTCCTTGTATGAGGGTTCTCGTGCGAGAGCGGTATCAGTGTGGGCTCAGGGTCTGAGCCGGCATCATGTCCATCGGTTCATCAGGACCGGTCAGGGTTCTTCGACCGTGAACCTCGGAACGTCGCGGGGATGGTGGTAGCGCCAGCGCCCCTTGTCCGGGACATGATCGACTCCACCCGGGGTCAGCGGATTGCACCGCAAAAGACGCCACACGCTCAGCAGCGTGCCCTTGACCGGACCGTGCACCTCCACCGCCGTGACGGCGTAGGCCGAGCAGGTGGGGTAGTAACGGCACGACGCCGGCAGAGCAGGCGATATGAAACGCTGATAAAAACGCACCGGTGCCAGAAAGACTCGTATCATCCATCCACTCATCGCTCGCTCATCACCGCATTCAATCGGCTCGCCGCTGCCGCTCTTGGGCCCGACGCTCACGGCACCGGTTCAGAAGCCGATCCAGGTCCTTCCCCAGAGTGCCGCTGTCGGCGCCGTCGGCGCCGGCCAGCCCGCGCACAACGATGCGGGCCCCCGGTTCGAGCGCACCAACCCGCTGAGCCATGAGGGCTCTCACACGGCGCTTGACACGGTTGCGGTGAGTCGCCAACGGGATCTGCTTCTTGGGCACGACGACGCCGACGAGAGCCGGGGAATCATCCCCTCTCCCGCCGGCGTGGTAGTGCACGACCAGTCTGCGGTTCCCGCAGCGCGTACCCCGACGGATCGCGGTGGTGAAGTCCTCACCCCGCGCTAACCGGTGCGCCGCGCCGAGCACCTCAGGCGGCGAGGCGAGCGCGACCCTTGCGGCGCCGCGAAGCGAGAACAGCGCGACCCGCGCGGGTGGACATGCGCTTACGGAAGCCGTGCACCTTGGCACGATGACGGTTGTTCGGCTGGTAGGTCCGCTTGCTCACGGGCTTAACTCCTGCTTGAGGTGATCGGAACAGTGCATCGCGAGGCTCGCGGCACTGTCGCTCGTCCGGCTGCCCCATGGTTCGGGACCTGACTCCGCACGAACGTCTGCAACAGCCTACGTTTGGCCCTCTTGCCGGTCAAACGGATGTGGCCGACTGTGACCGATGACGTTATCCGCGCTTATCCACAGGAGATCCACAAGAGAGGGCTCGCGGCATCCACCGCTGTGGGAAGTCGGCCGTCCACAAGCTTGCGGATATGTGGATAACTCACTGAGCTGTGTGCATCTTCTCAGTAGGCCCGTAAATCGCTAAACATTCGTCATTCGGCGGGCTCGTGCCACACGATCGAGATCGAACAACCCTAACATTCCCAGCATTTATCCTGAATGACGCCTGTGAGTCATTACTCTCTGTGTCCCCAGGTGTGGACAAGGCTGTGGAGAGACAGCATGATGGGACGCCCAATCGAGACCACCCGGTTCGCCGGGGCCGCACGTCCCAGTCATGGTCGGTGCAGTGCCCTGGCCGACACCGGTCGGGTTGCGATCACGGGAAATACCAACCATGCCGATCAGGAGTCCGTCGTGCCCGACGCCGCCAACACCAAATGGCTCTCCGCCCTCGAGGTGCTCTCCAGCTCCGGAGAGCTGGGCCAGGGCAAGATGTCCATGATTCGCATGACCCATCTCATCGATGTCGACGGCACCCTCGTCCTCGTCGTCGGATCGGCCTTTGCCAAGGACATCGTCGAGCAGGCACGCGGCCCGATCAGTGCCGCCGTCACCCAGGTCTGGGGACGCCCCATGCCCATCGAGGTCACGGTCGACACCTCCTCGGAGGTCTCGAGAACCCCGATGCCGCCCGTGACCCCCGAGCCCGTCAACCTGACCACGGCGTCACCATCACCATCGCCGTCGGGAGTGTCACCCGTGTCAGCCCCGCCCGCAGCGCCCGGCACCGCTAGCGCAGCCGCACCCGCCTACGGCGAACAGATCGGGGACCCGTCAACCTATCCGGCATCATCAGCACCTTCGCCGGCACCCCGTTCCCAGGCCTCCGCGGCATCGGCACCCTCACCGACATCAGGCTCCCTGCCGTCCATGTCAGGATTCTCCGGCGCCTACAGTCCCGGGGTGATCGGCCCCCAGAGTCCTACCGGACTGCTCACGCCGACGGCGGCCAACGACGTCTCCCAGCTCAACCCGCGCTACACCTTCGACACCTACGTCACCGGCTCGTCCAACCGGTTCGCCCATGCCACGGCCCTGGCCGTCGCCGAGGCTCCGGCCCGCGCCTACAACCCCCTGTTCATCTACGGAGGCTCAGGCCTGGGCAAGACCCACCTCCTGCACGCCATCGGCCACTACTCCCAGACGCTCAACCCGGGAATCCGCGTCAAGTACGTCAATTCAGAGGTCTTCGTCTCCGACTTCATCGCCTGCGTGCGCGACGGCAATCAGGACGACGGTCGCATGGAGGGGTTCAAGCGACGCTACCGCGAGGTCGATATTCTCCTGGTGGATGACATCCAGTTCCTCCAGGGCAAGGAGTCCACCCTCGAGGAGTTCTTCCACACTTTCAACTCCCTGCACTCCTCGGGCAAGCAGGTCGTTCTCACCTCCGACCAGCCCCCCAAGGCACTGGGCGGACTCGACGAGCGCCTGCGCTCGCGCTTCGAGTGGGGCCTGCTGGCCGACGTCCAGCCCCCGGATCTGGAGACCCGCATCGCGATCCTCTCCCGCAAGGGCACTGCCGAGGGCCTCGATCTGCCCTTCGACGTCCTGGAGTACATCGCCTCGCGCATCACCACCAACATCCGAGAGCTCGAGGGCGCACTCATCCGCGTGACGGCCTTCGCCTCGCTCAACAAGCAGCCCGTCGACCAGACCCTGGCCGAGATGGTCCTCAAAGACATCATCTCCGACCCCGAAGGCCAGGAGATCACCACTTCCCTCATCATGGCGCAGACCGCCGACTACTTCGGTATCACCATCGACGACCTGTGCTCGGCCAACCGCTCGCGCACCATGGTCTCGGCCCGCCATATCGCCATGTACCTGTGCCGCGAACTCACCGACCTCTCCCTGCCCAAGATCGGCCGGGAGTTCGGCGGGCGCGACCACACCACGGTCATGAGCGCCGACAAGAAGATCCGCACCCTCATGGCAGAACGGCGCTCCACCTTCAACCAGGTCACCGAACTGACCAGCCGCATCAAGCAGGCCGCCCAGTCACCCGCCTAACCCGACGACGTCCCACCTCAACGACGGTTGTGGAGGGCGCTGAGGACGGCAGGTGGAGGAGCGAGCGTGTCGCTGTGGAGGCACGGCACCCTCACTGTGGAATGACATTGATGTCATTTGCTCTCTCCACCGCTACCCCGTCGCGCTCACCAGAACCGCCCACGTATGCCTCCCCAGGACGATCGGCGTCGCCACGCGGAAAGATCCGGTTATCCACATCATCCACACGTGCTACTACACCTACAAACCAGGATGACAGAACATGCGATTCACGATCGGCCAACGAGGTCGGCCCGGGCCCCGAACCTTCGCCATTCAGGGAGACTCATGGGATGAACGTGGATGATCGCTGGTGACAGGAGCGATTGGTACGGTCTACCGTCTACACTCTCGACCCAGGACTGCGCTCCGAACGACGCGGCTCCTGCCGACTACCCGCCGGCGACCCGCTGGCATGCATGTACCTTGTTCGGCTCAGTAGTGCCAAGACGCACCGCCGACCGACCTACCACGATGACGGAGGCACTTACCGTGAAGCTCAGGGTTGACCGAGACATCCTCGCCGAGGCCGTCACCTGGACCGCGCGGTCCGTGCCCGCCCGCCCGCCGGTACCGGTGCTGGCCGGAGTCAGGCTGGAGGCCAAGGGCTCCAGCCTGGTTCTTGCCTCCTTCGACTACGAGGTCTCGGCGCACTGCGAGGTTGCCGCCGACGTGGAGCAGGACGGTAGCGTCCTCGTCTCCGGACGACTTCTGGCCGATATAGCCAAGGCCCTGCCGAACAAACCTGTCGATCTGGAGGTTGAGGGCACCAAGGTGGCCGTCTCCTGCGGCTCGGCCCGCTTCTCCCTGGCCGCCATGGCGGCCGACGACTACCCGGCGCTGCCCGTCATGCCCGCCGTGGCCGGTACGATCGACGCCCATGACCTGGCCCGCGCCGTCGCCCAGGTCTCCATCGCGGCCTCCCGCGATGACACCCTGCCCCTGCTCACCAGCGTCCAGATAGAGGTCGAGGGCAATTCCCTGGTTCTCATGGCCACCGACCGCTACCGTCTGGCCATGCGGGAGCTGACCTGGTCACCCGCCAACACCGAGCTGTCCACCACGGCGCTTCTCAAGGCCCGTACCCTGTCCGACGTCGCCAAGTCCCTAACCTCCTCGGGCGACGTGACCGTGGCCCTGAGCAGCGAATCGGCCGCCTCCAGTCTCATCGGCTTCGAAGCCGGCGGGAGGCGCACCACCTCCCTGCTCACCGACGGCGACTATCCGCCGGTACGCCGCCTGTTCCCGGAGTCGACCTCGATCCACGCCACGGTGGGCACCGACGAGCTCATGGCGGCGGTGCGCCGCGTCAGCCTCGTCGCCGACCGCTCCACCCCCATCCACATGGCCTTCACACAGGGCAACCTGGAGCTCGACGCCGGGCAGAGCGACGACGCCCAGGCCACCGAGCAGCTCGTAGCCCACCTCGAGGGGGACGACATCTCCACCGCCTTCAATCCCGGCTATCTCCTCGATGGCCTGGGCGCACTCAACCAGCCCTACGTCCGGCTCGACTTCACCCACGCCTCCAAGCCCGCAGTACTCACGGGTATGGACTCCATCGGCGGTACCGAGGACTCCACCTTCCGCTACCTGCTCATGCCGATCCGCTTCGGAGCCTGAGACACGACGGTGCATGTACGTCTCTGACCTCTCCCTGGACGACTTCCGCTCCTACCGCAATCTCATCCTGTCCCTCGAGCCCGGCCCCAGTGCCTTCGTGGGCTCCAACGGGCAGGGCAAGACCAATCTGGTCGAGGCGATCGTCTACCTGGCGACGCTCTCCTCCCATCGGATCGGAGCGGACACCGCCCTGGTGCGCCGGGCGGCGCCCGGTCAGAGTCAGCCCCCCGGCGCCGTCATCCGGGCCCGAACCATCCACGGCGACAGACCCAGCGTCCTGGAGATCGAGATCATCGCCGGGAAGGCGAACCGCGCTCGTCTTAACCGGGGCGGCTGTCGGCCCCGCGACCTGCTCGGGGTCCTGCGCGCCGTCGTCTTCGCCCCCGAGGATCTTTCCTTGGTGCGCAATGAGCCTGGCGTGCGTCGAGGATTCCTCGACGAACTGATGGTCACCCTGCGCCCGGGCCTGGCAGGGGTGCGCAACGAGCACGACAAGATCCTCGCCCAGCGCGCCAGCCTCCTGAAGTCCGCTCGCGCCGCCCGCTCATCGACCGCCTCCATGCTCTCCACCCTGGAGGTCTGGGACGGTCAGCTCGCCGTAGCGGCGGCAAGACTCATCGCCGCCCGAGTCGACGTCGTACGACGTCTGCGCCCCTGGGTGGTTTCCGCCTACGAGGCCGTCTCTGGCGCCTCCGGGCAGCAACCCCATGCGCAGATCGCCTACCGCTCGAGCCTGCTGATGCACGAGGGGGCACCGGAGCCCGATCCTCATGATGAAGCGGCCTGGCTCGCCGGTGAGGAGGCGCTCCTCGACGAGTCCGCCGTTGCCGAGCGTCTGGAGAGCGCCATGGGCGAGCTTCACGCCCGGGAGATCGACCGCGGCGCGAACCTCATCGGGGCGCACCGCGACGACCTCTCCTTGTTCCTCTCCGGTCTGCCCGCCCGCGGATTCGCCTCCCACGGCGAACAGTGGTCCCTGGCCCTCGCACTGCGCCTGGCCTCCTACGACATGCTGCGCACCGACGTCGATGCCTATGGCGGCGACGGAGAACCGGTGCTCATCCTGGACGACGTCTTCGCCTCCCTCGACGAGCAGCGCCGCCGCGCCCTGGCCCAGCTGGTCGTCGGCGCCCAACAGGTCCTGCTGACCGCCGCCGTCGACGATGACATCCCCGCCGAGCTCGCCGGCGTCCGGTATCGCGTGGCCGATGGCGAGGTCTCCCGTGGCTGAGAGTTCCCGTCCCATCGGTGACGCGCCGGCCGGCGGTAACGGTCAGGCCAGCAGCGCCGCTGATCGCGCAGATGACCGCGCAGATGACACTGCCGGTGTTGGCCCGCTTCCCGACGTCCTGGCCCAGCGTGCCCTGACCCGCCAGCGAGCCCGGGCCTGGGAGAAGGGGGACAGTCGGATCCCGGCCCGCAGGCTGCGAGAACCGGTCCGCCGCGGTCGCACCGAGATCGGCGGAGGCCCGCAGGACTCTGCGGAGGCCGCGGCGCCCTGGGACCGGCGTCGGGAGCTGGCCCGGGCGCTCGGATTGGATCCGGATGACCCGGCTGACCGCGGCCCCGGTCTGGCGCGCGGTCGCGACCGGCCCGGCCCCACCCCGTTCGACCCCCGCACCGGACGGCGTGAGCTGCGCCGCATGGTGGCCGACAACGGCTGGGCTGGAAAGCTCGCGGTGGCAGGTGTCGTCGCCAGATGGCAGAGCATCGTGGGCGACCAGATCGCCGAGCACTGCACGATCGAAGCCTTCGAGGCCGGACGCATCACCCTGCGCGCCTCGTCCTCGAGCTGGGCCCAGCAGCTCCGGCTCCTCCAGCCCACCATCGAGGCAAGGATCGTCGAGGCCCTGCGCTCGGGGCCCGGCGGACGCCAGGCCGGAGGCATCAGCACGGGCGAAGGCGTGGAGCTGCGGATCCTGGGACCAGCCGGACCCTCCTGGAAACGGCGCGGCGTCGGCCTGCGCGGTGCCCGCGGTCCGCGTGATACGTACGGCTGAGACGGCGGGCGGTAACATGACCACCAGAGCTCCGGCAGTCATCGAAGAATGAGGGATCAGGCGACTCGGTGACCCGCGTGAGACAGAGGTGACCACGGGCACGCTCCCAGCTGCCCCCAGCGCAGCGGGTCGAGAGCCTTTCTACGCTAGAATGCGGTGAAACCGCCCAAGGTGCGCCCAGGACCGTCCTGATGTACCCACCTACGTGCGCGCACGATCCTCCTCAGGATCGTCGTGTGAAGGGGCCGGACGGAGACATCGGACCACTGAGGTCCCGATGCGCACAGATTGAGGAGCAACTGACACGTGTCTGACCAGGACGCCACTGTGAATCATGATTATGGAGCCTCGGACATCACTGTCCTCGAAGGGCTCGAAGCGGTCAGGAAGCGCCCCGGCATGTACATCGGTTCCACCGGTGAGCGCGGGCTGCACCACCTCGTCTACGAGGTCGTCGACAACTCCGTCGACGAGGCCCTGGCTGGCTACTGCGACCACATCAAGGTCACCATTCTGGCCGACGGCGGCGTGCGCGTCAGCGACAACGGCCGTGGCATCCCGGTTGACGAGCACCCCACCGAGCACAGGCCCACCGTCGAGGTCGTCATGACGATCCTGCACGCTGGAGGCAAGTTTGGCGGTGGCGGGTATGCGGTCTCCGGCGGTTTGCACGGCGTGGGCATCTCCGTGGTCAATGCCCTGTCGACCCGGGTGGACACCGAGGTCCACCGGCAGGGATTCGTATGGCGCATGTCCTTCGCCGACGGCGGTCGCCCCATCACCGAGCTCATCAAGGGCGAGGCGACGGACGCTACCGGCACCACCCAGACCTTCTACCCGGACCCGAGCATCTTCGAGACGGTTGACTTCGACTACGAGACGCTGCGCCGTCGCTTCCAGCAGATGGCCTTCCTCAACAAGGGCCTGCGCATCACCCTGACCGACGAGCGCGTCGGCGTCCAGGACGCCGGCGATGAGATCACCGGTGACGACTCCGCCCCGGACGCCCCCGAGGTCGGCTTCCGCACCGACTCCTACTGCTACGAGCACGGCCTGCGCGACTACGTCGCCTTCCTCAACAAGTCCAAGAAGGCCGAACTCATCCACCCCGAGATCATCGATTTCGAGGCCGAGCAGACCCTGGGCGAGACCCACTCCATCAGCCTCGAGATCGCCATGCAGTGGACCAACTCCTACTCCGAGTCGGTCCACACCTATGCCAACACGATCAATACCACCGAGGGTGGCACCCACGAGGAGGGCTTCCGCACGGCACTGACCACACTGGTCAACAAGTACGCCCGGGACAAGGGCCTGCTCAAGGAACGCGACGACAACCTCACCGGCGACGACATCCGCGAAGGCCTGACCGCCGTCATCTCGGTCAAGCTCTCCGAGCCCCAGTTCGAGGGCCAGACCAAGACCAAGCTGGGCAACACCGAGGCCCGCACCTTCGTTCAGCAGACGGTCTACGGGCAGCTCGGCGACTGGCTGGACTCCCACCCGACCGATGCCCGTGCCATCATCACCAAGGCCTCCCAGGCCGCCGCCGCGCGCATGGCCGCTCGCAAGGCCCGTGAGGCCACGCGCCGCAAGGGTGTTCTGGAATCCGCCTCCATGCCCGGCAAGCTGCGCGACTGCTCCTCGAAAATCGCCGAGGAGTCGGAGATCTTCATCGTCGAGGGCGACTCGGCCGGCGGCTCCGCCGTCGGCGGCCGGGACCCCGAGCACCAGGCGATCATGCCGATCCGCGGCAAGATCCTCAATGTGGAGAAGGCGCGCCTGGACCGGGCCCTGTCCTCCGACACGATCCGCAGCCTCATCACCGCCTTCGGCACCGGCATCGGCGAGGACTTCGACATCACCAAGCTGCGCTACGGCAAGATCGTCATCATGGCCGACGCCGACGTCGACGGCCAGCACATCGCCACCCTGCTGCTGACGCTCCTGTTCCGCTACATGCGCCCACTCATCGAGCACGGCCACACCTACATCGCCATGCCGCCGCTGTACCGGCTCAAGTGGTCCAACGCCGAGCACGAGTTCGCCTACTCCGACGCCGAGCGCGACAAGCTGCTAGCCGCCGGCCAGGACAAGGGCCGCCGCCTGCCCAAGGATGGTGGGATCCAGCGCTACAAGGGTCTGGGCGAGATGAACGACCACGAGCTGTGGGAGACCACCATGGACCCCTCGACTCGCATCCTCAAGAAGGTCACGCTCGACGAGGCGGCCGACGCCGACGAGACCTTCGCGATCCTCATGGGCGACGACGTCGAACAGCGGCGCTCCTTCATCCAGCGCAACGCCTCCGACGTCCGCTTCCTGGACATCTGAGCGGTACCGGGCCGCACGTGAACCGCCGGCCTACTTCCGGCGACATCCTCTGAACACGAAGGAATCCTGTGAGCGACGAAGTTGAAGAGATCATCGGCGACGAGGGAGCGACCAACGTTGCCGCTCCCGAGCGCATTCAGCCGGTCGACCTCCAGATGGAGATGCAGCGCTCCTACCTCGACTACGCGATGAGCGTCATCGTGGGCCGGGCCCTGCCGGACGTGCGCGACGGGCTCAAGCCGGTCCACCGCCGCGTCCTGTACGCCATGTACGACGGCGGCTACCGCCCCACCGCCTCCTTCTCCAAGTCCTCCCGCGTCGTTGGCGACGTCATGGGCACTTACCACCCCCACGGCGACAGCGCCATCTACGACGCCCTGGCCCGTCTGGTCCAGTGGTGGTCGCTGCGCTATCCGCTGGTCGCCGGCCAGGGGAACTTCGGCACTCCGGGAAACCTGGGACCCGCCGCCCCCCGCTATACCGAGTGCAAGATGGCGCCCCTGGCCATGGAGATGCTCCGGGACATTGACGAGGATAGCGTCGACTTCCAGGACAACTACGACGGACGCAACCAGGAGCCGGTCATCCTGCCGGCCCGGTTCCCCAACCTCCTGGTCAACGGTTCCGAGGGCATCGCCGTCGGCATGGCCACCCGTATCCCACCGCACAATCTGCGTGAGATCGCCCGCGGCGCCCAGTGGTACCTCGAGCACCCCGACGCTTCGCGCGAGGAGCTGCTCGACGCCCTCATCGAGCGGATCCCCGGACCCGACTTCCCCACCGGCGCCACGATCCTGGGCCGCCGGGGCATCGAGGACGCCTACCGCACCGGGCGTGGCTCCATCACCCAGCGCGCGGTGGTCAACGTCGAGGAGATCCAGGGGCGCCAGTGCCTCGTGGTCACCGAGCTTCCCTACCAGGTCAACCCCGACAACCTGGCCGACAAGATCGCCCAACTGGTGCGCGACGGCCAGGTGACCGGCATCGCCGACATCCGCGACGAGACCTCCGGGCGCACCGGCCAGAGGCTCGTCATTGTCCTCAAGCGCGACGCCGTGGCCAAGGTGGTCCTCAACAACCTCTACAAGCGCACCCAGCTCCAGGACAACTTCCCGGCCAACATGCTCGCCCTGGTCGACGGGGTACCGCGCACGCTGAGCCTGGACGGGTTCGTGCGCCACTGGGTCAGCCATCAGATCGACGTCATCGTGCGCCGCTCGCGCTTCCGCCTGCGCAAGGCCGAGGAGCGCCTCCACATCCTCGAGGGCCTGCTCAAGGCGATCGACGCCCTCGATGCCGTCATCGCTCTCATCAGGCGCTCACCCACCACCGAAGAGGCCCGCACCGGCCTCATGGGTCTGCTGGACGTCGACGAGGCCCAAGCCGAGGCGATCCTCTCCCTCCAGCTGCGCCGTCTGGCCGCCCTGGAGCGCCTCAAGATCCAGGAGGAGTCCGAGGAGCTGCGCGCCCGGGTCAAGGACCTGCGCGAGATCATCGCCTCCCCGGAGCGCCAGCGGGGCATCGTCTCCGACGAGCTCGCCGAGATCGTTGAGAAGTACGGGGACGAGCGCCGCACCCGGATCGTGCCTTTCGACGGCGAGATGAGTATGGAGGACCTCATCCCCGAGGAGGACGTGGTCGTCACCATCACCCGCTCCGGTTACGCCAAGCGCACCCGTACCGATTCCTACCGCTCCCAGCACCGCGGTGGCAAGGGAATCCGCGGTGCCACGCTGCGTGAGGACGACGTCGTCGACCACTTCTTCGTCACGACGACGCACCGCTGGCTGCTGTTCTTCACCAATTACGGCCGTGTCTACCGGGCCAAGGGCTACGAGCTACCCGAGGGCGGCCGAGACTCCAAGGGCCAGCACGTGGCCAATCTCCTGGCCTTCCAGCCCGGCGAGGAGATCGCCCAGGTCATGGAGCTCCAGGACTACGACCAGGCCGACTTCCTGGTCCTGGCCACCCGACGCGGCCTGGTGAAGAAGACGCGCCTGAGCGAATACAACTCCAACCGCTCAGGCGGCGTCATCGCCATCAACCTGCGCCAGGACGAGGACGGCAACTACGACGAGCTCGTCTCCGCCAGGCTCCTGAGCACCGGCCAGGACCTCCTCCTGGTCTCCCACGCCGGACAGTCGCTGCGCTTCCACGCCGACGACGACACCCTGCGTCCCACGGGCCGGGCCACCAGCGGCGTGACCGGTATGCGGTTCCGGCCGGACGACTACCTTCTGGCCATGGACGTCGTCGACCCCTCCTGGCAGGACGCCGACCTGTTCGTCGTCACCGAGGGTGGCTACGCCAAGCGCACCAACGTCGTCGACTACCCGGTCAAGGGTCGCGGGGGCCTGGGTGTCAAGGTCGCCAACCTCGTCGAGGCGCGCGGCAACCTCGTGGGCGCTCTGGTGACTGACTCCGGCGATGAGGTCCTGTGCATCATGGCTTCGGGCAAGGTGGTGCGATCCGCCGTCAGCGAGGTCTCGCGCACGGGGCGCGCCACCCAGGGCGTGACCTTCGCCAAGCCCGACGCCGGAGACCGCATCATCGCGGTGGCCCGCAACACCGAGCGGGATATGGAGGAGGCGGTCGATGCCGCCGATACCGGCCCGAGCGCCGACTCCGCCAATGAGGCTCCGACTGATGCTGCACCGGAAGGTGAGACTGATGACTCTCCTGCGGACTCAGTACCTGACGCGGTAGCGTTGGAAGACAACGAGAGTGAGGTCGAAGCATGAGCCAGCCGGTTTCCATGTCCCCCGACGGCGGGCAGTCCGCAGGTGCCGCATCCATCGTGGGTGGCGCGGATGCCTCGGGCGGCAAGAGTAAGAAGAGCAAGAAGACCATCGCCGGGCCGCGACGCGTGCGGCTGGCCCTGACTCGGGTGGACCCCTGGTCGGTGATGAAGGCGAGCTTCTTGCTCAGCTTCGCGGGCGGCATCATGCTCATCGTCGCCACGGCCGTTGTGTGGTTCATGCTGGACGCTATGCACGTCTTCTCCACCATCGAGGACCTGGTCAAGACGGTGGCCGGCGAGCGCTCCAACACCTTCTCCGCGATCGTGGCCTACCTGGAGCTGCCACGGGCGCTGGCCGTCTCCACAATCATTGCCGTGGTCGATATGGTGCTTGTGACGGCATTGACTACGCTCGGCGCTTTTCTTTACAACATCACCGCCACCCTTGTTGGTGGGATCCATCTCACGCTTGCGGACGAGTGATCGGATTTGGTCTCCCGTAGCCGGGTAGGTTAATCTCTTCCGGTCGCACGGGCCTATAGCTCAGTCGGTTAGAGCGCATCCCTGATAAGGATGAGGTCGCTGGTTCGAGTCCAGCTAGGCCCACCGTCCGCGGTGAGACGATGAGGAGGTTTCATGAGGAACCGTACATTCGTATCAGCCGCGGTCTTTTTGTTCCTGGCTGCCACCGGTTATGCCGCGTGGCTCAGGTTCGAGGCGGCCCGAATGGAGCGGGCCGCATGGGCTGAGGTCACCGATCCCGTCGACTGAGAATAGACGTGATCGACTGATCATTCCCTCAGGGGCCATGGCGCAATTGGTAGCGCACCTGCTTTGCAAGCAGGGGGTTACGGGTTCGAGTCCCGTTGGCTCCACCATCTACTTCTTCATATTCTCGGCTCCCCGAGGCGATCCATGATGATCCGTTTCGGGGAGTATTTTTGGCTCCGTCGGATCCGAAGAAAAATCGGGACGGGGAAGCCGACGACCCGCAACGGCGTCGGCAATCGTGAAGGCCTCCTCCAGTGTCGGCGTATGTCCCAGGTAGTTGTGCCGGTACAGGCCGGCTCCGATCATCATGTCCACGCTCGTCTCCGCGTCCGGTCCCTTCCAGGAGGTCTGCTCAATGGCGCGCCGAACGGCGTTGATCGCAGCGTCGCGCAGAGGGCTGATAACGCGTTCTCGGTAGAGATGAGCAGTCTCGGGGCGGTTGACGAGCTCGAAGGCCAGCTGCGGCAGGGTGCCGGCCAGAGGCGAGCTGATGAGCAGGGTGTGTGTACGGACGACGATCTGGGATAGGTCAATCAGCGGGTCGTCACTGATGACAGCTCCCCGTTCCCCCAGGGCATCGTCAACGGCGGCAACAGCAAGATCCGTTAGAGAGGGCCATCGCCGGTAGATCGTCGATTTCGGGACTCCGGCACTGCGAGCGACGTCGTCGACCCGCAGGCCCCGAAACCCCTTTTGGGCGAGCAAAGACGTCGTGGCCTGAAGAATCCGCTGGTCGACGGCGGTGTCTCGGGGACGTCCACCGCGTCCACCCGGGCGGTCCTCTCCGGAAGGATCACTCATCTGCACTTCTCCTTGCGATGCTGACGGGAAGTCTGGCAGAGCCGGCATGGACGCGCTACTGTTAGTTACGCAACTATTAGTATCGAAACCGGAGGTGATGACATGGACTCCGTCTCACTGGCGACTGGAGGCCTGTTCTTCTCATGGCTGGCCCACGATCTCGAGGAACTGGCGACGATGCCCGGCTGGACCCACCCGGCCTTGGACAAGATTCCCTTCCTGCCCGACGATATTCGGCGTAACGGCTGCTCGCGCGAGCATGTTTACCTGGGAATCGGTCTGATGGGCGGCCTCATGGCGGCCGCCTCGATCGACGGCTACCGCACGCGCGGGCGTTCGTTCCTCTATCAGGCCGTGCTCTACGGCTACGGCATGCACACCTTCAGCCACCTGGCCACGGCGGCCCTCGCCCGGCGCTACACCCCAGGGTCGGCGACGGCGCTGCCGATCGTCCTGCCCTTCTGGATCTTCGCGAAGCGGACACTGCGCGCCCACGGGGTCGAGGTGCGATCTTATCCATGGGTCATTCCCGCCTTCCCGGTCGTTGTCGGCAGTGTCCTCGGAAGCACGTACATGGTGACCAGAAGGTCGTCGAGAAATAGAAGGACATCGTCATGAAGGAAAGTAACCTTGACTGAATGACAAGTCTCCTTTATACTTGGATGTGAGCCGGACCGGCAATGTCATCCGGTCACTCTCGATGTCACCATTGGCGGAAGGCAGTCATGCTCGGTGATCGTAAGGCGGTTGTCTCCTACTCCATCCGATTTGGCATCGGCGCCGTTCTCTACTCCGTCGGCGTTTTTGTTGGATTGAGGTGGGCGCGATCTCTGGGAGAAAGTCCCTGGCGCTTCGTCGTCGTACTGCTTCCCATGATTGGCGTCGCCGTCTGCACGTGGGCCATGATGAGAATATCGCGGGAAACAGATGAGATGCAGGCGAGAAAAGTGCTGGAAGCGCTCGTCATCTCCGCCGCGGGCACGGTCATTGCCAGTATGGCTTACGGATTCATGGAGGAAGTGGGAGCACCTCATATCAGCCTCATGTGGGTAACCGTTGTGTGGGCCTTCTTCTTCGGTGTTGGAATGCTGTGGTCAACCTGGCGGTACCGGTGAGGAATGATCTCAAGGTGCTGCGCGCCCAGCGCAGTTGGACCCAGGCCCGGCTCGCCGAGGAGCTAGGGGTCTCCCGTCAGACGGTCAACGCCTTGGAAGCCGGTCGCTACGACCCCTCCCTGCCCCTGGCCTTCGCCATCGCGCGTGTTTTCGGCCTGACCATCGAGGAGATCTTCTTCCCTGACGACGACGCAACTTAAGATAACCACCGTGAGCCGCATCGTTGACATTCCGCCCCCGAGGCGGGGGCGTCGTGAGCTCGCCGAGGATACCAGGGTGCGCCTCGGTCTGCACATCAAGGCGGCGGAGCAGGCCATGATGGCTGCCAAGACCGAGGCTCTGCGGAGCTTCGGCATCACGGTGGCCCAGTACGCCGCCATGCTCTCCCTGTACTACGTACCCGAGCAGTCCTCGGCCCAGCTGGCCAGGGCCGCCGCGGTCACCCCGCAGACGATGGCGACTGTCATCGCCAAGCTGGAGCAGAAGCGCCTCGTCACCCGCCACCCCTCCTCCGACCATGCCAAAGTTCTCATTGCCTCACTGACCCCCGAAGGCGAGACCCTGGTTCTGCATGCCGATGAGAGTGCGCGGCGCATCGAGCGGTGCATGGCGGAGGCGTTCTCCGCGAAGGAGCGCGAGCAGCTCACCGAGATGCTTGAGCGGGTCACCGCCGTCCTGCGGGACGACCTCAGCGCCGAGTAGCGGCCAGCAGGTAGCGGGATCCTCGGCCCCGGATCCGTAACGATCATGCGAGTGAGGCGGGGCATCACATCTTCTCAACCTTTGGATGTGTCGCTGCGTCTGGGCTGCGGATGGGGTTGGCAACGCCGGGTTCTCAGGCCTGACTCATGACGCTTAGTGTGCCGGGGGTGGGGTGCTCAGGGCGGTGAGGATGTCGTTGGCGGTGTCGGTCAGACGTGGTGCGGCTGCGAGGTGGTGGCCGTTGAGGTTGATGGTGACCTCCTGCAGGCCGCGTAGCTCGCGCACGATCCTGGCGATGCTGATACCGGTGGCCTCCTGGAGGTAGCGGGCGACGGCCAGGGCGGCCATGACCACGGCCAGGGCGGCCATGACCACGGTCAGGTGGGCCCAGGTGGCGTCATGGGTGTGGTGGAAGACCGGGCGGGCTCTCAGGTCGTGCTTGCTCATCCGGAAGGACTGCCCGGGCGTGCCACAGCTCGTGATACGAAGAGACGACCTCACCGGCGCCCATCAGGCGGGACGGGATGTTGGTGACGTAGCCCTTGAGGCCCACCAGGGACCGGGCTCTGGCGATGGAGGCCTCATCAAGGACCTGATCGCCTTGATGGACGGTGACAAAACGCGTGCCCTTAGGATGCTTCTCGCCGGCGATGACAGCCCGGGCGCGGTTGGCCTGAGCTGTGAGGGTCTGGTTGTCCCTGGCGGCGCGCTTCTTGGAGTAGACCCATACCGCTCTCCATGAGCCTGGATGGGTGTGCGGGTCCCACACCGGCTCACGACGACTGCTAATGTCGCGCTGGCTCCTGGAGCCCCTCCTGGGGGTGATGGTGTCGATCAGCTGCCCATCGGTGAAGGCGTCCCCGTGCCAGTGGAAGTGGGCCTCCAGGTCGCCTGGGGCCCGGGTGGTGCGGGCCCCGGGCGATGAACCGCAGCCTCGCCTCATCCAGGGCCGTCAGGTTGGCGGCCGAGAGCATGCCGGCGTCAGCGACGATGATGAGGTCCTCGATGCCGTGGGCGGCCTGGAAGGCCTCCGCGATGGGGATGATCGTGGTGGTCTCAGCCTTGTTGCCCTCCCAGCAGCCGACCTGGAGAGGAAAACCATGACGGTCGACCAGCAGGCCCACGATGATCTGGGGGTCGACCCTCCTCTCCTTGGAGTAACCGACCTTGCGCAGGTCGTCCTCACGCTCGGCCTCGAAGTAGAGGGTGGTCACGCCTGCAGGCACAGGGCCAGGCCCCCACTGGCGGTGACGTGCTCGAACAGAGCCCCAGACAGGCTCTCGCGGTAGCCTCGCTCCTGGGCTCGGGCCAGGGAGCGGAACAAGGTCCTGGTGCTGACCGGCTCCAGGCCCAGGTCACCCAGGACGCGGGGGACCTGGGCCTTAGAGGTCGGCTCGATCAGACGCGCCAGAACCATCTGCTCAAAGGCCCGATCACCCCCAGTGGCGTTCCTCAGCCCCAGACGGGTGTAGACCCCGTGCAGGACCTACCACAACAACCTGGAGTGCTTGGAGGCCACCACCGCATCAGTGCCGACCGGGGCTGAGGCCGTGAGGAGTCCCGAAACCGCCGGTGGCGTGGGAGTCAGGTCCAGGGCCAGCTGGTCCGGGGCAATGCGGTGCCGGCCGATCTCCATCAGAGCAGCCAGCTCGGCCTCAGTGTGGGCCGATCCCAGGTGCTCGATCACCTTGTCCCGGCGCCCTTCCTTGACCGCGATCTGCACCGCCGTCGCCCCTGAGGCTGTCTTGACCTTACGCACAAACGGGCTCACCACCCCCACCCTACCGGCCCCTTAGTGTGCCAGCACACCCCCAACACCACGGAATACCAACGAAAAACCCACCTCAAAACCCAGACCCCACCAAACTGTCACGAGTCAGGTCAGGGAATTGGCACGGTGATGTCCAAATCGGTGACAAAGGACCGAAGACCTCCGTTTCGTACGAAAGAGAACCTTGGAATCATGCGGTTTCACTCCGTCTCGACGGCGACGGTCCACGCCTTTGTCACCGATTTGGACATTCCTGGTCCTGTGATGACTCCTGATGGCGCTCACGTGGCTGCCGTCGATCAGCAGGCTATCCCGCATCGAGTATCAGATATCTGATATAGTGTTGATAACTGATACAGGAAGGTGTTGTCCATGAAGGCCATGCAGATCGTCAGCTTCGACGGCCCCTCCGGGCTGCGGTACCAGGACGCCCCCGCCCCTGAGCCCGGACCGGGCGAGATCGCCGTGGATGTGGACCATGCCGGCGTCGGCTACGTCGAGGCGCTCTTCGCCGAGGGGTTCGTGCCCATCGACCTGCCCTGGACTCCTGGGCTGGAGGTGACCGGTCGCGTCCGCGCGCTCGGAGAAGGAGTGGACGGCTACCGGGTTGGGGATGCCGTCGTCGCCCTGACCATCACCGGGGGTGGCGGCTACGGTCAGGTCGCTGTAGCTCCCGCGGAGCTCGTCACGCCGCTGCCCGCGGGACTCGATCCGGTCCTGGCCGCTGCGGTCCCGGCCAACACGACGACGGCGCTCGTCGCCCTGGAGGAGATCGCCCACCTGCGCCGAGGTGAGAGCGTACTGGTTCATGCCGCCGCCGGTGGCCTCGGCTCGCAGATGGGCCAGGTGGCCCGGCTGCTCGGGGCGAGTCGCCTCGTCGGCGTCACCCGCGGCGAGGCCAAGCGCCAGGAGATCCTGGACCTGGGCTACGACGAGGCTTGGCTGACCGAGGATCTCGCGGAGGCCGAACCCGCCCAGTTCGACGTCGTCGCCGACCCGGTGGCCGGCCCGGCCAGGCTGCGCAGCCTCGACCTGCTGCGCACCGGCGGACGGCTCCTCGCGCTGGGGGATGCCTCCCAGGCGGAGGACCAGCAGGTGAGTACCACGTCGCTGTGGCTGCGGGGCATCGGCGTCATCGGCTTCAACCTCGGAGCCTTCAGTCAGGCGAACCCGGCGCTCGTCGGACGCCACCTGAGGCGTGCGGTGGAGCTCGTGGCCTCCGGAGAGCTCCGCGTCCACGTCACCGACCGCCTCCCGATCCAGGACGCGGCGCAGGCCGTCACCGCCGTGCGCGCGGGAACCACCACCGGCAAGATCGTCCTGACCCACTCGCAGGACTGACGACCCGCCCAGGTCCGCAAGAATCGTCGGTGAGCTCTGGGCGCCATATGGGCATCATGGAGCGCATGAGAGAAACGATTGACTCCTTCGACGTCGTTGGCCTGCCTCTTCGAACATCGAACCGCGAGGCGGCCCGAACCATTCCTCCTCACTGGCGGGCCGCTGCCGACGTTGGGCTCCTCGCACCCGAGAAGCCCGGCGTCGGCCCCGGCATCTATGCGGTCTATACCGACTACGAGACTCCCGGCGACGATGTCGACGGCGTTTACACTCTCGTCATCGGCAGGCGTATCGAGGCCGGAGGTCCGGTTCCCCCTGGCCAGATGACTGTGACGATCCCGAACTCCACTCGCGACATCCTCACGCTGGCTGATGCTCGGCCGGAGAGTGTCTATGACGCGTGGGTGGATGTCTGGGCCCGCGAGGACCTGGCCCGTGACTATCGCGCTGACTATGAGTACTACGCTCCCGACGGCTCGATTCACCTGTCCATCGGGATCCTTTCGGACGCATGAGGGCTGAGCAGTACCAACGCCAGCTCGACGTTGTCACCGACTACATCTACGCCCATCTCGACGAGGAGCTCAGCCTGGAGGTCCTCGCTCACGTCTCCGGGTTCTCTCGCTATCACTGGCACCGGATCTACCGAGCGGTGCGCGGGGAGACGGCCGCTCAGGCCGTACGCCGTCTCCGCCTGGAGCGGGCGGCCGCCATGCTCACCGAGACCTCATGGTCGATAGAGCGGATCGCTTGGAAAGCCGGATTCACCGGTACCGAGATCTTCAGCCGAGCTTTTCTCCGCTCTTATGGGACGACTCCCGGCCGATTTCGCACCGGCGGCCGCCCGGCGTCGACCGACTCACCGGCGACGAGCAGCGGTTCGGGCTCGACGTCGTCGGCGAGAGAGGCGCCGGGATGGCCGGTACGCGTGGAGGAACGGGCCGGCTATCGACTTGCCGTATCCGAGCACTGCGGTTCCTATCTGGATATCGGCCGGGCATTCAGTCGGGTCAAAGACCGTATGGGGGCCGGGAACTCGATGGTCGCCATCTATGAGGACGATCCCGACGCTGTTCCCCCGGCTGATCTGCGCTCAGCGGCTGGAGCCGTCGTCGATCCTGGCACGAAGATCCCCCACGATCTCGTCGAAAGGAGAGTGCCAGCCGGCCGGTACGCGATCATGCGCTACATCGGCCCGTACTCTTCGATGCACGATGCCTACCGGTGGCTCTACGGTCGGTGGCTGCCGAGCTCGGGTGAGGAGCCGCGAGACCATCCGATCGTCGAGGAGTACCTCACCGATCCGGCCTCCACCTCGCCTGTCGACGCTGTCACCGATATCCTCCTGCCGCTCCTGTGAGAAGTCCGGTTTAAGGATTTATGCAGATGGGCCGCAGACACTGGGTGCCTGCGGCCCATCGGGTACGCCCCGGCAGTCCGTTCAGCTCACGATTCCCGGGCGCGACGGCGTTTGTGCGCCTGGATCGCCATGACCAGCGCCGTGATCCCCAGCACTGCCCCTCCGGCGATGAGATAGGTGGTTGCGGCGCTTCCACCGGTGAGGGGGATGGCGGGAACCGCTGATTTGCGGTTGGGGATGTTGCCCAGCGCCACGACCTGGTCCGGAGTGGAGATGGTGATGGTGCGGGGCGTGGCGTCGAGGACGTAACCGGTCGGCGCTTTGGTCTCAATGAGCTGGTAGGAGCCGTAACCCAGCTCTGCCAGCTTGAAGGCCCCTGGGGTCGCATCAGTGTCCAGACTGCCCTGGGCGCAGGTGCCCACGCAGTCGGCGATGGTGCGGGCCTGGTTCGGCAGGGGTCGGCCGTTGGAGTCGAGAGGGGTCAGCGACCACTGGGCTCCCTTGATGGCGTTGCCCCGCTCATCGGTCTTGGTCCAGGTGACCGAACCCTTGATCCGGGTGTTGATGACCTGGCCCAGGTCGAGGGTGGGAGTGGCGTCGTCATTGCCTGCGGCGGGCGCCGATCCGTCCAGGGTCTTGGTCAGCGTCTCTGCGGAGATGTGGTAGCCGGCGGGTGCCTGGGTCTCGGTGATGGAGTACTCGCCCCAGGTGAGTCCCACGACCTTGAAGTATCCGGCCCGGGGATCCTGATCGACTGAACCCTTAGGGCAAGCGGTCTTGCCGTTGTCGGTGGCGCAGTCGCTCACCTCCACCTGGCCGTTATTCAGAGAGCTCGAGGCCAAGGTAAAGACCGTACCGGCCAGAGCGTTGCCGGCGTCGTCGACCTTGCTCCAGACGACCTGGCCGGGTAAGGCCGTGTTGACTATCGTGCATCTCATCCACTCGCCGGTGGCGAGATCCAGGGTCTTCGAGGCGGCGTCGAGGGTTGACGCCGGAGTCTTGATGTCCGAGTTCGGGTGCGGTGCGCAGGTGACGGTGGCCTTGTATCCGGCGGACTTGGCCGACGAGGAAGACTCGGACAGGACCGTCTTGCCCTGGGGCATGTAGGAGGCGCTGAAGCCGCCGGCTCCGGAGACCTCTGCGCCGGTCTTAGGGGAGGCGGTCAGCGTCCAGTCGTTGGCGGACAGGCCCAGGGATCCGGCTGCGGTGTTGTCCACCTCCTTGACCATGGTGAGGTTGGGGAGCTGGACCTGAACCTGCTGGTCCTCGACCTCTCCGTTGAGCGCGATGCCGGTGGGCTGAGGATCCTCGGCCGCCTGGCCGTTGGCCAGTGGGCCGGTGATGCGCAGGCGCATGAAGGTTGCTGCGCCCTCTCCGTTGAGAGTGCTTCGCTTGGCGTCCTGGGGGACGGTCCAGGTCAGAGTGGCCTTGCCGGCTTTGGAGCAGGAGGTTACCTCGGAGCGCTCACCGGCGGAGAAGGAGCCGTCCCGATTCCAGTCCACCCAGCCGGCGACCTTGGTGCCGGTACCTGAGCAGCTGATCTGCTGGCTCCACTGCTTGCCGATGTCGGTCCAGATGACGCGGTCCCAGTCAGTGGGAAGGGCGTCCTCGTCATCCACGCCGGTGGTGTCGTCTGCGCTGGCGTCGGCGCTGTAGACGATTCTCTCATCGTTATCAGTCAACTTGCCCAAACGCACCACAGCGGGACCGGCCGTAGCAAGGTGCTGCTGCCTAGCGGCCTGTGAAAGGTTGAACCAACTCCCGCTCTCGGCCTCCACCGGTCGGGACTGAGAAGAGATGTCGAGTGCGTCGTAGCCGGAAAGCTTTCCACCGGTCCAACTGGGCTGGAAAACGCTGCCCGCAGTGCCGTAGCTCTCCGGTGCATCACCATAGTCGATGTAGGAGACGACACCGAGGGCAACGGCACTCTTACCACCACCATGCACCTCGACGAAACCGCTCTGCATATTACTGATCAACATCACCGACGATGGACCGTAACCTCTATTAACTTGAGCGCTGCACTCGCCTCCGTCCGGGCGTAGTTTAATACCGTTACGGTTGCCTACAGGAGTTGACATCGTAATGAGCCCGCCCCAGGAATTGGTATTGCACCCTGATTCCGATTGAGCGGTTTCCAGTAGACGGTAGGAGACGTCACGGTTGGTGTCGTAAGGGGTGGGAGAGACGCCGATGTATTCTTTCTGACCGCCGGTTCCCTGCCAGTTGGAGCTCTCGGCGTCGGCAAAAACCATTCCCTCCATGGGAAGTTCCACCTTATTGGGAAGGGCATCGAGCTGATTCTTAGCGGGCTTGGTGGAAGAGGTGACAAGGTAGGCTTTACAGTCCACCTGGAATTGGTGAGTGGCGGAGTCTTGAAGATTGGCGATACCAATCAACATATTCGAACGGAAGTTGTTGCCGGTCGCAACTCCGTTGCTGTAGTTCGACCCGTCATTGTAAAGACGCGCCAGCCCGTCACCCCGCCAGTTTCCCGTATTGTATTCGACCTCGATTCCTTTGTGTGTGGTCAGCTTAGGTTCATTTTTTCCCACATTTGTGGTGATGACGTTGGAGATCGTGCATCGGCTCGTACGCCATATGTCACTAGACACCTGGGTCGGGGTGGACCAGGCGACGCCCGTTGCCCCATCGGGCAGAATTCGTGTCCAGTTCTCCGTTCTTGTGCCGGTCATCTCAGTCCAGTCGATCCAGTCGATGACGGGGGTGAAGCGGCCCGATCCTCCTGCTGGATTGCCGTTGACTGCCTCGGCCGGCGGGGTTGGCAGCGTGACGGTACCCAGTGCCGCCCAGGCTAGAGCCAGCGCACAAGCAGCAGCACCCGCCCGACGGTGTTTGCGGGAACGATTCAGCGACCGGCGTGGCGACATTGACTCCGTGGTGGCTGAATGGGTGAAGACGTGGCGAAGCATGGAGTAATACCTCGAACTAGGGGCATGGGCCTCGTCACGTTAACACTGAGTAGGTGGGAAAAATGCTACACAGGCGGCCTTGCAATGCAACAGTAATCTGATTGTGGATAAATCTCGAACACATATTCTCTGAACCGGTGGAAAAGTAATTCCATGGTGCCTCGGCCGTCTGTCGGGGTGTCGGCCCGCCTGAGAACCTGTGTGCATGGCCCGGACCGCCTACGATGGGTGTGGGTAGGCTGCACTGACTGAAAGGTGACCCCTCATGTCTTCTCACCCGTGGGAGATCTACGATGCGCTTCTCGACGGACTGCCCGGTGATGTCGTCGTGCGTGCGGCGGGCCGGGGACCGCGCTGGAGCCGCGTCCTCAATTCCGCCGGCGGCCTCGGCTCGGCCTGGACCATGGACGTCCAGAGCCGTCCGGCCCTCGTGGAGGGGCCTTTGGAGAGCCGCCCGCTGCGCGACGTCGCGGCCCTGGTGAAGTCCTGGAACCTCGCCGAAGCCAGCATCGGCCAGGCTGCCATCAACTCCTGGTACTCCCGCGAGGAAACGGCCGCCGCCAACGGGTTCGAGCCCACCGGTGAGGGGATCACCTGGCGCCAGGTCTTCGACCCCTATCGCGAGATGATCGTCGGCAAGAAGGTCGCAGTCATCGGCCACTTCCCCTTCGCCGAAGCCGCCCTGGCCACCGCGGGCGAGTACATCTGCCTCGAGCGCAACCTTCAGCCCGGCGACTGGCCGGACA
Source organism: Actinomyces johnsonii (assembly GCF_006546835.1). Classification (GTDB taxonomy): domain Bacteria; phylum Actinomycetota; class Actinomycetes; order Actinomycetales; family Actinomycetaceae; genus Actinomyces; species Actinomyces johnsonii. Next base: position 30,780 of record NZ_VICB01000014.1, on the reverse strand, counting down.
GCGCCTGCGAGTACGTCTTGCCCGAGTGCGACGTCGTCTTCATCTCCTCATCGAGCTTCGTCAATAAGACCGCGCCCAGGCTCATCGAGCTCTCCCGCCACGCGCACACGGTCCTTGTTGGTCCCTCAACGCCGCTCAACCCCGTGCTCTTCGACGCGGGCGTCGACACCATCACCGGCTTCGTCTCCGCGCGCTCCCTGGCGGATCCGGCAGCCCTGGCCGAACTGGTCCCCGCAGGAGACATCGGTCCCGGTTTCCGCGTCCACCGCCACCGCTCCTGATGGCCGGAGCGGCCCAGGCATGCTCCAAGCAGCGTCGATCACACCTGAATCTGATCCGGATGGGACCCGGTGCGCAGTCCCTGGTCCAGAGCGTTCAGCGCCGCCATCTGCGTATCGTCGAGCGTGATACTGAAGACGTCGGCGTTGGCCGCCAGGCGCTCACGATGAGTTGATTTTGGAATAACCACCAGTGAGTTCTGCAGGTGCCATCGGATGATCACCTGGGCCGGACTCGCCCCGAGCGCCTCGGCGATCTCCATGACCGTCGGCTCTGCCAGCAGCCTGCCCCGCCCCAACGGAGACCAAGACTGCGTAACGATGCCCATCTGCGCGTGCATTGAGCGCAGCTCGGACTGAGTCAGCCAGGGATGCAACTCGATCTGGTTGACCGCCGGAACCACGTCCGTGGCCTCTACGATCCGGCGCAGGTGCTCGGGCTGGAAGTTGGATACGCCGATGGCGCGCACCCGTCCGCTGTGGAGGATCTCAATCATGGTGCGCCAGGTGTCGACCAGGTCGATCCCGGCCGATGCCGCCAGCGGCCAGTGGACGAGGAACAGATCGAGGACGTCCAGGCCCAAAGCCTCCATGGTGGCGTCGAAACTGCGCAGCGCATCATCGCGCCGATGGTTGGGGTTGTTGAGCTTGGAGGTGATGAACAAGTCCCGGCGCGGCAGGCCGCAGACAGCGATCGCCCGCCCCACCCCGGACTCGTTGCCGTACATCTGGGCCGTGTCGACGTGCCGGTAACCCACCTCCAGGGCGTCGCAGACGACCCGTTCGGCTTCGTCGTCGGGAACCTTGTAGGTGCCGACCCCCAGCTGAGGAATGAGCACCTCCTCCCCGTTGGTTCCACGGGTCAGAGCGAGAGCAGGAACGGACAGAGCACACATGCTCCCAGGCTACCTACGGTTCGGGGCAGTGGGGCGGGAACGCCGTGCGGGATAACGGCGACGGCGCCACGCGGTGGGAATCCGCGTGGCGCCGTCATCGACGGATTTGGGTGGCCATCAGGCCGGGGCATCCTCGGGGCTGATGCCGTAGCCGGCCTCCTCCTCGGTGGAGTCGGCCCAGTACTCCTCGGCCCACGGGTCCTCAACCGGCTGGCTACGACGCCATACGACGTAGGCGCCGGCGGCGGCCGCACCGGCGACGGCGAGCCAACCCAGGGTCTTGAGCACGCGGTGCTTCTTCTGCTTCTTCACGGGAACCTCCAATGCGGCGGACTTTGCGGCAACAGCCACGCGCTGGGCGCGCTCTGACAGGGTACCGTCCGTACCCGCGGCGGCCTGGGCAGCCACGGCGGCGCGCTGCGCGCGAGGAATGTAGTCCTCGACAACCCGCTGGCGAGCCTCCTGCACCACCGGCTCCAGACGCTCCTGTGCGTCCTTGGCGGCGCGGGCGACCTCCTCAGCGGCCCTGCTCACGTGCGGGGCAGCCCACAGAGCCGCCCGCTCAGCCTGATCGACGACGGACTCGGCGAAGGATGCTGCCTCCTTGCGCAGATGAGTGGTGTCGAGCTTCTTGTCGCAGCATGTCTTCGTCAGGCAGGACATGGTTGCCTCCCAGGTCGGATACGGATACAGACGGTCGTTGTGCAACGTGCACTAATGGTCGCACCGTTGGGCTATCGGGCGCACAGGACGTCCAGGCGTTTTGCCTGGGGTGAACAGCGACGCGCACTGCTCAGGGTTCATGCCGATGGGCGTGGGAGCGTGCCACCATGGCCTCTATGGAAGCGACTCTTCACACCAACCTCGGCGATATCCGCCTGGAGCTCTACCCCGAGCAGGCGCCCGAGACCGTCTCCAACTTCGTCGGACTTGCGACCGGCCAGAAGGCATGGACGGATCCTCGCACCGGCGAGGAGTCTCACGCACCCTTGTACGACAACGTCATCTTCCACCGCGTCATCCCCGGTTTCATGATCCAGGGCGGCGACCCGCTGGGCACCGGTACCGGCGGCCCCGGTTATGTCTTCGACGATGAGATCGACGCCTCCCTGACCTTCGCAGCCCCCTACGTCCTGGCCATGGCCAATGCCGGCCGCCGTCTGGGCAAGGGCACCAACGGCTCGCAGTTCTTCATCACCACCGCTCCCACCGAGTGGCTCCAGGGCAAGCACACGATCTTCGGCGCCGTCACCGACGAGGCCTCCCGCGCCGTCGTCGACGCGATCTCCGCCGTTGAGACCGACCCGCGCGACCGCCCGGTGCAGGATGTCATCATCACCTCGGTGGACATTACTGAGTAGCCACTGGGTAACTGAGCCGTTGTGAGCAGAGCGTTGGTCAGCAGCCCGCCGGCGACTGACCCGCCACCGAGCTGTTACTGAACCACCAGAATCGGGTGTGATTCGCCCCTGTGACGCCGTCGGGACCCGTGTCCCGGCGGCGTCGTCGTACCCAGTCTCAACCTGTCACCGCACGCCGACCCTCGAACATTCACACAGGAGTACTCGATGACCTCAACGAACCCGTCCACTGAGCAGGCGCCACCGGTGTGCCCCCGGCACCCGGATACGGTGGCCTACGTGCGCTGTCAGCGCTGCGAGCGGCCCACCTGCCCCGCCTGTCAGGTTCCCAGCACTGTAGGAGTGCACTGCGTGGACTGCGCTCGCCGGTCACAGGCCGGTCGGCGTCAGGCGCGCACACTGCTGGGCGGGACCGTGGTGTCCGACGCCGTCGTCACCAAGGTGCTCATCGGCCTGTGCGTCGCCGCCTACGTCGTTCAGGTGCTCGCCCCGGCCCTGGACGCTCGACTGGCCTTCGTGCCGGTAGTGGCCGCCGGTGAGCCCTGGCGGTTCCTGACGACCGCCTTCCTCCACGCGAACTACATGCACCTCGGCTTCAACATGTGGGCCCTATGGGTGCTGGGCGGTTCCCTCGAGCCGGTGCTCGGGCGCTGGCGCTTCACCGCCGTCTACCTGCTCAGCGCCCTGGGCGGTTCGACGGCGATCTACTGGCTCTCCTGGCCGGGCACCGACGCCTGGGGCACGATGACAGTGGGTGCCTCCGGAGCGGTCTTCGGCCTGTTCTCCACTATGTTCGTGGTGCAGCGGCGCTTCGGGCGGGACACCTCGGGAATTGTGGCGCTCCTGGCGATCAACGCCGTTATCTCCTTCCTGGGGGCCAACATCTCCTGGCAGGGGCACCTCGGCGGGCTCATCGTGGGAGGAATCGTTGCGGCGGTCTACGCGTGGGCCCCCCGCGGCAGGCGGCAAACCGTGGGGATCGTCGGAACCGTGGCGGTCGCGGTGGTGCTCGTGGGGCTCAACATCGCACGCGCACTCATCGTCTGAGGTACCTCGCAACACGGTCGAGCATGAATGACACCGGTGGAAGCACACTGCTGTAGTTCATCCACACCTGGGGATACGGATGTGGAAACACATGCGTGTAGTTATCCACAGGTGTGTCCACACTTGGGGAAAGTCGGGGTGGGATGTGGGGAGGTCTCTGTCCACGGATCCACAGGATGCCTGTGGACTGTATGGCGTGCGTGCGTGAAAGGGACCTGCGCCGATGTGACGACTCGCCCGACCGTCATCGCCCCAATGGGCATGGCAAGGCCCCCGAGCGCTAGCGCTCGGGGGCCTTGATGCCTTGTACCTTGTCCGCCGAAGGTGCAGAACTCCTGGGAGCCGCTACTTCCAGCGCAGCAGGCCGAGGAATCCCGACATCATGATGAGGAAGCCGATGTAGAGGTTGCCGTTGAACAACCAGTCGGTGGCGTGGTGCTTGGCGAAGTACGGCAGCGGATACAGGCCGTTGAACAGGTAGGTGGTGACTACCCACAGCAGCCCGATGACCATGAGCGTCACCATGGTGGGCGCGTACCAGCGCGGCGAGGCGGTGTCCTTGATCTTGGCGGGTGTGCGCGAGACCCGGTTCGCCGCGGCGCGCGACTCCTCCTCGAGGGCCTTGGCCGCCTTGGCCGGGTTGCCTGAGCGCTCAGGGCGCTTCTTCGACGTCGATGACGAGTCCTTCTTCGAATCCTTGTCCGCCTTGTCCTTCTTCTTGGACGCAGCGGTGCTCTTCGCGGAACTCTTCTCGGACTTCGCAGCGTTCTTCTCGGTGCTCTTGTCGGAGTTCTTCTTCGAGACCTTCTCCGAGCTCTTGTCGGCGTCGTCCTTTGTGGACTTCTTCTCCAAGGCCACCCTGGGTCTCCTCACTGGTTGGGGACGGTGGTTCGAGACCACCCCAATACATCCGGGCCTAGCCTAGGACATGAGGAGAAGCTTCCTCACGGTGTGCTCTGTGATACGTCCACCACTCCGAGCTGGTCACGGGCGGGGTGTGTCGCCTTAGACTGGCCGTCAACCCGATGAAGTTTCAAGTCGTGAGGAGGGGTGATGGCTGGAGGGGGTCTTGTGCAGCATCGCGCGCCTGGCCAGAGCCGTGCTGTACGAATCTTCAATGGCACCTTGACCGCGATCGGCGAGCTGCTCATCACGGCGGGCCTCGTGGTCGCGCTCTTCCTGTGCTGGCAGCTGTGGTGGACCAGCATCGACGCCAACGCCAGTGCGCAGGCGGTTGCTACCCAGTTCCACGAGAAGCAGGTCGAGTCCCCCAAGGTCGAGGGCACTAAGCACACCGAGGATCCTCCGGTGATGGAGAAGGTCGGCTACGGCGAGACCATCGGAATGCTCGTCGTCCCCAAGTGGTATGGCGTGACGAACAACAACATGCCCGTCCTCGAGGGAACGGGCTCCGACGTCCTGGATCAGGCCGCCGCGGGCCACTATCCCGAAACCCAGCAGCTCGGGGAGCTCGGCAACTTCGCCATCGCCGGGCACCGTCGCACCTACGGCAACTCCTTCCGTCGCATCGACCTGCTCCAGGAGGGCGACGAGATCGTCGTCTCCACTGCGAACACCTGGTACGTGTTCACGGTGACCAATCATGAGATCGTCCAGCCCGAGCAGGTGGAGGTCATTGCTCCGGTGCCCAATCAGCCCGATGTCCAGCCCACCGAGCGGTACATCACGCTGACCACGTGCCACGGCTCGACCGCCGGCGAGTTCGGCAACGACCAGCGCTGGATCGTCCACGCGAAGTTCTCCTACTGGATGAACCGTTCCGAGGGCCGCCCCGCCTCTGTGCTCAACGATCCGGGAGTCAACTGATGTACGGCTTCATCTGGCGTCACCTGCCCGGGCCGGCTTGGCTCAAGGCCATCGAGGCCCTCATCCTCATCGCCGGGATCGTCTATCTGCTCATGCAGTACGTCTTCCCCTGGGCCAATGAGACCTGGCACCTCTCCGGCAACGCAGACGTCGGCTGACCCCCGTCGATCGATCACGGTCAATCACGATCGACTCGACCGGCCACTGAATCCACCAAGTCGGATGCGAGAACGGGGCCTTGCGCCCCTGCCGGGTCTTCTACCGCGCCATGAGTCGGCTGATGAGCTTGCGCAGCTCATCGACCCATAGGACCAGGGAGGCCATGACGATGACGATCGCCCAGTGGACCGGGTCCAGCGACGTCGTCGAGAAGGCCGCCTGAAGGAAGGGCACTTCCACCACGGCGACCTGGAGTACCAGGGTCAGGCCGATCGCACCCCACAGCCACTTATTGACGAAGAGGTGGCTGAAGGCGCTGACCGTCTCCGAGCGGGAGTTGACCGTGTTGAACAGTTGCGCCAGGACCAGGGTGGAGAAGGCCGCTGTGCGCGCGGTGTCGAGGCCGTCTGTGGACAGGGAGGTCACGATGAGGCCGCCGGGCAGGAAGATGTCCAGCGTGGCCAGGGTCGAGGCGGCCATGACGGTGCCGACCAGCAGGACGCCGCTCCACATGGCCCCGTCGACCACCCGGTCGGTGGGCTTGCGCGGCGGGCGGGCCATGACGTCCTCCACCGAGGGGTCCACACCCATGGCCAGGGCCGGTCCGGAGTCGGTGACCAGGTTGATCCACAGGATCTGGGTGGCCAGCAGCGGCAGGACGACGCCGGAGTCGCTGTGCCCGCTCAGGCCGATGACTCCGGAGAGCACCACGCCGCCGAAGACGGTGAGGACCTCGCCCATGTTGGAGGACAGCAGGAAGCGCAGGAACTTCTTGATGTTGTCGAAGATGCGCCGGCCCTCGCGCACGGCGTCGACGATGGTGGCGAAATTGTCGTCCGCCAGGACCATCGTGGCGGCCTCCTTGGTCACCTGGGTTCCGGTGATACCCATGGCCACTCCGATGTCCGCGGCGCGCAGGGCCGGGGCGTCGTTGACGCCGTCGCCGGTCATGGAGACCGTGTGGCCCTGAGACTTCAGGGCGTGGACGATCCGCATCTTGTGCTCGGGGGCGACGCGGGCGTACACGCTGGTGGCGGCTACGGCCTCGGACAGGGCGTCGTCATCCATCCCCTCCAGCTCGCGGCCGGTCAGAACCGGGGCGCCGCGCTCGACGATGCCCAGGTCCGCTGCGATGCGCCCAGCGGTGGCCGGGTGGTCGCCGGTGATCATGAGGACGCGCACGCCCGCCCGGTGCGCTTCGGCAACGGCCACGGCCGCCTCGGGGCGCGGCGGGTCGATGATGCCGACGACGCCGGCCAGCACCAGGTTCCGCTCCAGGTCGGACAGGTCCGCCTCGCCGTCGCCGGCGGCGGCCTCGCGCACGCGGGCGGCCTCCTCATCGGTGAGGATCCGGTAGCCGACCCCCAGGGTGCGCAGTGCTCGGCCCGACATGTCCGCGATGTGTTCGACGAACTGGGCCCGGGCCTCCTCGGTCAGCTCGGTGGCGGCGTCGCCCAGGCGCATCTGCGTGCAGTGCTCCATGAGGACATCGGGGGCGCCCTTGGACATGATGATCGTGCCGTGCTCGGTATCGGTGAGCAGCACCGACATCATCTTGCGCTCAGAGGTGAAGGGGACCTCGCCGACGCGCTCGAAGCGGCCTTCGCGCTGCCCGTCTGTGCCGAGCTTCTTCTCCGCGACCAGGAAGGCACCCTCGGTGGGGTCGCCGACGACGCTCCACACGTCCTCGGTGACATTCAGTTCGGCGTCGGAGGCCAGTGTCCCGCCGGAGAGGACCACGGTGACCTCATCGCGCAAGGGCCCTTCGAGGGGATCGGCGTCGGGGCGACCGTCGCGGTCGGCGTCGGGGGCGACCTCGCCGTCGGGCGCGTACCCGATACCCGTAACCACACAGGTGCCCGAGGCGGTGACGACCTCCTGGATCGTCATCTCTGAGCGGGTGAGCGTGCCGGTCTTGTCCGAGCAGATGACCGAGGCGGAGCCGAGGGTCTCCACGCTGGTGAGTTTCTTGACCACTGCCTTGTGAATGGCCATGCGCTGCACGCCCAGGGCCAGGACCACCGACAGGATCGCGGGCAGCCCCTCAGGCACGGCGGCCACGGCCAGCGAGACCCCCAGCAGGAGGGCGTGGACTATCGTGTCCGGCGCGCGGTCCTCTGCCAGGAGCAGCAGGGTTCCCACAACGACGACGGCGATGATGACCACGACGATTCCCAGCATCTTGGAGATCGAGTGGATCTCCTTCTGCAGGGGCGTGTCCTCCTCCTCGACGGAGTCGAGCATCTGTGCGATCGCACCCATCTCGGTGTCTGCCCCGGTGGCGACGACGACGGCGCGCCCCGTCCCCTGGGCCACGGAGGTGCCCCGGTAGACCATGCAGGTGCGGTCGGCCAGATCGGTATCGGCGCCGACCGCCTCGGGGGTCTTGACGACGGCGTCGGCCTCACCGGTCAGGGAGGACTCCACCACGCGCAGGGCGGCGGCCGAGATCAGGCGGGCATCCGCACCGACCTGGTCGCCCTCGCCCAGGACGAGGACGTCGCCCACCACGAGCTCGGAGGAGGGGACGACCAGCCGAGAGCCGTCGCGCAGCACCGTGGAGGTCGCCTCGGTCATGGCGGACAGGGCGGCGACGGCGTCAGCGGCCTTGTTCTCCTGGACGAACCCGAGGACGGCGTTGAGGGTGACGACAGCGACGATGACGATGGAGTCCACCGGCACGCCCTCGGCGCCCTCCAGGACCCAGGCGATGGTGGAGACGACGATGGCGGCCAGCAGGAGGTAGACGAGCGGGTCGTTGAACTGGCTCAGGAAGCGTAGCCAGGCGGGTGCCGGCGGCTTGGAGGGCAGCTCGTTGGGGCCGTCGGTGGCCAGGTGGTCGGCCGCGGTCTGCGGGCTCAGGCCGCGGGAGGTGTCGGTACCGAGGTCGGCGGCGACGGCGTCGGCCGGGCGGGAGTAGGAGGACTTGGGTGTTGCGGCGGGAGGGGTGGCGCCGGCCGACTCGGCCGGTGTGTCCATGGCGGGTGCTGTGGGCATGGGCGCTATCCCATCAGCGGCGGTGGTCCCTCACAAGTCTTCGGGAGCGTTTTTTGGGCGAATCGTATGGGTAGTAGTTCCCCGGTGCGGCGGTTGGGCGATATCAGTGCGACCGTTGGCGGGCGGCAGCGTCGGGCAGCTTCTCCAGTACTCGTCTCCCGTCTCTCCACGGGCAGATAACCCGTGTACGGGGACGGAACACGTGTGGGGGAACAGGACTCCTGTTCCCCCACACGTGGAAGGTCCCCGCCCCATGGGAGGGGATGCGTCGGGCGCGTCAGTCGCCCGTCGTCAGCCTCAGGCCAGCGAGGGCTGGAGGCCGAGTGTGCCTACGAGGTGCTCGCGGTAGGCCGGGGTGCTGACCTTGTCCAGCCAGGCGCGGGCCTCGGCCAGGCGGCCCTCGATGCCCAGGCGCTCGATGACCTCCTTGTTGTTCTCCGCGGTGTAGAAGCGGGTGAGGTCCTCGATGGCCTGATGGGCCTGGCGGGTGTCGCGGGCGACCTTGGCGTCCAGACGCGCCGCGTACCACGACGAGCTCAGGATGTTCTCACGCTCGAACAGGGCGCGGAACTCCGGGCTCGCCAGGTTCCAGCCCTCCCGGGAGGTGCCGTCGATCATGATCTCCAGAAGGGCCCGCAGCGGCGGCACGGCCCACTCGATAGAGCCGTCGGCCCGGTAGTGCTCGGCTACAACCTTGTGGGTGGTGACGATGATGTCCACCGAGTCGGCGAAGACCGCCTCGTCCTGCAGTTCGGGACGCAGCATCTCCTCGGTGAAGACGACGTCGGGGTGCAGGAAGATCCGCCCGAAGAAGGTTGAGGCGAAGGCCTGGTTCATGCGGTAGCCCAGGCGCGAGGCCTGGACGGTGCGGCCCTTGTACTCGAAGTCCTCGATGCCCTCAAGGTAGCCGTTCTCGATGAGATTGTGGGCGTCTCGCTCCTCAACGCTCATGCGGGAGAAGATCTCCGGGATGAGCAGCGAGATGTCGTGAGCCACCTGGACCTTCGGACCGATGTAGCCGGCCGAGGACAGCCAGCCGTCGTAGCCGCTGAGAGCGTAGGACAGCAGGGCCGCGTTGAGGTCGTAGATGGCGGGCAGCGCGTTGAACGGAGACTTGGTCAGCGCCCCCTCGCTACCGGCGCCCGTCGTCGAGGGGGACTTGCCGGTCATGGAGGAGATGAACTCCATGAAGAGCTCGGGCAGCTCCATGTAGTGCAGCGGGTTGTAGGCGCACAGCGGCGGAACCCCGTCCTCGGGCGGGTTGTTGCGGCGCCCGGCGGCGACGACATCGACACTGTGGCGCAGCGGCTCGCTCAGGGGCACGTCGCGGAAGAGGTGGTTGGTGAGGTCCGCCAGCGCCACGTCCTTCGGGTTGGCGATGTCGGGACGCACCTGGAGGTAGCGGGGGTTCTTGGTGGGAGTCCCGTTGACCAGGCGCGGGTCGGCCGTGGAGACCCAGTAGGTCTCCTTGGCGGGGTCCTCGGCCTCGGGCAGGGCGGCGGCGCGGGCCACGAGGTCCTGCATGGGCTGGGTGAAGCGGGACAGGCCGGGGGCGTCGGCGGCCATCGCCCGGGCGTCGTCGGGCGTGAGCGGCTGGAAGTTCGAGATGAACAGGTCCGCCTGCGCATCCGACATGTCCGACTCGGTCTGCTTGTCGTAGCCACGCACGATCGCGTCGTCGGGCCGCTGGAAGAGCAGGGACTCGCAGTTGGTGACGAACTTGCGCGACAGCTCCGAGTCCGGGGTGGAGATCAGGCCGCCGGGGGCCACGATCGAGGCGGTGATGTCGTCCTCGGTCTGAACCTTGGCCGCCGGGGAGAAGTCCGGGCGCAGGGACAGCAGGCGCCAGGCGCCGTCGTCCTCGAAGCCCACGCGCAGCATGTTGACCTTGATGACCTCGCCGTCCAGGCGCAGGGAGTTGCCCTTGCGGCCGTTGATGATGCCCACGGAGAAGTGGCTGCGCCAATCCTTGCCCCAACTGGGCTGGTAGAAGCGCTTGACGGTGAAGATGAGCTCCTTAATGTGGGCCGGGATTGACTCCAGGAAGGCGTTGTACTCGTCGGTGTATCTGGGCGATGGCGTCAGCAGCTTGATGACACTTCCCAGCGAGCGGCGCTCGGAGAGGATCGAGCGGTGGTTGTTGCTCTTGTTGGCCGGGTCGACGAAGCGGTCGGCGTAGTTGCCATCGAGGATCTTCTGGACGGTGTCGAAGTCCTCGTCGACGTCGCCGACGTAGGCCTCGCCGAAGACAAAGGCGTCCAGGAGGGACTTGGAGATCTCCGACTTGCCGCCGCCGGAGACGGTGGCCGGCTTGTGGGCCTGCGTGGACCAGGGGGCGGTGCCCACCAAGTGCCACTGGGTGGCGTCGCCCTCGCGGTGCTTGGCGTGCACCCGGTAACCGTTGGGGGCCACATAGGTGTTGCCCGCCAGCAGTGGGATCGAGGCCTCCTGATCGTCGGGGCGGGTCCAGGTGATCGTCTGGTTGCGCATTGAGTAGTGGGCGCCGGCGGGCACCAGCACCACGGTCGGGTCGTCGATCGCGACAGCGGAGCCGTCCTCGCGCAGCTCGAAGCGGCCGGGGTTGCGCTCGAGAACGTGCTCGAGGGTCATGCCCTCGGGGGTGTGAATATCGGTGTACTCCTGGCTCAGGTTGTAGCGCGGGTAGGCGATCGCGCCGCCGGCGTGCTCCTCCTCCACGCAGCCGAAGAGGTTGGCCGAGTACCCGATCTGGGTCTTGACCTCCTTCTTGCAGTAGCCGAAGTAGTTGTCAGCAATGACGGTGACGATGACGCCGCGCTCGTCTCGGGCCACGCACTTGAAGGCCTTGCCGCCGTTGTAGAGCTCGGCCTCGTCCTTCCAGCACTGGCCGTCGCGGCGCTGGCGCTCGGTGGCCTCCTCCCAGGAGGGCAGACCCAGTTCCTTCTTGGTCAGGGTGGTCAGGTGCGGGGCGAGGATGACGCAGCCGGTGTGACCGGTCCAGGACTCCGGGGCCAGGGAGGCGTCATTCTCCGGCAGATAGGGGTCTCCGCCATTGCCGAAGATCCCCTCGACGAAGTCCAGATTGGAGACCAAACCGCCGGGGGCGATGAAGCGAATCTCCATGGAGCGCTCGGCGGAGAAGCCGGCGACCTCGGGAACGACGACGGGACGCAGCAGCAGGGACACAAAGCAGCGGGCCGGCTCATCCTGCGTGGAGGCCCACGGCAGGGTCATCAGGTCCTCGGGAGCCTCAACGGCGCGGTCCAGCAGGCGGGCGAAGACGTCGCGCGGGACGGCGATCTTGTCATCGGGGATCGGCAGGCCGCCCTCGGCGACATGGAAGACGCCGGCGGTGGTGCGGCGGTCGTTGCGGGGATTGTGCAGGACACCGCCGAGCACCTTGTAGCTCTCGACGTAGTCGGAGGTGAAGCTGGTGGAGTCCACCGGCAGCGACAGAGCTCGTGCCAGGCCGGGCTGATCCAGGACGAAGGTCGAGCGCGGCAGCCTCGGGGTGACGGCCGCGCCCTCCAGGTAGGAGTCCAGGAAGGTCTGGATGCGCTGGTCGGCAGCACATGGGCGGTGGGCCAGTCGACGGGAGAGCTCGCGCTGGCGCGCCAGGATCGGGGACATGAGGCGATCCGCCTCAGTCTGCTTGACCTGTGCCGGGGCGGAGATCCCCAGCAGCTCCAAACGCAGGGCAATGGCGGAGGTAGTGGCCGCGTCTGTAGTTGTCATGGCTCGAGCCTAGTCAGATTGGACGACACGCTCCTGTTACGTTCTGCCCAGAAAGAAGGCTTCAGGGGTGTGGTCGACGTCGCACTTGCTGGTCCTCGTCGCCCGGTTGGCGGCCGGCTCGGCTCATGACAGGAGCAACTGGGACAGCGCAGTGCCCACGAGGCAGGAGGTGAACACTCCGATGAGCCCGGGCACCAGGAAGGAGTGGTTGATGACGTACTTGCCGATGTGCGTGGTGCCGGTGGGATCGAAGCCGATCGCCGCCAGGTCTGAGGGGTAGGTGGGCAGGATGAAGTACCCGTAGGAGGCGCCGATGAACCCGACGACGATGACCGGGCTCACCCCGAGCGACAGGGCCATGGGGGCGACGATGAGCAGGCCGGCCGCCTGAGAGTTCACCAGCTTGCCGATGATGAACAGGACGATGGCGTACATCCACACGTGATGGGACAGGACGCCGGCGAGACTGTGCTCCAGGTCCTCCAGGTGTGCGTGGACGACCGTCTCGGTCATCCAGGCGACCCCGAAGATGGAGAACATGGCGGTGGCCCCGGCCTTGAATACAGCGGTGGAGGCGATCTTGCCGGCCTGCACCTTGCAGGTCAGCAGGATGAGCGCCCCGGCGGCGAGCATGACCATCTGGATGACCAGGTTCATGCTCAGGCGCTCCATTGTGCCGCCGTCGCCCGTGGGGAACTTGGGACGCAGCACCTCGAAGGCGCCCAGGACGACGACGACGGCGATGGCTCCCAAGAAGATCCAGGTGGCGCGGTAGGCCTCGGGCGGGAACACCTTGCCGATGAGGGTTTCGGAGCTGGAGTGGACGGCGGCGCGGAACTCCGGGTCCTTCAGCCGCTTCTGGTACTCCTCGTCTTTGTCCAGGTCCTTGCCCCGGCGCATCGACCACAGGGCGGCCAGAAGCACCCCGCACAACGACGCCGGGATGGAGATGGCCAGGATCTGGAGGACCGACCAGTGCCGGTCGGTGTTCTTGGCGATGATGGAGACGACGGAGACCGTGGCGACCGAGACTGGTGAGGCCGTGATGCCCATCTGGGCGGCGACCGAGGAGGCGGCCATGGGGCGCTCGGGTCGGATGTCCTTCTTAATGGCGATGTCCGCGATGATCGGGAGCATCGTGTAGACCACGTGGCCGGTGCCGCACAGAACGGTGAGGAACCAGGTGACGCACGGCCCCAGGATGGTGATCTGCTCGGGATGCCGGCGCAGGACGCGTTCGGCCATCTGCATCATGACGTCCAGGCCGCCGGACTGCTGGAGGGTGGCGGCGCACCCGATGACGGCCAGGATGGTGAGGATGACATCGACCGGCGCCTCGCCGGGCTCCAGGCGGAATCCGAAGACGAGGACCAGCAGGCCGATCCCGGCGATGAGACCGAGGGCGATCCCGCCCTTCTTCGCCCCGATGATGAGGCAGGTGAGGATGATGACGACTTGGAGGATGATGCTGAGGGCCTGGAGAGCTGAGCTGGCGTCCACGGTGGATCTCCCCGGTGAGCTGGACGGACGGTAGCCGGTGGTCCTCGGGCGGACGAGGAGCTGCGGCGAGGAACTGACACCCTGTCAATGTTGTGTCCAGTGTCTCACTCATATCGGGGGACTATTGTCCCGATCAATACCGGCTGTTCTTGACGTGTTTCCGCTCAGGCTGGGCTCGAACTCACATTCTGTATCCACGGCCGATCTTCTCCTGCTCCCGAAGCGCGTGAGCGCGCTGGTCAGAGCGGAGCAAGTGGAGTTAAGGTAACGGTTGATAAGGGCGTCATGGCTGTTTCCCAGGTCTGCGTCGCTACCGTCACTCCCCACTGTTCCCCCATACTTGAGCGCAGTCGACGCCTCGTGCGGCTTGTCCGCAGTGATCGCACCTGATCGTCGTCGGCGATCTGTAGAACGGTGATCGGCAACCGAGTCGGCACCGGCCGCCAATATCGGTCATGATGGGACCCCAGACCGCAACCGGAGCGTTATCCCCCGCGCCGTTGCGGTACCAGGTCACTGTCTATGACAGTCAACGAAACGAGGAGCGCGTGGCAGAAGGCACGAACGGGGGCGGACCCAGCCGCCCCGTCGGCAAGAAGCTGACCCAGGTGGCCAGCGCCGGTCAGCAGGCCCTGAACAAGCCCCCAGAGTTTGGCAAGACGCCTGGAAAGGGCCGCAAGTCCTCGCAGGTCGAGCGGTCCAAGGACGCCGCCACGGGGCGCAAGCGCCGTTTCTTCAACTACCCTCGCGCCGGAAAGGGCAAGATCCACCGCTGGATCCCTAGCTGGCGGTTCGTCCTGGGATCCTTCCTGCTCGTCGTCCTCTGTCTCGTCGGCGCCTTCATGTGGGCCTACAACAACACCACGGTCCCCAAGCCCAGCGAATTCGCGCTGGCGCAGAGCAGCACGGTCTACTACGCCGACGGCTCGACGGAAATGGGCAAGTTCGCTGAGATCAACCGTCAGTCCGTGGACGCCTCCACTCTTCCGGACTACGTGGGTAACTCGGTGGTGGCCTCGGAGGACCGCAGCTTCTACTCCAACAAGGGAGTCGACCCCAAGGGCATCGCCCGCGCCCTGGTGAATAACTTGCGCGGAGGCGACACCCAGGGCGCCTCGACCCTGACGCAGCAGTACGTGAAGAACTACTACGTCGACACCACGGACTCCTACTTTGGCAAGGCCAAGCAAGCCATCATGGCCATCAAGATCGACCGGGAGAAATCTAAGAAGGATATCCTGGGCGACTATCTCAACACGGTTTACTTCGGCCGAGGCGCCTACGGTATTGAGGCTGCCTCGAAGGCGTTCTTCAACAAGTCCGCCAAGGATATGAGCCCGTCGGAGGCGGCACTCCTGGCGGGAATCCTGCCGTCCCCCAGTGCCTGGGATCCGGCCGAGAATTCGGAGAAGGCACAGGAGCGGTGGTCCCGAGTCCTGCAGTTCATGGTCGATGATGGCTACATCTCCCAGGAGCAGTACAACACCGCCAAGCAGGCGGGCATGCCGCCGACCGTCGAGTCCCAGACCAAACAGGTCTACGCCGGCAGTAACGGATACCTGCTTCAGATGGTGCGCGCCGAGCTCGAGAACAAGGCCAAGCTCAAGCCCGAGCAGATCGACACCGGCGGCTTCAAGATCGTCACCACGATCAACCCGAAGGATCAGGAGGCCGCCGTCAACGCGGTCAACTCCCTGCCCGAGGGCGCTTCTCCGAACCTGCGCAAGGCGCTGGTGTCCATTGATCCCAAGACGGGGGGTGTTCTGGCGCTCTATGGGGGTGCGGACTATCTGACCAGCCAGGTCAACACCTCGACCGACGCGATCGCCCAGGCCGGCTCCACCTTCAAGCCCTTCGCTCTGGTGGCCGCGTTGGAGAACGGGTGGTCCCTGGGCAGCAGCTACCCGGCGACCTCTCCGATGACCATCGAGGGGCATCAGTTCCAGAACTTCAAGAATGTCTCCCTGAAGTCGGCCAGTCTGACCCAGGCAACGGAGCAATCGCTCAACACGCCCTACCTCCAGCTCAACCGGGACCTGTCCAACCAGGTCGATCCGCAGGCGACGGCCGAGGTGGCCAACCGTGCGGGGTACCCCAAGAACACCGCGGGGCTGAAATCCGATGAGGAGCGGGAGTTCGTGCAGAACGTCCTGGGGTCTGCCTCGCCGCACACGATCGACATCGCCTCGGCCTACTCCACCTTCGCTGCGCAGGGTGTGAAGCGCGACACCCACATCGTGGCCACCGTCAAGAACTCCGATAGTACGGACCGCTACACGGCCCCCACCGAGGGCAAGCGGGAGTTCGAGGAGGACGTTATGGCGGATACGACCTACGCCCTCCAGCAGGTCGTCGCCGGTGAGAACGGCAGCGCGGACAAGGTGGCCGCGCAGATGGACCGCCCGGTCGCCGCGAAGACCGGATCGTCCTCGGACAACAAGTCCGCCCAGTTCGTGGGCTTCACCCCTCAGGTGGTCACCGCGGTGACTCTCTATCAGACCGGTGATGATGGCTCGGAGGAGTCGATCACGCCCTGGGGCGAGTATGACGAGGTCACCGGCTCGACCTACCCGGCGGACATCTTCATCGACTACATGAAGGTCGCCCACGAGGGGCTCAAGGTCGAGGAGTTCCCCGAGGCGGCGGAGATCCCCGCCACACGCGGCGGCGGACGCGGCTCTGCGAAGCCGACGGCCGAGCCGGAGGAAGAGGAGACGGTGGCCCCCACCAGCCGGCCCGAGGAAACCCAGGCCCCCGCCGAGCAGCCCACCGGCGAAGCGACGCCCCAGCCCGAAGCCACGCCGCAGCAGCCTGGTGGAAGTGAGCCGACAGCCGAGCCTTCGAACGGAGGCAATATCGGCGGTGGTGAAGGCGGTGGTGAAGGCGGTGGTCACCAGACCGAAGGTCCTGGTGCTGGCGGAGGTGGTGGTCCCGGAGGAGGCCCAGGCGGTAATGACGGAGGCGGCCAACCGCCCGGTGGTCAGGGCGGCCAGGGGCAGGGAGGCGGTGCGCAGCAACAGGCCCGTCCTCAGGGAAACGTCGGCTAGCGTTCTGCATCTCCGCGGCTGACACCCGCATTCCACTAGGCACCCGACGGTGGGCCGATGACGTGTTGCATGGCACGTCGTCGGCCCACCGTCTTGACTTCCAGGGCCGACGGGTTGTCCGGTAATGTGGCGATCTGGCTGCGTCGTCGGGCGGAAGGCGGAATGAAGCCTGTTTCCGCCGGATGGTGCGCCGCACGCATCACCCTCCTGTCACGGAAGGACCGTGACCGCCACAGACCAGAGGAGGTGGGTACCAAGCATGCGTCACTACGAGATCATGATCATCCTCGACCCCGAGACGGACGAGCGCACCGCCAATGCGACGCTCGAGAAGCTGCTTCAGGTCGTCCCCAGCAACGGGGGCACCGTGGACAAGGTCGACATCTGGGGCAAGCGCCGGCTGGCCTACGACATCAAGAAGAAGTCCGAGGGCTTCTACGTCGTCGTGGACATGACCACCACGCCCGAGATCGCCCAGGAGCTCGACCGCCAGCTCGGTCTCAATGAGACTGTCCTGCGCACCAAGCTGCTGCGTCCCGAGGCCTGAGCCTCTACCGGGAACGGAGACAACGCCATGGCCGGAGACACCATCATCACCATCGTCGGGAACCTCACCGCGGACCCCGAGATGCGCTTCACGCCCTCCGGGGCGGCGGTGGCCTCCTTCACCGTCGCCTCCACGCCACGCACCTTCGACCGCGCCGCCGGTGAGTGGAAGGACGGGGAGACCCTGTTCATGCGCTGCTCGATCTGGCGCGACGCCGCGGAGAACGTGGCCGAGTCGCTGACCAAGGGCACGCGCGTCATCGCCCAGGGCCGACTGGTCCAGCGCTCTTTCACCACCCGTGAGGGAGAGAACCGCACGGTGGTGGAGATGCAGGTCGATGAGATCGGCCCCTCCCTGCGCTACGCCAAGGCCCAGGTCACCCGCCAGCCCCGTGGAGGCGGTCAGGGCGGCTTCGGCGGCCAGCAGGCCGGCCCCCAGGGCGGAGGTTTCGGCAACCAGGGCGGTCAGGGCGGATTCAATCAGGGCGGCCCCCAGCAGGGCGGCTACAACGGCGGTGGCGGCTTCGGCGGCCAGGGCCAGTCCGGGTACAACGCCCCCGCTGGCGGCGCCGCGGACGACCCGTGGGCCACGGGCGGCTCCACCTCCTTCGGTGACGAGCCCCCGTTCTAAAGCCGCGACGGCGTCGGCCCGCTCCCTTACCCCCACACCACACTTTCATCTCGTAGAGCGCCCAGGCGCTCAGACCAAGGAGTACCACCATGGCGAAGCCCCAACTTCGCAAGCCCAAGAAGAAGGTCAGCCCCGTCAAGGCCATCAAGGTCGGCACCATCGACTACAAGGACACCGCCACGCTGCGGAAGTTCATCTCCGACCGCGGCAAGATCCGCGCCCGTCGCGTCACCGGCGTCTCCGTCCAGGAGCAGCGCAAGATCGCCAAGGCCGTGAAGAATGCCCGCGAGATGGCTCTGCTGCCCTACTCGAGCTCGGCTCGCTGATCGGAGGCACGCGCAATGACCACCAAGCTCATCCTCACCCACGACGTCTCCCACCTTGGCTCCGCCGGCGAGGTCGTGGAGGTCAAGGACGGCTACGCCCGTAACTACCTCCTGCCCCGCAAGCTCGCCGCCCCGTGGACCAAGGGCGCCCAGCGCCAGATCGACCAGATGGCCGAGGCGCGCCGCAAGCGCTCCATCGCGTCCCTCGAGCAGGCCCAGACCGCGCGCGCCTGGCTGCAGGAGAACGTCGTCACCATCTCCGCCACCGCCGGTGACAACGGCCGCCTCTTTGGCGCCGTGACCACCGCGACCCTGGCGGACGCGGTCAAGGCCGCCGGCGGCCCCGCCGTCGACCGCCGCAAGATCCAGGTCGTGCCGCCGATCAAGTCGACCGGCCGCCACAGCGCTTCCGTGCGCCTGCACGCCGACGTCGTGGCCCCCATCGAGGTCAACGTCGTCCCCGCGCGCTGAGCATCATCGGACGTCTTCTGCCGTCGGGCCGGAGCCTCCAACTGGGAGGTACCGGCCCGACGGCGTCGTGCTGACGTCCGGTTCGTAGGGTAGGGCGCGCGTTCGTATCCTCTACCCCTCGAACGCATGACCTACCCTACGAACACGCAGCCGGGTGTCATCGGTCATCTCCACAGGTCTGCTATGGGACGCGCGGTGCGAGCGACGGTCGCTGGGAAGAGAGCCAGGATCCGGG
This sequence comes from Actinomyces johnsonii, assembly GCF_006546835.1. GTDB lineage: Bacteria > Actinomycetota > Actinomycetes > Actinomycetales > Actinomycetaceae > Actinomyces > Actinomyces johnsonii. The sequence goes on along the minus strand of NZ_VICB01000014.1, from coordinate 11,745 downwards.
AGCGCAGTACATCGAGGCGCTTGAAGTCCGCCCAGATGAAGCGTTCGATGCGCCAGCCCATTCGAGTGAGGGCGTCCTGGCGCTGCTTCTCCTTCCACAGGTCCTCCGGGGCTTTGTACTTGATCTGCCCGTCGAACTCCGCCAGCACCCTGTACTCCGGCCAGGCCTCATCGGGGAAATAGAGACGGGCGTTGTCCGTATCCTCGATCGCCATCTGAATACGCGGAGCAGGCAGGCCCAAGGCGTGCACGAACCAGTGCAGCAGTGACTCGCCTGGCGATTCGGCGAAAGGCGAGGCCATGGCGACGACTGCCCGTGCGCGCCGTGCCCCGGCACGTCTGCCTTGTGCGATGACCGCCGCTTGGAGCTGAGATCGGGCGGCCTCGACTCGACGGTCTGACTGCGAGTATTGGTATCGCGACGGACGAGCGGCAGCGCGGAGCGCTGACTCGACCACACAGATCGAGTCGTGGGCGGGAAGGTCGAAGGCACAGTCGACCGTGGTCCGCATCAAGGTGCTCACAGGCAGACCCGAGACGATGGCGATGTCCTCCTGGGTCAGAGTCAGACGTCGTCGGCGCAGATACGCAGGGCGTCGTGCTCCTGGCGGGAGGGGGAGCTTCTGGTGGGGATGGTGCGGTCGTGATGGGACGACGACACTGACGTCCGGCTCATGCTCCCGTAACCACAGACCGTGGACGAGTGCGGCGGACTCGTGGCTCAGGCAGCGCGCGGACTCGACCCGCTGACAGGCGGCGGCGCAGCGAGCCAGACTGAGGCGCTCGTCGGCCTCCCATCGAGGGAGGTTCTGTGCGCCGATGTCCGCGTAGATGCCACGAAGAACCCTCACGGGGTTGCGCATGGCGGCCGGTGGGCCGGCGGACGCGACAACGGGCGGCAGCTGAGGTGGTTCGGGGTAGGGCTCCATATGGCAAGAGTGGTGGGCGATGGCTGAGGCAGCCACCGGAGCCTCGGAGCCCTGTGGACGCGGCCGGGCGCAACAGTTCTGTGGCCACCGGATGACGGCGTCGTGTTCGTAGGGTGGGTCGCGCGTTCGTGCCCTCTACCCCTCGAACGCATGACCTACCCTACGAACGCGCGGGGGATCTATGTGGGATAGGCAGTGCGGGGAAGGGCGCGGCGAGACGCCGATCAGTGGCGCCAGGCGGTGCCGCGGGCGCGCAGGTAGGTGGTGGTGCCGCGGGCGGCCATGAACACCCAGGCGAAGGCGATCCACAGCTGCACCAGGCCCGACGTCGAGCCCGAACTTCCCGGCAGTACGCCGCCGCCGATGAGCAGGGCGAGGGGGACGTAGGGCGCCAGTGTCACCAGCCCCGCCCGGGCCAGGTAACGGCCGTCGCCGGCTCCCATGAGCACGCCATCGAGCAGGTAGACGACCCCGGCCAGCGGCAGGGCGCTCGCCGCGACCAGGAGCGCCGGTGCCGCGGCCGCGATGACGCCGGCGTCGGAGGTGAAGACTCGGGGCAACCAGGCGGCCCCCGCCGCCATGAGCACCCCGATGAGCACGCCTGTCCCAGCGCCCCAGGCCAGCATCCGCCGCAACAGCTCGTCGATGGACCAGCCCGCAGTGGTCGAGGCGGTCCGAGCATCAGCGTCGGTATCGGCCGCGGTATCGACCTCGGTGTTGGTCACAGCGGAATCGTCGGCGTCTCTCTGCGCCTGTCCCAGCGCGGTGCCGATGAGGGCCTGCGCCGCCACAGCCAGCGCATCCAGGGCGAAGGCCGCGAAGGTCCACAGGGTGTTCACCACCTGGTGGGCCGCCAACGACACGTCCCCGAGCGCCGTCGCCGCCCACACGGTCGCCAGGATCGCCACCCTGAGGCTCAGCGAGCGGATGAGCAACGGCGTTCCGCTGCCCAGAGAGGCCCGCAGGCCCTCCCGGTGGGGGAGCAGACCCACACCGGCCGCCCGGGCCTCCCGGACGATGGGGCGGGCCAGCGCCAGCGTCATGGCCGTCTGCGCGATCGCGGTGCCGGCACCCGAGCCCGCGATCCCCACCCCGACCCCGTAGAGCAGAATCGCGTTGACGACGACGTTGAGGATCGCCCCGCCGGTGGCCACTACGAAGGGCGTGCGCGTGTCCAGCAGGCCGCGCAGTACACCGGTGGCCGCCAGAACGACGAACATGCCCGGCAATCCCGGGCTGGAGGCGCGCAGATAGGCGACGGCGGCCTGTGCCACCGGGCCGTGAGCGCCCATCAGCCGTGTCAGCCACGGGGCTGTCAGCCCCAGGAGGGCTCCCGTCCCCAGCCCCAGCAGGAGTGCCAGCCACATCCCGTCAACGCCGGCCCGCAGCCCCCGCCGACGGCGACCGGCCCCGAACAAGCGCGCCGTCGTTGCGGTCGTCGCGTAGGCCAGGAAGACGAACAGGCCCACCGTCGTCGTCAGGATCGTGGAGGCCAGCGACAGGCCCGCCAGGCTCACGGCACCGAGATGGCCGACCATCGCCGAGTCCGCCAGCACGAAGAGCGGCTCGGCGATCAGAGCCCCCAGCGCTGGCAGGGCCAAGGACAGGACCTGACGATTGAGACTGGAGGAAGGAGGGTAGCTGGTATCGGGCACTGCCCCATTGTGGACCACCGTGAGCTTCTGGAAACCATTGGCAGTCGCCGGGCACTGCCGGGTGGCGGACGCGCGGGAGACTGCCCGACGGCACGTGCCCGTCGCCGTGGGAGGGCGGTCGAGCACCGGAGGCGCCAGTGCTGAGGCTGTCCTCATGGACAGGTTGAGGATGAGGATGGTGCCTCGGGCCCTCAGCGGGTTCTCGGTGTGATCAGTCGGGCTGACGACCCCGATTCTCCTGGCGGATCGCACAACGATTCTTCTTGAGGAAAAATTAATAAAATCTGAAAGTAACCCGAGAGTGCGTTCGTGAGGCCGTTGTCGATCGGTGTGTGCGGAACCTGGGGATAACCGGTTCAGACAGGCCTGTAGGAGACCCACAAACGGGATGGACCTCAAGTCGAACGTCATGTTTGTCCACAGGTTTACCCACTTGTCCACAGATCACATTGTGATGTGGTGGGAAGTGCCTATAGGAAGCCTGAACCCGGAAACTGCTGTGATGGCAACGAAAGGTCGACGCACTCCGGTACGGTGGTGCCAGGTGCGCACATCTGTGTCCACAGCAGATGCTCCTGTGTCCCCAGGCTCCGAGGGCCTTCCCACAGGAGGGGTGCGGATATCCCCAGCGCCGGCGAACTTGAGAGTTTGCGAGGTCCTCCCGATGGCGTTATCGTCACGCGCGCGCTCCACGCGGGCGAGCGTCTTCCTGGCGCGCCGGGCCGTCGTCGGGAGCGGAAGGACGGGCCGGTGACAACCGGAGGGACAGTGCGGAAGGTGTAGCCGGATGGACAACGGCATGGGCGGGCAGACCGGCTCGGGCGGGACCGGAAGCGGGGGCATCCGGGCCGACAGCGCCGTCTTCGATCGTCTCCCGCCCCAGGACCTCGAGGCGGAGATGGCCACGCTGGGTGGCATGCTCCTGAGCAAAGAGGCCATTACCGATGTCATCGACGTCCTGCGCGGCCCTGAGTTCTACCGCTCGGCCCACGAGTCGATCTTCGACGCCATCGTCGAGGTCTACAACCGCTCTGAGCCCGCCGATCCCCTCATCGTGGCCGATGAGCTCTCCCGGCGCGGCGAGCTCGAGCGCGTCGGCGGTGCCCCCTACCTGGCCTCCCTCATGGCCACCGTGCCCACCGCCGCCAACGCCGGCTACTACGCCCGGATCGTCAAGGACAAGGCGCTCATGCGCGGCCTGGTCCAGGCCGGTACCCGCATCACCCAGCTGGGGTACTCCACCGACGCCGGCGACATCGCCGATCTCGTCACGCTGGCCGAGGCCGAGGTCTACTCGGTGGCCCACCACGAGGGCGAGAAGGAGGACTACATCGCCGTCTCCGAGCTCCTGGGTGAAGCCAACCTTGAGATTGAGGCCGCTCAGAACCGTGAGAACGGGGCCCTGACCGGCGTGCCCACCGGCTTCATCGAGCTCGACGAGCTCACCGGTGGACTGCACCCCGGCCAGATGATCATCGTGGCCGCGCGTCCCGCCATGGGCAAGTCCACGCTCGCCGTCGACTTCTGCCGCTCGGCCTCGATCCACCACGGCATCACCAGCTGCTACTTCTCCCTGGAGATGGGGCGCATGGAGCTCATGATGCGCATGCTGGCCGCCGAGTCGAGCGTGGACATGAACAAGCTGCGCGGTTCGCGCCAGATGGAGGACCGCGACTGGACCGACGTCGCCGTGGCCTACAACCCCGTGTCCAATGCGCCGCTGTTCATCGACGACTCGCCCAACCTCACGATGCCGGAGATCCGCTCCAAGGCCCTGCGCATGAAGCAGCAGCACAACTTAGGGCTCATGGTCATCGACTACCTCCAGCTCATGAGTTCGGGCAGGCGGGTCGAGTCGCGTCAGCAGGAGGTCTCCGAGTTCTCCCGGTCCCTCAAGCTGCTGGCCAAGGAGCTGGAGATCCCAGTGATCGCCGTCGCCCAGCTCAATCGCGGCCCTGAGCAGCGCACCGGCAACAAGCCCCAGATGAGCGACCTGCGCGAGTCCGGGTCGCTGGAGCAGGACGCCGATATCATCATCCTGCTGCACCGCCCGGAGTACTACAACAACGAGGATCGCCCCGGTGAGGCCGACATCATCGTGGCCAAGCACCGCAACGGGCAGACCCGCACCATCCCGGTGGCCTTCCAGGGGCACGTGTCGCGCTTCGCCAATATGGCGCGCGACGTCACCCCCGAGCCCGCCTACGAGTAGATCGGCTCAACAGGACTCGGGGCCGGAAGGCGCACCGTACGCAGTCGCAGGACCCCCATGACCCAGCTCGCCGCCGTCAGCAGGACGGCCATAGCAAAGCCGTGCGCCAGTCCTCGGTGCAGGTAAGTCGCGTTCTCCGACCCCAGGTTCTCCACGACGACGCTGGCCAGCTCCCGGGTTGACCACAGTGGCAGGACGCGAGTCCAGTCCTCGGTCGGGTCGACGAGCACCTGGACCGCCATGACCGACAGCAACAGAAGCGCGCCCTCCAGGTCCCTCGGAACCAGGGCGGCCGCCAGCGAGCCCAGGGGAGTGGCCACGGTGGCGGTCAGCAGCAGCATGACCGGTACCGCGCCCGGGTGGGTGAGCTCGTCGCCGATTGTGGTCAGGACGAGGCAGCTGTAGAGCAGGCCGATGGTCCACCCCAGGCCGAGAACGGCAAGGTAGCGGCCCAGCAGCAGGACTGCCGGCGGCGCTCCGCTCACGGTGAGACGGCGGTCCACCGACCGGGACGAGACTTGCGTGAACAGCGCCAGTGTCGCCGTCGCCCAGCCCAAGCCTATCGACAGGAGCCGGATGGCGGTCCAGTGGGTCTCCAGGCGCACCAGGTAGAAGGTCAGCGGCAGGAGGGTCGCCAGTGCGAGGGCGCCGCGCCGTCGGGCGAGCTCGCGCAGGGTGATGAGAGCGACGAGGCCAGTGGTCGCCGCTGTCGACTGGGATCGGGCGCCCCCGGCTCGGGGCTGCTCGGCCCGTGAAACTGTCGGGTGAGGTTGCGGTGCACTCATGCGGATTCCTTCCTCCGTGTCCATCGGCGTGTCCGGCCGGTGGTCTCCTGTGGAGCCGGCAGCTCGACGACGCGATCGACCAGGTCGACGTCGCGCAGCAGGTGGGTGACCAGCAGGACCCCCGCGCCCGAAGCGCGCCAGGAGGAGATGAGGGCCCACAGGTCCTCGTAGGCGAGGGCGTCCAGGCCCTGGTAGGGCTCGTCCAGCAGGAGCAGCTCGGGTGCGTCGAGCTGGGCGAGGGCGACGTTGAGCTTCTGCTGGGTCCCGCCGGAGAGTGTTCCGGCGGTCTGGTCCCCGCGGGCGGTCCAGCCCAGGCGGGTGATCAGGCGGTGTCCCGTTGAGACGGAGCGGCCCCTCCGCATGCCGCGCGCCGCGCCGAAGAGCCGGAGGTGCTCGTCGACCGTGAGCAGCGGCGCCAAGGAATCGAGTTGGGGCGCGTAGCCGAAGTGCGGCGTCCGCTCGATGCGTCCGCTGCTTGCGCGCAGTAGGCCCGCGCAGAGCTGGAGCAGGGTCGACTTGCCTGCCCCATTGGCCCCGACGACGGCGACGACCTCGCCCCGGCGGACGGTGAGGTTGATGTCTGACAGGATTGTGCGGCGTCCGCGGCGTGCGGAGACCTCCGTCAGACGCAGGACCGCGGGAGCGGCCGCGGTGGGAGCGGGTACGTCAGCCTGGTAATCCCGCAGGGCCGAGGCGACTTCGCGGGCGTAGAGAACCGCCGGACCGTACAGGTCGCCGGGCGGTACTCCGGCCGCTTCCGCCTCGGCGCGGGTTGACGCCGTCGTCCGGTGGACCTCGGCAGCGGGCAGGCCATGGGAAGCGAGCTCCGCCTCGAAGCTCCGGTACCAGTCGGCTGTCATGTCCGGCATTGGGTCTCTGGCGTCCTCGGTGGGGCTCATGAGGGGGCCTCCGTACGTACCTTCCGGCCCTCGATGATGTCGCCGACCGCTGTGGAGAAGGTGCGCCACTCGGAGCGCCGCGCGGCGAGCTCGGTGCGTCCGGCCTTCGTCAGCTCGTAGTACTTGCGGGCGGGTCCGGAGACGGAGGGGCGCCAGGAGACTGCGACGAGGCCGCGCTTCTCCAGGCGCATGAGAGCCGGGTAGAGCGTGCCGCCGGGTACCTCGTCCAGGCCGGCGGCGGTGAGCCGCTGCGCCAGAGACAAGCCGTAGTCGGCGTGCTCGGCCAGCAGTGAGAGCAGACAGGGTTCCAGGAATCCGCGCAGGAGGCGCGCTGCTGATGAGTCCATGGTTTATAGACTACCTAGTTACTAGATTGTCTATCTACTAGACAGTGCGTGCCGGTTCGCTCAGGCCGAAGTGTCACTGGTGGCGACTTTTAGGTGTGTCGGCACTGCTTCGCGCTGGTGGGCCTGGGGCATCTGCGCAGGTCAGGGCAATGCGGGTCTGCCGATGACCGCGGCAGTCCGTGTGAAAAGTCGCCCAGAGTGACAGAACCGAGCGTGGATGACGAACATCCGCCGCCGACGGAACTGGAGACCGTCAGCGGCGGGCGTACAGGTGGCAACTTGTGAGGAGCCGTCGGGGACAGCGGCGGCGCAGCTCAGGACCGCCGGTACTCGCCCTGATAGACGTAGAGGAACGGCATATTGCCGCGCAGGCCGTGCCTGATGGAGGAGGAGACGACCTCCTTAGCGGTGACGGCGGCCTGAAGCGGGCTGGCGCCCTTGGCAAGCTCGGCGGTGATCGCGGCCGCCAGGGTGCAGCCGGCGCCGTGGACGCGCTCGGTGCCCACGGCCTCGACCTCGAGGACCTCCAGGGTGGCGCCGTCGTAGAAGACGTCCAGCGCGGTGCCGGTGCCCAGTGACGGGCCGGCCTTGGCCAGGACGTTGGGCACGCCCTGGTCATGAATGCGCTTGGCGGCGTCCTTGAGCTGTTCGACCGTGGTGATCTCCCCCATGCCCGCCAGGGTGGCGGCCTCGAACAGGTTCGGGGTGGTCATGGTGGCGCGCGGCAGGATCTTGGTGCGCAGGGCGTTGTCCACCTCGAGGGCGCCCCCGAACTCCTGTCCCTTGCAGATGAGAACCGGATCGAGGACCACGGTGGGGAAGTCGTAGGTCTCCAACGCCCGCTCGACGACGTCGATGGTGGGGGCCGTGCCCAGCATGCCGATCTTGACGGCGTCGACGCGCGAGTGGACCGAGGCGCAGGTCTCGATCTGGTCGGCGATGACGGCCGGGTCCACCGGGACGAAGCGGTGGTTCCAGTCGTTCTCGGGATCCATGGACACGATGCAGGTCAGGGCCGTGCAGCCGAAGACGCCGAGGGTGTGGAAGGTCTTGAGGTCGGTTTGTGCGCCGGCGCCGCCCGAGGCCTCGGAGCCGGCGATGGTCAGGGCGATGGGAGTCATGTCCCTAGCGTGCACCGTCCGGAGCGCACCGGCCAAGCCGGGTCGATCACGTGGAATCGGCCCGGCTCGATGGCGGAATGCCGTTGTCGGCCCGCTCAGGCGTTCGCGATGGTCCAGCGCCGACCGCGATGCCGCCGCCTCCCCGGATGGTCGACCCGCGGGCGGCACGGCAAGGAAATCAGTACCGCAGCGGCCCCGAATCGGGGACCATGGTTCCATGAGCGCCACCACTCCCCTCCCATCATCCCTCGACGACATCGTCTTCCATATCCTGGACCCGCTTGAGGCCGCCGAACGCGACGTCTTCCTCACTCGCGTGGAGGCCTGGTACCCCGACCTCCTCGACGGCCTGACCACCCTCTACGGCGAGGTCGCCGAGGAGGAGGCTCTCAACCTCTTGGCCCTGGCCGCCCAGGCCTACGTGGAGCGCGAGCACGAGCTGCGCCGCCTGGACCTGGCCCGCACCCTCGACCCCTCCTGGGCCCAGCACCCCGGCCGTATCGGCTACGCCGCCTACACCGAACGTTTTGCCGGCACCCTGCGTGGCGTGGAGGACCGCATCGACTACCTGCGCGAGCTGGGGGTGACCTACCTCCACCTCATGCCCCTGCTCACTCCGCGCCCCGGCGACTCCGATGGGGGCTACGCGGTCGCCGACTACCGCTCCGTGCGCCCGGACTTGGGCACCATGGAGGACCTGGAGCACCTGGCCGGTGAGCTGCGCGCCGAGGGCATCTCGCTCGTGGTCGACCTCGTCCTCAACCACGTGGCTGCCGAGCACGAGTGGGCGGTGCGGGCGCGCGCCGGCGAGCAGCGCTACCGCGACTACTTCCTCATCTTCCCTGACCGTACCGAGCCCGATGCCTACGAGCGCACCCTGCCGGAGGTCTTCCCCGACTTCGCCCCCGGCAACTTCACCTGGGACGACGGCGTGAGCGGCTGGGTGTGGACCACCTTTAACTCCTTCCAGTGGGATCTCAACTGGCGCAACCCCCGTGTCATGGCCGAGTTCGCGGGCATCGTCCTGGACCTGGCCAACCGCGGCGTCGAGGTGCTGCGCCTGGACGCCATCGCCTTCACCATCAAGCGCCTGGGCACCGACTGCCAGGGCCAGCCCGAGGTCCACGCCATCACCGAGGCCCTGCGCGCCCTGACCCGCATCGCCTGCCCCGCCGTCGACCTCAAGGCCGAGGCGATCGTGGCTCCCACCGAGCTCCTCCAGTACCTCGGCCAGGGCAAGTACACCGGCAAGGTCTCCGACCTGGCCTACCACAACTCCCTCATGGTCCAGGTCTGGTCCATGCTCGCCGCGCGCGACACGACGCTGGCCGTCGAGGCGCTCCAGAACCTGCCCATCGAGCCATCCACAGCCACCTGGATCACCTACCTGCGCTGCCACGACGACATCGGATGGGCCATCGACGACGACGACGCGGCCGCCGTGGGCCTTGGCGGTTACGACCACCGGGCCTTCCTCGCCGACTGGTACAGCGGCGAGTACCCCACCTCCGACGCCGCGGGTCTCGTCTTCCAGCACAACCCGGCCACCGGGGACCGGCGCATCGCCGGAACCGCGGCCTCGCTCATCGGGATCGAGGCCGCCACCGAGGCCTGGGAGGGCGTCACCGACGCAACCCCCGAGCACGAGGTCGAGTCACTGTGGACCTGGCGCGAGGAACGGATCCACGCCCTGCGCATGGCCCACGCCATCCTCTACGGGTGGGGCGGCATCCCCGTCCTGTGGAGCGGTGACGAGCTCGCCCAGCCCAACGACCCCAACTGGGACACCGAGCCGGGCCACGAGGCCGACTCGCGCTGGGCCGGGCGGCCCCGGCTCGACGAGGCCCGGATGGCCAACCGGCACGACCGCTCCACCGTCGAAGGGCGCGTCTTCACCGATCTGGCGCATATGGCGCAGGTGCGCGCCGGCCTGCCCCAGCTCGACGCCGTCGTGCGCACCCAGGTGCAGGACATCGACGATCCCGGGGTGCTGGTGACCTACCGGGACCACCCGCGTGGCAGCTTCGTGGGCGTGTACAACGTGACGCCGCAGTGGCGCTCGGTGGCCGCCGACCAGCTCGCCCGGCTCGGGGTTATGGGGGCCACCGACGTCCTGACCGACACGGTCCCCTTCGGGTCCACGTCGCTGAACGGGGCGGGGGACGGGCGCGTACCCGTGCCTCCCTACGCCGCCTGGTGGCTGGTGCGCTCCACCGACTGACGGCGAATCGGCTTGAGCTCGTCGGAACTTGGGAGCCCGGGCGCCGGGCGTGCATCATGGGGATGTGACCGGCCCTGAACTCCCTACCTCGACAAACACCTCCGTCGTCGCCGGCCCTGCCGGATCGGCGAGTCCTGCTGCCACCGATGTGTCGGCTCTCGCTCCGGACACCGCCCTCGTCTCCGCTGCTCTGGACTCGGCCACGCCCGCGGCGCTCCTCGCCGGGGCGATCGACGTCGAGCAGGCACCCCGCCCGCTGAGCGTCTTCGACCTTATGCGCATCGGTATCGGGCCCTCCTCCTCCCACACCGTGGGCCCCATGCGGGCCGGCCGCGCCTTCAGCCGGGCCCTGGCCGAGGCGGTCCGCCCAGGCGGCGCAGGGGCGTCCGACGGCGAGTGCGACTCACAGGTCCTCGGCGCCGGCCTGCCGCAGCCCACCCGCATCACCGTCGAGCTCTACGGCTCGCTCGGCGCCACCGGCCGCGGGCACGCCACCGACCGCGCCGCCGTCATGGGAATGGCGGGCTACGAGCCCGAGACCGTTCCCGCCGTCGTGTGCGAGTCCCTCATGGAGGAGGTCGAGGCCGCAGGTGAGCTGGTGGTCGACGGCGTCGGCCCCGTCCCCTTCAGTCCCGGCGCTGACATCCACTTCCTGCCCGGCCGGGTCCTGCCCTACCACGTCAACGGCATGACCCTGACCGCCTACTGCGCCAGCGGCGCCGAGATCCTGCGCCGCACCTACTACTCCGTGGGCGGCGGCTTCGTCATGGAAGACGTCGGAGCTCCCGGATCGCCGTCGATCCAGGCCCTGGCGACCGCCTCCGCCAGCCAGGCCCACGCCACCCCCGCGCCCTTCCCCTTCACCACGTCGGCCGCGATGCTGGCGATTTGCGAGCGCGAGGGCCTGGGCGTCTCCGAGGTCGTCCTGGCCAATGAGCTCTCCGCCCGTAGCCGGGAGGAGGTCATGGCCTACCTGGACCGCCTGCGCGCCACGATGCGTGCCTGCATCGAGGCCGGCATGAACGCCGAGGGCATCCTGCCCGGCGGGCTCGGGGTGCGCCGCCGCGCCAAGGCCCTCCACGAGCGGCTGCGCGCCCAGTCGACCGGCCCGGCCGCCGCCTTCACCATGGCCGACCCCCTGCGCGGCATGGACTGGGTGAACCTGTTCGCGCTCGCGGTCAATGAGGAGAACGCCGCCGGGCGCCGCGTCGTCACCGCCCCCACCAACGGCGCGGCCGGGATCGTCCCGGCGGTCCTGGCCTACTACGAGCGCTTCATCCCCGGGGCCGACGACGACGGCGCCCGCCGCTTCCTGCTGGCCGCCACCGCTGTGGGCGGGCTCATCAAGACCAACGCCTCGATCGCGGGAGCCGAGGTGGGCTGCCAGGGCGAGGTCGGCTCGGCCTCCTCGATGGCGGCCGCCGGCCTGGCCGAGGCCCTGGGCGGGACGCCGGCCCAGGTAGAGAACGCCGCCGAGATCGCCATGGAGCACAACCTGGGGCTCACCTGTGACCCCGTGGGCGGACTCGTCCAGATCCCCTGCATCGAGCGCAACGCGGTGGCCGCCGTCAAGGCCA